>NZ_NPJH01000043.1 GCF_002251365.1 Prevotella sp. P3-122
TGAGGAGTTCTAATCTTGCGGCTGGCTTCGCACTTAGATGCGTTCAGCGCTTATCCAATCCAGACTCAGATACCCAGCGGTGCACCTGGCGGCACAACTGGTAAACCGGAGGTCTGTCCAACACGGTCCTCTCGTACTAGTGTCAGAACCACGCAAAACTCCAACGCCCACGATAGATAGAGACCGAACTGTCTCACGACGTTCTGAACCCAGCTCGCGTGCCACTTTAATGGGCGAACAGCCCAACCCTTGGGACCTTCTCCAGCCCCAGGATGTGACGAGCCGACATCGAGGTGCCAAACCACCCCGTCGATGTGAGCTCTTGGGGGGGATCAGCCTGTTATCCCCGGAGTACCTTTTATCCTTTGAGCGATGCAGTTTCCATACACTTGCACCGGATCACTATGCCCCAGTTTCCTGCCTGCTCGGCATGTCTGCCTCCCAGTCAAGCGCCCTTATGCCATTGCACTCTTAAAGGCCGGTTACCAATCGGCCGGAGGGCACCTTTGGAAGCCTCCGTTACGCTTTTGGAGGCGACCACCCCAGTCAAACTACCCACCAAGCAGTGTCCTCCTAACAAGGAGTTAGACCTCAGACAGCCAAAGGGCCGTATTTCAACGGCGGCTCCAGACACACTGGCGTGCGCCCTTCTAAGCCTCCGGCCTATCCTACACATCGGATGACCAAGGTCAATGCTAAGCTGTAGTAAAGGTTCACGGGGTCTTTTCGTCCCATCGCGGGTAATCGGCATCTTCACCGATACTACAATTTCACTGAGATCATGGTTGAGACAGCGTCCGGATCATTACACCATTCGTGCAGGTCGGAACTTACCCGACAAGGAATTTCGCTACCTTAGGACCGTTATAGTTACGGCCGCCGTTTACCGGGGCTTCAATTCAATGCTTCCCTTGCGGTGACATCTCCTCTTAACCTTCCGGCACCGGGCAGGTGTCAGGCTGTATACGTCATCTTTCGAGTTTGCACAGCCCTGTGTTTTTGTTAAACAGTTGCCTGGACCTATTCTCTGCGCCTCCATCACTGGAGGACCCCTTCTCCCGAAGTTACGGGGTCAGTTTGCCTAGTTCCTTAACCATGAATCTCTCAACGCCTTAGTATGTTCTACCCGTCTACCTGTGTCGGTTTGCGGTACGGGTGCCGACAGGATATGCTTAGCGGATTTTCTCGGGAGTATGATTACCCTCGCTATCGGATTGTCCCGAGGGACGCTCCGTACTCTCAGGTTCGGCTCTAAAGGCGGATTTGCCTGCCTCTATCATAACCTACACCCTTCAACGCACTATTCCGTCTGTGCGCGGAGGTTCCACTGCTCCGTCTCCACGTCGCTCCTGCCGGCAGTAACGGAATGTTGACCGTTTCTGCCATCGCCTTCGCCGCTCGGCTGAGGCTTAGGACCCGACTGACCCCGGGATGAATGACATTGCCCGGGAAACCTTGGACTTACGGCGGGAGGGGTTCTCGCCCTCCTAATCGTTACTTATACCTACATTTGCTTTTCCATACGCTCCAACTACAGTCACCTGACGTATTCTACGCATATGGAATGCTCCCCTACCGATACTTTCTTAAATGCTATCCCGCGCCTTCGGTATCTGCCTTATACCCGATTATTATCCACGCCCGGACCCTCGACCAGTGAGCTGTTACGCACTCTTTGAATGAATGGCTGCTTCCAAGCCAACATCCTGGCTGTCACGGGGACCAGACTTCGTTAGACTAACTCAGGCAGAATTCCGGGACCTTAGACGGCGGTCTGGATTCTTCTCCTCTCGGGGACGGACCTTAGCACCCGCCCCCTTACTGCCGGACTGCGGAGCGCTGGCATTCGGAGTTCGTCAGGTCTCGATAGGCGGCGAAGCCCTCTCGACCTATCGGTCGCTCTACCTCCAGCGCTGAACGTCCGACGCGGCACCTAAATGCCTTTCGGGGAGTACGAGCTATCTCCAAGTTTGATTGGCCTTTCACTCCTACACACACCTCATCCAGAAGCTTTTCAACGCTTATTGGTGCGGACCTCCATCCCGTGTTACCGGGACTTCATCCTGGACATGTGTAGATCACTTGGTTTCGCGTCTGCCACCTCCGACCAACGCCCTGTTCAGGCTCGCTTTCACTATGGCACGGGCACTGAGTGCCTTGGCCCGCCGGAGACGGCAACTCGTAGGTTCATTATGCAAAAGGCACGCCGTCACATCATAAAGATGCTCCGACCGCTTGTAGGCGCATGGTTTCAGGGTCTCTTTCACTCCCCTCATGGGGGTTCTTTTCACCTTTCCCTCACGGTACTGGTTCGCTATCGGTCTCATGGGAGTATTTAGCCTTGCCGGATGGTCCCGGCGGATTCGCGCAGGATTCCTCGTGTCCCGCGTTACTCAGGATACCGCTACACCGCGTCGGACTTCGCGCAGGGGGCTGTCACCCGCTGCGGCCGAACTTTCCAGAACGTCACGCTCGTCCTATGCGTATGATATCGCGGTCCTACAACCCCGAAGGCGCATTGCTACGCCTGCGGTTTGGGCTCTTCCCCGGTCGCTCGCCACTACTGGGGGAATCACGTTTTGTTTTCTTTTCCTCGAGGTACTAAGATGTTTCAGTTCCCTCGGTTGGCGCCATCGGA
>NZ_NPJH01000044.1 GCF_002251365.1 Prevotella sp. P3-122
CCGTTCGCTGTAGGATGCTGATAGCTCCCTCGTCGGCATCGGGTGCATCATCGTTTCCTGCCATTCCCTTTTCGAAAGCGAGAGTCTGCTCGAGTCCCGCCTGCATGTCGGTGTCGTCCTTCTGGGAGATGTCGTAGAACACGAATCCCCGTTCCCATAGTGGGCTGATAGCCTCTATTCGCTGGAACTTGTCAGGTTTCTTGCGTGTGTCGCCGGTTATGGGTAGCTGGTATCCTCTGTTTTCTCCCTCTGTTGCGAAGTCGTCGAGAATGAGGTCCTGCATGAATGACGCCTCCATGAAGAACTGTATTGCTATGGCTTTGTCTTGGCTCCACTCGAAGAGGTCGTAGCACCATCTGACGAGCTCTGCAATGGATGCCTTCCGGACGAATGCGCGCAGCTGCCATAGTTCTGTTCCGTGTTTTGCCCAGAGCTTGGCCGCCTTGGTGTCGTCGGTTCGCTTGGACTTCCATGAGGGGTCGATGTAAAGTACGAGCTGTGAGAAGCTGCTCCATGCTGGTGGCTTCTTCCACCTTATCCACTCCTGTCGGAAAACGGTACCCTCGACGATTGGGTTGTGCATCATCTCCTTGTTCCATGCGCGGTATCCGACGAAGTCCCTGTACTGCTGTGCCTCCTGCTTGTTCCACTTCTCCTTCCAGAGAGGTTCTCCTTGGTTGTCGACGGCGCAAACCTTTGAGAGATGTACTCCCTTGGTGTGGCTTATTTCGGCGAGCACAGAAGTCTTTGAGATAAGGTTTCCGACCATGATGAATCGTCCTCTTCCGACATCGAGAGCCCCGAATAGCGCTTCCTTAACCCAGTCTGTAAGCTCGCGTACCCTCCTTGGGTTGCGGCATAGCTCGTCGTCGTCGAGGTCGTCGATTACGATGTAGTCCGGCCTTGCCTCCCGTTTTCTGAGACCACGTGGTGACTGTCCGCGTCCACATGCGAGGAAGCATACTCCGTTCTTGGCTGTGAACTCTCCGTCTGTCCAGTTGCCGACTGACATCTGTATACCGAAGTCGTCGATGAGCCTTCTGTTGTACTGCAGCTCAGCCTGAATGTCGCCGAGGAGCCTTATTGCGGCATCCTCAGACTTACCGACGAGGACCATGAAGTTGATGAGCCGTTTCTGCTGGAAGATGAGGAAGAGTGGTATGAATATGTCGAAGTGTGTAGACTTGGCGTGTCCTCTGGGCCACATGAAAACCGCCTTGAGGTTGGTTGAGTTCTTGACAACACGTGCGGCATCGTTGTGGAATGGTGCGTTGTGTATGGTTCTGATGACCTCTCCTGTGACCTTGTCGCGCAGTGTGAGGAAGTGTGGGAAATAGTACTCGCAGAATGCGGCATAGTTGTTTCGGAGGCGGTATATCCTCTGCTCCTTCTGCCTTGCGGTCTCCTGCCTGAGTGACGCGGTGGCTGTGAGGTTCTGAATCTGGCGGCAGTGCTCCTGCCACTCTTCTTGTAGTTTTTTGAGTTCAGCTGTGGTCATTGAAAGTTGAAAGTTGAAGGTTTATAGAGGAGATAGAGGAGATAGATGAGATAGAAAGCCCCCTGCCCCCCGGTGGGGGGATGCTCTGTCAGAGTGCCGATGGTGTTGCCATCTTCTCCATGAGGAACTTGTTCTGGTACTTGTTGATAGCCTTGATGAGCTCTGGTGTGATTTCGGGGTCGTATGACGCCTGGTCCTGAATCCATCTGTTGAACGCCATGAAGACCTCGATAGCGTCGACGACGTTGGCCTTCTTGTCGAGCTTCTCGATGGTAGCGGAGAGTTTTGAGAGCTTGTCGGCGAGTGTTCCGATAGCGTTTGGGTCTCCGCTTTCGTTTACCTGCGTGATGAGGTTGTCGATAGCGAGCAGGAGTTTGTTGACGAGTTCGGGCCTGGTGACGTTCTTTGCCGCCCTTGCCTCCTTCCATCCGCCTTCCTTGACCCATCTTGACAATGTTACCCTTGACACATTGACCTTTTCAGCTATTTCCTGGAGTTCCATTCCTGATAGATATAGCTGTCGTGCTACTGACTTGAGCCTTTCGATGTCGGCTCTTGTTTTTTTCTGTTCTGCCATGTTGTATGCATTTTTTTGTTAGACAAATATCTGTATTTGTTGCAAAATTGCAACAAATTATGCGTGCTGACAAATAAGCGTGCAGTGGTTTCAGCGAAGTGTGCAGTGGTTTCGCGGAAATTTGGCGGCATGGAAAAATGTAATTAATATTGCATCGGAATTGAATTACTGACACTCAGAATTATGAACTATGGCAAAGAGAGTTAGACTGACAAGTGACATTTTGAACAGCTACGGCTCGCGTGTTCTGACTGCTGGCATGGACATTGAGCAGTACAAGCGCAACCCTGTGTTGCTTTACATGCATGAGCGTGGTAACGTGATAGGCTACCTGAAGGATATCGAGAAGAGTTCTGGCGAAGTTACGGCAGAGCTTGTTTTCGACGAGGCATCGGAGCTGTCGCGCCGTTGCAAGAAGCAGTGGGAAGTAGGTAGCCTGCGTATGGTTAGCGTAGGCATCGACATCCTGGAGACGAGCCGTTCGAAGGCTGTGACGCTTGAGGGTCAGACGCGTGAGACGGTGACTCGAAGCAAGCTTTACGAGGTGAGCCTTGTAGACATAGGCTCGAACGACGATGCGATACGTCTGATGCGTGACGGTAAGCAGATAACACTTGGGAGCGCCGTCGAATGCGGTCTGCCCCTTATCAATAACCCAAAAAAAGAAAAAGAGATGGAAACAAAGACCATTGCCCTGTTGCTGGGGCTGCCGGAGACGGCGAGTGAGAGTGAGTTGACGACCGCCATCAGCGGCCTGATGTCGATGAAGAAGGAGAATGCAGAGCTGAAGCAGCGTCTGAGCAAGTTGGAGGAAGCGGGCATCGAGCATGCCGTTGACGCAGCGATAGCTGACAAGCGCATCGAGCTGTCGAAGCGTGAGGAGTTCGTTGAGCTTGGCAAGAAGATCGGTGCTGGTGACCTTGTGAAGCTGTTTGCGAGCATGTCACCGCGAACGAAGCTGTCTGACATGCTGGATGGTGGTCAGCCGTGCGGCCCCGTGACCTGCGAATACAAGAAGCTGAGCGAGGTGCCTTCGGAGAAGCTTGCTGAGCTGAAGGAGAAGGAGCCGGAGAGGTACAGACGACTTTACAAGGCTGAGTACGGGATGGATATGTAGGAAGCCCCCCTGCCCCCCGGTGGGGGGTATAGAGGAGATAGAAGCCCCCCTGCCCCCCGGTGGGGGGTATAGAGGAGATAGAAAAGATAGAAAGTTTAATTAATTAATAGAAAGTTATGAGACTAAGAATTGTATCGATTATGAGTGCGCTGCTTGTGAACAGCATGATGGGCGCAATGTTTGCGAGCGGGCTTGACGTGAGCCCTGTAGCAGGAGCAGTAGTGATGAATGTTGCCGGGATGGTTCTCGGTAGTGTTGAGAGTGCGTGTTGCCTTCGTGCGGGTGTGTTCACTGAGATCTGGACTGGTGAGCTGGTGAAGCGCCTTCGCGGTAGCATGGACGGGAGCTGGCTTGACGGCGTTCCGGACAACTCGAGCATCGTGAACAATGACACTATTCACCTTGTAGACGTAGGCGTGGACCCCGGTGTGCTTATCAACAACACTACTTACCCGATACCTCAGGAGGTTCTGCAGGATGCAGACATCGCAGTCAAGCTTGACAAGTTCCAGACGAAGGTGACTCCTATTACGGACGATGAGCTTTACGCTTCGAGCTACGACAAGATGGGTCGTGTGACGGAGTCTCACGGCAATGCCATCATGGACGCGAAGTTCATGAAGGCGGCCCACTCCCTCTGCGCTACGAAGAACAGTGGTACAACTCCCGTGCTTGCGACGACTGGCGCACGTGACTCTGCTACTGGCCGTGTGAAGCTGTGCATGCAGGACGTGATTAACCTGAAGCGCAGTTTGGACAAGCTGAAGGTTCCTGTTACTGGTCGCCGTCTGGTTCTTTGCCCCGACCACGTGAACGACCTGCTGGAGACCGACCAATCGTTCAAGGAGCAGTACAACATAGACCGTGGCACGGCAGTGATAGGTCGTCTGTACGGTTTCGAGATATTCGAGTACGGTGGTACTCCGCTGTACACTACAGCGGGTGTGAAGAAGGCAGTTGACGCGAGTGCGTCGACCGGTGAGTTCGCGTGCTCTTTCGCATTCTACGTTCCTCGTGTGTTCAAGGCTACGGGTTCTACGAAGATGTACTTCTCAGCCGCGGAGGGCGATCCCGAGAACCAGGCCAACAGAGTGAACTTCCGCCACTACTTCCTGGCGATGCCTAAGAAGGAGGATGCCGGAGGCGTGCTATACAGCGCATACAAGGCGAGTGAGTAAGAAGCCCCCCTGCCCCCCGGTGGGGGGTATAGAGGAGATAGAAGCCCCCCTGCCCCCCGGTGGGGGGTATAGAGGAGATAGATGAGATAGATGAGATAGGGATTTAGGGTTAAGTTTCTTTTCATAATCATATAATGTAAGTTTGGTATGATGGGTGGCATGGAATTGGGTGATGTTCTGAACATTGTTCTTGGCGGCGGTCTGGTTGGAACAATCGTTGCGATAGCCTCTCTGCGTGAGACGCTGCGGAAGGCGAAAGCCGAAGCTGCGCGTGCAGAGGCCGAAGCCGAGACGGTGCGCATGGACAATACCGACCATGCTACCCGGATACTTGTTGAGAACATTGTCAAACCCCTGAAGGAAGAACTGAATGAGACACGTAGATACCTTGATGCGAGCAAGCGCGAGATGGCCCGGCTTCGCAAGGCCATTGACTCTGCGAACAGCTGCAAGCATCATGACAACTGTCCTGTTCTTGTCGGGATGCAGGACAAGCCTCACGGAGAGCGCGAGCGCAAGCCTATCGTGCGCAAGCCGTTACGACAGTCTGTCGAAGACGATACATGTGATGACGACGGAGCCGGTTCCGAGGGAGCAGGCAGTGCTGCGGATAGCAGCTGACAGCCTCTGGCGCTTGCCGGAGCGTGCGGTATACACAGAGAGTAGCGGCAGGGCTACTGCAACGTTGAGCCGTCATGGTGATACGATAGTGGTATATGCCGACTGCGACAGTCTTCAGCGTTTAGTGGAGTGGTACAGCGTGGAACTCTCTGCCCTGTACGCCCGACATTTGTCTGACAGCGTGTCGGGAACGACGAAAGAGCATACTAACGTCGTTCGAACACCGTTGGAACGGATGTTGGAAGAGGCTAAGGGAGTGATTTTTTGGTTATCAATAATATTTTTAATGGCGGTATGGCTGAAGCACCGCAACAAAAAAACAGAATGACATGGGAAAGAAAGTATTTGACGGTTCCGACCTTATACTGAGTATAGGCGGAAAGGCACTTGGCTACAGCAGCGGGTGCAAGATAACGACAACAGTGGAGACAGGCGAGCGTGTGACAAAGGAGTCTGCCAGCTCGAAGTGGAAAGAGAAGTACGTGAAGAGCTTCTCAGAGAGCATCAGCGCTGATGGTTTTGTGCTGCTTGACGGCGGTGCCGAGATGCCTACGTACGACCAGCTGAAGGCAATGCAGCTGGCTGGCGAGCCTGTAGAGGTGAACTACAACATCAGGGAAGGCGCAGGGCGCGAGGGTAAGTCCGAGGGCGGCTATTCAGGCAACTACCTGATTACGTCGCTGGAGCTTGACGGCCAGGCGAGCGATGACGCGAAGTACAGCGTGCAGCTGGAGAACAGCGGTGCTGTGACGAGTACGGGCTTCGGTGTGAGGGCATCGTAATGAGAGGGGAGGTTGAATGATGAAGACTTTCCATATTACGATAGGCGGCATCAGTTACCCCGTGCGTCTCGTGATGGGTGCTTTGCTGCTGTTCAAGCGTGAGACGGGTAATGACGTGAACACTCTTCAGGCCGACGACCTTGAGGGGATGGTGCGTCTGATATGGTGTTGCGTGAAGTGTGCGAGCCAGGCTGAGGGTCTGGACTTCGGCTACGACTTCGAGACGTTCTGCAACCTGATTACTCCCGGGGACCTTGAGCAGTGGAACGCGAACCTGACAGATGAGAAAAAAAAAGTGTCGGCGGAGCAGAGGGCGTAGAAACCGACGTTGAGAGCCTTTTGGGCATAGCGTTGGGGTGCATGGGCATGAGTATGGATGACTTCTGCCGTTGCACCCCTTCTGAGTTTGCGCAGGTGTGGTCTGCCTGGAACGGCATGGAGCAGTTGCGTGAGCGCGGTGCTTGGGAGCGTATGCGTATGGAGTGCATAGCGAGTCTGCAGCCTTACAGCCGCAAGACGCTGCGACCTGCTGACGTGATGCCTCTGCCGTGGGACGTTGATAAGGAAGATGAGAAGAGGAATGAGGATGAGGAACTGACAAGAGAGGAGCTGTTAAGTCGAATGGAGGAGGTCAAGAAGCGGTACGGGCTGAGGTGAGGGATGAAAGTATAAGGTTTATAGAGGAGATAGAGGAGATAGATGAGATAGAGGGGATGGCGGGTTATGGTTGGGTGTCGTCATCATCGTCGGCAAAAGAAGGAGTGTCGATGGCAACGCTGACTATATACCATATAAACATGGCTGCGAACAGGAGGAATGCAAAATCGCACACAGCCATGAGCCTGTACCATCCGGCTGAGGTACATACAAGGGATGCAATGAAGGCATAGAGCGCCATTTCTCCCGTCCAGGATCCCCTTTTCTTTATTTTCTTCATTTTCATAATGTTGTCCCTCATATGATTTGAACAGGTTGCAAATATAAACAAAAAAAGTGAGACGGCAATGGACAAAGAGGTAAAATTTACGATAAGAATGACAGTCGACGGCAGCCAGAAGATAGTGACTGCGACTGCAGACATAAACAAGTTCGCCGAGGAAATAGAGAAGGCAAGGACATTGTCTACCCGATTGCGTGATGAGCTGGTGAAGTCAGTTCAGACCGGTGAGTTATTGAAGAACGCCCTGTCGGGTCTGGAACAGGTGAGAGGCTACCTGCTTGAGCTGACAGCAGCAAGTGCGCAGCAGTCAGAGGCAGAGACGAAGCTTGCGAACAACATGCGCAACACTATGGGTGCGCGTGATGAAGAGATAGCGAGCATAAAGGCTCTATGTGCTGCCCAGCAGGAACTTGGTGTCATAGGTGACGAGGTTCAGCTGGCAGGTGCGCAGGAGCTTGCCACCTATCTTGAGGAGAAGTCGAGTCTGGAGAAACTCATTCCGGTGATGAACGACATGGTTGCGCAGCAGTACGGTCTGAGCGCCACTCAGGAGAATGCTGCTAACATCGCTACGATGCTGGGCAAGGTGATGGACGGCCAGACGGAGGCTCTATCACGCTACGGCTACAAGTTTGACGAGGCTCAGGCTCAGATACTGAAGTTCGGAACAGAGGAGCAGCGTGCGGCCGTTCTTGCTGAAGTGGTAGAAAGCGCAGTAGGCGGCATGAATGCGGAACTGGGTCGGACTGAAGCCGGAAAGGCTAAACAGGCAGCCAACGATTTGGGCGACCTCAAGGAGGCGATAGGCTCCATGCTCGTACCTCTGGAGTCGATGCTGCTGAAGGCTGGTGAGATGACTGTGGCACTCAATGCGATAGGTACGACGATTGTCGGCATAAAAGGTCTTGCTGTTGCCATAAAGAACACAAATATAGTGGTACTGGCGCATTCGGCAGCCACAAAAGCGTCGGCGTTGGCGCATGCACTGTGGTCAAAACAGCTATACTACGGCAAGGCGGCAAGCATAGCGTGGGCGTTCGGTGCCAAGGTGGCGACGGTACAGGCTATAGCCATGAGAACAGCTATACTGGGCCTGATGGCTGTGAGCGGTGTCGGCATCGCGATAGCGGCTGTGTCCGGCGTCATTTCCCTCTTCTCTTCAAATACCGACGACGCTACGGAAAGCATGTCCAAAGCCAGGAAAGAAAGCGAGAGACTGAAAGAGGTTGAGGATTCTGCCTCACAGGCATACACGAATGCGGCATCATCGCTTTCGGTCAACATGGGCAAGCTGGAAGAATTAATCAGCAAGAAGAAGAAAGGCGTAGATACCACAGCCGAGGAAAAGAAGATTGTCGAAGAACTCAACGGCACGTATGGCGCAACGATGGGCTACTTCTCCGACGTGAGTCAGTGGTACATCGCACTCGTCGCCAACAGCGAAGCCTACTGCAAGCAGATGATGTTGGAAGCGAAGACGAGGATACTGGCTAACCAGATAGCCGAGAAGGAACTTGAGCTGCACGACATACGTTACGACAAGAAAGGCAACCTGAAAAGATACAGGAAGAACGGAGAAAAGAAACTTGTCATTACTGGAGCCGATGCGAACGGCAAACCGATATACGAATACAAGGAGCAGGAAAGCGACCTTGAAAAAGCGAACAAGAAATTAAGAGAAGGATATGCTGAACTGAAACACCTGAAGAACCAAATCAAGGATGCTGCGAAGAGTACAGCACAGATTGATTTCAAGGTGAAGGGCAGCACTACGATGCCGGGCAGCGGAGGAACAGAAAAGTCAGGGAAGTCAGGGAATGAGCTGAAGCTGATAGAGAACGCCACGACATACAAGGAACTGGCGAACAACGTTGCCTACTATCAGCAGCAGCTGGAACAGGCCGATGTAAGCGACAGCGAACACATCATCACACTGACAAGGCAAAAGAAGGCGGCTGAGGATGCCGTGGCGACTTTCAAGGCACTCCTCGACGCGGCAGGGCGACCCGTGAGCCTCGACAGCCTGGAGGACATCGACAAGGAACTGCAATACCAGCAACGCCTCAGGCAGAAGGCAACGGCAGACAACATAGCCGGGATAGACTCGGAGATAAAACGGCTGAACGCACTGAAGACCGCCATCGAAGACAGCTCATACGCAGGCAAGGACACAGGCACGATAAAGACATACGAGGAACTGGCTCAGCAGCAGGCGTACTACGAGCGCAGGCTAAGGACGGCTACAGAGACGGAAAGAACCGAGATACAGAAGCGCATAAACGCTCTGGAACAGCTGAAACGGAAATGGGACGGGGCTCTGGCAGAACTGGAGAAGCCCGGAGACATAGGGACGCTCGACACCATGGAGAAGCTCGATGACGCGATAGCCTACTATACCGACCGACAGAAGAAGGCAAGCACAGAAGAGGTGACGGCGATACAGCGCACCATAGACAAGCTGCAGGACAAGCGCAATGCTCTGGCACGGCTCACGGAACTGACACGGCAGCAGCGGGAATTGGCTGATATAGGAAGCCTGGAGGGCACGGAACTGAAGCTACGGCTGGAACTGATAGGGTTGGATGGCGTGAAGTCTAAGATCCGTTCTTTGCAGGAGATGCTTGATGACACAGAGAATCCGTTGTCGGGCGATGAGCGCAAGGAGGTGGAGAAGCTTCTGAAGAGCTGGCAGGGTTACGAGAAGGTGATGAAGCGCAACAGCGTGAGCGTGAAGGACACGTGGGGTCATGTGAAGGGTGTAGGCAGCAGCGTAGAGGGTATAACGGATGCTCTGAGTGGCAACGGCAGGGCATGGGAGCGTGTGACTGGGGTTGTGGACGGGCTGATAGGTATGTGGGAGTCGGTGAAGGGCATAATAGGTATAGTTGATGCTCTGACGGGTGCTGTGCGGGTTCAGGAGTCGGCAACGATATCGAGTGCCGCGGCGAAGCAGATGGAGACTACAGCTGTGGTGGAGAACACTGCCGCGAAGAGCGGTGAGGCTATAGCAGACGCTACGTCGAGCGGTGCTAAGCTTCCATTCCCTGCGAACATAGCTGCGATAGCGGCGGGCGTTGCGGCTGTGGTAGCGGCGTTGGGCATGATAGGGGGTGCTTTTGCTGACGGCGGCATCGTAGGCGGTAGCAGCTGGCGCGGGGACCGTTTGCTGGTGAGGGTGAACTCGGGCGAGATGATACTGAATGCGCGTCAGCAGGCAGAGCTGTTCGCTCTGGCAAACGGTAGTGCGATGTATGGGGGTGCTTCGGCCGTGGTTCCTCAATGGTCGGGTATGATGTCGCTGATAGGCGGTCGTCCTTTAGTTCAGATGCCGGACATGGCAGTGGCATCTTCTCCGAGGAGTGTGGTGCTGAAGGCCAAGGGCCGTGACCTTGTGGGGGTGATATCGAACGAGCGGCGGCTGACACGGAAGAGGATATTAGGTTAATAGGTTATAAGGTTAATAGGTTATTAGGTTATAAGGTTATTAGGTTAATAGGTTATAAGGTTATAAGGTTATAAGGTTATAAGGTTATAAGGTTATTAGGTTATAAGGTTAATAGATGAGATAGATGGGATAGATGGGATAGAGGAGATAGAGGAGATAGATGAGATAG
This sequence comes from Prevotella sp. P3-122, assembly GCF_002251365.1. GTDB lineage: Bacteria > Bacteroidota > Bacteroidia > Bacteroidales > Bacteroidaceae > Prevotella. The sequence goes on from NZ_NPJH01000044.1 coordinate 10,328, forward strand.
ATGAGATAGAGGAGATAGAGGAGATAGATAAGACTGATTAGGCTCTGTTGTGGGGCTGTACTTAAAAAAAATATAATTATGTATATACACGGAGAATACAGGAATGCTGTTGGCGAGGTGATAGAGGTTCATCTGCTGACTGGCGGCGACAGGACGGAGGATGTGGTGATAGGTGATGAGTCGAGCGGGGTGTTCTTCACGGATGACCCTGTGGAGACGGAGAGCCAGACTTCGGACACTTTCGACGTTCTGCTGAGGACTCAGGCACGGATAAGGCTGCTGACGAGGCGGCACATGGGTGAGCTGTTTGCCGCGCGCCCGGAGGATGTGGCAGTTAACATATACCGTGCCGGCGAGTGCGTGTTTGCTGGGTATGTGGAGCCGATGGCTCTTCAGCAGGGTTACAACGAGGACCTGGACGAGGTTGAGCTGTGCTGCATCGACTGCCTGTGTGCCCTGGAATACCGCAGGTACAGGAACATAGGCGATGCCGGCACGTCGTACGCTGACGTGAAGGCATCGGCTGTTCAGCGCACGTTCGGCGCGCTGCTGCGTGAGATGGTCGATGGCGTGACGTCGGATATGGACATAAAGGGCAGCGGAGTGGTGAGGTTGCTGTATGACGGCAGCAAGTGGGCAGAGGTGACGGATGAGGAGCGTTACGGTATAATGGATCGTCTGGCAGTGAGCGAGCTGCTGTTCCTGGGTGATGACGAGGACGAGGTGTGGAAGCAGGACGAGGTGATGGAGGAGCTGCTGAAGTACCTGAACCTGCATGTGGTTCAGGAAGGCTTCACGTTCCGTATATTCGCATGGGAGACGGTGGCCTGCGGCAGCGGCAAGATGGCAGAGGAGTCAGAGTTCTGTGACCTGCTGACGATGGAGAGGTCGTCGATGGAGCGCAATGTGGTGAGGATAACGCCTGACATCGTAGACGGTTGCGACGCCACGCTGACGATAGGTGAGGTGTACAACCAGCTGCTGCTGACTTGCAGCATTGAGGAGATGGAGAACGTCGTTGAGAGTCCCTTGGACAGTGACCTGCTTGAAGACCCGTACAGCAGGAAACAGAAATACATGACGGAGCTGTCGGCTGAGGGTACGGACAAAAACGCTCTGTACCACTTCGGCATAATGGTACTGGATGAGGAAACGAATTACAGCAAGGGGAGCATCACGGACTGGTACATACGCATGAAGAGGAACTGGCTGTGGAGGTTCCCAGTAGGCGGCGACATGACGACCGACTGGCAGGACAGTTATGCTGGAGGCACGCAGCAGCATGATGTTGCAATGAGGTTAGGCTCGAAGATGGGTGGTTGCCTGATGGCTTGGGGCAAGCAGACGTTCAACACTGCCCAGACAGACAACAGCAAGTTGCCGAGCATTCCGATGACGAGCAGCCTGATGCTGTCGGTCAATGGCAACGGTGTGGACAACGACATCGCCGACTCGCGTCTTCAGCCATACCCCAATGATGATGACCTGAAGGCTTGCGTTCCTTTTGCCGTTTACGATGGCAATGCGGCAGGCGGCGTTTTCTCTCCTGTTGATGAGGACGTGAGGAACTATATCGTGATTAGCGGAACAATAGTTCTTAACCCTATTATGCACGAGAGCGGCAACTACTCTACGCTGAAAATGTATGCCGAGCGTGATGAACTTGATACTCACTGTGTGCCTGTCGCATCCCGGAACGGCGGTGGAAGGTACTACACAAGGAAATACTGGGTGGCTGACGACCCGAAGGAGGAGCCTGAGAGTGCGTTATATCATACTGGGCTGTATCCGTATACGGGTGACGGACTACAGCTATACGAGTTCAAGTACAGTGCGATAGGCGACAGTACTGACAAGGTGAGCAAGGTTGCCGTTCTGGCTTGCATGCTGATTATCGGCGACAAGTGCGTGGTGGAGAACCAGGAGAGTTCGAACGGTCTTCTAACGGACTTCGAATGGCGTAGGTACAAGAGCAGGGAAGAGTGCGAGACGGACGATGAATACTACAGCCAGTGCTTCTACATAGGCTTCGACCCGAAGATAGGGGACAAGCTCATAGGCACGGAGTTCAAGATACAGACGAACTTCGAGGATGCCGACAACGTAGGCGCCGATGAGGGCATGGCGATACCGATAACGAGGGCTGACGCTCTGAGCGGTCAGGTGAAGTTCCTGATACTGGGTCCTGTGAACACCACATGGGACGAGTACACTCGCCGGCATCCGTCGTTCTGGCGTCACACGAAATGGACGACCACATCGGTGTCGCTGCTGGCGCACACGAGCAGCATAGTAGTGAAAGACTTCGAGGTGAAGATATATGCCGGCGGAGAAGACCAGGGCGAGGACAACGACGTGGTGTACATGAGCGACACTGTTGAGCGTTTCGTAAACCGCAAGGACGACCTTGAGATGAAGATAAACTCGGCACTGACCTCGGAGGAGTGCGCAAGGCTCGGAGTGAGGAATACGGTGAAGATATCGACACCTGTTGACACAAGTACCGGCAACGGAGTGACGGAGATATACGACCGGCACCTGGGTCAGACTGCCAAGGCTGAACAGATATACGTAGACGCTTACTGGCACGAATACCACGAGCCGCGGATGATACTGGAACAGAGATTGACGGACAAGGCGGGGACGGTGGACCTGCTGAACCACTACACTGAGGGAGCATCGGGAAAGGAATTTTATGTACAGGCTATAAGCAGGAACCTGACACAGGGTACTGCAACAATGACACTGAAGGAGGTATGGAATGATTGAAGTTAAGATGATAGGAAAGCCCAAGGGCAGCACCAAGTCTGCCGGGGCAGGCAGGTCGGCATCCTACAGCGTGCAGACCGTCGCAGACACGGCACGCAAGGCTTACAGGGCAGAGAGTGCTGACTATGCCGACTATGCGGAGAAGGCCGGTGTGGCGGCAAGGGCGACATTCGCCGACCAGGCGATGGTGCTGGCTGATGGCAGCCCCATAAAGGACATGTTCCTGAGCAGTCAGGAGGATGACACGGCACAGGGAGTCATCACGTTCGCGAAGGGGCTGATCGCTAAATTGAAGTCGACATTTGTCAATATGGATGCCGTCAACGGTAGTATCAGTTATTTATCAGGCAGGGACCTGGATTACCAGTCGGGTGTGTTCGGTGGCATCGCGGCCGAGACACTGGACCTTGAGAGAGAACTGACGTCACCTGCGGCCAACATTACAAACCTGACCGCAAAGACGGTGAAAGCAGATGACACGGTGACAGAGAACCTGCAGGCTACCGTAGCCACTGTGGGCACGCTGATAGCTGACAGCGTTGCGGCAGATGTGGTGAGCGCAGAGAGTGTGACCACTAAGAGGCTTGAAGTGACGGGTGCTGCTCACTTCTTCCAGTTAGTGATTGACGAGGTGAGGAGCGTTGGCGGCAGGGTCGTGCTGTCGATGGCGAGCTGTGAGGCGAGGAGGATAGTGGAGTATACCGGGTTTTATAGGGTTTATTTCGTTGCTGAGGACGATGGCAAGAGCGTGACGAATGAGTGGGCGGTTGGCGACTTGGCGATATGCCAGTCTTTCAATGCTGGCATCGGGACGCATGAGAATGTGTCGAACAAGTACTACTGGAGGAAGGTTGTCAGTGGGTCGTGGGCGGCTACGGAGTATGCCTGGGACGGAGAGAGGAAGTATTACTATATTGACCTGAGCAGGGTTGATGGGGAGTATGATGAAAGCGCTGGCGGTTCTGGCTTGTCCGGAGATTATGGTGTGCCGGGTGTCGGGGATGTCATCGTGCAGTTGGGCAACTGGTCGGATGCGGAGAGGGCTTCGGCGATTGTCTTGTCGGCATACGATGACGGATGGTTAGACACGGAGATTGAGGCTCCGAGCATAGCGCAGTACGTGGGCGTGGGCATGGACGCGGCGGACAGGTGGAACTTGGCGAAGTGCAGGTACACGTGGTTGGCGAGGAACGGCAACCAGATTACGGGCAACCTGCGTGTGGTGACGGCTGAGGGCACCAAGGAGGTGACTGAGTATGTCAGCAGCGAGGTGGCGACGCAGACCGAGGCCATCGTCGACACCAAGGTCACGGAGAAGACGGCTGAGCTGGTGCAGACCGTGGACGGACTGTCGAGCACGGTGAGCAAGCACGAGACGAGCTTACAGGAGGTAAGGGGCAGCGTGGTTACCGTTGAGAAGCTTGTTGTCAACAACGCCACTCAGATTAGGCAGAACGCCGACAGCATATCAGCACAGGCCACGTCGTTGGAGACGGTGCAGCAGAACATATCCGACATAGAGACGCAGTTTGACAACCTTTCCGACGCTGTGGACAGCCAGCAGGCCACCATCGACGGGCTGCCGCTGAAGACTGACGTGGAGCTGGCGGAGTACAAGGGCGAGATACTGGTGGAGAGCAAGCGGATTGCGCTGGAGGTGTCGGAGATTACTGACGTGAGGCGGAACATGCTCATGGGTACGCAGTTCTGGAAAAACATCGGGTATGACGCTGACGGATATATGGTGAACGGGTCTGGTGCCACGCTGATACGGCGGACGAGCGACAGGGTGAACGGGCATAACTCGTTGGAGATTTCGTCCTCGTCGACGAGCAACACCTATGGCGGCATATACTTCCTGAATGTACCGGTGGAGGCAGGCAAGTCGTATACGATAAGCGTGTGGACGAAGAGGATGTCAAGCTCGCTGGGCAATGGGACAAGCATGATTGTCCACTACAAGGCCAACAGCGAACAGGGCACGCCCACATGGCAGGAGAGCCAGAGACTGGTAACTACCGCCGACACCATCGGCGAGTGGGTGCTGGTGAGGAAGACCATCACGCCGAAGGCCGGCGACTACTTCGTGAACGTGATATTCTGTGTGGTTTCGTCAGGCACGATAAGGATAGCGGAGCCTATGATGGAGGAGTCGGAGGAGTATACGGCATGGTCGCCGTCAGCGAGTGACTACGCCTACGTGATGGGGAACATGATACCCGGGTCTGACACGCTTGCTACGGTGAGCGACGGCGAGGGTCTGACTATTGCGAAGGGACGTGTGGCGGACGGTGATGAGGCAGGGGTGTACAAGGTGAGCGGCTCGACGACTTCCACCCTGACTCTTCTTGGTATCAGGAAGTCTTTCTCTCAGGGTTACAGCTACGTGTTGTCGTTCTGGGCGCGCAGGACTTCGGCGGCGAGCGACTACGCATGGCTTTGCGTGAACTTCGGCAGCAACGTGCTGGTTGCGGAGTACAGCAATGGCGTGAGTCCCTATTCCGCAGACCAGGGCAGGACTCCCTACAGCGGGTACATGAAGCTGAGAAACGTTCCCAGGACGTGGACGCGGTACTGGGTACACGTGATTGCTGACAGCAACGTGACTCTGACGCCGTTGATATACATTGAGGTTACGGACGGCCGCGCTGCCTCGTTCGAGGTGAAGAAGCCGAAGATAGAGTATGGTGCCGTGGTAACAGAGTGGACAGCCTCCATGGACGACCTTGCCGAGGAGGAGACGGTTGCGAACCAGCTGCACAGGACCGGCATCAACATCACGCAGGGCACGATACGGCTGAGCGCGAAGAATACCATCATCGACGGCGACCTGCACCTGAGGGGCGTGCTGGTTGAGAACTATGCCGATACGGAGAGGGGTTCGTTGGTGGTTTGCGACATGGTGCGGAACAAGTCGGTATCTGTGAGCCAGGCGCATGTGGTGCTTCCGATGATAAGTCCGCAGACGATTACGTCGTCACGTGCTGACGGTGAGGTGACTGTTGCGGCTGTCAGGGAGGCTGGCGTGAAGGTGACTATAGCGGCGAAGTATGAGGCGTACGTTGCGAAGTGGTCTATGGCCACGGCGGAGCTGTATGCCGGGAACAAGAACGCGATGGGTTATTTCCACAGCTACTGCACGAAGGTGTTTGCCGACCCGCGTATAGCATCGTGCAGCAACTACACGGCTACAGACGTTGCGAGAATACAGCCCGAAGGTAATGGTGGACATCTTGTATCTGGTTACGAGGGAGGAGTGTTTATCTGCAACGGCCGCCGTGGCAGGGTACTCCTGCTCATGCCCGGTCAGACGCTGCACCTGACATCGGCCATCGAGACCATCAACGGCAGCGACCATCTGCTGTGGTACGTGGACAACGGCAGCGAGTTTATGCCCATACAGAAGACCGTGAGCTTCGTGGGTGACAACTGGTATACGAGGCAGTTCTACAGCAACGGTGGCAGCTCGTGGCCGAACGAAACGGAGACAAGTAGCGGCTCTGAACACGCTGACTGCCTGTTTGCACCAAAACAGATTGGCGTAGAGTTCAGCGGCAGGACAGACACGCTGCAAATAGAACTGTAGGGTAATCTACAACGAAAATCCAACTCATACATTAACTATAAATCAAAAACAACTATGACAATCGACGACATTACAACGAAAATTGAGAACCAGGGAGCGACTCCACAGGGAAGGCTCTCGGCTGAGGAACTGAACACAATAGTGGAACAGGTGAAGGCGAACAGGGACACGGTGGCTGCGACAGGAATGTCGATAAGCGGCACGCTGAACCTCTCGCAGGCTGCTACTGCAGTGACGATGGCAGCGGTATATGCCGCACTGGGAAACAACCAGATGAGGTTCTACCTCGTCACCGACGCTGACGGTGGGTTCACGGGAGGAAGCGTCACGGCAGCTGGAGCGGTGGCAAAGCTCTTCGGAAAGGACTCGCTCGGTGTGTCGGTGGGTGACATCTGCGTGATAGCGAAGCTGAACTCACTGCCCGTGTACAGAATTCTGCCACTAAACGACGCAAAGGCGGCCAGCGGCGACTTCCCCGGGGCTGACGGACTGGAAACAATATGGGACAAGACACAGGTGAACAAGATACCGGGCATAGAGACAACGGCAAACGAGGCAAGGCGCATGGGCGCATCGGCATATATGCCCTCGCTCGGCGAGCAGAACATGAACAACGCCCTGCAGCCGGGGGTATACCCCTGGTGTACGCTCGGCAGACCTAACAGCTCTACGGGTGCCTACACATGTATAGTACGCAAGTCGTACAACGCCGACGGCGGCGGATATTACACCATCGAGCAGACCGCCTACGGCAGAGAGGGCGAGCTGGGACAGGTGTACAAGAGGATAATATTCCAGAAAAACGACGGAAGCGATACACAGTACGGAGAGTGGATACGCGTCAGCGGAGGGGAACCTATAATATATAAATTAGATATTGAAACAAATACTAATGGCTACGCTGAAACTACTTACGATGTCTATAATAAACTAATGAATATTGCTATTAATGAGGTTTCACATAGGCATTTTACTGTTTATCTAAAAATAAGAAGGGGCGAAGACCAAGCATTCTTTACAGGCGTACCATCTTTAATTCGAGGCTACAGCCAAGATATACTGGCATGGATGTTACCCTCTTGTAATGATGGTATTTGTATAGTGAAGTTATATATAAAAAATGAAGTACCTACTTTTGAAATGACTTTCAAATTAATTTAACAAACCCGAATATATTTCTGCAGAATATATATAAACAAACATTAGTATTAACAATTAAAAATTAAACACAAATGGGAAAAACAATCAACTACAGCGTAACAGTAAGACAGAACCCGATGAGACCGGAAATCAAGAAATGCTACGCCAACATGCAGCTATCGGGAACCATCTCGACAAAGGAACTCGCAAAACACATGGAGACACACGGGTCACAGTACGACCGAGGAGACATCTACGCCATTCTCATGAAGGTGACAAAATGCGTCAGGGAACTGCTCATCGAAGGATACAAGGTAGAACTCGGTGACCTCGGACACTTCTACCCGTCGATAAACAGCGAGGGAGCAGACGACCCCGAAAAATTCACCGAACAGAACATAAAAGGCATCAACGCCAGATGGGCTCCGGGAAAGGACTTCGAAAGCCTCATCACCGACGCTGCCTTCCAACCAGTGGCGACAAGGAAAAAACAGGCGGAAGCTCTCAAACAGGAAAAGGACAGCGCAATGGACGTCATCAACAACGCATGAACAGAATAAAACACCCCCACTCGGACTTTGCCGTGTGGGGGCATTTCACAAAAAAAAACGACAACTGACATGAGACACATCACACACATCTTCATACACTGCACCGCAACACCACAGACATGGGGATACAAAGAGCTGATGGCAGAGTTCAGAAACAAGGGATGGAAGGCTCCGGGCTACCACTATGCCATCACACCATCAGGAGAACTACTCACTCTCGCTGACGAAGATACTGTAGCCAACGGGGTCAAAGGATATAACCAACACGCCATACACATCGCATACATAGGCGGAATATCAATACGGAACGGAAAAACAACACCCCTCGACAACAGAACGACACAACAACGGCAAACCATCACCCGACTGCTCAGGCAGCTACGCACAAGATACCCACAGGCTACCATACTCGGACACCGTGACATCTGGGGCTCGAACCCGAACAAATGGCTCAAGGCATGCCCCTGCTTCAACGCAAGGGAAGAATACAGCGGAATATGACAAACTCAACACCATCACGGCTCTTCATCATGCACACCACAGCCATGAATTTCAAACGCCATTCAAACGCCATTAAAACGTCATTCAAACGCCATTCAAACACTTCCTTCAAAAATATGAAGACTCAACAAACTATAGCGAAAATATGCCGCATAGTTACGCCCATATATGCAAAAAAAATAAACGTCAAAAAAATCTATGACGTTTATCCTAAAGGGAAACCTCCAAAAAATGAACGTTTCGTTTTGTGAAAATGAACGCTTCGTTTAATTTCTCACGAACATTTCGTTTTGCGGATTATACAAGACTCTTCTGTTGCTTGCGTAAATCTAGTCTAATACTGCGTAAATCCTTGTTCAACTCTACAAATGGTTTGTTGAGATCCAATTTCTTTTTCAGCCATTGTTTGTTCTGCTCCATCATCTTGGTTTCCGACTTGCGAATACCAAGCATGCCTTCAAGAAAATCAATGTACTGAAGTAGTCCCGTGTTAAGCACCTGTTCTTTCTGCATTACACAAGGCTGGACTTCTTCTCTCAGCCATGGCAGGATGTGTTCACGATAGCTTATTGATGCATAACGAGGACCCTCTAATACTTCGCCAATAGATGAACAAATGCCTTGTTCCTGCATATAAGTCAGACTTCGTTTGTCTGGTTTTTCATCACCGTCTTTGGTAAGAAAAACAACCCATATTTTGTCAACACGAGATTTCTTATCTGTCTCTGGGAAAATATTGTTGTCATTTTGAGTACCCTCAATATATTTTTTGAGTTGCTCAGGTTGGTTGGCTGCACCATTCACCTTGTTCTCAATAATCAAGGCAAACTGATTCTGCTGATAAATAAGACCGTCAATGCGACCGTTTTTGTCATACCTTTTATAGTTCTGTTCTCGTTCAAACTTAACTATCCCAGACTTTATTTCAATGTCCATGCCAATATATGCAAAAAAACTCTTTAGGAACACATAGCCATATTGGTTCTTGTATTCCAATAGTTTCATCAGCATATTGGTGTGCGAATTCTCAACAATGTGTCCGCACTGTTCATCAAGGACATTAAAATTATAAGGTATACTTTCCTGTTGTTCCTTAAAAAACTTGAGGAAGTCACTTAAAATGTTTAATTTTGATTCCATTTTAGTTTCTGTTATCATGCACAGTAATAGAATGACGACCCAAGACCTTTCTACTACAGGATGAGAAAGCCGCCTGCCTGCCTCTGCAGCAGGTTCTATAATAATCAATTCTGCTTATCGTGAGATGTAATCAATATCTGGATTCGAGGGCAGAGAAATCACGATCTTCTTTCTCATATAGACTTCTAAGATAGATATATGTAGGAGTTTCGCACCACCTCCAATCATTGTCTATCATTCCCCTATATGACAATGCTAGTTCTTCGGCTGCATCATAATTGCCATGTTTAATGTGTGCTTTAATAACTTTTAAATAAATAGGGTCGTAGTTTTCGATATGATAAATATCTTTCAAGAATATAGTATTTACCAATTTATTGTTTGCTTTATCCAGATTACCATAATCAACTAGTTCAGAAACCTCCTCAATAAGATTTTCCATTTTGGCTTCATCCGATTCGTGAAACTGCATAAAGATACCGATTAAAACTGCAAGAATTACAGCAGCCGTTATTTTCCGATTGTAAGTCAGTATTTTAACGATGGTGTTTTTGCGTGCATTGGCCTTAGCAACTTTTTCTACTTTTGCAGACTCCATTTCCACTTCTTCAAGCAATTTCTGTATCTTGGGATTGTTGCCATAATACATTTTAGCTTTGCGCATAAAGCGCTCTACAGTTGCCTTACTCTTGGCAATGTCCTTGCCAGATTTAAAGTCAACAAGTGCTTCTTCCAAATTATCAAAGATTTCCTGAAGTTCACTACTTGCTTCTGGAGTAATGTTTTCACCACAATGCGGACACTTGTCGGTGAGTTGAGGCACACTACCTCCACAGAAGGGACACGTCTTGCCTTTCTGCTTACGCACAGCAGCATCGGTCTGCTGGTCAATTTTCTGTACTTCGGCATCGAGATAGAGGTCTATCTCATCGCGGTCGAGCCCCATCTTCTCTGCCTTGTTCAAAATCACTTGGCGTTCCTTGTCAGTCAGTACGCCGTCAGTTAAATACTGTTGGATAAGAGCTTTCAGCTCCTCAGGAATTAAATTTGCCATAAATACTATTTATATTATTATTTTATATTATTATTACTTTTGATTCTATGATGTTACACTCCCGGCATGGGCGGCATACCCGGCATCTGTGGTGGTGCAGCGTTCATAAAGAGTGGCTGCAGTTCCTGCACTTGTCCGGCAAATGCCCAGTTGGGCATACCCTGTTTCCAGACATAGGTCTGCTGGGTGAGTTGTCCCTGGCTGACAAGCTGCTGCAGCTGGTTCCAGTCGAAAGGACCTGCCTGCTGCCCGTTGACACCGACCATATAGCTTACCTGTGGCGTAGCCTGCTTCATCTGCATACCCGGCATCTGTGGAGCGCCGCCCATTCCCGGCATCTGCGGGGCTGCTCCCAATCCCATGGAAGCACCCATCTGCGTTTGCTGGCGGAAGGCGTTGATGCCGTTGTCGGTAGCATTGTTGAGCACGCCGGCACTCAAATTGGCCTGATGGGCTCCCAAGAACGTCTGCTCAGTCTGCAGGCGGCTGGCACGCTGCATCTCCTCGCGCTGAATACGCATGGTTTCGCGCTGATTCTCTAAATTCATGTCCTGTATCTGTTCCTGACCGCCCAACTGCATCTCCTGCTGACGCTTCATGGTGTCGAGGTTAAGCGTAGATTGCATCTTCAACTGCTCCTGATTGAGATCGTTCTGTAGGTTGAAGTTAGAAATCTGAGCATTATGTTGAGCCATAACGCGCTCCCTCTCCAAATCGGCAGTCAGAGCCTTCAGCTCACGATAGCCACGACTTTCCTTGTCTATATTCATGCGAGTGATGTCAAGCTGGCGAACAGTTATTCCAAAGAGCTGTTCTACCTGCGGCTTTACATACTGCTGAATGAGATTGCTGATTTCCAAAATCTTGCGTTCCAGTTGGACAACAGGAATCTGAGCATCGGTTGGAGCATTGGTTACCACGCCTTTCACAAATTTCGTCACAGTGCCACGCAATTTCTGTTGGAAGGTCTCATCGCTGAAAGCCTCATTCTTGTTTACACTATGGAAAAGATCCATATCCTCAATAGAATAGACTATGGTTCCATGAACAGAAACGGGCACACCATAGTCTTGCAGACGTGGGTCAAATACGTCGAAGAATGGAATGGCAAAATTCACTTGGCTACCCTTTGAGAGGTTACTCAGATTGGTGTAGTTCTGCTGAATCACTTCACGCTTAGCCTGTTCGGCTGCTCTCTGTTTTTCTTCTTCCACTTCTTTAGAAGACTTAAATCCAAAAAATCCCATAATTATTTTTTATTTATAGTTTTGAAATTATTTTTACTATTTAGTTTCAAACGATTGAACAATTATTCTTGAATTGTCTGATTTTGCTCTTGACACCCTGTATTTTCGGGTGATACATTTACAGGTGGCGGAGCAGAAACATTGTTGGTTGGAAATGGCGGTGGCACCATTTCGTCGGGCTTTGTCTGAATACCAGTGCCAATATTATCTATTCCTCCAGCCATACCCAGCCCCATCTGCTGTGCAGCTTGCAATGGATTGAATCCCTGCATCTGTGCCAGGTTAACGTTCTGAGCATTGAACTTAGGCACTGGCGGAACCTCCATATTGGGCATTTGCGGGGGCATCTTGGGCATAGCAGGGGCCTTGACAGGACAAAGTTCCTTCAACGTCTGTTCCACATAGAAACGGAACCACTCTTCTGGATTCTGCTCGTCGAGCATGGCTTCCTTCACAGCATACCACAGAGCACTGAGCGGCTCGCTCAGTCCCAGTTCATGTGCTTGCATGAGTTTTTCCTGCATTTGAATAAGATTGTATTCTTTTTGTCCGTCTCGTCGATATTCCGCCAGATTATCGATAGCCATGAGTAAGGCTAAGTCGCCCTGAGGCGCACCGAAACCGCCCATGCGTGGTAGCAATACGGTGGCATTGTTGTCCTGCCCCAACTTCACATAGGCTATATGTACCCAGAACAACTGCCAGTAGTTGTCAGTACGCGCATTGAGAAAGGCGATAGCTGCCGACTCTGGTTTCAGTGAAGCCTGCAACATGTGGAAGTAGAACTGTATGTTGGCATCAGGAGTGGTGCGTGCCATCTGTTCCAACTGAGGCAGTCGGCGCTGTATGATATCCACCTGATTGGAGTTTACGGCATTGAATACCTCCTCAAGCAATTGCTGTGCCAGGAACTCCGTTCCCTGTCCGCCTTTCATGGCAATAGTGCTACGGCGTACCAGATCTATCATCTGCATTACTCGTTGGGGCGTAATATTAAGTTGTGCGGCCATAACGTTCAGTTCGGCCAGTTCCCGTTGTTCAAGCACCCCGTCGGACAAGCGCTCCTGCACTGCCTTAAGGAACAGGTTCTCGTTTTCCTGCTGTATCTCCGCCTTCGTCTTCTGGGCTTCATAGACAGTGCTATTATTAACCGTGTGGCTATTGTCAACAGAACTTCTGTTGTCAATAGTGGTATTGCTGGTATTCTGAATGTTGTGCACATCATGCGAATCACTTACATGCAGCCCTCCGCTGATGGCATTGGCATCACCGAGATTCAGGCTTACACCACTTGCAGATGGCTTCTCAAACAGCTTCGTTCCGCATTCTGGACAGAACTTGCCGTCGTATTCTTGTTTACAGTTAGGACAATACATATTTTATGTGTAATAAGGTGTCACTATTTTGTTCTGAAAACTCTGGTAATCGCTCCCTTTGTTGTCACCTCCACCATGGACTTCTGTAAAAAGGGCTTGCTTCTGTCCACATACGTGTAACAGTAGCCTTTCTGGCTGAAACCTTTGCTGTCAGAAAGTTCGAACGAATCGACATGGTCGAGCCAGCGGGGCTCCAGCCCAAGAACATCGTAGAGATGCTGCTGTACCTGAGCATGAATGGCAGACAGATTAGCATCGACCAATCCCTGAACCTCTTCGAGCAGCGACTGCCCTTTAAGGCCATCCTTGACGAGCACGCGCTGCATGCGCTTCTTCTGGATGGGAGCTACGCGCTTGTTTTGTGGCAGAACGGGAAGGACATGACATTCTGCAGCCCTCTGCAGCACCTCCTCCTTTGGCTGCAGCCGCAGCATGGGGTTGCCATAGAGCGAGAACATCATCATAGTTGCCATGGAGAAGTCGTCGCGCTCCATGAAACGGAAGGTGTTGAAGTATTCGAGCTTGGCACGCATCATGGCCTCGCCGACAGGCAAGCCACGGAACTGCTCCATACAATAGATGGGCATTAAGTGCTCAGAGCCAGAGCCCTCATGTACCTCGACGCCATCGGGGACATCTAACTCAGTCATAGGTACAGGAATGAGCGAACCTGCATAAAGGAGGAATCCGTTATCATATAAAGCGGAAAGCATCATAGAATCGCAACGTTCAAAACCATGATAGCGGGCTCCGTAGCAAGCCACGGTATTGAGTACTTGTGCTTCTGTGTTCGCAAGCATCTCGGTGCTGAAAGCCTCACCACCATCGTTATAGAATCCTGACATGCCTTCGCTTCCTGCTCCATGAAGATTGAAGAGCAGCATGCCGCATTCGTCCAGGGTGTTGATAACGGGCTCCATGCTGTCTTCATCCTCCACACTGACAGGCGGACTGACATACATGCCATCCTGCACCATATCCGGATCATCGGCGTGGGAGACAAGTGGCAAGTGCTCCGACATCGTCTTGCTGGCAGGAAGCCAAGAGGCATTAGCTTCCATCATGACCGCATCGACACTGAGACCCTCATCGTAGTATTTGGTACAACGTTCGAAATAGTCTCCCAGGTCGTCGGCAAGAGACGATTCCATCTCGCCATCTTCCAAAGGCAAACGCGATACGTTGTTGCGTACATAGTCATCCGTAATTCTACGGTCACCACCATCCCACAGGTCGCTGAAGAAGTTACCACCGAAGCAATAACACATGTCGCACGGTATGCGGCCATTATCGCTACTGCCAAAGACATCTTCCACCATAGGAATGGGAATGACATCATGGCCTCCAATGATAAATACGGGGACCTTCTCACCATGAGGTAGCTCGTATTCCTGCATGAAATCCGAAATGGCCTCATTATAGTCAAGCCAGAATGGATCGTCCCTATCTTCTACATACTCTGAGGCATCAAGGAGATACCACTCCATGCCATGCTCCCTTGACTGCTCGCGGAAGGACTCGATGACAGCCTTCACCTCATCCTGTGAACAGCTGTATTTTTCGCCAAGTCTTTGGGTGTCGGTAAAGATAACGCCTACCTGTTCATCATAAGAGTTTTCACAGAAAGAATTCCTCTCTATCTGTTCTGGTTCCTCTTCTAACGAATCAAGACGGGTGCCACAGTTAGGACAAAAATTAGCACCGGCATCTACTTTTGTTCCACATTCCGGGCAGAACTTGAAACCACAAAAATAATCTTCATTCTGTTGACCAGAGGTTTGAGAACGACCGAATCCAAATTGCGACAGCTGATTGTCGAGGTCGTTCTGCAGATTGTTCAGATATTCGTCGATGTTCATGATACATGTTAATTACATCTTGTTACCACATTCACCACAGAAAGCTTCGCCTTCAGGAACAACAGCCCCACAGGCGGGACAATAGCGTAATTGCGGAGCAGCAGGCTCAACAGGTGCCTGAGGCTGTTGGTACTGTTGCTGAACAGGCTGCTGATAACCCTGCTGTGGGGGCATCTGTTGGAAGCCCTGAGGGGCACCGCCCATGGCCTGTGCGAAACTTTGCGAATCAGTCTGATGGGCACGAGTAGTATAGTTGAGCGACTGGTCGAGAGTGTGGTCCATGCGGTCCTGCTGACGATGGGCATCCTGACGATACTCGTCTGCACGTTGACGTTGGTCGTCGAAGCGCTGCTGCTGGAAGGCTTGCTGCTGCTGGCCAATACCCACCATACCCTGCTGCATCATCTGGGCCATCTTCAACATCATCTCCTGGCTCTGACCACCTTGCTGTTGCTGCATTTGTAGCATTTGCTGATAGAGTTCCTTCTGCTCCTGTTGTTGTTTCTGCAAGAGTTCATTCTCCTTGCCGGAGCCAAGCGCCTGTGCGAAGGCCACCTGCCCCTCACCGGAGAGTTCGGCCGCACGTTTCGCCATAAGTTGCTCCGCTGTCATGTTAGCCTCCACGTTGTCACGGTTTATCTCGATGGCTTCACGTGAGCGATTTTGTTCCTGTAATTCACGTAATTCCGCCTCCTTCATGGCCTGCATATTACGCATGGCGATATCGGCTTTGCGACCGAGCACATCCACATCGTCGAATTTATCTTGGCGACTTAATTCATGCTCACGCTGACGCTGTTGCCAATCTGCCTCCCGCTGACGTTCTTGGCTTTGCCATTCAAAATCGGTCTCACGGATGCGTTTCTGCCAAGCATATTCATCTTCTTGCTGTGTACGTCCCCATTGGCGATTGTACTCTTGCTCCTCGTGCATCCACTCGCGTTCGCGCTCCTCGTCTTCAATGCCCCAGTTGCGGCGGCGCTGAAGGTCTTCACGTTCCCAGTCATGGTCTTGTTTCTGGTCATCAAGTGCCCACTGGGCATGCAGACGGGCGTCATCCACGCTCTGCTGATGCTGGATACGCATAATCTCAGTCACAGAGTCGCGTTCTATCTTGTTGTGTGCGAGAGCATCTTCGAGAGCAGCTATTTCGTCATCTTTAACAAGACGGTTCTTCTTGATATCGATGAGTGCCTCATATTCTTCTTCCTGGCTCTTTGCTTCACGCAGGTGCTTCTGGGCGTTAAGCAGCAAGACGAATTGCTCCATCTCATCGTCGTGGAGCAGTTTGTCACGGTTAAGCTGTTGCAAAGCGTATCGTAGTTCCTCTTCGCTAGTAGCCTTGTCGATGGTCTGTCTGTTGGTCTCAAGTGCAAGGCGGTTGCGGAACTCGCCAGTACGCTGCAGGAAACCGAGTTCCTGCTCGCTGCAATAGAGTTCGCGTTCTACGGCACGAAAACGCTCAAAATCGGCACTGCTGTCTGTAATCTGCAGCACCCGCTCACATTGGATGCCAAAGAGTTGTTCGTTGATTGTCTGCTGGATGCGAATCTTCAGGTTGTTCAAGACAGGTTCTGGCAGACCTGAGGCTTCATAATCCAGATTGCGCAACATCTGCCGGAGGGTGTTTTCAATTAAAGGAGAAAGCATCTGCTCGAACTGCATTGTCGTTGCAACATTCTTATCGGCCAGATAGTTGGTGGCAAACTGATGGATGTCATTAATGCGGAGTTGTAGGGAAACACCTATGTTCACATCCACAATCTTCGTGGGAATCGTATAGGGGGTGAAAGCAAGATGTCCGTCAGCTTCCTTGGAACCAGCAAAGGTCATCGTGATATGACGTTCGCTCACGATATAAACGGAAAGGATGGGGGCTTGGGTAACCCGACTGAGGATTCGGGCATAGTCGATTTTGCGTCTTTCAATGTTTTCCTTCTTCTCATCTTTCTTTTCACCGAAGATGAGACGGCTTATCCAACGTCCGGCACGGCCGATTTCTCCAACAATTCCTAATTCACGGAAAGTGGGTTCTTGCTGGCGCCGCTGTTCACGGGCTTTTCGCTCTTTCTCGTCAAGTTCTTTCTCTGCCTTCTCTATTGCAGCTTTAATTGCAGCCTTTTCTTCTTCAACAGACTTAAAGAACTGATAGGCTCCGGCAGAGAGCGTGGCTACCAATTCGCCATTAGCAAAGATAATAGCTTGACAGCCTTCCTGAACGATAATACCTTTCAGCTTTTCTATTTCTTCCAATTCACGTTCGCTGATTTTACGTGCTATCTGCCCGGGTTGGATACTCCAAATGGCACGACCACGAACAACGTCGACGCCGTCAATCGCCTCTTGGTTACGACGATTGCGAGCCTGTTCAGCCTCGCGTTCAGCATTCAATTGGGCACGCTCTGCTGCTTGCAATCCCTGTTGTGCTTCTTCGATTATACCTTGGTCCGCCCGTTCCTGTTGGCGAACCGCTTGTTGCTGCTCGCGTGCAATATCGCGATTCAGCGCACCACCTGTAACTGCGTTAGCTACGGCACGTACACCGTCGGTAAACCAGCCTTTATCATTTGACGGTGTTTGTTTGGGAGCAGAAGCTACGGGCGTTCCGCACTTCATGCAGAACTTTTGCCCCGGTTTCAAGGGGTTGCCACACTTGGAACAGACAGCAGCTGTCATCTGTTTAGCTGCTGGCTGCTGAGGAATTGTACTCACGGGCGTTCCGCATTTCATACAGAACTTTTGCCCTTCCTTCAATTCACTACCACATTTAAGACACTTTGACATATAGTTTTGTTTTTAATTATTATGAGAACAAAAAAGTGTGAGCCTTCTTGACACACTTGCGAGTCAAAGCATAATAGCTCTTCTCAATGTCGCCAGTCTTTCTCAACTGACGTGATCATTGCTGTCCACTAAAAATCGCCAAGCGTTCTTTGAAATAATTGAAATATAGTTAGTTACAGAGGTTTTTGAGTCAACGGACTTGATTTTTGTATCTTTGCAGCCAAAATGGTTAGCATATGTATCAAAACAAGTACGTTTTCTCTCAACTGATAGCATTTCTCGATAGGAATCACTTCAATTATCTCGTTCGCAAATATGCTGGCAACAAATATGTGAAGCATTTCACATGTTGGAACCAACTCCTTACGTTGATGTTCGGACAGTTGAGCAATCGTGAGAGCATGCGAGACTTGATTATCGCCATAGAGGCACATCACCAGAAGTGCTATCACCTCGGACTTGGCAAACATGTGACCAGAAGTAATCTGGGCAAGGCCAATACCAACCGTGACTATCGCATCTTTGAGGAGTATGCATATTACCTTGTCAGTGAGGCCAGGCGAAAGCGGGCAACGGACATCTTCAAACTTGACGGTAACGTCTATGCTTTCGATTCCACGACCATTTCACTATGCCTGAATGTGTTTTGGTGGGCTAAGTTCCGCAAGCATAAGGGCGGCATCAAGGTACATACACTGTATGACTTGGAAACTCAGATACCTGCCTTCTTCCATATCACTACGGCATCAGTGCATGACTCCAAGGTGATGAAGGAGATTCCCATTGAGACAGGTGCTTACTACATCTTCGACCGTGGCTACAACAACTTCAAGGAACTCTATCGCATACATCGTGCGGAGTCGTTCTTTGTTGTCAGGGCTAAGACCAATTTGCAGTACAAGTGCATCAAGTGGAGACGCAGACTGCCCAAGGGAATACTGACTGATGCGGAGATAGAGCTGACCATCTATGGCAGCCAGAAAGGATATCCAGCGCATCTTAGACTTGTACGATTCTTTGATGAGGACCAAGGTCGCGAGTTCATGTTCCTGACCAACGCAATGGAACTGACTGCTCTGCAGGTTGCCGACCTCTACAAGAATCGGTGGCAGATAGAGTTGTTCTTCAAGTGGCTCAAGCAGCACCTCAAAATCAAGAAGTTCTGGGGCACTACAGAGAACGCTGTCAGGATACAGATTTACTCCGCCATCTGTGCCTACTGCATCGTTGCCATTGTGCAGCATGATATGCGACTGGATAGAAGCACTTATGAGGTACTGCAAATCCTCAGCATGTCACTTACTGACACAACGCATCTGAGAGATCTCTTCGACAAAACTATATTCAAAAATGACAAAGACCGAAGCGGTTCAAGTGAACCTAATTTATTTAATTTTTAGACTCGTCCATTTTTAGTGGACACTAGTGTTTTCATACTATTATTAATTAAATGAATAATGTGAGTCATATTTGCGTGCAAAGATAAGTATAACCCACAAAACAATAAGAGCCGAAATTGAATCATTTCGGCCACGGATTTGGACCATTTCGCTGTTGGGGAGGGGGCGGGGCGGCTATTGGCGCAGAAGGTCGAGTTGGTCGAGATGGCGCAAGTCGAGCCGCTCGGCTATGCGCTGCCATACGAGGCGCTGTGGCGTGGAGGATGGCGCCAGCTTGTAGATGCCAAGGAAGGTGTAGCCCTCGCTGGTGATGTTCTTCATGAAGGTGATGCGCAGTTCGTTGAACGAGACGGAGCGCAGGTAGTTGTCGTGGTTGCGGATGTCGGCCAAGGTGGCGTCGGCGTCCGTGGGTGTCCACCATTCAGTGATGGTGGGCATGAGGTGCGACGTGTCGCCCTGGTTGTGCCATTCGGGGTGTTGATATTCGGGACTCCAGATGATGATGCCCAGGTGGTTGGGCAGGGGCTGGCTCCAGTAGATGTCGGGCGTTTCCTGTTTGTCGCAGATGCCAAAGAGGCTGAGGTATTCGCCTACGGACTGGAACTCGTCGCCCTTGGCGAGCATACATTGGCTCAGGCTTTCGGCGTAGCGGGTGAGAAGGTCGATGGTGTAGGGGTGGGGCTGGCGCACCGAGGGAAAGTAGCCCCAGAGGCGTTTCAGCGTGCTGGGCGACAGGGTATGGTGGAGCCGGCGGAATATTTCGTCCGACAGCCACTGGAAGTCCTTCGGGGTTTGCATCTTGCGCCCCGCTTGTTCCTCTATGCTTTGCAGTATCTTTCTCATTATGACCTTCGTTCGAGTCTGCTCATTTTCTCATTTTCTCATTCTCTCGTTTCCTCAACGGAGCAGTTCAGGATTTTGCCATGTCAGATTTTTCACTTATCTTAGTGTTGCAATTCAAAACAAGCGTAAATCGTAACAAGACATGGCAAAGGTACAAATAAAATCCGAAAAACTCACACCTTTTGGAGGAATTTTTTCAATCATGGAGCAATTTGACTCCAAGCTTTCACCTATTATCGACCGGACACTTGGTCAGAGATGCCGCAGTATCATCGGCTATCAATACATCGAGATTGTCCGTTGGATTTTATCCGACCGTTTCTCGCCATGACAATGCCAGAGCAAGCTCATCATTGCGCATCTGGCTTAACGAAACCGTTCGCTGATGAGCGTGTACTTCTGTGGAGGCTCATGCGTGAAGGATGTAGTGTACATCCTATAAATAAAGGCACCTTTTCATCGCAAACGTTTGCAGGAGCGGATGCAAAGCTTTGCAAGGTCGAATGCAAAGCTTTGCGTGGGCAGATGCAAAGCTTTGCGAGGGCGGATGCAAAGCTTTGCGTCTGAGATGGGCAAAACTGGCACGGAAATCGTCAGTCCTATTCTGGATAAGATAAAAGGGAGGAACTAGTCACCATAAGGGTCACTATAGTTCCCCAAGAAATTAACCCTTAACCTTTGAGAGCGTTGTAGAAGGAAATCACTTCACCACCGTGGCCTTGATAATATGCACATCGTCGATGGGGCGGTCGTAATCGTCGGTGCGCACATAGTTTATATCTCGCACCACCTTCATTCCCTCGACAACCTCTCCAAAGACGGTATACTGTCCGTCGAGATGTGGGGTACCTCCATACTTACGGTAGTAGTCACGAATATCCTCCGTCATTTTCACCTTACCCTGCGTAGCCTCATCGATGCGTTCCTGCATGCGGTTTAGCGACAACTCGCTGAACGTAGTGCCATAGACAATGTAGAAGTGCGACGATGATGATGCCCTCTCGGGATTATCAGAGTCCGGTTCGCGTGCGGCAGCCAAGGCTCCCCTTTTGTGGAAGAATTTCGGATATATGATTTCCGCAGGAATGGTGTAATCCGGCTGATGCTCTCCCACAGAGTCTCCCGGCTTGGCATGCCTTGTTGTAGAGTCTCCGGCCTGTATCATGAAGTCGGCAATGACACGATGGAACAGTATTCCATCATAAAATCCCTCGTTGACAAGTTTCAGGAAGTTATCCCTGTGCAGTGGTGTCTCATTGAACAGCACCACCCTGATGTTTCCCTTGTCGGTCTCAAAGAGCACCTCGTGCCTGATGGTATCCTGCTGGGCGAGTCCTGCGGCAGACATCATCATGGCAAGGAATGCGAACAACAATTTTCTCATTTGTGTTTGTTTATATATATAATTTAAGTTTCGCATGTACTCAACTTAAGGAAGTTAAAAGGAGTTATAGGAAGTTATCGCTCCCTTTGGTCGCTTAGGAAGTTAAAAGGAGCCAAATGTTTCACCCCTGAAAGGGTATTGGCTTATCATAACTCCCCATCATAACTCCCCATCATAACTCCCCATCATAACTCCCCATCATAACTTCTTTCTTGCCTTCCTTTACTTGCGAAAGTTGAGTATATGTTGACAAGTTAAACGACATCAATAGCTTTCGCCTTTCGTAATCTCCTCATGGTCAATCTTCCGTCTGTCAATGGCTCTCCATGCGTAAACGATGTAGGCAAGGACAAACGGTATGAGCAGCGACACTATAGCCATTGTCCGCAGCGTGAACTCGCTGCTACAACTGTTGGCTATGGTGAGCGAGCTTTGCAGGTCGGCTGTAGAGGGATAGTAGGCAGTATTGTTCCATCCCACACACAGGAGCAGCGACAAGACAACCAGCACCACACCAATTCCCGAAGGCCATATACCTTGTATATATGTCTTGCTCACTATGGTGCGCACGATACCATAGAGAGTGAGCACTACGCCCACGAGCAGCATCACGAGCAAGTACCACATGTCGACAAAGTTGTGCCAATACTTGTTTGGCTCCATGAAAATTTCTCCTGTCTCGGGATTGTATGCAAAGCCATCCTTGAGAAGCGTGCGGATGAGGAATGCCACAAGAAGCAGGACGAACGGAGCCGCACAACCAACAAGGCGTACAGAACCACGACTGCGGATATTCTCGTCGTTGACATTGTTCATCACATACAGTATGCCCAGTACCTGCGCAAGGAACATCACAGCAAGGCCAAGCACGAGGTTCCAAGGGTCGAGCAAGGCATCGAGTCCGCACGAGGCATTTGCCCAATGGCTGATGACGGGCTGTGAGAATACCGTTAGGTTCATCTTGTCGACAATGAAATTGGAGCCATTGAAGAACGTTGCTACGGCTCCGCCAAGGAGCAGCGGTGCCACAAGGCCGTTGATGACGAGCATTGCCTGAAAGGTCTTAGGACCGAGAAAGTTGCCCATCTTGTTCTGGAACTCATAGCTTACGGCCTGCAGCACGAACGTGAAGAGGATAATCATCCAGAGCCAGTAGGCACCTCCGAAACTGGTACTATAGAACAGAGGGAATGAGGCGAAGAAAGCTCCGCCGAAAGTAACGAGTGTGGTGAATGTCAGCTCCCACTTGCGGCCAGTGCTGTTTACGAGCAGCCTCCGCTCGGCATCGTTCCTTCCAAGACTGAATAGCATGGCGTTGGCACCCTGTACGAACATCAGGAACACCAGCAAGGCTCCGAGCAGAGAGACGAGGAACCACCAGTAGTTTTGCAAGAATGAATATGTCATATCGTTGGATATTTAAAGATTGGTTCAACAATTATTGTCTTATTAGGCGTTTTGCTCCTCGCTCCACATGCCTTTCCTTATCTGCTTGAGCATGATAGAAATCTCTACGGCGAGCATGGTAGTGAACAATGCGAGGAAGAGGAAGAAGGTAAGCATCACGCTTCCGGAGCTGATGTCAGAGACAGCAGCCCATGTGGGCAGCATATCCTGAATGGTCCATGGCTGTCTTCCCATCTCGGCCACTATCCATCCGCTCTCACTGGCGATGTATGCGAGTGGCACGAGGGCTATGGCCAGCAGATGGAACCACTTGTACTTCGTAATGTCACACCTGCACACAAGATGCAAGGCCAGCAGGAAGAACAGGATGAACAGGCATCCCAGTCCCACCATAACACGGAACGACCAGAAGCACAGAGGCACAGAGGGTACCACCTGGCTTGCTGACTTTACATATCCGTAGCCGAAGTAGGGCATGTTCTCCCTGAGGGTCTTCAGATGTTTCTGAGCCGCCTCCTCAGAATTGGCCTTCTTGGCATTGCGGTATGACATCAGGGCATAGACAGCCATGCGTCCGCGCTTCATTTTCTCCTCCACCGACAGTTCCTTGGTGCCGTCGGGACGAGTATATCCGTTTATCAAGTCCTGTATTCCCGGTACATATCCGTGGATATCCCTTGTTGCGAGCATAGACAGTCCATAAGGAATGCCAAGCCGGAATGGCGGTTCCTGCTCGTTCATATAGTCGGGCTGTGAGAATGGCGACACCCATGCCACAGCAGTAAGCGACTGGTCGGTACCTCCCTTGTACAAAGCCTCCATGGCAGCGAGCTTCATTGGCTGCACCTGTGACACCTTATAGGCTGAGTTGTCACCGGTGAAGGCAGCGAGCAACGAGGCAACAAGACCTACTGACGCTCCAATCTTGATACTCTCAACAGCCAGCTTGCGCTCGCGTCCCTTGTATAGATACCAGCAGCTGACGGCCACCGTGAACACCGCTCCCACAATCCATGCCGAGGTAACGGTATGGCAGAACTTGTCGATGGCGAATGGCGATAGAGCCACCTCGGCAAACGACACCATCTCATTGCGCATGGTATCGGGATTGAACTCACATCCCACAGGATATTGCATCCATGCGTTGGCAACCAAAATCCACCATGCGGAAATGGTAGCACCCAGTCCCGTGAGCCATGTCGATGCAAGATGGAAGCCGGCCGAGACCTTGCTCCACCCGAAGAACATCACGGCCACAAAGGTAGACTCCATGAAGAAGGCTACGATACCCTCGATGGCGAGCGGTGCGCCGAAGATGTCGCCCACGAACCACGAGTAGTTGCTCCAGTTGGTACCGAACTCGAACTCAAGGATGATACCCGTTGCCACACCCATGGCAAAGTTTATTCCGAAGAGTCGCTGCCAGAAACGCGCAGCATCCTTCCAGAACAGCTTGCGCGTACGGTAGTAGCATGTCTCTACAATGCCCATGATGAGGGCCAGTCCCAAAGTCAGCGGCACGAAAAGCCAGTGATAGATGGCTGTGAGAGCGAACTGCGCCCTCGACCAGTCAATCGTGCCGGTGCTGATGTCTAACAATAGGTTTGAAGTCATGTTGTTATTATTTTAAGATGTTACGTTCAGTCTTTCCACCTCAGCTCCTGTTCATTCGGCAGTCCTCTCCTCAAGCTCCGCCGACACGAAGTCGGCCTCCTGTCCCTTGCTGGCGTTCTGGCCGATAAAGTCTTGAAAGAAGAACAGCTTGAGCACAGCAAAGATAATGATCACCTTGACAATTATCACTGCCCAAAGCGTCCTGCCAACAGTCATGTTTCTAAATCCGTCAATATAGAAACGGGCCACACGACATAAAAAGTTTGACTGCGTCATGCTGCGTATCTTTATACTTATAAGGTGAGTTTCTTAAACAGGGTGTAAATATACAAAATATAATTTAATTTTGTTCGATTTTTCCTCAAAAATGCAAAATTTTAATATATTAAAGACTTGATAGGAGAAAAATCTTTGTCATTTAAGATAAAAAGTATAATTTTGCAACGTTATTATTGAACCATTAGAACCAAAGAATATTTATGAATAAGAAAGTATTGATACCAATCATCATCGTGGGCCTGCTGCTCGTAGCAGGCATCGCCTACCTTGCCGTAAGCCTCAACAAGCAGAAAGAGGAAAACAGAGCCATGCAGGAACTGGCCGAGATGGACAAGAAGGAAATGGAGAACGAGTACCAGCAGTTCGCCAGACAATATAGCGAGATGAAGACCCAGATAAACAACGACTCCATCGTAGCACAGCTAACGGCCGAGCAGGAGAGGACACAACAGCTGCTTGAGGAGCTTCGCCGCACCAAGAGCAACGACGCAAGGGAAATCTCGAGGCTGAAGAAAGAGTTGGCCACCGTGAGGGCCGTGCTACGCAGTTACGTGCTGGAGATAGACTCGCTGAACCGCCTTAACCAGAACCTCAAGGACGAGAACAACCGCATGAGAGGACAATACGAGGAGGCAACGAGGCAGATAGAGGGTCTGAACACCGAGAAGGCATCACTCTCCGAGAAAGTTGCCATAGCAGCACAGCTCGATGCCATAGGCATCAACCTCACTCTAAAGGACAAGAAGTCGAAGACCACCGAGAAGCTGAAGAAAGCCAAGGCTCTGCAAGTAAGCTTCTCCATAGCCAAAAACGTTACCGCACCAAGTGGCATGAAGACAGTCTATGTGCGCATCACATCGCCTACGGGAGCTGTTCTCGGTGGCGGCGGAACATTCAGCTACGAGAACCGTAACCTTGAGTGCTCTATGAAGAAAACTATTGAGTACACGGGCAACGAGACTCCAATGACACTCTACTGGAACATAACGCAGTCCATGGTCGAAGGCACATATAAGGTAAGTATCTTCGCTGACGGCAATATGATTGGAAGTAAGAACTTCAGCCTTAAATAGGCGGAGCCCCTCCAGGTAACAGTCAACATTTATCTATGATTTTTATATATGAGAATTGAGCAAAACAGCAACCACGAAACGCATGCCGGAAAATATCCCTTGGCTGCAGGCAGCCGGTTTCTCATCGTCCTGCTCTGTCTAATGTGCGGCGGCGCAGGAGCGCTGGCGCAAAGGGTTCTTACCCTTGACAGTTGCCGTTCGCTCGCCTTGAGAAACAACAAGCAGCTGAACATATCGAAACTCAGCAGGCAGATGGCCTCGCAGACGAGAAAGGCAGCCAGGACAAAATACCTTCCCAAGGTTGCGGCTACTGGCACATACCAGTTTACTTCGCGCGAGATATCCATACTGAACAATGCCGACAAGACCGCCCTCAGCAACATGGGTACCAGCGTCGGCACGCAGTTTGGCAGTAGCGCTAAGGCCATCATCGGCGAGCTTACGCAAAACGGAGTTATCACCCCCAGCCAGGCACAGGTATTCGGGGATATTCTTGGCAAAGCCGGCACATCCATGACTGACGGCCTGAACAAGGTTGGACAGCACATCCGCGATGCCTTCGACACAGATACCCGACATGTCATGGCTGCCGACATACTTATAACACAGCCCATCTATACCGGAGGAGCCATCACAGCAGCCAACAACATTGCCAGACTCAGCGAGGAGCTTGCAGCCAACAACATAGACTCGCACAGGCAGCAGACCATCTACGACACCGACCAGGCATACTGGACTGTAGTATCGCTAAGACAAAAGCAGAAACTTGCCGAGAGCTATCTTGCATTAGTAAGCAAGCTGCACGCCAACGTGGAGAAGATGATTGCACAGGGTGTAGCCACTAGGGCCGAAGGCCTGCGAGTGGCAGTAAAGGTCAACGAGGCCGAGATGGCAAAGACAAAGGTTGATGACGGCCTGACCCTTGCCCGTATGCTGCTCTGCCAGCTCTGCGGACTTGACATCAGCAAGGGCATAAGCCTTGCCGACGAGGATGCCGAAGTACTACCATATCCACCTGCCGTGGTCTCTGCCGACATGCAAATAGCCATGGACAACCGTCCCGAACTGCGAATGCTTCAGAATGCCATTGACATCAGCAAGGAAAACACGAAGTTGATTAGAGCTGCCTATCTCCCCAAGGTGGTGGCAATGGGCGGATATATGATATCCAATCCCTGCCTGTTCAATGGTTTTGAGCGTCGCTTCTCCGGTATGTTCCATGCCGGAGTGATGGTGCAGGTTCCTGTATGGTCATGGTTTGAGGGACGCTACAAGATGAATGCCACCAAGGCTGCAAGCAGCATAGCACAGATGGAGCTGGAGGACACCGAGGAAAAAATAGAGCTACAGGTAAACCAAAACATATTCAAGACTACGGAGGCCGACAAAAGGCTGGTCATGGCGACCAAGAACACTGAGAGCGCAGAGGAGAACCTTCGATGCGCCAACATCGGCTTCAAGGAAGGTGTAATGAGCACTACCGATGTCATGGCGGCACAGACGGCATGGCTCGAGGCCCGCTCAAGGAAAATCGACGCAGAGATAGACGTCCGTCTCTCTCGCACAAACTTACAGAAGTCGCTCGGCACACTATGCTGCGAGCTGAACTATTAGCCCACAACAAAAATCAGGTTATTTAAAACAACAACAAATCATGTCAGAGAAAACACAACATAACAACATACTGCTTGCCGTACTTGTTTTTACGGCGGTGGTTATTATCGTCGCCCTTATAGGCTTCCTTACGTTGGGCAAGGAGGACAATGTGATACAAGGCGAGATTGAGGTAAGCGAATATCGGGTATCGAGCAAGCTTCCGGGACGTATTCTTGAGATTAGAGTCGTAGAGGGCGATTATGTCCATGCTGGCGACACACTTGCCATACTTGAGGTTCCTGAGGCAGAGGCTCAGAAGCGTGCTGCCGAGGCTACGCAGGGAGCTGCGCAGGCTGTCAGCGACATGGCAGAGGCAGGAGCCCGCAAGGAACAGATACAGGCAGCATACCAGCTATGGCAGCAGGCATCGGCGGCCTGCGACATTGCAGAAAAGAGCTACACCCGCATACAGAACCTCTTCAACGAGGGGGTGATGAGCGCACAGAAACGTGACGAGGCACTGGCTGCATACAAGGCTACCGAGGCCCAGATGCACGCTGCCAAGAGCCAGTACGACATGGCGAGGAACGGTGCGCGGCGTGAGGAGAAAAAGGCTGCGGCACAACAGGCACTTGCTGCCAGAAGTGCCGTAGACGTAGTCAGCTCGCTGCTCAGGGAAACCGTGCAGGTAGCCACAGCTGATGGCGAAGTTTCAGATATCTATCCCAAAGTGGGCGAGCTGGTAGGAACCGGAGCCCCCATCATGAGCATATCTCTTATGAATGACATGTGGGGAACCTTCAATGTCAGGGAAGACCAGTTGGGCGGCCTGAAGGTTGGCGACATTCTAACAGCATACTCTCCTGCATTCAACAAGGAGATACGCATGAAAGTATTCCACATCAAGGACCAGGGAGCCTTTGCCGTATGGAAGGCCACCAAGGCAACAGGGCAATACGACCTGAAGACCTTCGAGGTTAAGGCAAGGCCACTCGAGCCATTCGAGGGACTGCGCCCCGGCATGTCGCTTATAATAAGAAAATAGCAGCTATGCTAAGACGCATCCTGCACATATCCCGGCGTGAGGTGGGGTTACTAATTGGTAACCCCATATACATGTTCTGCATGGTGCTGCTGCCAGGCTTCGTCGTAGTGTTCTTCACCACCATGATGGGAGCTGGACAACCTAAGTCGATGCCTGTGGGCGTGGTAGATGCCGACAACACATCAACAACACGCACCCTGACGCGCAAGCTCGACTCCTTCCAGTCTACAGCCGTTACAGCCCATTATAATTCAGTGACTGAAGCCCGAAAGGCCATGCAGCGCAACGAAATCTACGCTTTTATTTATTTTCCGGCACATACTATCGACGAGCTGTTGTCTTCCCGTCAGCCAAAAATATCCTTCTATTACAGCAATGCCTGCATAACGTCGGGCTCGCTGCTGTTCAAAGACCTTAAGACTATTGCTACGCTTGGCTCGGCGGCAGTAGGCTCGGCCACTCTGTCTGCCATGGGCAAGACCGACAGCGAGATAGCCACTTTCCTGCAGCCCATCATCATAGACTTACATCCCATCGGCAATCCCACCACCGACTATAATGTCTATCTGAGCACATCGTTGATTCCAGCCTGCCTGATGCTGTTCATATTCCTCATAACGGCATACTCCATAGGCACAGAGCAGAAGTTCGGACGCTCGCGCGAGTGGCTTGCCATGGCGGGCGACAACATCGGCATAGCCTTAGCGGGTAAGTTGTTGCCGCAGTTTGCCGTATTCGCAACCGTCATGTGCTCATACCTTATATATATATATGGTAGCCTCGGCTTTCCCAACGCCGGCGGACCAGTGGTGACACTGATATTGGGCATTCTCGCCGTATTGGCAGCACAGGGGTTTGGCACATTCGCCTTTGGTGTAGCTCCATCCCTTCGCATGTCTATGAGCATCTGTAGCCTGTGGGCCGCCCTCAGCTTCTCCGTCATGGGAGCAACCTTCCCCATATCGGCCATGCCTCCTGCTGTGGAGGCCTTGACCTACCTGTTCCCTATGCGGCACTATTTCGCTATATACCAGTCGTGTGTCTTCGGGGGCAGCAATCCTGCCGACGTTTGGCCAGACTTCATGTTCCTGTTACTGTTTGCCATTAGCCCCATCGTAATGCTGCACCGCATCGGAAAAGCGACAAGGGAATGGGTATATATGCCATAAACCAATGGGCGAACTACCAATCAAAAAGATTTCATATTATGACAAACAATAGCCATACGCCACATCACCATAGCCTCGCAAGTATCATCAGCGAGGGTCTGCATGACGTTTTCCACATCTGTGTGCAGGAGCTCAGGCAGACGTTTCGTGACGAGGGTATGCTCATATTCTTTATCCTCGTACCATTAGCCTATCCCATACTCTACTCATGGATATATCAGGAACAACTTGTCAGGGAGGTGCCCGTCGTTGTTGTCGACGACAGCAACAGCAGCCGTAGCCGGGAGTTCACGCGTCTCTTCGATGCCTCGCCTGATGTTGCCGTGGTGGCCCGTTGCACAGACATGGCTGAGGCCCGTAAGGCTGTTGGCAGACAGGAAGCTTTTGGCATCATCCGCATACCATCGTCATTCGCCACAGACATCGCACGTGGCAAACAGACAGCAGTAGCCCTGTATTGCGACATGAGCATCATGCTCAACTACAAGGCCATCTTGCAGACGGCAACGGCTGTTGCTGGAGACATGAATGCTGGAATACAGATATCACAGTCGGGCAACACCACGGCACGGCAGGACGAGATAACGACCAGGCCACTCGACTTCGAAGAGGTGGCTCTATTCAATCCCACGGGAGGATATGCCGACTTCATACTCCCGGGAGTACTCATACTGATTCTTCACCAGACGCTACTGCTTGGCATCGGACTTGGTGCAGGAACAGCAAGGGAGCAAAACCGATATGAGGACCTCGTGCCAGTTAGCCGCCACTACAACGGCACCTTCCGCATTGTCATGGGCAAGGCTTGGTGCTATTTCATGATCTATCTTGCCGTAGGTGCTTACGTCATACTTGCCGTGCCAAGCATGTTCGGGTTCCTGCAGCTGCTTAGCGTAGGGCCCCTGCTGGCTCTGATGACCCCATTCCTTCTGGCCACGATATTCTTTGGCATGACCATATCATGCATTGTCCGCTACCGCGAGAACATTCTCCTTATAGTAGTGTTTACCACAGTGCCCCTGCTGTTCCTTTCGGGCATGTCGTGGCCCCAGAGCGCAATGCCTGGCGCATGGCAGGCCGTGGCGGGATTATTCCCGTCTACATTCGGCATAAGAGGCTTCATCAGGCTCAACACCATGGGTGCCACACTTCAGGACATCCGCACGGAATATATAGCTCTGTGGATTCAGACCGTAGCCTATTTCCTTGCGGCTTGCGCAGTATACCGTCATCAACTGAGAATGACAAGACGGCATGAGGCAGAGGAATGCACAGGAACGGAGGCATAATGTTAAAGTAATTTTAAACTCTCCATATAGTCTTGACTCGTCCCTTAGGGCATAGCTTATCTTTGCAGGCGAATTCAAACCAAACAGAAATCGCGCGATTGAGAAATGAGAAAAAGAACTAAGTAGGGTGTCCAGTTTGTTGTACCCAAAATGAAACCTATGTTGTTCCTGATTTACTCAGACTACTTGCTCGCAGAAAATACTGTGTCCAGCACGCGCTGTAAGCGCAGAAGCGCATAGCCCAGGGTAGAGCGAAGCGGCACCCTGGGTTATTTCATGGAATTGATGGTCGCCCTGCTAAGGGCAAAAGCGTAGATAATGGCAGGACAGATAACGCTTTTGCGCTTACAGCGCGCAGGGACAACAACCCACTACACCCAGGGTGTCGCTACGCTTTACCCTGGGCTATGTGCTTTTGCGCTTACAGCGCGACCATCACCTATATGAACTTCAGAATTAGGATATTCAATTTTTGTACATCAAACTGTACACCCCACCTATTATATATATTTTTAGTGTGTGCCAACTATTTTTGTTTTAGGCATTTCCCGGTTGCGCTTGTTCACCACCGTCACCACACTTTGCGCCAGACTCAGGAAGGCCTGTCCCATGACGGTATCGCTGTCAGCCGCCGATGGTTTTCCGGCATCGCCATTCTCGCACACGCTCTGCACTACGGGCAACTGCGCCAGCAAAGGCAGTCCCATATCCTTGGCAAGGTTCTTGCAACCGTCCTTTCCGAAGATGTAGTATTTATTCTCTGGCAACTCCGCAGGCGTGAACCACGCCATGTTCTCCACGAGGCCGAGCAATGGCACGTTCACCTTTTCGTTGCGGTACATGTCGATGCCCTTGCGTGCGTCGGCAAGTGCGACCTGCTGAGGAGTACTTACAATAATGGCTCCCGTAATGGCCAGCGTCTGCAGCAGGGTGAGATGAATATCTGATGTTCCGGGCGGTGTGTCGAGGATGAAATAGTCCAGCTCTCCCCAGTCAGCATCTGCAATAAGCTGCTTCAGAGCACTCGTAGCCATACCTCCACGCCACAGCGTTGCAGTATCGGGGTTTACGAAGAAGCCTATGGAGAGCAGCTTCACACCATATTTCTCTATTGGCTCAATGAGCTGTCGGCCGTCTTTCTCCACAGCGCATGGTCGCTCACTCTCCACTCCAAACATCTTTGGTACCGATGGACCAAAGATATCGGTGTCAAGCAGACCTACCCTATAGCCTAACTTTGCCAGTGCCACGGCAAGGTTAGCCGAAACAGTACTCTTCCCTACTCCACCTTTTCCGGAGCTCACGGCAACTATGTTTTTCACCTGTGGCAGCAGCTTGCCTACCTCTGGACGTGGCTTTGAGCGGAACTCTGTGGTAATCTCCACCTCCACATCCTTGCCCACATGATAGTGTATGGCAGCCTCCGCGGCCTTGAGGGTAGACTTCAGGAAAGGGTCTGTCTCACGCGGGAAGACAAGAACTATCCTTACCTTCATACCATCAATGGACGGTTGGTCGGCGAGCATCTCGCTCTCAATGAGGTTCTTCTTCGTACCAGGATACATCACGGTAGCCAGGGCGTCTGTAATTAGTTTTGGATATAATGTCATGATTATAGGGTTTACATTATTGGTGTTTCCTGTTAGCTTTTTTATGTTTTGCAAAATTACAACTTTTTTCGGACATGACGGCAAACTGGGGTGAAAAAAGAAAATATGTACCAGTTTACAAGCTTTTGGAGGGAAAACACAAGGCAATATGGATAAAAAACCGTACATTTGCAAAAAGAAACCAAAAACCATAAAACTAACGATTATAAACCAAACATGAATAATAGTATCCTATCACAGACTTTATTCCTAATGAAAGCAGCCCTTACAAAGGCCGCTACAATGACAATGCTCATCGTCCTACAACCCTGTAGCTCTACGGCTAAAGATATCGTATGGTACGATGGCAACGCACCCGTGGCCTACCGTATATGCGAGAAGCCATCGCCTGTGGTGGAGATTGCCCTTGAGATGTTCGAGGACGACATGGCAGCAGTGACAGGACACAAGGCGCATGCAAGGAAGACTGCCATAGTAGAGATATTCCAGCTTGACCGGCTAACCAACAAGGAGATGAGGGAACTCGACAAGCGAAAGATAAAATACACAGACATCATAACACGAAAGGATGCCTTCACCATAAGCACCTACAACGGCAAGATTGTCATCATCGGAAGCAACGGCCGTGGCACGGCATACGGCATACTGGAGTTGTCACGCATGGCAGGCGTATCGCCATGGACAGACTGGGGCGACATCATACCTGAGAGGAAATCAACGCTTTCACTGCCCGACGGCTTCCTCACCCGGCAATGGCCGTCGGTGGAATACCGTGGAGTGTTCATCAACGATGAGGACTGGTCGTCACGCGTATGGGCCAAGAACATCTCTGGCAAGCACGCCAAGGATGGTGAGATGGGACCTCCTTTCTACCGCCGTCTGTTCACCCTCCTGCTGCGTCTCCGGGCTAATGCTTTCTGGCCAGCCATGCACGAGGGTACTACAGCCTTCTTCAAAGTGAAGGGTAACAGGGAACTGGCCGACTCCTGCGACATGGTGGTAGGAACATCACATTGTGAGCCTATGCTGCGCAATAATGTCGGTGAATGGGACGAGAAAAAGCGTGGTGCATTCAATTTCATCACCAACCGACACAACGTCACCGAATACTGGAGCGAGCGACTGCGCGAGACGGCATCAATGGATGCCCTATACACCATTGGCATGAGAGGCATTCACGACGGCTCCATGCAGGGTGTGAAAACAGCCGAAGAGAAGCTCAATGGCCTGCAGAGTGTCATTGACGAGCAACGGAAGCTCATGCACAAGCACCTCGGACGCAAGCCTGCTGACATTCCGCAGGTGTTCGTGCCATACAAGGAAGTATTGGAAATATATGAGAACGGGCTCCGCGTGCCCGACGATGTAACGCTGATGTGGTGCGACGACAACTACGGCTACCTCACCCGCCTCTCCGACAGCCTGCAGCAGAAACGCAGCGGAGGCGCAGGAGTGTACTATCACCTGAGCTATTGGGGACGTCCTCACGACTACCTGTGGCTTACCACCACACAGCCAGGACTGATATGCAATGAGATGAAGACAGCCTACGACCACAACGCACGCCGCCTGTGGATACTGAATGTCCATGACCCGAAAGTTGCTGCCTACGGAATGAGCCTGTTCCTCGATATGGCATGGAACATCAACTGCGTCTCGCCATCGACCGTCGGCAACCATCTGCACGCATGGCTCGCACAGCAGTTCGGACAGGCTGCCGCCAGCAAGCTGTTGCCGGCCATGAAATCCTTCTACCGCCTGTGCGGCATACGCAGACCGGAATTCATGGGATGGAGCCAGGTGGAGCTGGACAAGAAGAAATACAACCGCGGCCTGTCACCGATGTCCGACACTGAGTTCGCTGCCGACGAGTTCGGCAACGAGCTTGAGCGTTATCTTAACAGCTATGAGGACATAAAGGCACAGGTGGCAGAGGCTGAGAAGCTTATACGCCCCGAACTGGCCGACGCCTTCTTCGCTGCCATCAAGTATCCCGTATTCTCTGCTGCAGCAATGGCTACCAAGACCCTGCAGGCACAGGAGGCACGCCACATAGGCCGTCCTGACTCG
The DNA here is from genome assembly GCF_002251365.1 of Prevotella sp. P3-122. Taxonomy (GTDB): domain Bacteria; phylum Bacteroidota; class Bacteroidia; order Bacteroidales; family Bacteroidaceae; genus Prevotella. Next base: position 45,114 of record NZ_NPJH01000044.1, read on the forward strand.
TTCAACAGCGACGAAGAGGCTCTCGACGCTGCCCTACGCAGCTACAACGCCTATCAGGAGATACTGTCGCTGACAGAATACTATAACAACCGCATGTCAGGAGGCAGATGGCGGGGCAGCATGAGTTGTGCGCCACGCAAGCTGCCAGTCTTCGGCGAGCCACTCTTTCCTGCCCCACTTAGCGAGGACAACAAGAACAGCCATGCGCCAGCAGCTCCTATAGAGACTAAGCTGCAGACAGACGGATGCATAGTCCGTAACGCCTGCCAATGGCATTCGGCATCAGCAGGAGCATATGTAGTGGATTTGCTCGGCCACAGCAACAAAGCAGTGGCTCTGCCAAAGGGAGAAAGCCTGACATACCAAATAAACACCACACGCACCGACTCCTGCGTGCTGAGAATAGCAGCCATCCCCACCCAGCCCAACGACAAAGGTGACTTGCGCTACTCTGTAACCATTGACGGCGGCGCACCAACGACATTCAGTCTGAAAGAGAAATTCCGCTCCGAGGGCTGGAAACAGAACGTCCTGCGTGGACAAGCAATCAGAACAATAGACACCAAACTCAATGCCGGTCCGCATACCATCACCATCACGGCACTTGACGACCACATCATCATAGACCAGTGGATGATTGACTATAAGCCAGAACGACAGTTCTATATGTTCCCGATAGAAATGCAGACTGGCTATTCTGCGGGGAAACAATAGAGGTAGGTTCTATAAATTATTCGGCAATAATGTCACTATGCGATTGAAGTTGGACGCGCGGCTTTCCAGAAGCCAAGGGCAAATTGGATTTTCCCCTGTATTCCTTAGGTAATACACCAAAAAACTTCTTGAAATGTTTTGTGAAGTAACTTGGAGAGGAGAAACCGGTTCGTTCTGAGATGGCAGAAGCCGAGAGCGAAGTAGTGCTTAGCAGGTGAGCAGCATGCTTCAGTCTAATAGTGATGATGAAGTCGCTGGGTGACAATCCTGTGATGCTGTGTATCTTTCGGTAAAGCGTCATGCGACTGGCGCACATGTCGCTACTGAATTGGTCTACGTTATAATTCTTGTCGGCAAGATGTTCCTCGACGAGTTTCTTCGCACGGGTAATAATTTCCTCGTCAATGGGCGAATAAGTCAATTGTGCCACCTCCTTGCTATCGTCATGCTGGAAATGTTGCATGGTGACCCTACGCTGTTCCTGTAGATGCCTTATTCGATTGAGCAGAACGGCAGGGCTGAAAGGTTTGGTGAGGTAGCAGTCTGCTCCCATCTTGTAACCTTCGAGTTGGTCTTCATCGCTGGTCTTGGCTGTAAGTAGGATTACGGGGATGTGACTGACATTCTCAGTGCCCTTGATACGGCGGCATAGCTCAAAACCATCCATGAGCGGCATCATGACATCGCTGATGATGAGTTCCGTATCGGGCTGTGCGGACAGTTGTTCCCAAGCCTCCTGCCCGTTACTGGCTTCGTTTACGTCAAACCCCTCGTCACGTAGTTGTTCGGCGATGAGTAAACGCAGTTCGAGGTTATCTTCTACAAGAAGTATGCTAGGGGTTATGCTGGTGTTGGATGTTTCTTCTTGCGCTGTAACAGAATCATCTTCAGCCCCATGCCCAGAAATTGAAGTTTGTGCAGCAGAGTCCTCGTTGATGCTGTGTTGCTCACACACCAAGGGTATCTCAAACCAGAAGTCGGAGCCCTTGCCCTCCTGACTCTCTACCCCCACATCTCCACCATGCAGACGCACCAACTCGCGAACCATGTGCAGGCCGATACCGCTTCCACCCTTTGAATTGATGTTGTCCGACTGGAAATAGCGGTCGAATATATATGGCACGTCGTTGGCCTTTATGCCTATGCCATCGTCTTTGACGTGCACTGTGAGTCGGTTGTTGTCTTCGGGTTTTATTTGCAACTCCAGCCAGACGTGTCCCCCTTCAGGTGTGAATTTCATTGCGTTGCTGAGCAGGTTCCATACGATGCGGTGCATCTTCTCATGATCAAATGCGGCATAGAGTGCCTTTTTGGGATGTATATAACATAGTTCAATATGTTTGCGTTGCGCTAAAGGTTGGAAAGTCTCTACGGCAGCCGATAGGAATTGCACCATGTCTGCATTGCGTGGCGAGATGTGCTCTGCACCCAATTCCATGCGACGGAAGTCAAGCAGCTGGTTGATGAGTTGTTGCAGTTCCAAAGCGTTACGCTGAATGCTCTCAAGTCGGTTGCGGTCTCGTTCTGAGAGCGATGATGCCGATGCCAACATCTGTTCTACGGGAACCAAAATGAGGGTAAGTGGCGTGCGCAGTTCATGGCTGACGTTGGTGAAGAAGCGGAATTTCAGTTCCGTGAGCTGCTCCTCCATTTGTGTCATGCGCTTGCGTTGTACGTGTTTGGAATATTGCTTGAATATTTCAATGATGACAGACAATGTCAATAGCAAGTATAGCGTGTAAGCCCAGCCTGATTCCCACCACGCAGGCAGACGGTGTAACCTGAAGACCTCATGCTCCACGTTCCAGATGCCCTGTCCGTTAGTCGCACGAACTTCCACTGTGTAGTCTCCTTTGGCGGGAGAGGTCAGTACGATGATGTTGCTGCCTATGGGCAGTTCCACCCAGTCCTTCGAACTTGAGCCGAAAAGACTCTTCCTCGTCAGACGGTAGGCAAACGGTACCTGTTCGGCCAGATGCTGTTGCAGCGTGGTGAGATGTAGTTCTACTACGTTGGCTTTGCTGTCAATGTCCATGTCTGACTGTTCAGGGCGGACGAAGTGCTTCTGTCCGTCAATGACAATGGTCGATACGCATGGTTTCGCGAGGCTCTTGTGCGATGCGCTGAAGTCAGTTGGAGAGATGTGGCAGTAACTATTCTCTTCGAGGATGCATATCGAGTCGCCTGGTGCAGACATCAGCTGCGTGAAATGATCCATGCGTATCATGGGATGGTTGCAGTACAATGTACGGTAGCCCTGAGTGGTCCGGTCCCATTCCTTAACATTGTCGCGTGTAAGAACCCAAACGTGTCCCTTGCCGTCCTGCCTGATATCGAGGATGCGCTTTCCGTTGGCATTGCTTACTGCGGCTATATATCGTGGAGCCTTGTCGATGATGCAGTTGTAGGTATAAACACGCCCGATGCTGGTACCTATGATGAGTGTGCCGTCGCTAAGAAGTGACATCGTCGAGCAAGTCTCGTATTCCTGCAACAGGGGGACAGCCTTTGTGTCACCTCGTCGTATCATGCAAAGTCCTTTCTGCCGGCTTTGGAAGAAAATGTTGCCTTGTCTGTCCTGTACGGCTCTAAGCACGTCTGGATGTTTCTGTCGGATTGTCTCCAGCAGATTGTCTTCGTCATGCGTCAGCACCTTGTGGCCAGCATATTTGCGGATGCCATTCTGGTATCTGGGTAGCATAAATGAATGACGCGATGCGCCCGACACCCATAGATTTCCGTGTTTGTCACTTGTGATATTAGTATAGTAATACTTGCCCTTTGGGAGTCTGTCGCTGATGGAGGAGAGGCGCAAGTTATTGTCAGCATCGATTTCATAGGCAAAAACACCTCCAGTGGTGACCACCCATAGGATGTTGGCATGACTGTCCAGTTCTATATCCATCACCTTGTCCATCCCGTCAAACTCCAAGCTCATCGTGGCAGGCTGAAGTTCTGTCGTAGCGCGGTTGCCTACCATGTTGGGGATGAATTTCACTATGCCCTTCCCCCATGAGCCAATCCAGTAACAGCCGTGGTCAACATCCTCGACCATACATTGCGGATCGACATCCTCCTGCATGACATAGGGGATGAAATCTTTTTTGTTAATGTCGTAGCGCCACATGCATCCGTTGCTCTGCGCCAACCATAAAGTGTGCTGACTGTCCTCCATGAACGCATTGACAAACTTGGGGCTTTTGCCACGTCCTCTGACATCAATCCTCTGCTTTTGCCGTCCGTCAGCATCAAGGTGAAACAAGGCTGTGCTGGTGGATAGCCAGATGGTGCCATCGGTCAGTGCGATAAGGGACTGTATGGGCACACGCTGCGTCTCCTCCACAGCGATACTGTGTATGCTGTAGTCCTTTTTGTCGAGCATGTACGCTCCTTGTGAGGTCGAAAACCAGATGTGTCCCTTGCCGTCCTCAGCAATGTCCATCACGTAGTTAGAACGTATCAGTTTCGGGTTTTGCTCATTCGCACAAAATGCATCAGTCTGGTAGCCGTTGTCACGACACAGGCCCTCCTCTGTACTGTACCATAGATAGCCTTCGCTGTCGAAAAAGAACATCGCAACGCTACCCCATGGAATGTTCTTGATACTGGGAATGTAGGTAACGATGTCATTCTCTTGTGCTTTGCAGCAAATGCTCATGAGCATACAGACTGACACCCATAACGCTCTTGTCCAACGGTTGGAAAACGATGCAAACATGTAGACAGATAACTTTTTAACCCTTTTGACGGTGGGAATTTATAGAACACCCCTTTACAACTTCAGTACTTTCTTCTCGTATGGCTTGAGGGCAGGAACGCTCACGCTCACCTCCTTGTTCTTTACATTCTTTATCGTGATGGTTTGTGGCTCACTCTCCGTAAGTCCGAAGTTCTCCACCTCCACCCACTGCAGCCCGTCCTTCTCGTAGGCAGCAGATGGCGAGAGGATGGCAGGATTATAGTTGACGTATTGCAGGCGGGCATAGCCCCACAGCAACTTGCCAGTCTTTGAGCGGCCAATGAGCTTTGGCGCCCATTCGTTGGCATCGATGCCACTACCCTTGCCGCTGAAAGTCACGATGAGGTCGCCGCCCTCCTGACGCGCCTTGATGGCCTTGGCGCCACGGCCGTAGTTCACCTCCTTGTAGCTGCCCAGTATAAGACTCTTCACGTCAACCTCCTTGGCAGGGTCGAAATCCTTCTCACCCCTGATGCGCAGTTCTATCTTCTTCGTCTTGGCCGTAATGGGCCCGGTGTTCAGCACCTCAAGCAGTAAGCCCTTGTTCATCGTGATGCAGATGTTCTTGCTGCTGTGCGTGTCGTTGGGCCGGTCCTCGTTCTTCAAGGTGTCTATCACGGCGAAGTTCATTTGGACGACACGCCCCTGCCCGTCCTGAAAGACCTTGGCACGCTCATATTTGAACCAAGGTTCGGCAACACCATCCTCATGACGTGAGAAGGCATAAGTGTAGGCCTCGCCTGGCTCTACAATCCAGTGGATGCCATCCAGCGAACGCTCGTACCAGGCTACGCGCCCCAGCCAGTCGTTGACTATTAGGTGGTACTGCAGTGAGTCGCGCCACACGACGGGGTCTTCAAAACGTCCCTCCACCTTGGGATAGACCCGCTCAGAGGTAATCTGCCGCCAGGGCTTAAGGCCGTCACGGCTTATCCACACACCGCCGCCACGGCACACCATCAGTCGGCTGCCGTCCTGACGGCGACAGAAGGTCAGGTTGCTTAGTCCCTCGATGATTCTGTGTCCACGCTGGTCAAACTCGAACTTGCCGAACATCCAAGGTCCTTCGGGCCTGTCGGCGATGTAGTAGCCGTCGATGGTATAGACTACAATGCGCCCGTCGTCCAGCACGTATGCCTCAGGGTTATGTCCCTTGCCGATGCTGTTCTGCACCTTGTATGGGCCGCCCAGCTGCTGACTCGTGGCGTGAAACACCGTGCTGTTCGGCCAGAACATGTGGCCCTTGCGGCTGTTCTCCGGCCATCCGCATACGTACATGTGGTACAGCCCGTCCTTACCCTTCAGGATGTTGCCACCCCAGAAGCTGACGTCATCCTGCTCGATGCCGTTGTCCACATAGCGCTGGCGTACCGCCTCGGCTCCCCAGTTGGCTCGTGCCGTGCGGCTCGGAGCCATAGCCTCGAAGCGGTCCATGTATCGTCCACCCATCACCAGCTTCTCCCATTCAGCAGGACGTTGGCGTTCCTCCACCTGAGCCTTGGCAATGCCAGATGTCATTATGCCAAATACAAGTAACAAAGCAAATCTTTTCATATTTCTTGCCACATTCTAATGTGTTTCTAATATTATTATGCAAAAATAAGCATTTATTTCTTTTTCATAAACACTTTTCTTCCTTTTTTTATTATGATTTGACTACTTGTGACCTGATAGTTGCTTATATTTCGGCCAAGCAAATCATACACCCTAACTGATTCATCATTCAGTTTGTCATCGGTTGCGGAAACAATGCCATTAATATCATCGACTACACAGACACGAGCCTCGGTCATGCTGTTCCATGTGCTCGTGCTAGCGCAATTGCAATAGATGCGTACGTAGCGAGCCTTGGTGACATCGAAAGTGTAGCGTTCCACCTCGTTGGTCATACCACTGCTTGTTTCGTCCATGTCGAGTTCTGTCCATGTCATGCCATCTATGCTGCATTTGATGTCGAAGTAATTCACTCGGGTATTGCCAAGATACCATGCCAAGTCAACGGCATAGATATATTGCACGCTGCCCAGGTCGAACTGTATCCATTGCATCTTGCCCTCCTGGCTCCAACGTGTGCTCAGCTTGCCGTCAATGACATTTACTGCCGGATTACCACTCTGTGCACCTATTGCCGTTACACTCTTGATAGTCTTGTTGGCATAGAAGGGCACGGTATTGACAATCATGTTGTTGTAGTCATCCGTCATCGCCACGCCATCCACACTTAGCAGGCCGGTCACGGTCAACGTGTATCGTCCGTAGTCGAGAGGTTCGCTCAGATTTATAGTGACGGTACCCGTTCCGTCGTGCGTAACAGAGGCAATGTCCATCGGTGCGCCATCGAGCAGATAGTGATTCTCGTACTGCAGCTCCTTTTCGTCAGGAAGTTGGTTCAGTCGGAACTGTATCGTGCTGGCATTCGCCATCGTTGCTGTAGTGACGCGTAGCGGCAATGCACTCTGCTCGCCCACAGCGTAGCGGCTCATCTCGGCTGCAGCCAGCAGGAAGGCACCCACGCCAAAGTCTGCCGTCTGACTTTCACTGATGTATGTGCCTGGGGCCGCGTTCGAGCCGATGGGTTGTACATAACCTACCAAGCCATTGTCTTTCAAGGCAATGTTCGTGAGATACTGCCAAGCATGCTGTAACACGGCACCATACTTGCTTTCGTCGAGCAGGCCGTTGTTAATGCCCCATGCAAAGCCAAAGGTGTTGAGCGCAGTTCCGCTTGTCTCGTAGCCCGGGGCGTATGGTTCGTCGAGAAGCGAACGGCACCAGTAACCATTGCCCTGCTTGTCCATACGCTGGCAGGAAGCCAGACTCTCGGCAAGTCTACGATAATAGTGTATGTACTCCTCACGGTGAGCATCCGTCTCGGGCAGTTCGTCCAGCACGCGAGCCAGAGCGGCAAAAATCCATCCGTCTCCTCGTGCCCAGAAGTCCTTATTGCCAGAAGCAGTCGTATGCTCAGGGTAAATATAGTGGCGGTCGCGATAGTAGAGGCCTGCTTCTTCATCCCACATAAGGTCGGTGCCCCATCGCCAGTACTCATACATCTTGTCCAGGTATAGCTGGTTGCCCGTGATGTTGTAGAGCTTGGTCATGATGGGCAGTACCATGTAGAAACCATCCACCCACCATAGGTAGCCGCTTTCGTCGGTGCTAATCTGGTATTCCATTACTTCTCTGGCACGTGCTATCTTTTCCTTACCACCCAACAGATTGTAAAGATCGGCATAAATCTGGAAACAAATCTGGTTATCTCCGAAGAGTACATAGTCGGCCGACTCGCCATATCCGAATTTCCAAAGGCTCTTGTCCGTACCCGTCTGTCCCCAGTAGTTGTTGCGTTCCGCCCATGCCACCGAGTAGTCCAGATACTGCTGCTCGCCCGTCACCTTGTAGGCCTCCATGTTGCCGGTGTGGTACACGGCACGATTCCAGAAATGGTCGCCATGTGTGGGATGCCCCTGTTGCCAATACATGTTGGCTTTGTTGAGCAGAGCTATAACATCGTCCTTCAGCGGCAGATCTTCCTTCCACGATGTCTCTACGATGGGATGGTCTATGGTTTCCTTGAAACGGTCGAGTGCATCGAACCAATCTTCATCGCAAGTATACGTGCCTTGTGGAAAGACACTCCATCCACCACCAAAGTAATAGGTCAGTTCTGTGCCTGGCTGATAGTCCACCGTCACGCAGAGATGGTGGTCGATGACCTGCGTCCTGGTCCCTTCTGCCGGCACGTAACAGCCTTGATAGAAGCGGGCTCCTGTACTCGTCACCGAGCCTTCGCTCTTATTCTCGGCCCATCCTGCCACGCCGGGTGTCTCCGTATAGGCTATGCCGTCAGTTTTTACACTCGACATATCGGTGTGCTGGTAGAGCGCTACGGCCAGCGTCATGGGTTTCCCCGTACCCGCCTTGACGGGGGTATAGCACACCGTAGCCTTATTGAGCAGACTTCCTGCAGTGGTGCTGACGGTCAGCGTTTTGGTATAGCTAACGCCGTCTACCACGATGTTGTTGTAGGTCAGCGTGAACGAACTGCCCAACGCTCCATTTTCGTTTACCACACATTTGTCGTGAGGTGCATGTACCACCAGTTTGCCGCCAACGACATGGCTTACACCACCAGCGCCAAGGCGCTTGCCATTCACACTGAAGGCATCCACGCCATACTCGCTTTCGCTGTGGTAGTTCGACAGACTGTACATTGCATCCACAATATTCTCGCTCTTCTTCTTGGCCCAAATGTCCACTCCATTGCCCGTGTTGGGTTCCTTCTGTAGAAGTACCGACGAGTACATACGATAGGCGCTGCGGTCGTTCTCCCACGCTATGTCGCTCCGACTCGATGGCGACTTGATGGCTGCATAAGTCAGCTTCTTGGGTGCCTTCCGCGTACCGTCTGTCAGTTCGTACCCCATTGTGCTACCATGTGCTATTGAGCACTGGAAGCGTATGCCGTGTTGCCCGCACAGCTCGAATGGAATTACTTTTCCGTCTTCACTACTCAGCGTCATGGCGTTGAGTTTGTCTGTTCCCGGAATCTGCACCTCCACCGTCTCGTTCTGCCGGGCAAATCCCAATGCGTTTTTCAGACGAAAACTATAAACGTTGGCCAGCACCTGCTGAGCCGGTGCACAGGTCAGTACGACAAATGAAAGTAAAGAATAAATGCGTTTCATTATTATGTATCAAATATGTGTCAGAATGTTGGTGTGCGCGCTCTTCCCACGTCAATACCTGAAGGGCTCGCTCTTGACGTAGACCTTGTAATCCTTGATGCTCTCCGGTGCTCCTTCCTCCATACGAGGCAAAATCTGGAAGCCAGTGACCGTCTGGTCCTGATTCATGTCGATGATGATGTGATGAGGGAAGGGCACGCCACGGTTGGTGCTCCAGAAGGTGCTCTCCTGCAGGTCGAAGACCTTGTCGGCATTCTTGTTGCCTGTCGTCACATCCTCGTCGTCAGCATAGGCCACTGACCATGGCTCACGAGAAAGCCGTTTCCCATTGGCATCAAGCAGATACAACTCAGATATGCAGCAGTATTCGCGATTCCAATGACTGTTGAGCGCCTCTATACAGAGGTATCTTCCGCTCACGGGTTTGTCGAATCTTACCTCCTGCCATCCGTTTCCACTCTTCAGCGTTCCTGCATGTATGGGCTGTTCTCCAGACAGGTCGAGTGTCTGTCCCTGCAGTCGGTGAGTCTGTGGTCCTTCCAGTTTGAGCCTGTCTATGACTGGTTGCCGCAGCCCCTCTATGACAGGCTCACGTGGTCCGGTTACGTCCGTCACTATGATTTCGTTCTCCCCCTTCTTCAACCAGCATCCTGGCATGTAGAGTGTCTGTTGTGGTCCTATCTGCCAGAAACGGCCAATGGCATGTCCGTTGACATAGACTTGTCCCTTGCCAAACTTCTCCATGTTGATAAAGGTGTCGCCAACCTTGTTCAGCCTGAAGGTTGCACGGTAGTTGCCACGCACACCTTGATTTTTTTCGCTGACAGGCTCGTACTTCATCTGAGCTTGCGCCCGATAGTCATCGGGCAGACAGAATATCTGCCAGTCACGAAGCTCTATATCTACAAGTGAGTTGTCAGACAGCGTATATCTCAGTTCCACTTTTTCGGTGATGCCTTTGAAGTCCTTGATGGCGCGTCCGAAGTTGATGCGTCCCAATGCCTCCACATAGATATCAAGCACGTCACCCACGTGAAGGGTTGGCATGTGCACGGTCGATTCCCGGCGGATGCGGTCTATTTTGCCTATATATCTGCCATTGACAAAGACCTGCGCATAGTCGTGTGCCTCGGTCACTTTCAGTATACTCTCGCCATCTATGGCCTGTGGTATAGTGGTGCGATAGAGTAAGCATCCCCACCCCATGTCCATATCCTCGAATGTCTTCAGCGGGCCGCTCTTCTGCGATGGTTCAGGAAGATTGCTGTACAGCGGAGCTACCTCGCTGAATTTCACTTTAGGGATGCTGATAGTAGGATATGCCTTGGGTAAGGGCGGAAGCCTTCTCCCCTGGTTGTATTTTGCCATCACGTCGCGCAGTTCATGGTATTTCGGAGTGGCCTGTCCCGCCTCGTTGATAGGTGCATCGTAGTCGTAGCTCGTCACGTCGGGCGCGAAGCCAGGCGAGTTGGCACCCGCCCAATGACCCCAGCTCGTTCCGCCATGGGTCATGTAGAGCGAGAAGCTGATGTCTCGTTCCAGCATCTGGCGTATGCCCTCAACCATGGCATGTGAGCCTCGAGTCTCATGGCGTCCGCCCCACTTGTCAAACCATCCGCTCCAGAACTCCGAGCACATCAGTGGCCCATCGGGACGCAACTGGCGAAGTGCGCGAAACTCATTGTCGATGTTGGCACCAGTGCCAAAGTTCATAGTCCACAGGAGGTCGTCCAGTCCGTTGCGGGTGAAATTGGAACTCCAGTCGCACTGGAAGAGCTTCACCTTGTCGAAGCCGCTCTCACGGATGATGTCCCTCACCTGGCTGACGTAAGCTTTGTCTTCGCCGTAGCTGCCGTATTCGTTCTCGACCTGCACCATGATGATAGGTCCTCCCTTGTCTATGGTAAGGTCGCCAACCTGTTCGGCTACCTTCTGCTCAAACTTTGTCAGTCGTTCGATGAAAAACGGATCCTGCTCGCGCAACCGTATGTCCTTCTTCTTGAGCAGCCACCATGGTAGTCCGCCCATTTCCCATTCGGCACAGATATAGGGGCCTGGGCGCAGTATGACCTTCATACCATTCTTTTGTGCCAACTTGATGAAGGCACGCAGGTCGTTGTTGCCAGTGAAGTCGAATTCGTCCATGCGTTGCTCGTGGATATTCCAGAACACGATGACACAAAGCGTATTCATGCCTAACGCCTTGCACATCTTGATGCGCTGTTCCCAATACGGACGCGGTATGCGAGGATAGTGCACCTCGGCAGCCTTCACCACAAAGGGTTTGCCGTTCAGTAGGAACGCCTTGTTCCCGAACTCAAAACTACCCGACTTATTGTCTGGTACAGCCGTAGCGCAGAACAATTGCGACGAGATGGTCAGAAGTGCTGCAAGCAGCAAAATAGAACGTTTTATCATTGTTGTAATACTGTCTTATCTACTTTAGCAAGTAGTAAAGAGGAGATAAAGAGGAGATAAAGGGAGATAAATGACGTATGCTTTACTATTGTCTTCGTCGATTCTTTAGCTGCACTCGGCATAGCTCAAACGAGTTTGGCTCTGCTCTCGTTTGCAAAAGAATTGTCTTTAAACTCCCTAAATCTCCTTATAAATTCTTCTAACTCCCTATAAAATAACTTCTCATATCTCCTTTTTACTACTTTTGAAAATTTGAGTTACTTTACAAGAACCTTTCGTCCGTTGACGATATTGATGCCCTTTCTGAGTTTGCTCAGCTTGCGGCCATTAAGGTCATAGATGCTTGTTTTGCCGCTGACAAGTGCCTCAATAGGTTCGATGGCTGTGTGATTATCGTCGAGGTAATATGTCTGCTTGGCATCCTGTCCCGCCAGTGTAAGGTAGGCCGTATTGGCATCCAGGTTATAGATTGTACCCTCACACTGGTGGAATGCCGTCACGCCATCCACGGTTGTAAGCGTATAGTTGCTGGTGCCCAGTCGCAGGCTCGTAGCAGAAAGCACTCCCGTCAGATAGTCGGCAGAGTAGGTGTTCTGCGAAGCTGTGCCGTAATCCTCGAGCACGATGCTCTGTGGCGAGTTGCTATATATTATATAAGGTGTATTGGCTTCGATGACCGTCTCCTCACGCAGCGTCAGCATGTCGCCCTCTGTGCCAGCCACGCTGTATGCCGTAAGGCCTTCGGGAATTTTGGCCTTGAAGGATACTATGATTGTGCTGTAGCGCTCAGTGCCGTCTGTTTTCACGTCAACCACGGCTTTCTGTGCATCGGCAATGGACATCTTGTAGAACGAGCCTGAGGTATACACCCCATTGTCCGAATTGCTGCTGTTGGCACTCACATAGTTATTGGCCGCAACGTTCCACAGGTACCAGTTGCCCTCGGTGCTCATCGCGTTTACGATGTATTCGCCTGCCTGTGCCTTGACTGTGGTGGTACGTATCTGCTGGCTGTTGCCACCATACACTGTACCGGGACAGAGATAGCGTACCTTGCCGTCCTTGTCCGTCTGGCTGAGGTTGTAGCAATCCTTCTTGCCGGCTACGGGAGTAAAGCAGAATGCCTGGGCATAGTTGGCATTGGCTGCTGCAAGGTATCGAATGCTGTAATTACCCTCATCCTCACGGTCGTTGATGTACGTCACAGCCTTGCCTCGTGCATTGAAGCCATCCGTCACATTGGTGATGGTAAAGCGCATCGTTGCTTCAGGCTGGTTCAGCTCAGGCATGGGCAGTATTGCTATCTGCATGATTGCTTCGTTGAGTTCGTCCAATGTGGCATCCTCCTTGTCAGCAATCTCCTTGTACGACTCAATACTACTCTTGAGCGTCTCAACGCTCTGGGCGTTGTATTGGAACGGCTTGTTGCCGATGTTCGCAGTGGGCACCTTATAGGCATTGGCCAACTGCCTCAGTCTGGCTTTGGCACTGGCAACATCCTCCTCGACAGTCAGCGTAGTAGGCTCATTCAGCAGATTTGTGTTGAAGAAGCGTACCCTGTAGGGCCACTGTTCGTGTGTGAGGTTGTCACCCCATCCACGGCACCAGTATGTGGTGGGCGCACCCGATACGATGAGCCACAGGTTTTTTGTTCCGGCAGGACATTCAAACTCCACTCGTATTTTGTTGTCCTTGAGCGTGGCGCGAGCCATATCGCCATATACACGTGTACCGTCGGTCTTCAGTGCCACAAAGCCAACTCGCCATCCGGCCGCCTCGGGCTTATAGCTGCGGTAGCCGCTTGTCTGTCCCATTCCCTCAAACTCGGCCACCAGCTTCTTCTGTGTGGCCGGCACGTTCAGCTTTATGGCATTGTTGCCGAAGTTCTCGGGGGCATTGCTCGGGCTAATGGTCCAGAACAGGTCATCCCCCTTGATCATATTCGCCTGGTTGCGCTTACCGATGGTGCCTGCACCTGCCGTGCGCAGGTGGTCGAAGTCGAATGTCGCCATGCGTGCGCCCATTTCCCACATCTCGTCTCCGAGCAGGCTCAACTTCTCGGCCGCCGTTCCTGTCATAGTGATGCGCATGTAGGTCTGCAGTGGATCCTCGGGGTCCTTGCACTCATTCCACAGGCGGCCTATGAAAGTCATATCCTTCTGCTTGTCCACCAGATAGTCCTGCATGAAGTAGTTCTCATAGCGCATGCCAACGTCCAGCACATGCTTGTGCATGTTGTTGAGTGAATTGTTGAGCCACTCGTTGCTGAATTTCTGCCCAGTATAGTATTGGTAAGCCATCCACTGTGCACACATCTCCCAGAAGCAGTTGCCGCCAGGACTGTTTGTCCAGTTGTACATCCATCCGTTCCAGTCTCCCTTGTCGCAGTGTACCTGATACTGGAAGCAGTGCCCCACCTCGTGAGCAGCCGTTTGTCCGCCACGAGAGCCGAAAGCCCAGCGCGAGAGCGTCAGCATGCCAATCTGGTTGTCGATGCCACTGCCATTGGCCTCCCATTCGTCCTTGTATTTCAACCTGATAATCATCTTGTACTTGTCTGTCTTCGACTTGCCCTCGTTCACTTTGATGAAACCCAGCTTGTCGGCATACAGTTCGAAATACTTGTCGCAGTTTGCAAGCACTTCTTCTACGTTTGAAGGTACGCTGCTGCCATAGCCTTTCTCCCAGTACACAATCCAATGCTTCGACTGCATGCTGCGCTCGTTGCACCACGTGTTGTCCGGATTGTTCAACGCATCTCCCTTACCCACGGCACTGCCGCTTTCGTACACACTTTTGTCAACAGCCTTCGTGGCCGTGGTGAGTGCGCTAAGGGCAGAGGCCAGTGCCTCGTCGCTCAATGCCTCGTCGTTCACTTGCGAGTCGGCCGTTGTGATGGCAGTCTGCAACTTGTCCCAGTTGGTCTGTCGGTAGACCACACCCTTCCACCAGCCAAGCACCTTTTGGGCGTAAGTCAATTGCTTGTCAAGTGCCTCATAGCGGGCTGCCGATGCCGTAGCCAGGGCGTTTGTCTCCTTAAGGGCTTTTGTAGCCTGCTGTATGGCCTCGTCGGATGCTTGTTTGTCGGCCAGCACATTCTTGGCCTCGGCCAGTACACTCGTGAGCTGAGCGCGCACCGAACTTTGCATTCTGCCCATCAGCAGTTCGTCAGCCACATTGCATTCTGCCTCTAAGTAACTGCGCAGGGCATTGGCATCAACACTGCCTAAATAATACAACGTGAAGTTGTCACACGTCAGCCAGTTGCCCGTAGCACCTTCGCTACGTACACCCACAGCCACTTCACCATCTTCCTGACCTACCGTGAAGTCAAGCGAGTAACTGTCCATGCGCGTGATAGCCGTCTTGTAGTTGCCAGCATAAAGCCAACCGCCCGTCTGTGCGCTTCCTGTGTTCTGCACGCTCCCGCTTCCGCTCTGCTGTATATGCAGGGCGTTGGCCGTGAGACGATACTTTCCTGTGGGCATTCCGCTTAGCTTCTGGTTCAGGTCTACATCCGAGATGCGACTGCCAATACCCGTCCACTTCTCCATATAATATGTACCCTGTTTCTTGGTGAAATTGCTATTCGATTGTCGTGACATGCCGCCCGTCGCCCATCCCTTCGTACCGTCCTCAAAGCTGGGATTCACTATGTAGCGGTCTGTTATATTCAGTGGATTCGTGGACGAAGCGTTTGCCCACTGGTACTGCTCCGTAGCAGCCAACAGCCTGTTGCGCATTGCCAATTGTTCAGTGAAGGAGGCAGTGCCGCCATCATATACGGCTTGTGCCTCGGCTATCAGCCCTTGCAGTGCGTCAAGACCGACACCCGCACCCGTGCCAGCTACCTTTTTGGCCTCGGTTAGAGCCTTGCCCAGGTAGTTGTGTACGAGGGTCAGTGCCTGAGCGTCGTCCGTCATGAATATCTTTACATAGTCCAACACAACCTTGGCCGTGTTGGCACTACCGCCATCCACAGCCTGCAGGCCCAGCTGCACCTTGCCGCTCGTCTGAGACGTCAGCGTGAAGGCTACCTTCTCAGTAGTCCACTTATTAAGGGGGAAACTGGAGACTTTCGACGTAGCTCCAGTGCCCGATGCCGGTATCCATGCCAGTTGGCTCTTGCCAGCAGTCTTGTCGCTGCCATTGTACCAAGCCGCACTGAGGTAGTAACTGCCATTGGGTAACGTCACCTCCTGACTGTAGAGGAGCGACACGCCCCACCCCGTACTCAGTGCCAGACAGCCCGCTGACCCGTCGTAGCCCGTGGCGGGTATACGTCCGCTGCCGTTGAACGTTTTCTTCGTGCCAAACGCATACGTACCCACGATGGTGTAGTCCACGTCGTGGTCCTGTGTCCAGCCTGGCACTTGTTTGATTTCCTTAACCACGTTGCCCGTAGCCTCCGCACCGTAGTTCAGTTCTGTGTCGAAGCCCCAGTTCTCGAGAAAGAGTTCTGTAACATCGGTGTCGGCCCAACTGTTTTGGCAGCCAATGGCTGCTGTCAGCCACAAGGCCAAGCGTAATAGTCCTTTTCCTGTTTTCATGTTAATATCTGTTTAGTTCGTTCTGGTTGCAAAATTAAGGTATTTCTTCTATTTGGACACTGTTCTTTTGTATCAAAGAATGGTAATATGGTATCATTTGGCTATATGCGAAAACACAATAAATGGTTGCCATAGGCAACTTTGCAGCACTATGACAACCATGTTGTTCTCACTTAGGTTTTAAGCGTAGTTTCCCTGACGGGAATGCCGCTTGTTACCACTCCTTGTCCCAGATGCTATGAGCCTTCACGTAGCTGTCTGTTCCATCGTCACCGCCAGTTCTGTCGTAGGTGGCATTGCCGTTGTTAACTATATTAGGTGCACTTGTGCACAACATGGCAGACTCTGAGATAACGCAGATGCGCAAAATGGGTGCTTTATACGTCTTTTTCATTTTTATTTATTGTGTTATTTGATGATTACTTTTTTGCCATTCACGATGTTGATGCCCTTCTCGAGCTTCCACAACTTGCGGCCATTGAGGTCGTAGATTTCAGCCTTTCCATTCATCAGTTCGCTGAGGGTTGTTATGGCTGTCGTTTGGTTCTCCTCACCGAAGAAGAAGGCCTTGACACCTGCAGAAGGCTCGTTGTCGTACTTCAGGTAGGCACGGTTGGCGCCCAGCTTGTAGCTCAGGGCTGGATCACACTGGTAGAAGCCAACCACACCCTTGTTCTTTTGCAACAGATAGCAGTCTGTGCCAAGAGTCATCTCGCCACCAGGCAGAGTACCTACGAGCAGGCCTGCCTCATAAGTATCTTTATAAGCTGTGCCGTATCCTTGGAGAGTCACGCTGATAGTATTCTCGTCATCTGCGTATACGATGTAAGGAGTATTGGCAGCAATTTCATAAGCCTCTTCCAATGTCAACGTGGAGCCATTCACCGCTTCAACGCTGTAAAGTGTTACGTTCTCAGGTTTATTTGCCTTGAAGGGGGCGATGAATGTACCATACTTAACGCCCGTAACGACCTTCAATGTAGCTTGTGCCTTTTCGGCTGGGGCGATAACCATACGATAATAATTGCGAGTAGTATACACGCCATTGTCGTTGTTGCCATTAGCTCCTAATTCAATATTAGCTTCAACATTTATTATTCTCCAATTGTTTTCTTCATCCATAGGAATTACACGGAATTCGGCGGCATCATCCTTGGTGGTTGTGGTACGAATTTGAAATATGGTACCTCCATCATATTTGCTTCCTAAACAAAGATATCGAGTATTCCCGTCCTTGTCTGTCTGACTAAGATAGTATGTGTCTTTTTTATCAGGGACAGAAGTGAACTCAAACGCCTGTCCATAGTTGCTGTTTGGATCCGCAAAGTAACGCACATTATAACCGCCAGCGTCATTGCGATCATTTGTCAACGTCATGGCTTTATTTGGAAGTTGATATCCCAAAGAGACATTTTTAATAGAATAACGAGTATTTGCAGCAGGGCTATTCAATGCGGGAATGGTGAGGTTCCTGACAATGGCAATCTGTTCATTGACATTACCTATCGTTGCATCATTATCATCGTAGACCTGTTGCGCTACCTGAAGAGCGTCGTTAATTGTTTTTATTCCATCTGTGGGATATTTGAAAGCATCATCACCGACGTTCGTTGTAGGCACTTTGAAGCCATCTATTATAGCTTTTAGTTCTTCTTTTGGCGCTACTTCGACAATAGATAATGCAGAAAGTGCAATCATGCAGTCGCCAGTTCTATTGCAAGTAAATGAAACAGAAAAAGAAGTTGCATCAACATCATCACTCACCTTGAAAGTCTTTTCTATTAGATACAAAGTTTGCTTTACACTAATAGAGTTGCTGCTAACTGTTGCCAGTTCTTTGTCGCCAGCCTTTATCTTTGTTGTCAGTGTTGGAGCACTGGAATTATTATGCCAACCGACCAATGCACTATATTTGTAGGTATGACCTGCTTCGAGCTTATAGGAATTCGTTGTATATGTGAACGACTCACCACTCGTATTGTATCTAATCCAGAAGATTTTGCTGGGATTTGAATCTGCGTCGTAAGTGTATGACGTTCCGTCAGAGAGTTTGTAATCTTTATAAGTAGTTGTGAAACGGATGCCTCCACCAGCATTTTCTTCTCGAAATGTTCTGTTTTCGCTCGATGTCCATCCAAACTGACTTGGTATGGGATTCGCTATTTCACACCCTGTACCATCCCATCCTTGTAATAGGTTCTCGGTCTGTCCATAGACGTTTTCTGTCAAGACTGCGATTGCCGTCAATGTGATAAGTTTTTTAAGATTCATAATGATTTAGATTTATAATGATTTAAATTTTTAATGATGTTTTTTCTGATAGAGCTCTTAGGATTGCAAATGGAATGCAGAGCCAGGGTGGCTCATGCATCCCATCCAAACAAAAACCTAAATTATCTAACTTAACCTTAACTAATTATTATATTTTGAGGAAACAATTAAAAACGCTGCAAAGATAGAAATAAATATAATATAAAATGATAGCGCTTCGTAACATAGAATGGTAGTCTTGTAACAAATGAGCCAAAAGACTGTTGTTAAGGGCAGAAAAAGGGTGCAATTCGCTTTGAATTGCACCCTGAAGGATTATTCCAGATCAAGTACAAAAATGATTTACTTCACTATGACCTTCTTGCCATCGATGATGTA
The DNA here is from genome assembly GCF_002251365.1 of Prevotella sp. P3-122. Lineage (GTDB taxonomy): Bacteria > Bacteroidota > Bacteroidia > Bacteroidales > Bacteroidaceae > Prevotella. The sequence goes on from NZ_NPJH01000044.1 coordinate 63,872, forward strand.
AAGTCCCTTCTGCACTTTACCAACCCGGCGACCGCTGAGGTCATAGATGCCACTACGGGCGATAGGAGCCGTGGCTGTTACCTCATCGATGCCAGTGGGAACTGCGGTGCCCATGTAGAAGAGCCGGAAGTTGTCGGCCTTGTACCATGCGTTAGTGGTAGAGAGTCCCAGGTTGATGGTCTCCCCCTTACTGTCGAAGACCAACATAATCTCCTGACCGAGCGTCTTCGATGTTACGGAGTTGCCCTCTTCATCTGTACCATCGGCAAAGGTCAGTTCGCTTATAGCCTCTCCGGCATGCATACGGATAGTCTTGTCAGCATCGCCTGCAACGGTACACTTCAGTGTATAATAACCTTCGGGCAGGAAAACGTCTTGTTCGATGGCATAGCCACGATTGGGACCGTCCCAAGTGTTGAAGAGATAGTGGCCATCAGAGCCCTCCATCATGTAGCTGTTGGTCTCGTTTGAACGGATACCCGTATCGTTGTTCATCGACTCTACGTTCCAAACACTCAGTCCGATACCATCCTCATCGAGGTTCTCGAAACTGTTGTTGACAATGACGTAGGAAACGTCAAAGGGATTGTTCTCCGTAGCAGCAGCGATGCCATCCTGTGCAAAGACGTAGTTACTCCATGCCTTTGGGAATGAGGCGATAATCTGCTCAGCCTCCTCAATGCTATATGCACCGTCCTCGGGATCGCGGTCGAGTAGCGCTTGGAGAGTCTTGTCGTTGCTGAGGAAGTCGCCATCTTCGTCAGCCCACGCCTTGATGTTCTGGTACAGGGTGCATATCTCAATCCATTTGTTGAGAACAGACTCGCAGCGTCCGGCATATTCAACAGATGATTTCAATACCTCTACTGCCGCAAGTTTGTCAGCCATGGCGGTGGATTCGATGGCATCCTCACCTGCCTCAACAGCCTTGTCGAGCTTGTTGCAGGCTTCGTCGATGAGGGTAACGTAGTCGTTGACTCCCAGTACGCTGGCCTTCTCGATGAGCGAGGCCAACTCCTCATTGACCAGTTGCGAAGCGATGTCAGCGTCGTGCCCCAAGTAGGTGATGGTCAGTGCGCCCCAGCATACCCACGAACCGCCATCATCGAGGTTGTCGGCCGTGGTGCCGATGGTGAGTGAACCATCCTCATGCAGTACCGTTAAGACGGTGTTGTCGAGGTCGTAGTCATTGCTATAATAGAAGAGAGCTTGTGCCATGGCCTGTCCGTTGGGCAAATAGACGTCGCCAACTGTGGTGTTGTGCAGGTCGTCCGGCTCAACGGCAGCCATCTCGGCTTGGTTGTGGAGCTTCACACGATTTCCACCTGCAAAGAGGTAGGCAGGTTTGATGGGTTCCTCATTTGCGTATGCCTCATAATTGGCTGTGATGCTACCATTGCGGTAGAAGCCAGGAGCGCTGATACGGTAAACACCAGCAGGGAGGTTGTCAATGACGGTGTAGGCGGTGAAGCTGAGTGGTTGCGTACCCCATACCTCGACAACGCCAGACTGCTGGCTCGCAAACTTACCACTGGTACCTTCAAACTGCCAGCCCTCAATGCTCATGTCCGAGAAACTGAGGTTTTGGGCGATAATAGGTGTGATATCTACGTCGTGACCTCCATCGCCAGCGGCTACAGCAGCGTCGAAGGCGTTCTTGACAGCCTCTTTCACGCGGCCGTTGAATGCCGTTATGATATCATCGATTTGCTGTGCCGTGTAGGCTCCGCTCTCGTAGTTGGCCAGATATTCGCTCTTGTCGCTGGCCAGTTGCCCGGCGAAGTCCTGCATGTCATGCGTACCACTGTAGCGGTTGATGGCGTCGGTCATCTCGCCTTCTATGAAAGCATGCAACTTGGCATACTTGTCAATGCTGGTGCGAATGCTTCTGACGATGTTGTTGATGGATGTAGTGGCAGCAATGTTTGACTCGACATCGGCGCTCTGTGCGTTGACCAACTGTTGTCCGTCATTGATGGCTTTCTCGAGTTCTGTCTGTAGGGCTCTCTCGTACGGATCTTCACTCTGCAGGGTGTTCTTGGCATTGATGATGGCACCACGTAGGGCGACGAGGCTGGGATTAATGTCAGTAACACCGTTGAAGGTTAGCGTGAACTCGTCGATGAAGAGGTGAGGCATAGAGCCAGAGCCATTGTTGCTGGCCGTATATCCAATGGAAATTATTCCTGAGGTCTCCTCCTCGAGGGTGAACTTGATGATCTCTTTGGTCCACTTGTTGATGGGGAACACGGTGGTTTCCGCCAGATACTCCTCACCGTTATCGCCGATAAATCCGCAAAGGTTTTTGGCGATGGCTGTGGTGCCGCCTACGGAGTTGTATGTGGGAATGGTGATGGTGTAGGAACCGGCAGGGAGTGTGACCTGCTGGCTGTAGTATGCCGTAGCTCCCCAGCAACTTACTAAACCCAAGACATTGCCCTGCGTATCGCCGTTGGCTTTCGTTGCAGGTGGCACGAACCCCTTGCCCTTGGCACCCAGCCATGCTGTCTCGCCAGAACCCACGGCAAACAGACCAGAGGCAATGCCATCTGCGTCTGGCGCATTGGGAGTCCAATCAGGTATTGGCTGCATGCCAGAATAGGGGGTGCTGTTCGCATTTTTATCCTTGGCATAGGTGCATACACCATTATCGAGCGGAGTGCCGTTGGTGAAGTGTGCGTTGCTGATGAAGAAGTCGGTGAAGTCGGTCATCTTAGAGGCATTGGCTGCCTTTTGGTCCTCAATGGCCTGCTGCACCTGTTCCATGGTGGCGTTGGGGTTGTCATAGACGGCCTGTGAGGCGCTGACATCGACTCCAAGTTCTTTACCTGTCTCGATGAGGGGCAGCAGCTGCTCTTCCTTGACGGCATCAATCTGCGCCTTAATGATGGCAGCGGCATCCGCCTCGATAATCTTGATGTAATCGAAGAATAAATGAGGCATCGACCCGGAACCCTTGTTGAGATCAGCGGTATAGCCCAGCGAGATGACACCTGTGGTAGGCTCATCGAGCACGAATGTGACCTCGTCGGTCATCCATTCGCTGTTGGCTTCCCATGACGTTCTGTTGACTACAAACGCTTTGCCTCCCTCGGCAATGAAGCCGCAAAGATTAGCAGCCACCTCGCCTGTGCCGCCTGCATTCCAAACAGGAATTTGAATGGTGTAGGCACCGGCAGGCAGCGTGACGCTCTGTGTGTACTGCTGGCGCGAGCCCCACACAGCCACCATGCCGAGGGCATTGCCTGTGCCTTCCTGTCCGGAAGAATTGGAGTCGGGCGCATAGTATGCGCCACCCAGCTCGGCCTTATGGTTGCCCTGTTCATTGTAGGCACCGATGGCGAAGACACCGGCGGCTCGGGCATTGCAATCGTCTTTACGATCGGGGTTATTGGTGTTGTCACTCAGAGTGGGGGCTGTCCATCCTGTCACGGCCTGCTGACCATAGAGCGTGTAGCCTCCCTTCTCCATGTCGTAGTCGTAGGTGCAGATACGCCCCTCGACGGGTGTGTCCTGGCTGAAATCGGCATTCTTCAGGTACTTGCCGGTGATGTCGTCACCAACAGCACCCTGTACGGATGTTCCCGCAAGCAGCATGACACAAGAAAAGAGTAGTTTCTTCATAATAATGAAAAATATTAATTGTTAACTGACGAGAATTACTTCACTACTTTGCGGCCATTCACTATATAAATGCCGTGTCGAGGAGAGGCTGTATTTACCTTGCGTCCCTGCAGATCATAGATATCTGTGGAATGCGTGGATTCGGTTGCCTTAGGTGCCTCTTCGATGGATGTGGTCAGGGTCTCCAGCTCGTCGGCGGTGAGGATGAACCATTGCTGTGCCGTGGCTTCGTTACTGGCATCGTACTTGCTCTCGGTTATCGCCTTGGCTGTGGCAGTGAGGGCTGGAGAACTGTACTTGTTGGGGTGCAGGAGCCAGTAGGCCGTCTTGGTGAGGGGTATATCTTCGGAGCCGAGTTGAGAGTCGATGCGTGCGGGCAGAACGTGGAAGAGTTCTGCAAAGGTGGGAGTGTCAGCGGTAGTCACCTTGAAGCCCGAATTGTAGGTCAGCATCTTGCCCGTGGCTGCGTTTTGGAAATAGTAATAGCGCTTTTTGGCATCGTAGCGTACGTACCATGCATAGCCATCGTTGGCGAGAACCTCGTCTTTCGTAGCTTCTTGGTATTTCACAGTGAGCTTGCTGCCGTAGAGATATCCGTCTGTAAACTGGCTGTTCTTAAGGTAGTACTTGATAGTGTCGCGCTGCTCGAAGAGGTAGGCTGGCGACGCAAAGCCCACGGAACTGGTACAGGGCACTCCGTCCTGATGCAAGGCATGGGTGATTAGGATGTTGTAGAAGTAGAGCGATACATTGGAGGGCTGATAGGTGTCTTCGTGGGCACCATTGATGCCGTAGGGCCACATGTGCGACTTGTCTCCGTCCATAAGCGAGGTATTGTTGTTGTTGATGAAGCGTACCATCTTGGTGGCCATGGGGCCGAGCCACTTTCCACGACTGACGTTGGAACGCAGGTTGGCGTTGTTGTTCCACTCCCAGGTTGTGCCCACACCTACGCCGTGGTTGGTCTCGTGCAACATGGTTCCAGTCTGCTGGTAGGGTGTGTTCTGGCTCACGCGCATCCAGCCACCGTAGCTGCAGTCGGCTGTGCCGTCGCCCGCTCCTGCTCCACGGTTAAAGTGTACGCTGAGGTGGAAGCCAGGGATGTAGCTCAACTGATTATACATCCACACGCACTCGGCCGAAGCACTTTTGATGCGGGCATTGGCATCAATGGCCTGTTGCTCGGTGTATTTGGTATCCTTCAGTGCAGCATCGTCGTAGCTCCAAGTCATGACACCTTCTGGCAGGGTGACAATTTTACGTTCCTCACCGTAGGCTACGTATCCGCCACTTGTCATGGCGTATGCGCGCATATAATAAGGTGTGGCGGGTGTGAGGCCACGCATGACATAGATGCTGGTGCCTTCGAGAGTCTCTGTGGTGGACTCGTCGAAGATGGTGGGATTCGGCTTGGTGCTCCAGCAGAATCCCTTCTCCTTGCACGTACCGCTTATCGTGCTACGCCCCAGCGCAATAGTGTTGCCTGTGGGGATGAACTCGAATGTGCTGACCGTGAGAGAAGTAGGGGCGGCACTTTCCACTTTCTCGCGCAAGGTTTGTCGTTCTGTCTCGATGCGCGCCTGCTCGGTAGAGAGGCTGTCGGCATTCACACCGTTGTAGTAGAGACGCAGATTGTCGATGCAGACCCAGTTACCGGTACAGTCCTTGAGGCGTATGCCCACGTTGGCCTTGCCGTTGGCCACGGTAAAAGTGACGCTATAGTCGCCTGGGGCATTGATGGCTGTCTGTTCCTGTCCGGCATAGAGGTAGGCACCTGTGCAGATCTCCGAGCTGTTGACCTGGTTGACATTCTTGGCAGCAGCCACAAGAGTATAGGTGCCGTCGGGCAGATGATAGAGAGTCTGGTACATACCTGTATTGGTGCCCAGCTTGCTGCCACGCGATACCCATTTTTCCATCCACACGCGCTCGTTCTTTCCCTCGAAGGTGTTGGCTATGTTATAAGTGAACTTTCCCGGATTGATCCAAGCGGCAAAACGGGCTTCGAAATCAGGGTTTTCGATGTACTTTTTGGTAACATCCTCTGGCTGGGCACAGATGCACAATGTGCAAAGCCAGATGCTGGTTGTAAGTGATAATTTTTTCATGTTTTATATATTTTCAATCTTTAATCTTCAATTTCCAATTATAAAAAAGCTGTAGTGGTGCGGTTTGCGGCCATCAACGGTATACTGTGGGAGTGTGCGTGCGCCCCACGAATCGACTCCGCCTACGCCATGTATGTTGAGGTCTATATTGACTGTGACTCCGTCGCCACGATGCATCTCATTTGGATGGGCGGCCTGCAACTCCTCTTCAACGTAGTCCCAGGCACGGATGCAGAGTGGTTGGCAACCCAGAATAGTGAGCTTACGCTGGGTGGTGACGGAAGACAGAGTAAAAGAACGTACATCGCAACGGTTGCCGTTGTCTTGAGGATTGACGTACTCCACCTCGTAGTCGGAGAGTGGCATCGCATAGCGTCCGACGTGCTGTGACAGCTTGCGGTCGGGGTAGTTCTCTAACGGGCCTCGACCGTACCATGACACCTGGCTGAAATCCGCTGGCAGGCGCATCCTCATGCCGAACTTTGGCATTGTCTTGAGGGCTTCTGCCAATGATTTGTCGCTGACATTCCCTTGAGGCTGGTAGTCGGCGTCGACCTTGATAGTGCCGTCAGAATGAATGGTATATACGAGGATGAGTTTTGCTGCCACGGGCAGGGTGAATGTGGCTGTGACCTCGGCGACATCCTTGTGCTGACTGACGTGGAAGGCCTGCAACTGCCGCTCCTCAGCAGCGCTCTGCCATATGGCAAGACGCTGAGCGAACTTGGCAGCATGCTGGTTGTCGTTTTCGGGCTTCCAGAAATGGGGCTCGAGAGGAGCAATGAGCCATTGTTTGCCATGCGCGGTAATCTGCGTTATGGCTCCTGTACTGTCTATCTCTACCTGCCCATGCCGCGTCAGGATGGTGACACCGTGCGCTGTACGCTTCACCTTAGCAGCTTTGACCTTGCCGTGCGAGGTGGATCCAGATAGGAGAGGTGATGTGAATTCGTTTGTTGAAATGTCTCCAAACGACTGCGGGAAGGCATACTGCCCCTCGACAAATTGCTCGTGAGCCACCACAAAGCCACGTTTGGCCCATGGCGTGTCATGCTTCAGCAGGGCTTTAATGTTGATGAGCCGTTCTCCGCCAACCTGCAAGGTGTCCAAAATGTAGTCGAAGTCATCAACATGCACAAAGGGGTCCATGCTCTTCTTCTCGATGCGTCCCTCGTGCATGGAGAAATGGATGGGCTGGTACACGTATTGCACCTCATAGTAATGGGGGTGTGGCTTTCGGTCGGGCGCCACCATGCCGTTGATGCAGAAGGTTCCGTTGTTTGGTTGGTCACCAAAGTCGCCTCCATAGAGATAGGTTGGATTTGCGGATTGTGAGCTACCAACTGCTTCCAGTCCCTGATCTACCCAATCCCACACAGCTGCGCCACAGATGCTGGAATCTGCGTAGATGATGTCCCAATAGTCCTTGAGATTTCCCATGGAGTTGCCCATGGCATGACCATATTCGCGCATCATGAAGGGGCGATTATTGACACGCTGGGCTACACGACGCATATTCTCGGGGGTGAGGTAGCTGTCATCGTAGATGTCGGAGAGGCTGCGGTCGCTGTCGTAGTAGATGACGCGTGTGGTGTCGATGGAGAGGATGGCCTCACGCATGGCTTTAGGATTCAAACCCGCACTTGCTTCGTTGCCAAGCGACCATATGAGCACAGAGGGATGGTTCTTGTCGCGCTCCACAAGCGATTTGGCCCTATCCACATGGGCGGCTCGCCAAGCAGGGTCGTCGCCAAGGGTATGGTTGCCAATACCGTAGTCGTGGCTCTCGTTGTTGGCCTCGTCCATTACGAAGATGCCATAGCGGTCGCAAAGTTCGTAGAGGTAGGGATCGCTGGGATATACGGCCACACGCAGCAGATTGATGTTGCATTGCTTCATCAAGGCAATATCCTGCTCGTATGTGGCAGGGTCACAGTATCGGCCGGTTCGAGGATGGTGGTCGTGACGGTTGACGCCCCTCAGCTTGACATTTTGCCCATTCACTTTCAGCACCTCGCCAATAATCTCCACTTTCTTGAATCCGACGTGGCTTTCGAAGTGTTCGCCATCGCAAGCGAGCGTAACTGGATAGAGATTTGGTGTGTGTGGTGTCCAGAGCCTGACTCCAGAGAGATGCCCGTCGAAGCGTACTGCTAAGGTGTCGCCCGCAGCAATGTGCTTGACGTTTTGTGTGAAGAGCTGCCCATCAATGGTGACACTTACGGGAATGTTTCTTGCTGCGTTCCGACCCCGATTGCACACCTTGACGGTAGCGACGAAATCGCCATCTTTCCAGTTGTCGCAGGGTTGAGCCTGAAGGTGATAGTCTGCAATATGCACAAGGGGGCGCACCAATAGCTGCACGGGGCGGAATATGCCAGAGAGTCGCCACATGTCGATGTCTTCGAGGTAACTGCCGTCCGACCAGCGGTACACTTCCACGGCCAAACGGTTTCTGCCCTTTATTATATAAGGAGTGATGTCAAACTCGGACGGTGACATTGAGTTCTGGCTGTATCCGACTTTCTGTCCGTTAACCCATACATAGAAAGCAGACTTCACGCCTCCGAAATGGAGGATATAGGAAGCATCCTCTATGCTTCCATAAGGGGAGACCTGAGGCACATCGAAAAAGGTGACATAGGACCCAACCGGATTGCGATGGTCGAAACTGTAGTATGTGCTATCGGGGACTCCTGTCACGTAGGGAGCATCTTTCTTGAAGGGGTATTTTACGTTAGTATAGATGGGTTTGCCATAGCCTTGCAACTGCCAGTTTCCGGGCACTTGTATGGTGGGCCATGACGAAACATCGAAAGTAGACTTGTAGAAGTCGGCAGGACGCGAGGCAGGGTCTTTCGACCAATGGAAATACCACTGTCCATCGAGCGAGACAATCTCTTTACACTCTGCCTCTTTGCTGGGCAATTGCAGTGTGGCATGATAGGGCAGTTTGCCTCTCGACACAATGGTAGCATCCTCCCAGTCATGGTGCTCCTGGGCCAGTACAGGCATGGCGGCCCACATGGCCATCCATAGTAGCGTCATCATCTTTTTTCTCATAATCGTTTTGTTGTTTATTTCCGAATGCAAAGTTCTGAAAAACTGAGTAAACAACAGAAACAAGGTGTATCAAAAAATGGTAACATGGTAACAAATTGGACACCATAGTATACTACACAACTTTCGGAAGTTATTTTAAACCACAGAGTTTAAAATAACTTCCGAAAGTTGAGTTACTGATATTTGTACATCAAACTGTACACCCTAATTAATGATTAATGATTATTGATTTCTCAATAATTCAAGCATGGCTTAAACATACGTCATTTATCTCCTCTTATCTTCATTTTTCTCCTTTTTACTACTTGCGAAGTTTAAATCATTAATAGAACTCGTAGTCTTCGTCAGTGTCTTGCTGTTCTTTATTTGCAGGTTTGGGCTGTATCTTCAGCTTTCCGTTCTCGTCGAACATGCCATATGTTGTTCTAAGGACGGTAAATTCGGTGCGCCTGTTGATGGAGTTGCATATCTCCTGCCTCTCCTCGTTGTCTATGGCCTTTATGAAGTCCTCTGTCAGCTCGTCTCCCTCCTTGAGCCATGAGTATTTCTTTGCCAGTTTAGCCCTGACCTTCTTCGGTCTGTCCTTTCCGTAGCCTACGGGGGTGAGCCTTTCGGCCTCTATGCCATGTTCTACGAGATAGTTCACCACGCTTTCTGCCCGTCTCTGCGACAGCCGCTTGTTGTATTCGGCAGAGCCTTTGTAGTCGCAGTGGGCACTCAGCTCAATGGTGACGTGCGGATTCTGGTTGAGCAGCGTGACAAGCTCGTCGAGAGCCTTCTCTGAGTCCTTGGTAAGCTCAGCCCGGTCGAACTCGTAGAAAATATTGTCGATGAGCACGGGCATTGAGATTGGGGCAAGAGGGAACTGCAGCACGTCCTCGTGGCTCTCGTCAGTGGCCATGACGGTAAGTTCCTCCATGTGGTTGAGATATCCCTGGCAGGTTGCCATGACGAGATAGCTTACACCGGGAGTTACAACCTTGGTAAAGGAGCCGTCGCTGCGAACGCCCACAGTCTCGTTAGTGCCGTCGTCTGCAACGATATGCACTTCGGCCGCCGTAAGCTCATAGCCGTCCATCTCGTAGACATAGCCCTTGATGGTATTGACAATTTCGGGATTGTTGAAGGAATAGATATGGTCCCATCCCCGTCCGTCATTCCTGTTGCTTGAGAAGAAACCACGGTTGTACGGTCCCTCGAAGGTGATGCCAAAGTCGTCGCCCTGGGAGTTAAGCGGATATCCCGGATGCTCAAGATGGTATTTATGGTCGTTGCCCACCCTTGCGATAAATATATCGTAGCCGCCGAGTCCCTGATGGCCATTGCTTGAGAAATAGAAATCGCCGTTAGGACGGAATGCCGGGAACGCCTCGTCTCCAGGAGTGTTTACAGGCTCCCCAAGGTTCTCCACTCCCCCTACTCCTGCTGCTGTGAGCCTTACACGCCAGATGTCGAGTCCTCCCTTGCCTCCCGGCATGTCGGAGGTGAAGTAGAGCCATTCGCCATCGGGCGAGACGGCAGGATGTGCAAAGCTGGAGAGTGTGTCGTTGGAAAGCTTCAGCTCAGATGCCTTTCCCCATGAGGCATCACTGCGCGATGCCGTCATTATCTTGGCATAACGTGGATAGGAGGGGTCGGTAGAGCATTGAGTAAGATACATTGTCCGTCCGTCGGTAGAGAAGGCGCACGCCCCCTCGTCATAGTCGGTATTCAGTCCGCCCACAACAGGCTCAGGCCTTGACCAGTGTCCCTTGTCATCTTTCTCGCTTAGGAATATGTCGGCAGGTTTCGTTCCCGTAATGCCGCTAAGCTCATCGCCTTGCGCCTCGTTGCGCGAGGAAGTGAAATAGAGCTGGTCACTCTCGTCGCCAAGGAGCATGGGACAATACTCCGCCCTACGTGAGTTGAATATATCCATCTTCTTCACGGTATACCTGCTACCCTCATTCTTGATGGCAGGTGCCTGACGTGCGGAGAGCAGTCCGTTGCGGGCCAGAACGTTGCCGGGCATGGAGTCGAGCACCTGCGTGAAAGCAGCCTCGGCCTCCTTGTAGTTGCCGTTCTTGAGCAGAAGCCTCGCATAAGCCAGCAGGTCATCGGATGTAGCCTGATTATACCTTATGGCATTGCGGTAGGCGGCGATAGCTTTCGCCGTCTGCAGGCTGCGGTCGTAGCAGTAAGCCATCTTCCGTGCCCTCTGTCCCCTCTTGTCCCTTTCCTTGGACGGAGTCTTCTGGTAGGCCGTCTTGAACTCGTTGGCAGCATCATAATACTCACCAAGGGCAAGGTATTTCTCACCCCGCTTGAGGTTTTTGTCTGCACCACACGATGACAAGACGAACACAAGAAGCAACGACAAGACGAGGCATGAGGTTGCCATAGGCATAAGTCCCTTATATTCTTTTATCTCCATTATAGTTTCTTTGTTGACGGGCGAGCGAGTAGACGGGAGCTCGGACCTCAATGATAAAACGCAGAAAAAGCCGATTTATTATCCGAACGGCAACTTGAAGGCGCATCCCTCACGCCACAGGCTGCATCCGTACGCCGTGCGTCCCTTGATGACTACTCCCTTTCCGCATAGCGGGCATGGTTTTCCTATAAGGTCATCGGATGGCGCAATGGCTGGCTGCTGGCCGTCAGATGACTTTGCGGAATTTGGTTTTGGCTTGGTCGCCTTTGGAGCAGCCTTCCGCGACTTGGGCTTTTTGGCAACCTGCTCGGTAGCATCATCGGTTATGACGAGCTTTCTTGGAGAGGCATCCTGCAACACATCCTTCACAATATCCGTTATCTGCTGCTTCAGCTCTGCCACAAACTGTGCGGCATCGTAGCGCTGGTGTTCTATGTCACGGAGTTTCTTCTCCCAAATGCCAGTAAGCTCGCAACTCTTGAGCAGCTCCTCCCGTATGATGTCAATAAGTCCTATGCCGGTAGGCGTAGCCACAAGGTTCTTGCGCTCGCGGCGTATATACCTGCGCTTGAACAGAGTCTCTATGATGCCCGCCCTGGACGATGGACGGCCGATACCGTTTTCCTTGAGCGCGGCGCGCAGCTCCTCGTCCTCGACAAACTTTCCTGCCGTCTCCATGGCTCTGAGAAGTGTGGCCTCGGTATAATATTTCGGTGGTGTGGTATGCTTCTCGGTAAGGGTAGGCTCGTGGGGGCCGCTCTCGCCAACCGTGAACTGAGGGAGCACACGCTCCTCGTCGGTCTTCCTGGCCTCGTCGTCTGTCTGCTGTTTGGCCTCCTTGCCATACACCTTGCGCCATCCGGGGTCGAGAATTTCTTTTCCGCTAACCTTGAATGTCACATCCTCAACCTTGCCCAGAACGGTAGTAGTAGAAAAACGGCAGTCGGGATAGAACACCGCTATGAAGCGGCGTGCTATTAGGTCGAAGACGTTCTGCTCAATATCGGTGAGTCCGCGTATAGGCACCCCTGTAGGGATGATGGCATGGTGGTCAGTAACCTTTGAGGCATCGAAGACCTTCTTGGTCTTAGGCAACGGCTTGCCTCCAAGGGGCTTCACAAGCGGAGCGTAGACGCTCTGTCCGGCAATGAGCGACTGGTAGACGCCGTTGAGTATCTGGGGACACTTGGGATAGACATCGTCCGGCAGATACTGGGTGTCCACACGCGGATAGGTGGTGAACTTCTTCTCGTAGAGCGACTGCACGATATTGAGCGTCATCTCGGCAGAATATCCGAACTTGCTGTTGCAGTCCACCTGCAACGATGTGAGGTCGTAGAGGTGTGGCGGTGCCTCGGTGCCTTTCTTCTTCTGTACGGCCGTCACCACGAACGGCTTGCCGGCAATGGTGCTGAAAGCCTTCTCACCCTCTTCCTTGGAGCTGAACTTGCCCTGCGTTGCCGTGAAGACAACGTCACGATATAGCGTTGCCAGCACCCAGTAAGGCTCTGGCTTGAAGTTGTCTATCTCCTTCTGCCTGTTTACGATGAGCGCCAGCGTCGGTGTCTGTACCCTGCCTATGGACAGCACCTGACGGCCCTGCCCGTACTTCAGGGTATAGAGTCTCGTGGCGTTCATACCCAATATCCAGTCACCGATGGCACGCGAGAGTCCTGCAAGATACAGCGGCTGATAATGGCTCTGGTCCTTGAGGTTGCGGAACCCTTCCCTGATAGCCTCGTCAGTCATGGATGATATCCACAACCTCTTGACGGGGCATTTGGCACCGGCCTTCTGCATAACCCATCGCTGGATAAGCTCTCCCTCCTGACCGGCGTCACCGCAATTGATAATCTCGTCAGCCTTGCTGTAGAGCCGCTCAATGGTATCGAACTGCTCCTTGATACCACGGTCCTCAATAAGCTTAATGCCAAAACGCGGAGGCAGCATCGGCAAGGCAGCCAGGCTCCAGTGGCGCCAGTTCTCTGTATAGTCGTTAGGCTCCTTCAGACAACAGAGGTGTCCGAAGGTCCACGTAACCTGATAGCCATTGCCCTCCATGTATGTCTTATGGTCGGCAGTGGCACCTATAATTCTGGCAATGTCTCTTGCCACACTGGGTTTCTCGGCTATGCAAACAATCATTGAAAATGGTTTTGAGTGGCAAAATTAAGTAAAAAAAACGAGACTTATACAACAAAGAAACAAAAAAGAGACTTAGCCATGCAAGATTAATGAACTATTCCGTTTAATACTATAGGAAGCACATGAATACAGAAGAGGAAATCCTCAAAGCAATAAAACATGGCGACAGGAAGGCTATGAGGGCCTTGTACGACAGCTATGCCGGATATGCCACAGCCGTTGGGCTGAGGTATATCCCTGACAGGTATCTGCTGAAGGACGTGCTGCAGGAGAGCTTCATAAAGGTATTCACAAACATTCGTGACTTCAAATACCGAGGGGAGGGGTCGCTTAAGGCCTGGATAATCAAGATTGTCACCAACGAGGCCATAAACTTCCTGCGCGACCATGGCCGCTTCTATATTACCGACGAGTTGCCAGAGGAGCCAACCGACGAGGAGCCACCAGACATCGACGGCATTAGCAACGAGAAACTGACAGAGCTTATAGGACGTTTGCCCGACGGCTACCGCACGGTGCTCAACCTCTACGTCTTCGAGGGATTGACGCACAAGGAGATTGCAAAACGGCTTAACATAAAGGAGAATTCCTCGGCCTCGCAATACGCAAGAGCAAGGACTATGCTCGCAAGGATGATTAGGAAAGTAATGAATACAGAATAATATATATAGTATGAGAAACAAAGAAGAATGGGTACAGAAACTGCGCTCACGAATGAGCAACCATCAGGAGCCTGTGCCCTCCGACCTTTGGGGCAGCATAGACAAAGCCCTCGACAACAGCGGTAACAAGAAAACCATACCACTGTGGCGATGGGTGGCGGCAGCATGTGTGGCCGCAGTGGCCGTATCAACATGGATGGTTATGGGCAATAGCCCCGACGAACCGGACATGATAGCGGACAATAGTGTAAGGACATACGCCACACAGCCATCGGAGCATAGGGCCAATACGGATACAGAAAATCAACATGCACAAAGCCCATCGAGCGACAAGACGCCATCGTACAATAACGAAAAACTTGTAGCCCAGACCAACGCAAGACATGATGAAAACGACTACAGCCATGGCATGCAAGCCGACGCCAATGTGGAAGAAAGCATGAACCATAAGGGCAGTAAGCCAACAGATAACAACTCCATAAGGAATGAAGACTACGAGAACAAGCAAAAACCTGCTTTGGAAAAACCTCTTGAGCGTAGTCAGGGCGAGCTTCTGATAGAGGAGTTAGAGGAAAACTTTGCAAAAGACAAAAAGGGCTACAGAAAAGCCAAAAGCGGCATAAAGCTATTCGCACAAAACAGCTTTCACAATAACAGCTCGACCCCATCAGCAATGGTTATGGCAAGCAATGCGCCAACCGTCGACCTTATGGCTGGCTCACTCGCAGAGAAAATAGAAAGTCCAATGGTCTTGGACAGCTACAGGGAGACACACGACTTTGACAAGCCCGTCACCATAGGACTATCATTCAGCTACGGACTTACCGACCGCATAGCTCTCACTACTGGAGTAGCATATACAAAGCACACTGACCATGCCACAAGAGACAACGAGATGACTACCGTCAACATGAAACACACCTTATATTATATAGGCATCCCCGTAGGTGTTTCATACAAGCTGCTTCAAACGGGCAGGCTGACTGCCTACACGATGGCAGGAGCACAAGCCGATTTCAATATAAAGGCCTCAACAACTGTCAATGGGCAAAAAACCGATGCTGATAAAGACAATATCCAGCTGTCCGTGAACGGAACATTGGGTGTAGAATACGACTTCCTGCCCCAAGCAGGACTCTACATAGAGCCAGGAATAAGATACAACATTGACAACGGCAGCAAGGTGAAAACCTACTTCAAGAAGCACGACTTGGACTTCAACCTACAATTGGGTATAAGGGTCAATTTTGGCCATAACGCCAAGTAAGTTTAGTGGGTGCCCCGCTCTTCTTTGACATCCGTCAACCATTCTCGTTAAAAAACGACAATTTTAATACTTTCACAATTTTCTTCTATTTACAATAGAAATATTTAAGATATATTTCCTATCTTTGCATCGGATTTCACAGCCATTTGATATGGCAACCCACGCCGAGCCGAGTTACACTTCAGGCATCTCGATGCCGAAAGAACAATAAGGCGGGTAGTTGGGTGGGACGTGATTTCCATGACATAATAAAGGCGTTTACTCTACGCTGTGTTTGAGACAACCTGAAATTCTCGCAAAATTTCCAGTCAAAGTCTTGAACTTAGCAACGGTAGATGCCCCGGGTGTGATTTTATCACTCTCCCGTGAGACCTTGTAAGCAAGTTTTGCGCCCTTATTGGGCGCAAACCCATTGTTTATATAGGTCTCTAAGGGATTAGTGCATAGTTCATATCGGCGTGGGCTCTGACGTTGTCTGTTCAACTTTGATGGGCAATGCGAGAAGCCTCAGGTTGTGGAACGGACAACAGGACGATTCCACGCTTTTTTTATGTCCTTAACCGAGTTCATTGTTGAATAGGTTAGGCCATCGATATGAATTCAAATAATACCGATGACAAAATCACCCCCGAGGGCACATCTTTCCCTCCCCGCACCGGGCTTACCCCCGATGCCCTCCCCGAAGTTCAGAAGCCCATTCTGGCCGAGAATTCACCAACAGGGGTGTCCACCAATTGTGTTCAGCCTGAAACGGAGTCACAAACTGCTTCTGAGGATTCTAAGAACCAGAATCCCAATGTCCATTGGTATGCCCTCCGCGCCACCTACGGACGGGAAAGCAAGTGCAACGATTATCTTGTCAGTCAAGGAGTCGAGACCTACTATCCCACCATCAAGGCGTTCAAGATGGTCAACAACAAGCGTAAAAAAGTCACCCAATCTTGCATGCTCAATATCTTCTTCGCCCGTGGCACGGAAGAAGAGCTCAAGACATACGTTTACGACAACGCCAACCTTCCCTACCTCCGTTTCTATTGTCGTCGTGTCGGCATCGGCGATAAACTCCGACATGAGCCCCTCATCGTCCCCGACTATCAGCTGGAAAATCTCCGTCTGGTCTTAGCCGACCAGTCTGGCGGGCTTGTCGTCGTTCCCAATGACGAGCACAAGTTCGACAAGGGGGCAACAGTCCGTGTCACCGATGGCACATTCAAGGGCGTTGTCGGCAAGGTAGCGCGCTACTGTGGTCATCAGCGTGTCGCCATCATTATCGATGGCATCGTCACCATAGCCACCACCTATATCCCCTCGGCATATTTGGAGAAAATAGATTAAGCAATATCCTCAATGTGCTGCCCTTCTTATTGGCCGAGCAATGCACGATAATCAAAGATATATTGGGTCATCCGACATTTCGAGTGATTACCATTTATAGCAGTGTGCTCTGTATTTGTTACCTTCATTGCCGATAAGGTTATAAATCTTGTCTGTGGCGTATTCATATTTGCGGTTCATGCTATATCTCGAGTGACAATATATTGTTGCGTGGTCTATGCATATATATATCATTGCCGATAAGGTTAATAACCTTCAT
>NZ_NPJH01000045.1 GCF_002251365.1 Prevotella sp. P3-122
TTGGTACGCTCAGCATGAGCATTAGCTAACGGGTGCGAGTCCCGAGTGAGCCCTAATAGCGGGAATCACATAGCCAAGGGCAAGGGTGTCCATCGCGAGGTGGAATCTGAAGGAAGCCGGCGGCAAACATCTGGTCTGACGAACAGAAACTTCATACAAGGCATATGACCGTGGGTAAGGTTGCCAAACGAACTGAAGCCCAATAGCTATTCGGAACGGTTGGTGTAAATGAAGCAGACATAAGATGGAAAGTTAATGCCCTTATCTGAGGAGGTCTCACGGACGCATGGCGAAGATGTACCCATTCGATGTGCCTTGACGGAGTAAAGCTTGCCGTGAGAAGTCAGCAGAGGTCATAGTACCAAAGACACGTGTGTCTATGGGGAAGGACCGAATCGCGCAGTGCAATAGTAAATGACTGCTACCCTTGCGACTCTTTTGTAGTCAGATGTCCGAAAGGAGCTTCACTACTCACCACGATAGGACGGAATCCGACAATAGAGTAGGAGTGACGCTAGTCCGAGGGATGGCTGAAAACAACTTGCCACACATCGTGAGATGAGAAAGCGCGAAACCGCCGTATGCGGAACCGCTTGTACGGTGGTGTG
>NZ_NPJH01000046.1 GCF_002251365.1 Prevotella sp. P3-122
CAACCACATCAGCGAGCACAATGGCGTATTCTCGAAGGGTACCGTGAAGGGCGTGACCACCGACATGGTAAGCTGCCTGCGCGAGATGCTCGTGGCTGGCAACAAGGTGATTATTGACGGGCTTGGCTCGTTCAGCATCTCGCTTTCGAGCGTAGGTGCGGAGAGCATGGAGAAATTCACCGCCAGCAACATCAAGTCCGTAAACCTTGTGTTTAAGCCTGCCGAGGAGCTGCAGGACCTTATCAAGGATGCCACCTTCACGCAGGTATCGTCCCGCAAGGCTCAGGCTGCCGTTCTCGCTGCCGAGAAGAAGGGTGAAGGAACTGTAGACATTGACGCCGCTAAAAACAGCTAAGCCATGAAAATGTCAAGCGAACAGAAGCATAGCATTATACAGGCCATCCTGACGTTCATATCGTCCGTGCTATGCGCCATCACAGCATCATCGTGCGTAGCGCATGCGCTGTGAGGTTCGAGGGTTCGAGAGGTTCGAGAGGTTCGAAGGTCGGAGGACTAAGGTTTGAGGTAATTATCGCGCTGTAAGCGCAAAAGCACATAGCCCAGGGTAAAGCGTAGCGACACCCTGGGCTATTGCATGTAGCTGATGATCGCCCTGAAAGGGCAAAAGCATAGACACCAGCAGGACAGATAACGCTTTTGCCCTTTCAGGGCGCATTGATTAGATTCCTCTAACACCCAGGGTGCCGCTTCGCTCTACCCTGGGCTATGAGCAGGTTGCCCTTTGCCTTTCCTTGCAGCCGGCGACCTTTGGTTCAGGGCGTTGCTACTGATATTTGTACATCAAACTGTACACCCTACTTATTTATTTAAAAGGAGCTACGTGTAGGCGTCGCTCCTTTTTTCAAAAAAGCTGTTAACAACACAAAACAACTCTTAAATACGGAGGTGTTTTGTGTGATATTTCAAAAAGAAACACTACCTTTGCATCGCTTTGAAAAAGAGCACCAATACAGATGGTCGGTTCATCTAACGGTTAGGATACAAGATTCTCAATCTTGGCATAAGGGTTCGATTCCCTTACCGACTACCAACGAGTTCCATTGACAGAAAATGCCAGTGGAACTTTTTTTTGCGAGAACCAAAAAACACTCCTCAAATTAGCTTATATGAACAAAAATAACTACCTTTGCACACTAAAAGCATAGAAGCGTAATAAAAATGAGCAAGAAACAAAACACTTCCATACAGATGATAGCCGATTTTGAAGGCGACATACGCAACCTTATCGACACTAAGGTGGAGGGCGAGATACCCGTGCTGGCCACCCGCAACATGGTGATGTTCCCAGGTGTTATCACTCCTCTGCTGATAGGCAGGGAAAGCAGCATGAAAATCGTCAAGAAGATGCAGAAGGACCCAAGTGTCATCATTGGTGTCTTCTGCCAGAAACAGAGCGACATCGAATACCCTACATACAGCGACCTGTACGACACGGGCGTATACGCAAGAATTATCAGGGTAATGGAGATGCCTGGCGAGCGTGGAGAGATGACTATCATCCTGCAGGGGCTTGGAAAATGCAAGCTCGACAGCCTTACGGAGACTAAGCCATTCCTGAAGGGCATTACGACTCCGATTATGGATGTGCTCCCCGATACCGAATCGTGGGAGTTCAAGTCGCTGATGAAGAACCTCCATCAGACAACCGCCGAATATATAAAGAAGAACGAGGACATGCCCGACGAGTCGCGCTTCGCACTGAAGAACATCAGCAATGATGTGGTGCTCGTGAACTTCATCTGCGCCAACATGACGTTCAGCGTGAAGGAAAAAATGAGCATGCTCGAGGAGAACTCTCTTGAGGAGAGAATATACACCACGCTGCGCACGCTCAACAAGGAGATATCGCTCTTTGACATCAGAAACAGCATCAGGGACAAGACACGAGAGGACCTGGACGAGCAGCAGAAAGAGTATTTCCTGCAACAGCAGATAAAGAACATCAAGGAGGAGCTCGGCGGCGGTGACGGCTCGCCGGAGAAGAAAGGCCTCATGGAACAGGCTGAGAAGAAGAACTGGCCTGAGGAGGTGGGAAAGGTGTTCTACAAGGAACTCGACAGACTCGACATGTTCAATCCGCAGAGTCCTGAGTACAGCGTTCAGCTGAACTATCTGCAGCAGATGGTGCAGCTGCCATGGGGCGAATATACCAAGGACAACCTCGAGTTGAAGAGAGCGCAGAAAATCCTCGACCATGACCACTACGGCATGGAGAAGGCCAAGGAGCGCATACTCGAGTACCTGGCCGTACTGAAGCTTAGGGGTGACCTGAAGTCGCCTATCATCTGCCTGTACGGGCCTCCGGGAGTGGGCAAGACCAGTCTCGGAAAGAGCATAGCGGCGGCCATGAAGCGCAAGTATGTAAGAATGTCGCTCGGCGGCCTGCACGACGAGTCTGAGATAAGGGGACACCGCCGCACATACGTCGGTGCCATGCCGGGACGTATCATAAAGAGCATCCAAAAGGCTGGCTCGTCAAACCCCGTGTTCATCCTCGACGAGATAGACAAGGTGACGCAGAACACCATCAACGGCGACCCCTCGTCGGCATTGCTGGAAGTGCTGGACCCGGAGCAGAACAACGCATTCCACGACAACTACCTTGACGTGGACTACGACCTGTCGAAGGTGCTGTTCATAGCTACGGCCAACGACCTGAACACCATTCCACGGCCACTGCTAGACCGTATGGAGATTATAGAGCTGAGCGGATATATCACCGAGGAGAAGGTGGAGATTGCAAAGCGGCATCTCGTTCCAAGGGAACTCGCAAATACCGGCCTTGACAATATCACTCCCAAGGTGACATTCAACAAGGCTGCCCTTGAGAAGATTATCGAGCAGTATACACGTGAGAGCGGAGTAAGGCAGCTTGAGAAACAGATAAACAAGGCTATGCGCAAGCTGGCGTTTGTGAAGGCACGCGACGAGGAGTTGCCATACAGCAAGATTACTCCTGCTGAGCTTGAGGGACTGCTCGGGAAGCCTCCGTTCTACAGGGACATATATCAGGGCAACGACTATGCCGGCGTGGTGACAGGACTGGCATGGACGAGCGTTGGTGGTGAGATACTGTTCATAGAGACATCGCTGAGCATGGGCAAGGCGGGGAAACTCACCCTGACAGGAAACCTCGGTGACGTGATGAAAGAGAGTGCCGTCATTGCGCTGGAATATGTAAAGGCGCACGTGGACAAACTGGGCATCGACTACCGGCTGTTCGAGCAGTGGAACATACATATTCACGTTCCTGAGGGGGCTACACCGAAGGACGGCCCGTCGGCGGGTATTACCATCGCCACATCAATAGCTTCTGCTCTTACACAAAGAAAGGTGAGAAAGAACACTGCCATGACAGGCGAGATTACTCTTCGCGGAAAAGTGCTGCCAGTAGGAGGCATCAAGGAAAAGATACTGGCTGCCAAGAGAGCCGGCATCACGGATATCCTCATGTGCAAGGACAACAAGAAGGACATCGACGAGATACCTGCCATATATCTCAAAGGCGTGACATTCCATTATGTAGAGAACATCCAGGACGTATGGGATTTTGCACTCACCGACGAGATTGTCAGCAACCCCGTAGACCTTACGGTGAAGGAGGACGACAGCAAGCAGGGATGTTAGGAACAGCAATTACAGACAGCAAATGACATTTGAACTACAACATACCGACAACGCATCTGACGCAAGGACAGGCATCATAACAACAGACCACGGACAAATAAAGACCCCTATCTTCATGCCCGTGGGAACGGCTGGCACGGTGAAGGGCGTACACTTCAGCGAACTGCGCGAGGAGGTGAAAGCACAGATTATTCTCGGGAACACTTATCACCTCTACCTCCGACCAGGACTCGACATACTAAGGGCGGCTGGAGGACTGCATAAGTTCAACGGCTGGGACAGGCCGATACTCACCGACAGCGGAGGCTTCCAGGTGTTCTCGCTGACGGGCATCAGGAAACTCAGGGAGGAGGGGTGCGAGTTCCGCTCGCACATTGACGGCTCCAAGCATATATTCACCCCCGAGAATGTCATGGACACCCAGCGCATTATCGGCGCGGACATAATGATGGCTTTCGACGAGTGTCCTCCGGGACAGAGCGACTACGAATATGCCCGGAAGAGCCTGCTCCTAACACAACGGTGGCTCGACAGATGCCTCACCAGATTTAACGAGACGGAGCCGCTGTATGGCCATAGACAAAGCCTCTTCCCCATCGTTCAGGGATGCACCTTCAAGGAGCTGCGCCGCGAGGCAGCCAAATATGTTGCCGACAAGGGTGCTGACGGCAATGCCATTGGAGGACTCGCTGTCGGCGAGCCTACGGAGGTGATGTACGAGATGATTGAGGTCGTCAACGAGATACTGCCTAAGGACAAGCCACGCTACCTAAT
Organism: Prevotella sp. P3-122; assembly: GCF_002251365.1. Classification (GTDB taxonomy): domain Bacteria; phylum Bacteroidota; class Bacteroidia; order Bacteroidales; family Bacteroidaceae; genus Prevotella. Next base: position 4,423 of record NZ_NPJH01000046.1, read on the forward strand.
GGGGGTGGGCACACCGCAGAATATCCTTGAAGCCATCGAGCGAGGGGTAGACATGTTCGACTGCGTCATGCCTACACGAAACGGACGCAACGCCATGCTCTTCACATACGAGGGGACAATGAACATGAGGAACAAGAAATGGGAGGCTGACTTCTCGCCTATTGACCCGGATGGCTGCGACGTAGACCGCATATACACGAAGGCTTACCTGCACCACCTCTTCAAGGCTCAGGAACTGCTGGCCATGCAGATTGCAAGCATACACAACCTGGCATTCTACCTCAGACTTGTCACGGATGCCCGCCAGCACATTGAGCAAGGGGACTTCACAAAGTGGAAAGCCAGCATCATCGACCAGCTCGGAGTGAGGAGGTAAGAGAGGAGGAGATACTAAGAGAGAACTCCTTCTAACTCCCTATAAAACAACGGCATCAAAAAAGGACAAAAGACAGCAATAATGGCAAGTATTAGGAAGCTACGACGTCATCGCAAGAGATATAGGACGCTAAGATGGATGGACAGGCATACCAAAGGCCTGCAGGCAGTCCTCGCTTGGACATACCGCAAAACGGCATGGCTCAGGAAAGCAATGCTGTGGATAGCCGGCAAGCTGAGCTTCATGAAATACCTGAATATAACAAGGTATATTAAAATCCTTGACTGGTATATCATCAAGAAGTTTATTGGAACATACATCTACTCCATACTTCTCATCATCTCCATCTCGATAGTCTTCGATGTCAATGAGAACCTGGCTAAGTTCGCACAGTATCAGGCACCACTCAAGGCTATTGTCTTCGACTATTACCTGAATTTCGTACCCTACTTTGCCAACCTCTTCAGCCCTCTGTTTGTCTTCATTGCCGTAATATTCTTCACCTCGAAACTTGCCGGCAACTCCGAGATTATCTCCATGCTCGCCGCGGGCGTCTCCTTCAAGCGCCTCATGCGGCCATACATGATATCGTGTGTCCTCATCTCGTCGCTCTCGTTCTACCTCAGCGCATACGTGATACCTCATGGCACGGTCATCAGGCAGAACTTCGACTCCATGTACCGCAACAAGAAGAAGAACACCTCGGCGGAGAACATTCAGCTGCAAGTAGGCAATGGTGTTATTGCATACATGCAATACTACGACAACAACAGAAAGAGCGGCAACGGCTTTAGCCTCGACAAATTCGAGAACAAGAAGCTCGTCAGCCACCTCACGGCAATGGAGGTGCAATACGACACTATCTCTGACTCCAAGTACCACTGGAAGATACGCAACTGGAAATGCCGGGAGCTGAAAGGACTGAAAGAACATATCACCAGCGGTATGGAGAAAGACACCATCATACAGATGGAGCCTACCGACCTTGTATACTCCAAAGGACAGCAGGAAACGTTCACCTCGCCCGACCTGAAGGAGTATATATCGAAACAGAAGAACAGAGGCTCCGGCAATGTCGTGCAGTATGAGGTTGAATACCACAAGCGCATAGCAGCCAGCTTCGCCTCGTTCATACTGACAACCATCGGCCTGTCGTTGTCCTCAAGGAAACGCAAGGGTGGAATGGGTCTCTCGCTCGGTATAGGCCTGGCGCTCAGTTTTGGCTACATCATGCTGCAAACGGTGTCGGCTACTTTTGCCATCAATGCCAACATGCCACCAATGCTGGCTGCATGGATTCCAAATATGATATTCACCGTTATCGCCTACTTCTGCTATCGCAACGCACCAAATTGATACTTAGGCAGTAAGGCGAAACATAAAAAGTATTACTTATAGTGTATTTTGACGAATTAGAACTAAGCGACAACATTCTCGACGCACTCTATGACATGCGCTTCGACGAATGTACTCCCGTACAGGAACGTTGCATCCCGGAAATTCTCGCCGGACACGATATGTTGGGAATAGCGCAGACAGGTACTGGCAAAACAGCTGCTTACCTTCTGCCAATACTGTCATTGCTTGACGAAGGTAATTATCCAAAGGATGCCATCAACTGCATCATCATGTCGCCAACAAGAGAGTTGGCTCAACAGATTGACCAGGCCATGCAGGGCTTCGGCTACTATCTCGGCGACATATCAAGCCTTGCGGTGTATGGAGGCAATGACGGACAAAGATATAGCCAGGAAACTAAATCGCTAAAACTTGGCGCCGACGTGATAATAGCTACCCCGGGACGCCTGATCTCACACATGCAGCTGGGAAATGTCGATATGAGCAGGGTGTCATTCTTTGTCCTTGACGAAGCCGACCGTATGCTCGACATGGGCTTCTCGGAGGATATTCTTTCCATAGCCAAACAGCTACCCGCAAACTGTCAGACCATCATGTTCTCTGCTACAATGCCGCAAAAGATTGAGCAGCTGGCAAAGAGCCTGCTGAAAAATCCCGTCGAGGTGAAACTGGCTGTCAGCAAACCGGCAGAGAAAATAAGACAGAGCGCATACGTATGCCATGATGCACAGAAGCAAGGACTGTTCAAGCATATCTTCAACGACAAGACCCTCACCAGGGTAATAGTATTCGCCGGCAAGAAGGAGAAGGTGAAGGAGATTTCGAGAAAGCTGAAGCAGATACATGTGAACGCTGGCGAGATGCACAGCGACCTTACTCAAGCAGAGCGCGATGAGGTGATGTTCAAGTTCAAAAGCTCGCAGATAGACGTTCTCGTTGCTACCGACATCGTTGCACGAGGCATTGATATCGACGACATACAGATGGTCATCAACTATGACGTGCCACACGATGTAGAGGACTATGTCCACCGCATAGGTCGCACGGCACGTGCTGACCGCGATGGAATGGCTATAACGTTTGTCAATCCCCAGGACATAAGGTATTTCAACCAAATAGAGGCGTTCCTTGAGAAGGATATTGAAAAAATTCCGATACCACCGGAGCTTGGTGAGGCTCCGGAATATAAGCCTGTATCAAAACTCAGACAGAAGAATGGCAGGCATGGAAGAAAAGACAGAGGCAACGGCAGCAAAGGCAAAAACCGAAACAACAGAAGGAGGAAACCCGCTGCTAAGAAACAAAGAGAAGATAAGGATAAGAGGAGTTAAGAGGAGATAAAGGGAGAGGAGTAAGAGGAGATAAGAGACAATACCGTAGGCAGCGCGCGCTGAACCAAAGGTCGCCGGCTGAAAGGAAAGGCAAAGGAAAGGCAAAAGCGCAGAAGCACATAGCCCAGGGTAAATCGTTTTCGTTTTCGTTTTCGTTTTCGTCTCCGTTATCGTTATCGTTATCGTTTTCGTTACCGTTTTCGTTATCGTTTTCGTTATCGTTTTCGTTAGCCAGAGTGAGCAATCCTATGACACATGGTCGGAAGGATTGCTCACTCTGTATTGTTGTTGTGAGGCATACCGTCGGAAGGCATGCGTCACAAAGCTTAGAATGGGAGATCATCGGCATTGCCATCACCGCCATCCTGCATGGGAGGGAACGGAGCCTGAGCAGCAGATGCTGCTGTGGGAGCGGCTGCCGGAGCAGGCTGGGCAACAGGCTGTGCACCAACTGTAGATGGGTCAACAAGACGTACATCAAAAGCACGTATATTGTTGAACCAGCGTCCGTTATATTCATGAGCGTCAATATCAAACGACACCATTACCTCCTGTCCAACCTGTATATTGAAACGCGCCAGACGGTCTGCGCCGAACACGTCGAACACCATCTTGCGGGGATAAGCATCATGGGTTTCAACAACAAAACTCTGCGACTTCCACTCTCCACGTGCAGAAGTACCACTTCTCTCGGGAAGAGCTACGATAATTTTTCCTTGTAATTCCATTATTTATATTTGTTTAAATACTTTTCGGCGTGATGCCTTCTGTTGATTTTTACTTTTCGATTGCGAAATTAATAAATTCTTCTAAATTAAGAAACTTTTCCCTCCATTTTTTTTGCCTTACCATGTCTTTTTTGTATTTTTGTACCACGTAAACAGGAAACGGGTGCAACACGCCAACCTTTGACAAATGACGTGCATGGTGCCTCGGATTTTTATTTAAAGAGAATATAAACATCAAAAAATATACGACCATGAGATTTACCTTATCCAGTTCTGTCCTAAACAGCAGACTGCAGACTTTATCAAAAGTCATCAACAGCAAAAACCCTCTGCAAATTCTTGACTGTTTTCTTTTCGAGTGTCAAGACGGTGAACTGCGTGTCACTGCTTCCGACAATGAGAACACAATGAAAACCACCATTCACCTCGACTACCAGGAGGGTGAGGGAAGGTTTGCCATACCCAACCGTACGATACTCGATGCAGTAAAGGAACTGCCTGAGCAGCCACTAACCTTCAACATCGATACTAACAACTACATGGTAACAATTTGCTACCAGAATGGCGAGTATAATTTTGCGTGCCAGAATGCAGATGAATATCCGTTGCCTGTTAACAATCTCGACGGACAGACCGTGCTCACCATGAAGTCAGCCATCTTGAGCGACAGCATCTCACGTGCAATATTCGCTACCGACAACAACGAGGTGCGCCCGGTGATGAACGGTATATATTTTGACCTTACCACAGAGAATCTCTCCATTGTTGCTACTGACGGTCACAAGCTGGTACGCAACATCAATTTCGAGTTAAGGAATGACGTGCCTGCATCATTCATCCTTCCCAAGAAACCGGCCACACTGCTGCGCAACAGCCTTGCCAAGGACGATAGCGAGGTAACGATATGCTTCACATCAAGAAATGCTCAGATTACATTTGGAGATACTACCATAGTCTGCATACTCATCGAGGGCCGCTACCCGAACTACAATTCCGTAATACCTACTGACAATCCCAACATTCTTACTCTTGACCGCCGCACTCTGCTAAGTGCCATCAAGCGAGTACTGCCATTTGCAAGCGCAAGCAGCCAGCTCATACGCTTCAACATCGAAATAGGAAAGGTTGAGGTGTCATCGGAGGACATCGACTTCTCGACAAGTGCCAAGGAAACTCTTATCTGCGACTATGGCGGTCAGAAAATGAGTATTGGCTTCCGTGGTGACTCCCTAATTGAAATACTCAACAGCCTTGACAGCGAGGAGGTTTCCATTAAGCTCGCAGACCCAAGCAGAGCAGGAGTAATAGTACCTGTAACACAACCAGAGAATCAGGAAATACTAATGCTGGTGATGCCAATGCTCATCAGTGACTAATCAGCACTATACAACACTTTCAGCAACAGTTGCCACCGTGGATGAGTTTTCTGCGGTGGCAACTTCTGAAAAGACCTATTTACAATATCCATACAGGAAATGAAACTCAATCTTACAAAACCCTTAGTAATATTCGATTTGGAAACGACTGGTCTCGACCTCGTCAATGACCGGATAATTCAGATCTCGTTCATTAAGGTTTATCCCGACGGCAAGGAGGAGCGGGGTGACTACTTAGTAAATCCGGAAAAGCCTATACCTTCAGAGATATCTGCGCTGACAGGCATCTCTGATGCTGACGTCGCTAATGCCAAGACATTCAAGCAGCTCTCATCGGAGCTTGAGGCAAAGTTCAAGGGATGCGACTTTGCGGGATTCAACAGCAACCACTTCGACATACCACTCCTTGCAGAGGAGTTTCTGCGCTCAGGGATAGACTTCGACTTTGCCAAATGCAGGCTTATCGACGTGCAGACCATCTTCCACAAGATGGAGCGCCGCAACCTTGCTGCCGCATACAAGTTCTATTGTGGCAGGAAGATGGAAGAAGATTTCGCCGCACACCGTGCCGACCAGGATACCGAGGCAACATACCGTGTGCTGCAAGGTGAGCTCGACCGCTACAACCCCCTGACGGCAGAAACACCTGACAGGGCATTGCCCAACGACATGGACTATCTCGCAGAGTTCTCGAAAACCAACAACTATGTTGACTTCGCAGGACGTATTATATGGAAGGAGATGGTTGATGCCAAGAATGAGACCATCAAGGACAAAGACGGTAAGCCACTCATGCACGAGGTGTTCAACTTTGGCAAGTACAAGGGATGGGATGTTGCCGAGGTGCTCAAGCGAGACCCGGGCTATTACAGCTGGATGCTGTCCAGCGACTTCACCAACAACACTAAGCAGGTGCTCACACGCATACGTCTGCGCGAATTCAACAAACGTCTATCGTAGCCCATGAAGAAATCATCTGTCACTATTCTCGGACGCATCGCAGCCATCGCTACGACAGCAATGGCACTCGTCTGCTTCTGTCCGCAATCGCATGCGCAGGAGCTACAGGCAAAAATAACCATCAACAACAACCAGATACAGGGCACGGACAAGAGCGTCTTTGAGAACCTCCAGCAGACGCTTGAGCAGTTTGTCAACGACAGGCAGTGGACAAACCTGCAGTTTCAGAAGAATGAGCGCATACAGTGCTCATTCAACATTACTGTTACAAAGTATGACAAGAGCTCGAACCTCTTCACATGCAAGGCCCTTATACAGGCTTCACGCCCCGTGTACAACTCTGCCTATACAACGACTATTTATAATAATAGTGACAATGAATTCACATTTGAGTTTGCGGAATTCGACCAGCTGGAGTTCAACGAGGAGACCCTCGACAACCAGCTTGTTGCCCTTTTTGCATACTACGCCTACCTCATCATAGGCATCAACCTCGACACCTTTGCGCCTATGGGCGGTGAGGATGTGCTGCAACGTTGCATGACGCTCACGAACAATGCGCAGAACCTTAACTTCCCGGGATGGAAGTCGTTTGACAACGACCGCAACCGCTTTGCCATCATCAACGACTATCTCGACGGTGGAATGGCCCCGTTCAGACAATTGCAGTATGACTACTACCGCAAGGGACTCGATGAAATGGCCAATAATGCAGAGCGTGGGCGTACGGAGATAACAACGGCCATTCAGGAAGACCTGAAGAAATGTCATGAGGACAAGCCACTAAGCAGACTGCCACAGATATGGACAGACTACAAGCGCGACGAGCTGGCAAACATTTACAAAGGCAAGGGAACGCAGAAGGAAAAGGAATCGGTATATGAGATTCTGTTCTCCATAAATGCAGCACAGAGTAATGCCTGGAACAAGATAAAACAATAGAAAACAAGATGTTAAGACAACTATACATCCGGAACTTCACACTTATCGATGAGCTTGATATAACATTCAAGCCTGGTTTCTCGGTCATCACCGGTGAGACGGGTGCCGGTAAGAGCATCATCCTCGGTGCCATCGGACAAATTCTCGGCAACAGGGCTGATGCCAGGATGGTAAAGGCTGGATGCGACAAGTGCGTCATTGAGGCTCACTTTGACCTTAGTAACTATGACATGGAGAGCTTCTTCGATGACAATGACATCGACTACGAGCCAGAGGACTGCATCATACGCAGGGAACTGAAGGCCAACGGCAAGAGCCGCGCTTTCATCAATGACACACCTGTTGCACTAACTACAGCAAGGGAACTGGGACAGCAGCTTGTCGACATACATAGCCAACACCAGAACCTGCTGCTGCAAAAAGAAGATTTTCAGCTGAACGTCGTTGATATCATTGCCCATAACAGTCAGTTGCTGAACGACTATAGGACACTCTTTGATGGCTATGCCAAGGCTAAGGCGGCACTAAGAGAGAAGGAGGAGGAATGTGAGAAAGACCGTGCCAACGAGGATTTCCTGCGTTTTCAGGCTGATGAGCTGGTAACGGCACAACTCGTCGACGGCGAGCAGGAGGAACTTGAGCAGGAACTGGAAACGCTCTCGCATGCCGAGGACATAAAGGGTGCCTTGTTTGATGCGGACAACTTGCTTTCGGGCGATGACAGATGCATCACCCAGTCATGCAAGACCATGCTGTCAAGACTCTCCGACATAGGGGACGTCTATCCTGCCATCAGGCAGGTCACCGAGCGTATAGACTCCGCATATATTGAGCTGAAGGACATAGCGCGGGACATCAGCAACCTTGCAGAGAGCATCGACTTTGACCCTGCACGCCTGACAATGGCTAATGAACGCCTCGACACAATATACACACTTCAGAAAAAACACCATGTCGAGAGCGTTGCCGAACTGATAGCCATTCGCGACAACCTTACGGCACGGCTCAACGATATCACCAACAGCGAAGACATGCTGGAGGACATGCGCAGGCAGGTGGAGGACATGTACCGCAAGGCTACAGAGGCTGCCGCAAGGCTTACGGAAAGCAGGCAGGAAGCAGCAAGGCACGTGACCGAGCAGTTGCTCGCCCAAATGACAGCATTGGGTATGCCCAACGCCCGCTTCGAGATAAAGTTCGAGACAAAAGAGCTGGCTGTTGACGGTGCTGACAGAATAAGCTATATGTTCAGCGCCAACAAGAATGTCCCGCTGGAACCCATAGCACAGGTGGCATCTGGTGGCGAGGTGGCAAGGGTGATGCTGTCACTGAAAGCAATGATTAGCGGAGCCGTAAAACTGCCTACTATCATTTTTGACGAGATAGACACTGGTGTCAGCGGCCGCGTGGCTGAGATGATGGCTCAGATAATGAGGCAGATGGGACAAGCCGACCGCCAGGTTATCAGCATCACGCATCTTCCGCAGATTGCAGCCCTTGGCACCACTCACTACAAGGTGGAGAAGACTGATACCGACGACACCACCATCAGCCGCATGCGCATGCTTGGCCACGACGAGCGCATCACGGAGATTGCACAGATGCTCAGTGGCAGCAATATCAGCGATGCCGCTATAGAAAACGCAAAATCATTATTGGAAAAATGAAAAGAATACTATTCCTCGCCTGCACACTCATCATGGTTGCAGGCTCATCTCTTCATGCTCAGACTCCAGCTGTAAAGAAGGCTGCGCAAAGCGTCTTCACGCTGACCACTTTCGACAAGTCTGGCAACATCGTAGGAATGTCTCATGGAGTCTTCACCGGCAGTCAGGGCGAGGCTCTGGCTATGTGGACACCATTTGTTGGTGCTGACAGCGCCGTTGTCACCGACAGTAAGGGTGTGACCATGGCTGTCGATGCCTTGCTCGGTGTTAACGACATCTATGACATCTGCAAGTTCAGGGTCAAGGGAAAGACTGTGCCTGTTGCAGGCATGGCCGGCAGTGCCGCAAAAGGCTCAAAGGCATGGATTGTCGCCTACTCGGTGAAGAAACCAGAGATGCAGCATGTAGCCATACAGGACACGGAGGCCTTCATGGACTCACTGACATATTACCTTTTCGACGACAACGACGTGTCGTCAACCTCTCTCGGATGTCCCATTGTCAATGACCAAGGACAGCTCCTCGGCATCATGCAGCGTCCGAAGAATGGCGGTCGTGCCTTCTCTACCGATGCACGGCTGAGCGCTACTCTCAGGCTCTCTGCACTGTCCATCAATGACAACACCCTCCGCAAGTGCGGAATTCGTACGGCCCTGCCATCGAAGTCGAGCGATGCCGTAGTCACGCTCATGCTTGCCTCGCAGCGTGGCGACTCAGCTCTTTATGCAACATACATAGACGAGTTCATAACCACCTTCCCTACCCTGCCCGACGGCTACAACGCCAAGGGTGAGCAGGAAATGATTGCCGGCAACTACGCCAATGCGGCACGCAACATGGAGACTGCCATCAAGGTGGCGGAGAATAAGGACGAGGCCCACTACAACTATGCCAACCTCATATACCGGAAAGAGGTCTACGTGCCAGAGCCAAAATACAAGGACTGGAGCCTCGACAAGGCATTGCAGGAGGCAGAAGCGGCCTATGCCATCAATCCCCTTCCCGTATACAAGCATCTGCAGGGAAAAATCATCTATGCTAAGGGTGACTATCAGCAGGCATACGACACGTTCATGTCACTCACGTCAACCAACTTGCGCGGTGGCGAGCTGTTCTATGAGGCTGCCCAATGCCGCCGGCAGCTCAACGCTCCGGCAGAAGAGATTATACAGCTTCTCGACAGTGCTGTCTCGGCACAACCAAACGACGCAACGGCGGCACCGTACATTCTGGAACGTGGAATGGCATACGACAAGGCCGGCAAACAGCGCAAGGCTTTCATCGACTACTGCGCATACGACTCGCTGATGAGGGGCAGAGCCTCACACAGCTTCTATTACATGAAATTCCAGTGCGAGAACAAGATACGCCTTTACCAGCAGGCTCTCAACGATATTGCGCATGCCATTGTCCTCAACAGGACAGAGCCTACATACTATGCCGAGATGGCAAGCCTCCAGCTGAAGGTGGGACAATATGAGCAGGCCATAAAGACCACCGACCTCGCCCTGCAACTGACCGACAAATATTCAGACCTATATATTATAAGAGGTGTATGTTTCGGAGAGATGTCAAAGACCGAGGAGGCTCTTCAGGCATTGCAGAAGGCTAAGGAGCTGGGTGACGATCGTGCCGACGAGCTTATAAGCAAATACCAGAAATAGCCAGTTGTCCAGTTATAGAGTCACACAACCATAAAGGGATGATTACACATTTGATTGTAATCATCCCTTTACTATAGTACGCTGACGGCATACGTCAGCAAACGGCTAATGTCATTAATAATGCCACCTCACTTCACGATATTGAACTTGGCGAACTTCAGCAGCAGTTGCTTGATACCAACATTTACGAAGTCGACTGTCGCCTTGGTGTTCTCTCCCGTGCCCTCAACACGCAGCACTTTTCCTATGCCAAAACGCTGATGCTCGATGGTATCACCTTCATTTAACCTCTGCTGTCCAGCCTGCTGCAGAGGTATTCCCGGTTGCGGCACAGATGTTGAAGGCTGTTGTGGGGACAATGTTCTTCCGCCTTTTTTCATCACCTCGTTGACACGTCTGAGGTTTCCACCACTGGTAGCAAACATTCTCTTGAAGCCATCGCCAAATGGGTCTACCGCAGGCTCAGGCTTTCGTGGGGACGTTATTCTTGGTTTGGGGTCGGCCATAAACCTGTCTGCAACAGGACGGCTGTTCTGCACATTCCTGCCATACGGTCTGTTATCTGTTTCCCATGGCAGTCGAGTCTCCGTCTGGCTTCCTGTATAGGCATCATAACCAGTATCACCACTTACCAGCCTATGGTCTATTTCCTTAAGGAACATGCTTGGTTGCATAAATTCCGTACGTCCGTATCTGAAACGGCTCTTGACATGCGTAATCATGCACCTCTTCTCGGCACGGGTAATAGCAACATACATCAGCCTCCGTTCCTCCTCAAGCCCGCGTGGCGAGTCCATGCTCATCTGGCTTGGGAAGATGGTCTCTTCTGCCCCGACGATATATACCGTCTTGAATTCCAGTCCCTTGGCGGCATGGACAGTCATCAGTGACACACGGTTGTCCGTAGCCTCGTCGCTCTCGCTCTCCATGTCGGTGAGCAGCGATATCTCCTGCAGGAAATCATCTAACCCCGTCTGGCTTCCCATATCCTCCTCGAGTCGTGCGGCCACGAAGTCGTGAATGCCCGAGATGAATGAGTCTACATTCTCCCGACGGGTATCTCCCTCTGGCGATGTATCCTTGGCAATGTCAGCCATGATACCGCTCGTCAGGACAATCTCCTTTGCCAGCTCGTAGGCATCAGCATGGTCTTTCTTCTCGACGAAACTCTCAATCAGGTCCCTGAATGCCCCGAGCTTTGACATAGTGCCCTTGTTTACTGGCAGGTTATATGTCATGGGCTGTGAGATTACTTGCCAGAAGCTGACATTGTACTCGAGCGTGGCGGCACTGATTTTTTTTATGGTAGTGTCTCCGATACCTCGTGCCGGATAGTTGACAACTCTCCTAAAAGCCTCCTCGTCGTTAGTATTGGCGACAAGTCGGAAATATGCCACAATGTCCTTGATTTCCTTCCTTTGGAAGAAGCTCTGCCCTCCGAATATCCTGTACGGCATGTTCTGTTTCCTCAGCTCCTCCTCGAAGCTCCTGCTCAGTGCGTTGGCCCTATACAGTATGGCGAAGTCGGAATATGCCATACCGTTCTTCCTTACCTGTTTCCTGATATCGTTGCATACCATCACGGCTTCCTCCTTGTCGGAATAAGCCTCTCGGATGATAATCTTTTCTCCTTTCTCGTTTTCGCTGTACACCTCCTTTGGTATCTGCCTGCTGTTGTTCTTCATGAGGCAGTTGGCAGCCTGCACGATGTTTTGCGTAGACCTGTAGTTGCGCTCGAGCTTGAACAGCTTAGCGTCAGGATATTGGCGCTGAAAGTCGAGGATGTTGTCGATATTGGCACCGCGGAAGGCGTAAATGCTCTGATAGTCATCGCCAACCACGCAGATGTTGTGGTTTTCGCGTGTCAGCAGTGAGAGAATTCTCTGCTGCACGTAGTTTGTGTCCTGATACTCATCCACGAGGATATATTGCAGTTTGTCCGCATACTTTATCCTGACTTCCTCGTTGTCGGCAAAAAGCCTGTATGTATGCATCAGCAAGTCGTCAAAGTCCATGGCGTTGGAATTGGCGAGCCGTTGCTGATAAGTGCTGTATATCTTTGACGTCTCAGGAACACCTGTCCTGAAGTCTCTCTCGGTGAGCGATATGTCTTTGTCATAGGCATCGGTACCAATCAGCTTGTTTTTGGCCAGTGAGATGTGCTTGTGTACCGTAGCGGGCTTGTACGCCTTCTCGTCAAGTCCCATCTCCTTGACGATATTCTTTATGAGCGACCGTGAGTCATTCTCATCGTAGATGGTAAACGAGGAGGTGTAGCCAATGTGGGATGCCTCAGCCCTTAGAATTTTTGCGAATACAGAGTGGAATGTGCCCATCTTCAGCCTCGAGGCGTGTTCCTCACCGACAAGGGTTCCTATTCTCTGTTTCATTTCGTTGGCAGCCTTGTTAGTAAATGTCAGTGCAAGTATTCTCCATGGAGCCACGCCTCTGCTCACGAGGTATGCAATCTTGTATGTCAGCACCCTCGTCTTGCCTGAGCCTGCTCCGGCAATTACCAGTTGCGGTCCGTCGAGCCACACTACTGCAGCTCTTTGCGCTTCGTTGAGTTGGTCAAGAATGTTTTCCATAAACTCCTCCCACAGCCGTCTTTGGGTCGTAGTCTTCACCCTCTTTGGGGAATGAGGGTATATATCTCATGTTGTTCGCTATTGCTCTCTGCCTCTTTCTGATGTAGCTGCTTGGTGTCTTCGAGCTGTATATATGAGGATTGGGCAGTGTCGCTGCCACTAATGCACACTCGCTGCGTGTCATGTCGCATGCTTTCTTGCCGAAGTTCTGCTCAGCCACAGCGTCAATGCCATATATCCTGTCGCCCATCTCCACAGAGTTGAGGTACACCTCCATGATACGCTGCTTGCTCCATATCATTTCTATGAGGGCAGTGAAGTAGACCTCGAATCCTTTTCTCACCCATGAGCGTCCTGGCCATAGGAAGACATTCTTGGCCGTCTGCTGCGATATGGTGCTGGCACCATATTTCTTGCCGCCCTTGGTTGAGAGGTTGCGCTTGGCGGCCTTGCCTATGGCGTCATAGTCGAAACCATGGTGTAGTAGGAAACGCGCGTCCTCGCCTGCCATGACAGCTACGGGCATGTGTGGCGACATCTCTTCAAGCGGTATCCAGTGATGGTGCATTGTTACACTCTTCGTCTCTATCGCCCTGATAAACATCAGTGGCGTGAAGTATACGGGTATGAACCTATAAGCGACAACAGCAAGTATTGTCGATGCGAAAAACAGGACCATCACCCAACGTATAATTTTCTTTACCAGTCTCATATAACAGGACTACATCCTCTCTTTGCACAAAATAAGCAGGAGCACTCCCCATCGTTGTGAACGGAGGGAATGCTCCTGCCGTGAACTATCAGTCTAAGTGTGTTGCTTAGTTAAGGTTTCCAGCATTGGCAGCGTCAACCATAGCCTGGCTGGCATAGAGGAATACCTCCACACGGCGGTTGGCCTGACGGCCAGTAGCTGTGCCGTTGTCTGCAACGGGCTCTGCACTACCCTTGCCCACGATCTTCTGGAACTGAGAGTTGGCAACACCGCAGCTAACGAGATAGTTGACAACGCTCTTGGCACGATTGTTGCTCAACGGAAGGTTGATACCATCGTTACCTGTAGAGTCGGTATGTCCATAAACGTCCACGTGGCAGTCGGTATTGTTCTTCAGCACGCTGGCAAACTGGGCGAGATCGTTCTTTGATGCACTGTTCAGGTCAGCCTTGCCTGTAGCGAAGAGCAGACCAGAGTCGAAGGTAACCTTAACGGCCTTCAGACCGTTGGCATCTGTAACTTCCTCAACCTTGGCATTCTCAACCTTTGCGGCCTCGGCAGCAACCTTATCCATGTGCTTGCCGATGATGGCACCTGTGCCTGCTCCCACGGCTGCACCAATAGCAGCACCAACAGCTGTGTTACCTGCAATCTTACCGATAATAGCACCTACGGCTGTTCCGGCACCTGTACCTATTAAAGCTCCTGTACCTGTCTTTGTTGCGCAGCTGCAAACTGCGAGAACGCAGAGTCCTGCGGTCATCATCTTAAGATTTTTCATACTCTCTTTTTCTTTTGTGTTTTGTTTAAAAATAAATCTGTTCGTAATTATACATTAGTCCCAAAAACAGCATTTGCCGTCATTGGTTGGCATATTCACGCTGCAAAGTTAATTCTTTTTTCCTCATTGTATGTAATATCCCAACATTTTTTTGTAATTTTGCGGCAAAATTAAGCATAAGCACTTACTCTGCAATCTAAATTACACATAAAATATGGCAAAAGAACTCAAAGATTTGACCAAAAGGGCTGAAAATTACAGCCAGTGGTACAATGACCTCGTAGTAAAGGCCGACCTTGCCGAGCAGTCAGCCGTTCGAGGATGTATGGTTATCAAGCCCTACGGCTATGCCGTATGGGAGAAGATGCAGCAGCAGCTCGACAAGATGTTCAAGGAGACAGGCGTACAGAATGCCTACTTCCCTCTGCTCATCCCCAAATCATTCCTCAGCCGCGAGGCCGAGCATGTGAAGGGTTTCGCTAAGGAGTGCGCTGTCGTTACACACTACCGTCTGAAAGCCAGCGAGGATGGAAACAGCGTAGAGGTAGACCCTGCTGCAAAGCTGGAAGAGGAGCTGATTATCCGCCCGACCTCAGAGACAATAATCTGGAACACATACAAGAATTGGATACACTCATGGCGCGACCTGCCTCTGATGTGCAACCAATGGTGCAATGTAATGCGATGGGAGATGCGCACGCGTCCATTCCTGCGCACGGCAGAGTTCCTATGGCAGGAGGGTCACACCGCCCATGCCACACGCGAGGAGGCGGAGGAGGAAGCACGCCGCATGCTGAAGGTGTATGCCGAGTTTGCCGAGAAGTGGATGGCCGTGCCAGTACTGCAGGGAGTAAAGAGCGAGACCGAACGTTTCGCCGGTGCCCTCGATACATACACCATTGAGGCCATGATGCAGGACGGCAAGGCTCTGCAGAGCGGCACCAGTCACTTCCTGGGACAGAACTTCGCAAAGAGCTTCGACGTTACATATCTTAATAAGGAGAACAAGCCCGAGTATGTATGGGCCACATCATGGGGAGTATCTACACGTCTCATCGGCGCGCTCATTATGACCCACTCCGACGACAACGGACTGGTGTTGCCTCCACGCCTTGCTCCTATTCAGGTTGTCATAATACCTATCTCCAAAGGTGGCGAGCAGCTCGAGGCTATCACCAATAAGCTTAGTCCCATCATTAGCCAGCTGCGTGACATGGGCATCAGCGTGAAGTATGATGATGCCGACAACAAGCGTCCGGGCTTCAAGTTTGCCGACTACGAGCTGAAGGGAGTTCCCGTAAGACTTGTCATGGGTGCCCGTGACCTGGAGGAGGGAACTATCGAGGTAATGCGCCGTGACACCCTTGAGAAGGAAACACGCCCCGTTGACGGCATCGTGGAGTATGTCAGCAAGTTACTTGAGGATATCCAGGACAACATCTTCGAGAAGGCACGCAGGTATCGTGATGACCACGTTTACGTATGCGAGGACTACGAGGAGTTCAAGCAGAAGGTTAAGAACGGAGGCTTCTTCCTATGCCACTGGGATGGCACCGAGGAGACAGAGGCTCAGATAAAGGAGGAGACTCAGGCCACCATCCGTTGCGTACCATTCGCCTACGAGCAGACACCTGGTGTGGACATGGTTAGCGGAAAGCCCGCAAAATACCGTGTTATCATAGCAAGAAGCTATTAATAAGGCTCGTATGGAATATGTAGTGACTCTTTAATGATTTTCATTCCTAAAGTGAGTCACACATATATCTCATCGGCTGCGAATATGACTACACAACTGATAAGGTAAATAACTAGGGTGTACATCAAACTGTACACCCTAATATATTTGCATGACTTGACACCTCATACGACAAACTACAACAAATTAAAACCATTTATTTCACACATATACTACCAACCCGGCTGGTTAATGTTTGTTAAAGCATTTAACTTTCTCAACTATACAACTATATAGTTTAAAATAAAAACTGTACCTTTGCAAGGTCATTTTATAACAGGGGTTACAGTTCTTGAAACTCCTTCTTATATCCAAATTTAAAATTTCACATTTTATATATGTATAGTAAAGACGAACTATTATCTAAAGATATCGCCGCATTGGCAGATATTGCAAAAAGTCTTGGTATAGATAAGGTGGACAACATGTCTCCTGAAGAGACAGTTTATGCCATATTGGACCAGCAGGCTATTGATGAGGGTAACAAGAATCCACTCGGAGGCAAGAGAAAACGCACACGAATAGTTAAAGCAGGTACAGATAGAGTTTACTCTGTACACGGAAAAGAGGGCGAGAACTACGACCTCAAGAAAAACAAAGTACAACAGCCAGTTGAGAAAAACTTGTTCAGCGAAGCTCCTGTTCCATCTGTCGAGGAACCATCGGTTGTGGAGCAAGCTACTGATATCAGCAACGATATTCAACCAGAAACTTCCGCAGATTTCATCGCAGAAGAAAACATTGACGTGAAAGCTCTTGAGGCTGAATTAGCCTCTCTGCCAAAACATCGTGGACCAAAGACTAAACGGGAGAAAGAGATACTGGCACTTCTCGACAATGCAAAAAACCAAAACAAATCGGCATACATGCAAGAAGAGAATGCAGACAATGGATACAACGAAGAAATAACTGCTACAACAAACGAAGATATTGACTTCGTTCCGGAAGCTCAATTTCACAATCTGGACAACAGTTCTGCAGACAATGCCCTGCTGGAACAACTTCAGGCAAAGATTGGAAATAAAAGAGAGGACGAGCGTGAGACGTCTGACGAACGTGGACAGGAAGAGTTGGACAATGTGTGGGCTGACGACCCCAACGACGGAACGGATTTCATTACCGTTGTTGATTTGCCAATAGAGGACCAGGGTGCCGTTCCTAACTATGATATGTTCGACAATCCCACCACACCACCCGTACCACACGTCAGCACAACACAGTATCAACAGCAAGAGGACAACAACAAGGATCAGTACGACTTTGCCGACCTCATAAAGGCAAACGGAGTTCTCGAGATAATGCCAGATGGCTATGGTTTCCTCCGCTCCAGCGACTACAACTATCTGTCATCGCCCGATGATGTATATGTGTCTACTGCACAGGTTAAGAAATATGGTTTAAAGACTGGTGACGTGGTAGAATGCTCTGTTCGTCCACCGCGTGATGGCGAGAAGTATTTCCCGCTCACAAGCATCAGCACCATCAACGGCCGTACACCGGCTGACATACGCGACAGGGTACCGTTCGAGCATCTTACTCCTTTATTCCCTGACGAGAAATTCAACCTTTGCGGCAATCCTAATACCACTAATTTGTCTACCCGTATCGTAGACCTCTTCTCACCTATCGGCAAAGGTCAGCGCGCACTCATCGTGGCACAGCCCAAGACAGGTAAGACAATATTGATGAAGAGCATTGCCAACGCCATAGCCGCCAATCATCCCGAGGCATACCTCATGATGCTGCTCATCGACGAGCGTCCAGAGGAAGTAACCGACATGGCACGTACCGTAAACGCAGAGGTCATTGCCTCTACCTTCGATGAGCCAGCCGAGCGTCACGTCAAGATTGCGGGCATTGTTCTCGAGAAGGCAAAGCGCATGGTGGAGTCTGGCCACGACGTTGTCATATTCCTCGACTCCATAACCCGTCTGGCACGCGCCTACAACACCGTGGCTCCAGCCAGCGGTAAAGTACTCACCGGTGGTGTCGACGCCAACGCCCTGCAGAAGCCCAAGCGCTTCTTTGGTGCGGCGCGCAACATAGAGGGCGGCGGCTCGCTGACCATCATTGCTACGGCACTTATCGACACGGGAAGCAAGATGGACGAGGTTATCTTTGAGGAATTCAAGGGTACGGGCAACATGGAGCTGCAGCTCGACCGCAGCCTCTCCAACAAGCGTATCTTCCCGGCTGTCAACCTTGTGGCATCAAGTACACGCCGTGATGACCTGTTGCAGGACAAGACCACTCTCGACCGCATGTGGATATTGAGAAAATTCATTGCCGACATGAACCCCATCGAGGCCATGAACTCCATACACGACAGGATAGTAAGAACCAAGGACAACGACGAGTTCCTGCTGTCCATGAACGGATAGAAAGCTTAGGAAGAGTTGGGGAGCGGAGCAAAACTCCCCAACACAACCTTTCCATACCCGCTTTTTGCAATATGGAGACGACAGCCAACGCCCTAATGCAAAAAAAAAACTAAATAATTCGGCATGATTGTATCTGTATAGAGTATTTTTTATTATCTTTGCAATGGAATAATGACAGTATTCCGACGACATGGTACACGGTTGCCAAAGTCGCATACATGCCTTTGATTATTAGTTTTACTTTAATAATAACGGAAAAAAATGACAATCGATCAATTCAACTTTGCCGGCAAGAAGGCAATTGTTCGTGTAGATTTCAACGTTCCATTGGACGAGAATGGTAATGTAACTGATGACACCCGCATCCGCGGTGCTCTTCCTACTCTCAAGAAGGTACTCGCTGACGGTGGTGCTGTTATCATGATGAGCCACATGGGTAAGCCCAAGGGCAAGGTTAATCCAAAACTCTCTCTCTCACAGATTGTTGCCAAGGTTTCTGAGCGTCTTGGTGTAGAGGTGAAGTTTGCTGCTGACTGCGCAAACGCTTCTGAGGAGGCTGCCGCCCTCAAGCCAGGTGAGGCACTCTTGCTTGAGAACCTCCGCTTCTATCCTGAGGAGGAGGGCAAGCCAGTAGGCGTAGAGAAAGGCACTCCTGAGTTCGAGGCTGCCAAGAAGGCCCTGAAGGAAAGCCAGAAGGAGTTTGCGAAGAAGCTCGCATCGTATGCTGACTGCTATATCATGGATGCCTTCGGAACAGCTCACCGCAAGCACGCATCAACAGCTGTCATTGACCAGTACTTTGATGCAGACAACCGCATGCTTGGATATCTCATGGAGAAAGAGGTGAAGGCTGTCGACGCAGTGCTCGGAGATATCAAGAGACCGTTCATCGCCATCATGGGTGGCTCTAAGGTATCGTCGAAAATCGGTATCATCGAGAACCTTCTTGGCAAGGTGGACAAGCTTATCCTCTGTGGCGGAATGACATACACATTCTCTAAAGCACACAATGGTGAGGTAGGAAAGTCTATTTGCGAGCTTGACAAGCTGGATGTCGCTCTTGGTGTTGAGGAACTGGCTAAGAAGAATGGTGTTGAGCTCGTAATGGCACCAGACGCTGTGTGCGCCCCAGAGTTCAGCAACGACGCTCCACAGAGCGTACATCCTTCCAACGCCATACCTGCCGACCTTGAGGGTCTTGACGCAGGCCCAGAGGCTCAGAAGCTCTTTGCCGAGGCCATTAAGGGCTGCAAGACTATTCTATGGAATGGTCCTGCCGGTGTATTCGAGTTTGACAACTTCTGTGCAGGCTCACGCGCCATCGGTAATGCCATTGCTGAGGCAACAGCAGAAGGCGCTTTCTCACTCATTGGTGGAGGCGACTCTGTAGCTTGCGTCAACAAGTTCGGTCTCGCTGACAAGGTTAGCTACATCTCAACTGGTGGCGGTGCTCTCCTTGAGGCAATTGAGGGAAAGGTTCTTCCTGGTATAGCTGCTATCAAGGGTGAGTAATCTGTTGAACATAAAGAATTTACTTACATCCAATATAAAGGGTGCGCGCCAATGTGCGTGTACCCTTTTATTGTTGTCCCTACCCTTCTGCGGCTTGGCACAGAGACACGAGATATTCTCCGACCGTATAGCCTCCCTGCAGGTGGTGTCAGGCCAGGACTGGATGTCTATTCCCATAACGACACTCGGCGGCGAGCCTGTCAATATATCATTCGATGACCTCACGCATGAATACCATCGCTACACATACAAGCTGGAACATTGCGAGGCCGACTGGACGGTTTCTGAGGAATTGTTCGCAAGCGACTACTGCGAGGGCTTCACTTCCGACAACACCATTGACGAGCTGACAGAATCCATCAACACCAATGTCCTGTATACACACTACACTCTTCAGATACCAAATGACAGATGCCGCTTGAAGATAGGAGGCAACTACAGGCTTACCATTACAGATGAGAACAATGGCGACGAGCCAGTGCTCGCAGCGTGTTTCATGGTGGTAGAACCGGAGATGAGGGTGTCGATGAACATGACAACCATTACCGACCGAGACGTAAACGGAAGACATCAGCAGATTGGCATGGAGGTGATGTATGGCAAGCTGCCTGTCACGCGCCCGGAGTCACAGATAAAAACCGTCGTCATGCAGAATGGCAGATGGGATAATGCTGTTGTCAACGCAAGTCCGCAATATATAATGGGTGACGGGCTTCGATGGGACCATTGCCGAGACCTGATATTCGATGGTGGCAATGAATACCGAAAGTTTGAAATTCTCGACGTTGACCATACAACAATGGGACTTGAGAGCATAACATGGGATGGCGAGAAGTACAACGCCATGATATGGACTGACGAGCCTCGTCCCAACTACGTCTATGACGAGGATGCCAACGGAGCATTCTATATCAGAAACAGCGATAACATCGAGAACGACTATGCTTCAGAATATGTAATGACCCACTTCCGTCTTAAATCCCCGCACCTAAACGGTGACGTATACATCAACGGGGCTTGGACGAACAACCGCTTTCTGCCTCAGTACAGGATGACGTACGATGAAATGGAGAAAATCTATAAAGCCTCCATATTGTTGAAGCAAGGTTACTATTCTTATCAATATCTGCTTGTAGATGCCGATGGAAAGGCAAAAAATGTACCTTCTGAGGGTAATTTCTTCCAAACCGAGAACCAGTATCAGGCCCTGGTGTATTATCGTGGTATTGGTGGCAGAACTGACCGCCTCGTTGGATTCGCCCAAATTCGCAGGTAACAACATCTATGGATGGTGTTCCATTGCGCCATGCCCCAATCTTAGTAATCAACACTCCAGAGGAACAGGCCATGTGCAGGCATGCTCTCGCCTGCATCACAGCGAGTTCCATTGTCTATTATGTCACGCATGCCGTCTATGGTCATGCGCCCGCGTCCGACTTCTATCAGTGTTCCGACAACAGCACGCACCATGTTGCGTAGGAAACGATCTGCAGCAATCTCAAAATACCAATGTGTATTGTCTATCTTTACCCATTCGGCACGTCTGACGTCGCAAAAAGTTGTCTTCGCATCAGAGTGGGCTTTACAGAATGCACGGAAATCATGTGCTTGCAACAATAACGTTGCGGCACGGTTCATAGCGTCGAAGTCAAGAGCGTAATGCAATTCTACGGAATGTTCTCGTACGAAAGGATCGCGATGAGTATGCACGAAATAACGGTATGAGCGTTCTTTTGCGGAGAAACGGGCATGCATATTGTCGTTGACAGGATAGATACTGTTTGTGGAAATATCAGGTGGAAGTACTCGGTTAAGACGATATGCTAACTGTTGACAATCGATGTCATCAGTGGTCTCAAAGTGTACAACCATAGTTTTGGCATGCACGCCAGCATCTGTTCGTCCTGCACCAACTACGGAGATTTCCGTACGCAATATCATAGATAGACAACGTTGAAGTTCTCCCTGAACGGAAATGCCGTTTGGCTGTATCTGCCATCCGTGGTAACGCTTGCCGTCGAAACTCAGGTTAATGAAATATCTGGCCATAAAATATAATTATATGTGGATGCCCGACTGCTACATGGAATATGAGAAACCGAAGGCTATGTATTCCTTTAACTGGAAATAGCCGTAGTCTTCATCCCGCTTGCGTGAGTCATCGAAACGTGGATATAGCGAGATAGTCGATATGACATATTTGTTGAATTTCAGTGAAAACGTATTCTCCCACTCCATTTCCGACCGCTCGTACGTTGTATAGTACTTAAACCGTGTACGCCACGATACGGACTGACTGAATATCCAGTTAAGATCAGCTGTTATAAGCGAACCGTAGTCGTTGAGAGCCTGGCGGTCGGACTCTATGCCGTAGCGTGTGTTAAGATATTTGCGGTCTACATATTTCAGGTTGTATGACAACGGAGCAAGGTGTATGCTTCCCGTGAGCTTGTTCTTGAACCATGAAGGCTTATAGTCCATACCGACAGACAGGTTCAGGGATATTGGGGACATGAAATCGCTATAAACTGTTGTTTTATTGCTCTGGTATCCTCTGAACATTTGTGTGGTGACAATGCTCTGTACGGTGTAATACCATTTTTTTGTTGCCTGCAAGCCAAAAGATGACGTGAAGCGAATGTAGTCGGTATTGGTCTTCACCTTATGAACCGTGTCGCTGGGGCTTGTGAATACACCCAACTTCATCTCCAGCTTGTTGTCCCATTTCACCTTCTGCTTGTTGTTGTAGTTTGCCTCAAACACCACTCCGGCGATAAACGAATAGTTGCGCTCACCACCTTTGTACCAGTTGTCGGAGACATAGTTTTGCTGGAACTGCAAACTGTAGTCGCCTTTGAAAGTCCAGAAATTCGGCTTCAAAATAATAATTTTCGGCTCAGGCATGGTTGGGGGCTCTTCCCTCATTACCACATCAGCCTGTGGCTTGCTTACGGGTGTTGTAACCACAATTGGCTTGCTGTCGACAGGCGGGGCCACGCTATCGATTGTGCTCTCCTTTGTCAGAACAAGGTCCGGACGATTGAGATAGATATTGAGAAACACATCGTCGAGCAGGGCTTCCGATGTGGAGATAGTATCTGAGTCGAGCGAAAATTTCCTTTTTGCTATACCTCTGTAAAATGTCAACGGCATGAAGAGCCTTGACTGCTGTTCTATGTCGAGAGTATCGGTTATGCTGACATTGTTGGGATTGATGCCAGACACAAGCTTGTCCAGGCTGTCAGCCCTGTGTTTATGGGGCGTTTGAGTGGGGTGATGTGCCGCAAGTGGCTGGACTGTCAAGGCCAGCACTATAAGTAAGTATATGTAATTCATCTTTTTATTCGTTTTTGCTTGCAAAGATAATAAAAATATTGTAACTTTGCACCACATTTACACTAAATACATTAAATTATCGTGGCAGAAACAAAGTATATTTTCGTCACTGGAGGCGTGGTTTCCTCGCTTGGTAAGGGAATCATATCATCGTCAATAGGCAAGCTTCTTCAGGCAAGAGGCTATAATGTCACCATCCAGAAATTCGATCCGTATATAAACATCGACCCAGGAACGCTCAACCCATACGAGCACGGAGAGTGCTACGTAACGGTTGACGGTATGGAGACAGACCTTGACCTCGGTCACTACGAGAGATTTACGGACATCAAGACAACAAAAGCAAACTCTCTGACAACAGGACGCATCTATAAGGCAGTTATAGACAAGGAGCGTAGGGGCGACTATCTCGGCAAGACCATACAGGTGGTTCCTCACATCACGGACGAGATTAAGCGTAATGTCAAGCTGCTCGGAAAGAAGTACAACTACGATTTTGTGATTACCGAAATCGGTGGTACCATCGGAGATATTGAGAGTGCTCCATATATGGAGGCTATCAGACAGCTGAAATGGGAGCTTGGCAAGAAAGCCGTTTGCGTACACCTTACATACGTGCCTTATCTGAAAGCAGCCGGCGAGGTAAAGACCAAACCTACACAGCACAGCGTGAAGGAGCTGCAGAGCGTCGGTATCCAGCCGGACATCCTCGTGCTGAGAACGGAGATGCATCTTGGTGACAGCATCCGCAAGAAGGTAGCAGCATTCTGTAACGTAGACTTCGACTGCGTAATACAGAGCGAGGATATGCCAAGCATATACGAGGTGCCCGTTGGAATGCAGGATCAGGGACTTGACACAGCCATATTACGTAAGTTTGGTGAGCCTGTCGGCGAGAAGCCAGGACTGGGCCCATGGCGCAAGTTCCTTGAAAGACGCAACAATGCCAAGGAGGAGGTACATATCGGACTGGTAGGCAAATACGACCTGCAGGACGCATACAAGAGCATTCGTGAGAGCCTGTATCAGGCTGGTACATACAACGACAGGAAGACCGTACTGACATTCATCAACTCGGAGAAGATAAACAACGAGAATGTTGGAGAGATGCTTGCCGGACAGGATGGCATTGTCATCTGCCCGGGATTTGGACAGAGAGGTATAGAGGGAAAAATTATTGCCGCCAAATATACCCGTACGCACGACATACCGACATTCGGTATATGTCTCGGCATGCAGATGATGGTAATAGAGTTCGCCCGCAACGTGCTCGGATATGCTGATGCCAACAGCCGTGAGATGGACGAGAAGACACCTCATAATGTCATAGACATCATGGAGGAGCAGAAGAACATCACCAACATGGGCGGTACGATGAGGCTCGGAGCATACGAGTGCGTGCTCAAGCAGGGCTCAAGGGTTATGGACATTTACGGCCAGACTCTCATACAGGAGAGACACCGTCACCGCTACGAGTTCAACAACGACTACCAGCATGAATACGAGCGTTGCGGTATGCAATGCGTAGGCAAGAACCCGGAGAGCGACCTTGTGGAGATTGTCGAGATACCGGGACTGAAATGGTATATCGGAACACAGTTCCATCCGGAGTATCAGAGTACGGTACTCCATCCGCACCCATTGTTTGTAGATTTCGTAAAACACTCAATAGAAAATCAGGAAAAATAAAAAATGGATAAGAATAATATCATAGGATTTGTGCTCATCGCACTTGTTCTTATCGGTTTCACATGGTATCAGCAGCCCTCTGCCGAGGAGCAACGGGCAGCATTCGTTCAGGATTCAATAGCTCAGGTAACCAAGGCAAAAGCTGAAAAACAGGCAAAGCTCGCTGAAGCTGCAAGACAAAAAGCCATAAAGCAGGCCATAGCCGAAGATACTACAAGTCTTTTCTACAACGCATTGAGGGGACAGGCAGAGAGTATAGTCCTGAAGAACGAGAAAATCGAGCTCACCCTCAACACCAAGGGCGCAACCGTTGAGAAAGCCGTCATTAAAGGATTTGATGACTACAAGGGCAACAAGGAGATTACGCTGTTCGACGGTGAGGACCAGAAACTGAGCTATACCCTTAGCGCAAAGGAGACCAACATCTCCACATCCGACCTTTATTTTGTTCCATCAGCCGTTACCGACAGTACGGTGACGTTTACAGCCGAGGCCGCCCAAGGCAAGTCCCTGACTATTGAATACCGTCTGGGTGCCGACTACATGCTCCACATGAAGATGTACGCTGAGGGCATGCAAGGACTCTTTGCTCCAGGCACACAGACCATGGACGTAAACTGGAAAGACAAGTGCAGGCAGCAGGAGAAGGGCTTCATGTTCGAGAACAGGTATGCCACGCTTACATACCACAACACTGATGGAGGCACTGATTATCTTAGCGAGACCAGCGCTGAAGAGGACGAGCCTACTGAGGAGAAGACAGACTGGATAGCTTTCAAGAACCAGTTCTTCTCTGCCGTTATGATAGCGAAGGACAATTTCGATAAAGGAGCTCTCCTGACGAGTGTCCCACAAGAGAAGGGCTCAGGCTATCTGAAGCAATATGAGGCCAAGCTCAAGGCTTTCTTCGACCCGTCGGGCAATAAGCCGTCAGAGTTTGAGTTCTACTACGGACCCAACGATTTCCGTCTGCTTAAGCGTGTGGAAAAGGAATCGGCATTTGGCAAGGAACTGGAGATGCAGCGTCTTGTTTATCTCGGATGGCCGCTGTTCCGTATCATCAACAGGTGGTTTACCATCTATGTCTTCGACTTCCTTACAGGCCTAAACATCAACATGGGTATCGTACTTATACTCATAACGCTGCTCCTGAAGTTCATCACTTTCCCAATGGTGAAGAAGAGCTATATGAGCTCGGCAAAGATGAGAGTTCTCAAGCCGAAACTCGAGGCGGCAACAGCACAGTACAACAAACCTGAGGACCAGATGCAGAAGCAGCAGGCTATGATGGCCGAATACAGCAAGTATGGCGTAAGCCCACTCTCCGGATGCCTGCCCATGCTCATTCAGATGCCTATCTGGATTGCGATGTTCAACTTCGTGCCAAATGCCATACAGCTCAGGGGACAGAGCTTCCTGTGGATTAGCGACCTCAGCACGTATGACCCTATCATCGAGTGGAACTCCAACATCTGGCTCATCGGCGACCACCTGTCGCTGACATGTATATTGTTCTGCGTATCGAACATCCTCTACTCATGGATGACCATGAGACAGCAGCGTGACCAGATGGTTGGCCAGCAGGCTGAGCAGATGAAGATGATGCAATGGATGATGTACCTTATGCCGCTGATGTTCTTCTTCATGTTCAACGACTATTCTGCCGGACTCAACTTCTACTACTTCATATCACTGTTCTTCAGCGCCGCCATCATGTGGGTATTGCGCAAGACTACCGATGACGAGAAGCTCCTGAAGATACTTGAGGCCAAGTATGAGGAGAACAAGAAGAACCCGAAGAAGATGACGGGCATGATAGCACGCATGCAGGCACTGCAGGAAATGCAGAGACAGCAGTTGGAAAAGCAACGCCAACAGAACCGCAGATAATATCTGGTCTGCATCGCTATTGACAATACTCGTATATACATATTTATAATATATAACTGAAGTATGGATTTCATTAAGAAACTGACGATAGCTGCCGCTCTGTGTATGAGCGGCAGTTTCGTAATTGCACAGGAAATGATAAGCAGAAACAATGTCACTTTGAAGAGTGACTTGATGACACCAGAGGCTCTTTGGGCCATGGGACGTATTGGTGGGTATGCAGCCTCGCCTACCGGCAAGCAGATTGTATACCAAGTAGGTTACTACAGCGTTGAGAAAAACAAGAGCCACCACATGCTCTTCGTTATGAATGCCGACGGCAGCAACAGCAGGCAACTCACTACCGATGACAAGAATGAAACCGATGCCACCTGGATAGAGAACGGCACCAGGATAGCCTTTCTCAGAGGTGGACAGATATGGTCGATGAATGCTGACGGTACCGACCGCAAGCAGCTCTCTAACAGCAAGACGGACATAGAGGGCTACTGCTTCTCCCCAGACGGCAAGAAGGTACTGATGCTGATGAGCATCGACTACTATGGCTCCATAAAGAAGAACCCAGATGACCTGCCTCTTGCCACAGGCCGCTTGTGTACCGACATGAACTACAGGCACTGGGATCACTATGTTGAGCAAATCGCACATCCTTTCGTAGCTGACGTTACAGAAAATGGTATTAGCGAGGCAACGGACATTCTGAAAGACGAACCATACGAGTGTCCATTAGCACCATTCGGAGGTATAGAGCAACTCGCATGGAGCAACGACTCCAAGTCAATAGCTTATACCTGCAGGAAGAAGGAAGGCGTGGAATATGCCATATCGACTGACTCTGATATCTATCTCTATGACTTGGAGACCGGAAAGTCCAGAAACCTCTGCAAGCCTGAGGGATATAAGGAACCTGCCATCGATGCTACCAAGACCATGAAGGACCAGGCTGTCAACAAGCAGGCTGGTGACATGAACGTAGGCTACGACCAGAACCCAAAGTTCTCGCCTGACGGTAGGTATGTGGCATGGCTCAGCATGGAGCGCAACGGATATGAGAGCGACCGCAACCGCCTGTGCATGTATAATCTCGCTACGGGAGAGAAGACTTACCTCACAGAAAGCTTTGACTCGAATGTTGACGACTTCTGCTGGAGCGACACGAAGGATGCCATGATATACTTCATTGGTGTTTGGCACGCTACAGAAAACCTTTATGCCATCACAAAGAAAGGTGAGGTAAAGCAGCTTACTGACTACTGTGCGGACTTTGGCTCTCTGCAGATGCTTGGCGACCACAAGCACATACTGGCAGAAAGACACAGCTATGGAGAGCCCGCCGACCTGTATGTAATAACACCGGGCAAGGATATTGCAAAAACAGCCATTGTCCAGATAACTGCCGAGAACAAGCACATAACAGACCAGCTGGCTAAAATACAGGTAGAAAAGAGATGGGTGAAGACTGACGACGGCAAGGACATGCTCTACTGGGTAGTGCTGCCCCCGCACTTCGATGCCAACAAGAAGTACCCTACCCTATTGTTCTGCGAGGGTGGTCCACAGAGCCCGGTAAGCCAGTTCTGGAGCTATCGTTGGAACTTTATGATAATGGCATCTCAGGGGTATGTCGTTGTAGCTCCTAACCGCCGTGGACTGCCAGGCTTTGGCAGCGAGTGGAACGAGCAGATTTCCGGTGACTGGACTGGCCAGTGCATGAGGGATTATCTTACTGCCATCGACGATGCCGCTGCCAACCTTCCGTATGTCGACAAAGACAGACTCGGATGCGTGGGAGCATCATTCGGCGGATTCTCCGTATATTATCTTGCCGGTCATCACGACAAGCGGTTCAAGGCATTCATTGCTCACGATGGAGCTTTCAATCTTGAGTCTATGTACACGGATACAGAAGAGGCATGGTTCAGCAACTGGGAATATGAGGATGCCTATTGGAACAAGGACCTGTCAGCAAATGCCAAGCATACATACGAGAACAGTCCGCACAAGTTTGTCGATAAGTGGGACACTCCTATTCTGTGCATCCACGGAGAACTTGACTACCGTATCAATGCCAACCAGGGCATGGGAGCATTCAACGCCGCAAGGCTCAGGGGTATTCCTGCTGAGTTGCTCATCTTCCCTGACGAGAACCACTGGGTACTGAAACCACAGAACGGCATACTGTGGCAGCGCACATTCTTCAACTGGCTTGACCGCTGGCTGAAGAAGTAAAACAAATAGTTGTTGAAATAATAACATTAAATAATAAATATCAAATAGACAATGAGCACACAAAAAACACTTCGTGACTCTGCGGGTCTTCGTTGGACAGCATTGTTGTTACTGGCGTTGGCAATGTTCTGCGCCTACATCTTCATGGACATCCTGTCTCCTATCAAGGACCTTATGCAAACCCAGCGCGGTTGGGATTCCGATGCTTTCGGAACGATGCAGGGAGCAGAGACATTCCTTAACGTATTCGTATTCTTCCTCATCTTCGCCGGTATCATCCTCGACAAGATGGGTGTCCGCTTTACGGCCCTGCTCTCTGGTGCGGTAATGCTTGTTGGAGCCATCATCAAGTGGTATGCCATCAGCGACAGCTTCATTGGCAGCAGCGTGGAGACATGGTTTACAGAGAACCTTAATCACATTCCCGTATTCGAGCAGTTGGGTGTCTCCCCATTCTATGAGGGAATGCCCGCCTCTGCCAAGCTTGCAGCTCTGGGCTTCATGCTTTTCGGCTGTGGCGCAGAGATGGGAGGCATTACCGTCAGCCGTGGTATTGTAAAATGGTTTAAGGGTCGCGAGATGGCTCTTGCCATGGGCTCCGAGATGGCTCTTGCCCGTCTGGGTGTTGCCACCTGCATGATATTCTCTCCGTTCTTTGCCAAACTTGGTGGCGACATTGACGTATCACGCTCAGTTGCCTTTGGCGTCGTACTTCTGTGTATTGCGCTAATCATGCTTGTTGTATATTTCTTCATGGACAAGAAACTCGACGCACAGACAGGCGAGGCAGAAGAAAAGGATGACCCATTCAAGATTTCTGACCTTGGACAGATACTTACCTCTATGGGGTTCTGGCTCGTGTCCCTGCTCTGTGTGCTCTACTACTCTGCCATATTCCCATTCCAGAAATATGCCGTGAACATGCTCCAGTGCAACCTGACGTTCACAGAGGTTCCTGCGGACTCTTTCTGGGCTTCATCTTCTGTCACTATCGTTCAGTATCTCATCATGCTCGTTGTTGCTGCTACGGCGTTCACATTCAACTTCATGAAGAACAATGGAGCAAAATACTCTATGCTCGCCTGCTCTGTCATCGCGCTCATATCGTATTGCTACATGGGATATATGAGGCAGTCGGCCGAGTCCATATTCGCTGTGTTCCCACTCCTTGCCGTTGGTATCACACCTGTACTTGGCAACTATGTAGACCACAAGGGTAAGGCTGCAAGTATGCTTGTACTTGGCTCGCTCCTGCTCATTGCCTGCCATCTGACCTTTGCATTCATACTTCCTGAGTTCAAGGGTAACCAGGTTGGTGGCGTGATTGTGGCTTATCTGACAATCCTGATTCTTGGAGCCTCTTTCTCCCTTGTGCCGGCATCTCTGTGGCCAAGTGTTCCAAAGCTCGTTGATGCCAAGGTGATTGGCTCAGCCTATGCCCTAATCTTCTGGATACAGAACATCGGTCTCTGGTTGTTCCCATTGCTCATTGGCAAGGTTCTCACAGCCACCAACGAGGGAGTTACTGATGCTACAGAGCTTAACTATACCGCCCCATTGGTTATGCTCGCATGCCTTGGTGTAGCAGCTCTTGTTATCGGTGTAATTCTTAAGGTCGTAGACAAGAAAAAGAATCTTGGACTTGAGAAACCAAACATTGTAGATTAACATCAACAATATCCCCCAAAAGCCTTGGTACATACGACCAAGGCTTTTATTTTGTTCATACGGTATTTCGTGTGATAACCATATAGCAGTGTGGTCTGAATTTGTTACCTTCATTGCCGATAAGGTTATAATCTTGTCTGTGGCGTATTCATATTTGCGGTTCATGCTATATCTCGAGTGACAATATATTGTTGCGTGGTCTATGCATATATATATCATAGCCGATAAGGTTATTAACCTTTCAGGCGTAAGGTTATTAACCTTTCAGCCTTAAGGTTATTAACCTTATCAAGGATGCAAACGTATTCATGTCCTTTGGCAAACTATTTCACCCACTTCAGTTAATAATATACTTCAGGAATAATATATAATAATGCGTCACTCCATATATCTGATGAACCTTTTACTTTATATTACCAAACTATATTATCCTTACATTCTGCATGTCACAATAGATTTTCGTTATACAAAACGCAATATTTATAACTATTTAGCAAGAAAACAAGAAAAAAGATATCTTTTTGTTGGTAATATCAAAGAAAAACTATACCTTTGCAACCGCAAATCTGCAATAACAGTATTATAAACAACCATAAAAGGAAAAAAGAATGAAAGCAACAGAAGTTGTAGAGAGTCTAAAGCAGAGATTCCCTAATGAGCCTGAGTACATCCAGGCAGTAAGCCAGGTGTTGGGTACCATAGAAGAAGAGTACAACAAGCATCCTGAGTTCGAGAAAGCAAATCTTATTGAGAGACTCTGCATCCCAGATCGCCTGATAGAGTTCCGTGTGACATGGGTAGACGACAAGGGTAACGTACAAACAAACATGGGTTACCGCATTCAGCACAACAATGTGATTGGCCCGTACAAAGGTGGTCTCCGCTTCCACAAGTCAGTAAACTTGTCTATCTTGAAGTTCCTCGCTTTCGAGCAGACATTCAAGAACTCTCTGACCACTCTCCCTATGGGTGGTGCAAAGGGAGGCTCCGACTTTACGACACGTGGAAAGAGCAATGCTGAGGTAATGCGTTTCTGTCAGGCATTCATGACAGAGCTTTACCGTCATGTAGGTCCAGACGAGGATGTACCAGCAGGTGATATCGGTGTTGGTGGCCGTGAGGTAGGTTATATGTTCGGTATGTACAAGAAGCTCACTCACCAGTTCCAGGGTATGCTCACAGGCAAGGGTCAGGAGTTTGGTGGTTCCAACATCCGTCCTGAGGCAACAGGCTACGGTAATGTATACTTCCTTCAGAACATGCTTCAGACACGCGGCATAGACCTCAAGGGAAAGACAGTACTTGTTTCAGGTTCTGGTAACGTTGCTCAGTATACCATAGAGAAACTTCTCCAGCTTGGAGCTAAACCGCTTACATGCTCTGACTCCGACGGATATATCTATGACCCGGACGGTATCGATGAGGAGAAGCTCGCCTACATCATGGAGCTGAAGAACGTTGAGCGTGGACGAATCAAGGAGTATGCCGAGAAATATGGTGTTAAATATGTAGCAGGAGCAAAGCCATGGTTCGAGAAGGCTGATATCGCAACACCTTGCGCTACTCAGAATGAGATTAATGAGGAAGCAGCCAAGGCTCTTGTTGCAAACGGCGTGATTGCTGTCAGCGAGGGTGCTAACATGCCTACCCTTCCCGAGGCCATCAAGGTATTCCAGGACGCTAAGATTCTCTATTGTCCAGGTAAGGCCAGCAACGCAGGTGGCGTAGCTGTATCAGGATTGGAGATGAGCCAAAATTCAGAGCGTTTGAAATGGAGCCGCGAGGAGGTAGATGCCAAGCTGCACGACATCATGAACGACATTCACGAGAACTGCGTGAAGTATGGTACAGAACCTGATGGTTACATCAACTACGTCAAGGGTGCAAACGTGGCTGGCTTCCTGAAAGTTGCCAAGGCTATGATGGCTCAAGGTATAGTATAAGGAACATATTTACATAAATATTTATTTCTTCAAACAGGTTAGAGCATCGCATTGTAATCATGCGATGCTCTGTTTGTTTGAATATAACGCTTATTATCTTTATAATAAGTCTGATTTATCAAATAATACCGCTGTGTGATTGTGTGTCATTATTATTGCGTGCCTGTGTTAAGGCACACAGAAAATTTCTTAAAAATATTAGCTAAAAAGTTTGCAGAAATAAAAAATTATGGTTATCTTTGCATCGTTATCCTGAAAACAATCTTTTTACCTTAAAAGAGACTAATACCTATTGAAGATTAGAAGCGGTTGCCTGTGAAGGTATCCGCTTTTTTTTTACATTATAATTTTGTACTGGAAATATCTTTTTGATAACTTTTAATTAATTTCCTAAAACATACGCTAAAGAAGACACAAGTTGAAGTAACAATATGTACACAAAACACACAGAGGGTAAATAGTTACTTCCCGTAGTAATGCTGTTCCATATATCATAGAAGCCTCTGAGACTGCCGCTAACAAGACCATAAGATATTGACATTATGGTTACAAGTAAACAAAGCATAGGTATTAGTCCGCTTGAGAAACTACTTGGAAACAGCTCGCCTGTCACGCTTAAAAGCACAGCGTGTGGAATTGCCGTTAGGAGCACTATCAAGACAATGAAAGTACAGAGTTCCACAAGTACGACATTTAGTGCAAACCTTTTCTGCATATTTATCTTGTGATTTTGCGAGAACAACTCTATCAGGCCACTATTGACAAATACGTTGACTGTCAGAGTAAGCAGTATAATATATACAAGTAATGGCGAGGCCATATCCTGTGCAAAGGAACTGAAGAACCATCTAAGCCCTCCCGCCCCGATGAGAGGACGGATTTGACTGTCGGGGATTGCCGCTGAGACTATCCACGACCCGAAAATCAGTATTGTCTGCAATACTATCAGTATGTAGGCAAAGATGGCGCAAGTTCTTTTCATTCGTCGTCAGGAATAAGATTGTCAATATCAATTATTCTCAGTTCTAGTGCCCGCACCGCCAGTCGGGTTGCATTGATACCCATACCGCCGTTGCCATTAGGAAAGAGTTTCTGTATAAGCTCATTCTGTCTCTTCTCAAGACTCTTCACTCCGAAAGGCATGCCACGTAGGGCTGTAATCTGTTCCTTAGTATATCCTAAAGCAAGATGTCTGAGGAATCGTTCATCGTACTCATCAATCTCATAATTAATCAGTGCCTCCTGCTTTTGTATTTGCGAGCCAACGCTATGTTTGAATCTTTCTACAATCTTCTCAAGTATAGGCTGGTTGAAGACCATACGCTTACCGCTCATCACACTTGCCACGTCTTCGCGTGTAAGCAGTTCGCCACTCTTGAGAATGATACCATCGCAACCTGCGTCAAGAACGTCAACCCATAGTTTCTCGTTCAGGATTTCGCCTGTAAATATGAGTACTTTAACTGAGGGATATGTGCTTTTGGTGTTTCTGCATATCTCCACACCTACTGTTGTCGAGCCACCTAAGCCGAGGTCAAGCAGCACGAGGTCAGGAACCTGTGTCTTTATCAGCTTCCAGTAAGCCTTCTCTGAGTCTGCAGAACCAATAATGTGTGCCTCCGGAATATCATTCTTGATGATGCCCTCTGTGCCCTTTAGCTCAAGGGGTACGTCCTCAACGACTATAATGCTAAAATTTTCCATATATTTTTCGGTAATATTATTTCTATGATGTTATTGTCCCGGGCAAGTATGCCACATGTCCGTTTATTTGTATACTCGCCTATTTCCCTGACTATCTGTTTGCACAGGAGGAAATTCAGGTCTATAGTCTGTGCTGTGAAAAGCTCTTTAACCTGCTTGTCGTCAAGATGCAGCTCAGTGAGAGTAGCGCTAACGCAGACATACTCGCTATCCTTGTCGATTGCTGTTGTTGTTATCTTACATCCCTTGTTGGTTTTCTGCAGTATATCCATGAGCAACAAGAGCATGTCTCTGTCAGCCTTCATAGGTTTATCAACTTGCCTCATAGCCTGTTCACTCAGCATCGAGTATAGTTGCTTATAGTATGTTACAACTTCCGACAGAGTGTTGAGATTGCTGTCTGCTCCTACTGCCAGCTGTTGTATACGTGAGGGATAGTACATGGTCTCATGTTTTAGTGCCGACAGGCAATTATCCATCACGCTGTTGCTCACATGCAAAGCATCGCTCTCGTACTCAGCCTTGCGCAACTCGTCTTGCGCCAGCTCAACCTGTTCACGGCTATTGGCAGTGACATCCACGCTTGTCTTCAACGAACTGACAATCTGGCTAATCACCTCGTCAAATTTCTGCAGTCCAAGCTTCGACTTCTTATGGCACAGGGCCTCTATGCGCCTCAGTTTCTCCTCGTCTGTCAGCTGAGACAGGAGTATCTCGTTTATGTTGTTCACTCTGTCGATGCAAAACCTATAATACAATCGATGCCTGAAATACACAATATATGATATAGGTAATATCGAGAGTAACAATATGACAAGTATCGAGACAGCAACAGCCATATTGTTTCTCGAACGTTGCATGGTCCTAACATAGTGTGGCAGCGATGTATCAGCACAGCACTCATGGTATAGCTTTGTGTAAACTTTATTGTTATACATATAGAGGTCCCACATGTGTAACGACAATGCAGCTACGGCTGTCTCATTCCTTATGTCAAGTATCACATCATAGCTCGTCTTCATACCATCATGGAACCATATTATCTCTGCGGGCAGGACACTGGCTGTTGAGTAACGTACCATCATCGGAATGTTCCTTGTTTTCGGCATGACTTTCCTTGCGTGTCTGTTGAGATAGACGATGCAGCTGTCTGCGTACGTAAGAGTCAGCTCTGGCTTGCCTTCAAGATTGGCATAGTAGGCACTGTCGGCAAACATTGCGGCTCTACGAAGATGGTATGTTTTGATGGAGTGTGTAAATTCTGTTCTCGATGATATTTTGTCAGCAGACGCCAGTTGACAACACATCAAGATTCCTATCAGCATAATCAACCTTCTGCCTCCCTTTGGCAAACGGAATGCCAAACGGCTACCCTTGCCTTTCTCGCTACTTGCTTGGATATCACAAACGGAGAAAATCCGGCTGATCTTTTTATATTTCTCTATTATACCCTTGCAGTTAAGTAATCCGAAGCCGTGCCCACCACTACGCAATGAACCGTCATCGCTGACAGGTTTGTTGTCGAACAGGTGATCCACCTGTTCTGCTGACATTCCTACGCCATCGTCCTCCACGCTTATCTCAACATAATCACTTTCTTCTTGCGCCATTATGGTAACATGTCCACCAGCAGGTGTGAACTTGCGTGCATTGTCAGCAATGGTATTCACCATGAATAAGGTGAGTGTACGGTCTGCCTTCACTATAGCATCCGTTGTTCTGACATCTAAATCTACTCCATGCAGTGCAAATCCCGTACGGCTCTTTTTTACAATGTCAAACAATTGTTGCAGCGGAAAACTCTCTATATGCAGGTTTATATTTCCCTGCTGCATCTGAATCCACTTGGTAAGAACATTATTGTATTCGTTGATGATGTCAGTAAGCTCATGGATATATTCATATCTTTCAAGCCTGACATTCTCTTCCTCACGGCAATTGGCCAGTCTGTTTATTTCATTGATAATTCTGTCTATGAACGGAGTTATGCTGTTAACTATTGCCAACTTGGCTCTCTGTTCAAGGTTCCTCTGTCGGAACTTTGCGACATTCATTCTGACAAATTCCGTCCGTTCCTCAATTTCCTCAATCTGCTCCAGCAGTTCTGCTTTCAGTCTCTCGTTATTCTCCTTCCATTTACGCAAAGGGTCAAGCATTGATTCTACAGAGAAATTTCTCTCATCGCGTTTACGCTTATGCGCAAGAAAGAAAAACAGGCCAAATGTGAAGACTATCATCAGCAGTACTGCAACAAGCATTATGTTCAGAGTCCTGACAGAACTGTTGAGCTGATCGGCCCTGGCTTCCAATTGTTTGTCCTGCCGTGTCTGGTCCTGCAAGTCAAGATATATGTTTCTGTTGAAATCACTCATCGCCTTGTCGTTCTGAGCAGAGTAGACAAGGCACAGTTGCTCACGAATTGAGGCTACGAGGTCTGGAGCCCTATTAATAATGGTATCAGTATACAGGGCATTGTTAAGGCAAATTAGCGCAGACGGATAGTCCTTTATTTCCCAATAGCAACTTGCAAGCGTTCGGTGAGCTCCTGCAGTCTGATAGACATCACCATATTTTGTAAAGAGGTTTAGCGACCGCTGTGCCAAATTGCCTGCAAGTAACGAGTCGGGCATTCCGTCAATATTGACATACTCGATGAAGGGATAGTTGGCTTTCAATAACTGCGGTGACGTAGAGGGCTGCAACATGTGCTCGCTAAGTGCCTGCATGGCCTGAGCCATCCAGTAGGGATAACCTCCCTGTTCGGCAAGCAGATAGCATTTCATC
This sequence comes from Prevotella sp. P3-122, assembly GCF_002251365.1. Taxonomy (GTDB): domain Bacteria; phylum Bacteroidota; class Bacteroidia; order Bacteroidales; family Bacteroidaceae; genus Prevotella. The sequence goes on from NZ_NPJH01000046.1 coordinate 41,778, forward strand.
AGAAGACTGAACTCCTCCTGGGCTACAGCCTTACTGTCCTCACCGGCAATTATTCCACCAGCTCCTATATTATATAGGTAATACAGATACTGGGCGCTGTCGCTCTTTATCTCCCCCTCGGCATCAATAGACTCTATCATCTTGACACTTGGCTCTGTCAGTCCAAGATAATAATAATATATTGAAGAGTTGATATAGTATTCGCTCTTGGCATACACGAAGCGGGCATCCTGGTGTTCGTTTAGAAGATTCCTCTCCACCTCTATGCGCTCCATATATTTCCGGGCTTTCTCCTGATGGTCGTAAAACTGCTTGTTGTTCGACTGACGTTGGCAAAGCCTCATATACTGTATCTCCGCAACCATCAACTCCACCTGGTTGTCTGTTATGTTAATAGCGCTGTCCAGCAACTCTGCAGCTTTAACGAAGTCCATTCGCGCAATATTTACAAATGCAAGGTTGTTGAAAGCCTCTGCCTTTCCCGCATCATAGTGTGTAGCGGCCGACAATGCCTTACGGGCATACAACTCAGTAGAATCAAGATTACGGTAATGGTAGGCATATGATAATTCGTTCAGCGTGTCCGTCTGCTGCCTACCTTGCTCGGAACAAGCTGAAACAAAAAGGGTGCTCCATATGCACAATAACACTATGGAGCATCCTGTACGGTAATATTTAAGCTCTTGCCTTAGCAATATATCCGAGAGCCTCTACACACTTGTCTGTTATGGCCTGCCAGTTCTTGGCTGCTATAACATCCTTAGGGAACAGCTTAGAGCCCATGCCAACGCATAGAACACCAGCCTTTATCCACTGTGTCAGGTTTGCCTCGTCAGGTTCTACAGCACCAGTAACCATAATGTTTGACCAGCGCAGAGGGCCAAGTACATTCTTTACGAATGAAGGACCGCCAACGTTGCCTGCTGGGAACACCTTCGTGACGTCACATCCTGCAGCCTGCGCATCATTGATTTCTGATACAGAGCCACATCCTGGGCTATATGGAACCAGACGGCGGTTGCACACAGGAGCTATCTCAGGGTTGAAGTTCGGACCAACAACGAAATTGGCACCAAGCTGTAAATAGAGAGCTGCGGTAGGCGCATCAACTACAGTACCGATACCAAGTATAAGTTCCGGACATTCCTTAGCAGCCCACTTAATCAGCTCACCGAATATCTCATGGGCAAAGTCACCACGGTTAGTAAACTCGAAAACACGAACACCACCATCATAGCATGCCTTGATGACATTTTTGCAAATGTCAATGTCGCTATGGAAGAAAACCGGTACCATACCAGTCTCCTTCATGGCTGTCATAACTTGAATTTTATTAAATCTTGCCATAATATATTATCTTTGTACTCGTCCGTTTGCATTACCTCCTGCCAAGCTCTCTACCTCGTCAGCAGATACCAGGTTGAAATCTCCAGGGATAGTGTGCTTGAGAGCAGATGCTGCAACAGCAAACTCAAGCGCCTCTCCCTGTGTCTCCTTAGTAAGAAGTCCATGGATAAGACCACCAGAGAAAGAGTCACCACCACCTACACGGTCGATGATAGGCATGATGTCATAGTGCTTGCTCTGATAGAATTCCTTTCCGTCATAGATAAGTGCCTTCCATCCGTTGTGTGTTGCAGAGAAGGACTCGCGCAGGGTAGAGACAACATACTTGAAGCCAAACTCCTTCATCATACCCTGGAATATGCCATAGTAGCCCTCGGCATCGGTCTTGCCACCCTCTACGTCAGCATCAGGCTTGAAGCCAAGACACAACTGAGCGTCTTCCTCGTTGCCGATACATACGTCAACATACTTCATCAGTGGACGCATAACAGAGATAGCCTTCTCTGAAGTCCAGAGCTTCTTACGGAAGTTCAGGTCAACAGATACTGTTACACCATGGCGCTTGGCAGCCTCGCAAGCCAGACGGGTCAGCTCTGCAGCCTTGTCGCTGATAGCAGGTGTAATACCAGACCAGTGGAACCACTGTGCACCTTCCATGATAGCATCGAAATCAAAGTCTGAAGGGTCGGCCTCCGCTATTGAGCTGTGGGCACGGTCATATATAACCTTTGAAGGACGCATGCTTGCTCCTGTCTCTGCATAGTAGAGACCTACGCGGTCACCACCTCTGGCAACAAAGCTGGTGTCAACACCATAACGCCTCAAGGCATTGATGGCAATTTGACCAATCTCATGCTTTGGCAGTTTTGACACAAAAAACGCCTCATGGCCGTAATTAGCCAAACTTACAGCAACATTTGCCTCACCACCACCTGGTATGATGCGGAAAGAGTCACTCTGAATAAAACGGTCATTGCCTTCTGGCGACAGGCGAAGCATAATCTCACCTAATGTAACAATCTTAGACATTTTCTTTTTTGTTTGAATTATACAAATATTAGATTAATCTTTTTGTTTGCATTGCAAAAGTAACGATTATTTCGATAACAAAGAAATAATTAGCCCGAAAAGTTTGATTTGTATTAAAAATAATTTGCTGTGCTTTCGCACAATTCAACTTTTATTGCTACTTTTGCATGCAAATATACATTAATTATGAATGAGAAAATAAGAATCAAGGACATTGCTGAACGTGCGGGAGTATCAGTCGGTACCGTTGACCGAGTGCTTCACGAACGTCCAAATGTGTCAAAACCTGCACGCGAGAAAGTGGAGAAAGCCCTTAGGGAGATGAACTACCAGCCAAACATGTACGCCTCTGCCCTCGCATACAACAAATCTTATACTTTCTATCTTCTTATTCCCAAACATGATTCGGAAGCTTACTGGGAAGAGATTGAGGAAGGTGCCCGGAAAGCTATGGAGGCACGTAGAGATTTTCATATCAATGTGAAGATTATCTATTACCAGCGATTTGATGAAGACTCTTTCAGGGAGCAGTACACGTCATGCCTCGACAGCAATCCTGACGGAGTTGTCATAGTGCCGGTGGACCTTGAGACAACGAGGGAATTCACGTCGATACTCCACGAAAGGAGTATTCCCTTCATATTACTCGACTCCTACATGCCTGACCTTCGTCCCTTGTCGTTCTTTGGCCAGGACTCATTCAGCAGTGGCTATTTCGCAGCCAAAATCCTCATGCTTGTAGCATTCAACGAGAAGGAGATTATGCTGATGAAGCTTACAAAAAACGGGAAGGTACTGAGCAAGCAGCAGGCAAACCGTGAAGTTGGGTTCCGTCACTATATGCTCGACCACTTCCCTACCATCAAGATAACAGAACTCGACCTGCCCGTTGACGGAACAAAGAAGGCCTTCAACCTAATCCTTGAGGAATAAAGTCTTTCGTGTCTGACCTATATGGTAAAAAATGCCGTAACGTGCTGATTTTCAAAGTATATTAAAGAAACGTGAATAAATGGTCAATTGTTAAAAATCAATGCCTTACACCGAAAATCGGCCTTTGGTGGCCGTTTAAGTGGTAGATTTTGTATAACTTTGGCGCAAATTTCAGCAACAATTAAGCAAATTTACAGATAATAATCAGCAATATGGCAAAATCAAATCTTCGCCTCGATACTCGACGGGCATTAAAAGATGGCACGTTTCCCGTCCAAATCTGTGTCGGCTACGGCACTAACCTCTATCTGGCCACGGGCATATTTCTTGCACCCGATGAATGGGATGCCACGGCCAAACGCTGTGTGGGCAAAAATGCCAAACGGGTCAATGGTGTGCTGTCGGCCTTGCTCACTCAGGTATCAAACCGCATTTTGGAGTTGCGCATGATGGGGCAATACGACAAACTGACACCGGCCCAACTTCGGGAAATGCTCACCCACCTTGATTTGTCAGCACCAACCATCGGTGTGCCAACTCTGGGGGCAATGTTCCAAAAGGTTATTGATACGAAAACGGGCGGCACTCGCACACTCTTTGAACAAACATTGAACAAAGTAAATGCTTTCTGTGGGGATGCCAATGCCGTGCGTTTTGAGACGATAAACAAAACGTGGCTCACGGGCTTTTACACTTCGATGGATAAATTGTCGGTCAATAGCCGGGCAATGCACTTACGCAATCTTCGCAACGTCATAAACTTTGCCGTGGATGATGGGATAACGCAAAACTACCCATTCCGCAATTTCCGCATACCAAAGGAAGAAACGGCCATGAGGGTGCTGCCATTAGCAAAGTTCCGTGAACTCCTGGCCCTGCCTCTGGGCAAATCTGACTTGGAGCATCGGGATATGTTCTTACTCTCGTTTTACCTTATCGGCATTAACATGGTAGATATGGGTGGCCTCACCTCTGACAATTACGTGAATGGTCGCATTGAGTACCGACGTGCAAAAACGGGCAAACTCTATTCCATCAAAGTTGAAGATGAGGCGGCGGCAATCATTGAAAAGTACCGTGGCCAAAAACACCTCCTGCGCTGCTTTGACAGATACAAAAGTTATAAAGACTATATGCAGCACCTCAATAAAGCACTCAGGCGCATGGGGCCAATCCAGACGGATGCCAACGGCAAACCTCAGTACACCGACAACCATTTGCCCATAATGCAGCCGATTGAGCCACAAATCACGTCGTATTGGGCGCGTTACTCATGGGCGACGTATGCCGCTGAATTGGATATACCAAAGGACACTATATCTGAGGCACTTGGCCACAAATACGGCTCTGCCATTACGGGCGTTTACATTAAATTTTCCCTTGACAAAATAGATGCCGCAAACCGACGTGTCATTGACTATATGTTGGGCAAATAAAAAACCGTGCTGGCCCTCACGGGTTGGCACGGTCTCATCAACTTTCGTCGCACTTTTACAGATATGTACAAAATCAATGTTTAGCCTTGATGTATATAAATAGAATATAAAGCAACACGGCAATGCAGCACAATGAGCCAATCCATATTAACGGCCTTTCGTACCATTGCACGGCCTTACTTATCTTTTCCTCGGTTTCTCGCTGCTTGCTTTCGTTCTTATTGATGCCGTTTGCCTGGTCGGTGTGGCTGGCTGATATGCTGTCACGCTCTGCCACTCCGTTTTTGATGGTAACGTCGGTCTTGCCCATGCCTTTAATGGATTTCACGCCCTGCATGGTCACGTTTCCTGCCGTGTCAATGCTGACCGTACTGCCACCATCCACAAACTCGATCGTGGTCGATTGCTCGACGTGCTGGGTGGTCGCGGTGGTGTCGGTGTAATTTGATACTGTGCTCATCGTGTAGGCCACGGTGTGCGTGGTGTCAATGAGGCTGGCCGTGGTGTTTTCCTTAATGACTGTCTGTTTGGCTCTGCACCCAATCAGCATGAGCGCGGCCAGAATGATGAAAATAAGCTGCTTCATACTCCCTTAAATTTGATGTCGTTTAACCGATTCAACCAACCTCTTTTGTACTTCAAATTGGTTGGTCGGCTTCTGCAAATTCTCTCGATGTAGGCCAACCGTTCTTTCCTGATGAGGTCAAACAGTTGCTTGGGGTCTTTGGCATTGACGGCGGCAATCGTCTTGGGGCCAACAATGCCGTCGGCTGTCACGCCAATGGTTTTTTGTGGGATGGTGATGCCATATTTGCCGCTGCCCCAAACCCAATCAACCAATATGAGGGCGATGGATTCGTTGTTAATCTGGTCGGCTTTCCACTTATCCCAAAACATCGTCTTTAGTATTTCCAACCATTCTTTGTATTTAATGGCTTTCAGCCTCACAATGGTTGGCCGTGGGTAGCCTTTCCGGTGGCAATACTCCGTGAACGTGGCCAATGTCACGCCACACATGGTTGCACCTCCCAAATCGTCGGGGTCATTGGCAAACCCTTTCAACTTGGCTTTTTCAAACAATTGCTCATTGGTCAAACCAATGCCCGTTGTGCCTGTTTCCCATTTCAGGATAAACGGCACGATGTTTTCAACTCTTGCCATGCTCTTTTGTTTTTAAGTTAATATCCGTTTTGTGGTTCTCTCTGGGCGCACTTAGGGCGCACACATCGAAAACGCTGCAATTCCAATTCAATACTTTGCTTCTCTTTCATCAACTCAAAATAATCATCTTGCAACTTACGCAATCGGTCTGTCTGGTTGACAAACCTTTCCTCTTTCTCTTTGAGTTGGTTTTGCAAAAACTCCATGCTGTCGCGCAAAACTCCAAATTCCACACCATCGGCTTCGGCCTCTTCTTTTCGCTTGTTGGTCTTTCGGTTCAAAAGGTACTTGATGGCCTCCCATCCTCCCATTGTTCCGACAATGGTTGCAACAATCTCAATAACGCTAACTGTCTCCATGTTCTTTTGTATAAAGTTCAATTACAATATCGTTTTCGCGTTGTTCTATCAGTATCACATATTTCGTTTCTAACAGATGCAGCAAACCCATATCAATCACATCAACGCGCAATGTAATCGGGTCTTTCGGTTCAACTTCAATAATCGCCATCCCTTATGCGTTTTTGAGTAATGCAATTTTGTTTATACTTGTTTTTGATGGCCACAACTTCGTAATGGCCTTTTATGTAAATCCATTTGTAAATACGTGGGGCAATCATACCCAATATCTCGCGTCTCTTGCCGTACTCATTGGACTGTCTGAGTAATCCCAAATATGAGTTGATGGAGCAAACAGCGTGGTTTACTTCGTCAATGTTCCTGACCCTGTTGAGTTTCCTGACGGCTGCAATAAAGTTGGTCAATACTCTGTTGCAACAATATTTCCGATATGGTTTTACTATTGCGCCCGTAAACTCAACGCCCTTGGTGTAATGTTGGAAATAAAATTTTTTCGGGTTGAGGCTCAACCCCAATTCCGCTAACTTAACGCGGATTTTTGGTACTGCGCTCAACAGCACCTTTTTGTCGGTGTGGATGCAATAAAAATCATCTACATATCGCCCGTGGTACTTTATGCCTAATTCCTCGATGTACCAATCCAGAATGTTCAAAAGGAAGTTGGCAAACAACTGTGCGAATAAATTGCCGATGGCAACACCTTTGCCCTCCCCATTGGTGAAAAGGGATTTGTTGGCTGGTAGGTGTTCCCACATTTCGCGTGGGCTGTGTCTTTCACAATTCTGCTCTGGGCAATGCAGCACTACGATTTGGCAAAGGTAACGCAAATCGTCAATGTCGCTGCCCCGGTAATACTTTACGATGAACTTATCAATCATCCGTGCCAACATGGATTTGTCAATGCTCATAAAGAAACCTTGCAAATCCAATTTCATGATGTAACAGTCGGTGGTGTAATTGTTGCTGGCCTCCTTAATATCGGCCTCCAGCATCTTCACACCATACAACTGCCCTTTGCCTTTCCTGCAATTGAATGTCCGTGGACTAAACACCAATTCAAACAACGGCTCTAAACGCAAACCGATGTAATGATGTACAATCCTATCTTCAAATGAGGCGGCAAATACTTCACGATACCTTGGTCGCGTTACGACAAAACAGATAGATTTGCCCGGATGGTATGTTCGCGTGTTGATACGGTCACGCAAAGCAATTAGGTTGCTTTCGTAATTCATTTCATACACGATCGCGCTTGCCGTTCTCCGCTTTCTGCGGCGGCAATCGTAATACGCTTCTAACATTCCATCAGTTGTTACCATATCTTTATACTTTTTAAGCAATGTCCGTAAATAGTGCTGAGACGGGGCGCACTCGATTCGTGTTCGTGGCCTTAGTGTTGTTGTTCATGTTGCCGTTGTTGAGGTTCAGATTCCATGCGTTGGTCGCGCTGTACTCGGTGGCTCGCCAATCTGTGCCGTATTGTCTTGTTCTTAACCGTGAATGACGGTACACGGCCCATTTATTACGGATTGCACACTCGGTTTGTCTTAACTCTCCGATTCCGGCATTTGCTCAACTCCCTTTTTGGCGGTCATTGAGTTTTTCCATGCTGTACTCTGTTTGCCTATCGCGTCCATTAGTTCAATGATATGTGCGTGCCGCCCCATACCTTTAATCCATTGCCTTTCTCCTGCAATACGCATTAGGGTTTTCAATGTTTCAAATTTGGTCTGAAACACGATGAGGTGGCGCAATCTGTTGGGTTTATCCATGTAAGCTGCCGCAATGTCCTCGATGAGTCCAATGCCCAAATCCTGCATTTTTGCACCCACACTGAATTTATAGGCGCGTGGGAAATTCGGCATAATATCCAATATCTCATCCAGCAACGCCCGTGCATCCAGATAGATTCGCGTGTTCGATACCAATTTCAATTGATTACCCATTTGCTTTCTTGCTTTTGTTTAATGCACCCGTCTTGCGACGGGTGCAAAGGTTAAAGATTAAAGTTTGAAGATTAAGAAATAAATGCTGAGACGGGGCGCACTCGATGCGTGCTCGTGGCCTTAGTGTTGGTGCGCATGCCGCCGTCGCCGAGGCTCAGACGCCATGCGTTGGTCGCGCTGTCCTCGGTCGAAGTCCAATAGGCATCTTCCACCAACTGCGTTGCACCCTCGATGAGCGACAAAGCATAATTGATTTTTGTCATGTTGGCATAAATCATCATCATTTCGCCCAACGATGGCAACCACCATTTGCCAGCGGTCAAACCTTTGCCGTTGGCGTTCACACGGCTGTAAGCGTGACAGAAGCCGGGGGCATAGCCCTCACCGCTCATTTCGGCATGGGTGATTTGGCTGGCCGTGTTCGCCTTACCTGCAAAATCGCTGTAAGCGGTTTCTCGGTTGCTGGTAGTCACACCACCACCTGCCACGTTGGCACTGCCCCAATTAAGTTTGGTTGTGCTTTCCGTCGGGGCCACGACTAATACATGGCCACCCTCGACTACCACAACACCGTCGGCCACCTCTCCTGCGTTCTGCTGTGCCGTCCACTTGTGGGGTTTGAACATGATGGGGTAATCGTCACTTTTACGATGGGTCATGATAAACACGCCATCCTCCAGCGAATTGAGGTTGATGCCACCCATTAAAGCGGCTTTCAGATTGGCCAATGTAATTAGTGTTACATTGCCGTTGGCATCAGTCATTGGGAATTTCTGTGCCGTGGTGACAGTCGTAACAGTTGCTTGGGCTGTCAGTTTCTTTGTCTGTTTTGCCATAATTGCATTTTTTAATGTTAAACTTAATTTTGTCTGTTAATAATTCTCGCTGTGTACTTGGTAGTATATCCGTTAATTGTCTGGGTTCGGCTGCTGTCATACACCAACATGATTTGCAGGCTGTCGCCGCTGCCCATTGCGCAATCATCCCAATTTGAGCCGTCCCAATGTGTCAGCAATGGCAATTGCTCAGTGTTCCACGGGTATGTGTTTGAACTGCTCTTTTTCTTGTTTCGGCCATATACACTCCAATTCTGGGTATTGCTTAAATCGGATATGATGGTAATTTTGAGGCAAAAGTTTGTGCCGCTTTTTATGCCTAACGATTCACATACTGCGTTTAACTTGGGCAAACAAACGCCCGAATTGCCATACTCGCAATGCACGATGAATTGGTTTGACTTTTTCAGATTCAACACCAAATCACCCTGATAAATCGTGTTGGCCGCTGCAATGGTGTACTTGTGGAATGAGAAACCTGCAATGTACCCGTCCAGAATACCATTGCCGCTGCCTATGAAAGCATAGTTTCTGGCGGCGTTCTTTGCAGACAGTATGAGGGCATAATTAGCACCGATTCCCCATTGATCGCTTGTGTCTTCATTCTCAAACCGTGCCATGGCTCTCAATCCTGATGAGGTCGGGAGTACGTTGCCGCCAATGCCTGCAAACGCCTTTTTGCTGTCATTGCGAAATATGATGTAGGCATCATTCGTGAATGGGTCGTTTGTCAGTCCGTTGCCGCTCACCTTGAAACCTGCAATCGTGCCGCTCTGCACCGTGATATTATTGAATGTTCCCGTTTGGCACGTTACTATGCCATCCTTTGCCAGAAATACGGTGTTTCCGCTGGCATCTTTCATTTCAATCACTTCAACACCCAAATTCTTAACTAACGCGTATGTGGCCAGCAAAAGTTTCGTGGCGGTTATCTCGATTTTGTCAGCAAGCTGCCAATATCCGTTGTTATTGTCGTCATCGCTTGTGGGGTAATTGCTGGCGGTCTTGACGTGGCTTTTCACGCATGAATAATAGTTATCTTCGTAGATAACCACATCATAATTTGGTTCGTCCTCTGCCCCTTTATAGAACTTATAGCCAACGGCCACATCTGTCCATTCTTGGGGGCCTCGGAGTGCTGGGCCACGGTCGCCCTTGTCGCCCTTGTCGCCCTTGTCGCCCTTGTCGCCCTTGTCGCCCTTGTCGCCCTTGTCGCCCTTGGGGCCTTGCAGGTTGCCCAAATCCACCCATTTGCCATCATCGGCAATTAGTAAATGTCCTGCGTATGTGCTTGCACTCTCCGCACTTACAACATACATATCACCATCTGTTGGGGTTGTTTGGATATACTGCTCTTCGGTTTCGCTCCAATAGTAAATGCAAAATGGGGCGTCAACTGCCCACACCTCGGCATCAACTTTATTATAACCGCTTGTATTTGGTTTCCAATCGTGCAACGTACCCTCGACCTTTACACTCGTTCCATCTTCGCCATTCTCACCGTCTTTTCCGTCTTTTCCGTCTTCACCACGTATTTGTGCCCATGTGTAATCATTCACATCGTCGCTCTCAACGTATGTTGTTTTGTTTTTGGCTATACCAATAAAAGCGGTGTTGGCATCGGGTGTGTCGGTCATGCCGCAATGGGTAATAATTGGGTTGGCTGGGGCATACTTAATCCATGTGTAATAAGTAGTGCCGTTTGTTCCGTTCGTACCCTTTGCACCCGTTACGCAAATTGCCGTTGTGTAATAATCGCGGTCGGTCAAAACAATATGTGAGCGCGTCCAGATGTAATAACCATTTAGCCATGTCGGGCGTGACGTTGACCAACTTCCACCAATTAGGAATTGCCAGCTTGTGCTTCTGTAATACTCTTCGACAATATCAACCACACCATTGCCCGTGCCACCCTTGCCACCCGTTATGCAAACGGGGTTGGTATATTCAGGCTCACCATCTGAATAATCAATGCGCGTTCTGCTCCAGATGTATTGCCCATCAATCCATTCTGGGGCATCGGTACTCCAGCCCGTAGTGGGGGCCGTGACGTTTGATGTGCTTTGCGCATACTCCACGTCAACGGCCAATACACTGCGGCCATCGTCACCTTTTTCACCCTTACGGATAAACTTAACTATTCTGGTAACGCTTGGCATGGCTTTAGTCCTTTGATGTGATTGTAATTGACACGTCGCCACCTGCTTGAACACACTGCGCTCTGGTCACGGTCTCTGTGGCTTTGTCCGTTCCCATGCTGCCGGGGTTGAGGTAATTGCCCACGGCATCCTTGACCACGAAATAAAACGTGGTGTCTAACGCCTTGGTGCTTGTTCCTCGCTTGACCACAACGGGCGTGTACGTGACAGTGCCGTTGCCGCTGGTGTCCTCTGTGATAGCCTCATCTTCGGGGCTGGGGTGTGGGTCAATCTGCAATGGGTCGCTGGCATCCATAACGCCCTGAATGTCCTTGCCCAATTCCTCCGTACTCGCTCCGCTTCCACGGTTGACGGTAACGCGAAATTCACCGTAACTGTTGATGTCGGTGTCCTGCACGGTAATGGTCTGGGTTGTCTTACCCGTCAATACTACCCATCCGCTGGCCTGCATCTGCTCCCATACGTATGAAAGATTGGCCGTGAGTTCCGTGCCTTTCTGATAGGCCATTGCCTTTAACTGACAACTGCCTCCCTTGTCGTTAATAACAAAGTTCTTTCCGTCGGGGCTTACGATCGTCACGCGGATTCCGTTGCCCGTGGCCTGTTGGATGGGAATATTGTACGATGCTTCGATTTGGTCAGTCTGAGTGCCGTATGACACGGTGGCCACCATCTTAATGACGGCTGGCGCAAAACCTGCGGCCTGTGCAATGTTCTTGACAATCTGAATACCATAATAAAGGTTGTCACCTGCCGGGGCAATCTTCTTAAACAGCCCTGCAAATGTTCCCGTGCTGGTATCGCCATTCCACTGAATGAGTGTGCCGTTGAAATAGAAATTGATGGCATCGGGCGTTGCAACACCCTCGGCCACACGGCTCGACGTACATACGAAATAAAGTTTGGGTTTCGTTACCTCAAAATTGGGGTAGATACCCGTTACTTGGCTGGTGCTGCCCTCCCATTCCTGGTATATGTCACCATCAGGACACATGATAACGGCGGCATACGTTCCAGCCTTAGACACAAATTTGATGGTTCTGGTTGTTGATGCACTGCTCATGGCTTATTCTGTTTTGGAGTTGTCAGATTCGGTTGCCTCACTCTCGCCCTCGGCTTTCGCTTCGGTTGGCTCTTCGTAGGTATCGCCATCGCCCTCATCGTCTGTTGGCTCTTCGGTGCTGGCTGCTGCTGGGGCCTGGCCCTCTCCGTTTTCATTGGTCACGGCTTCTGCCTCATTACCCGTCTGTGGTTCGGGGTCTGCCTTGGCCTCATCCATGATGAAACGCTCATCGGTGGCCACGGGCAAAGGTCGGTTGTACTTGCCATCCTGCTCTTGCTTGGCCTCATGGGGCATGAGGGCAATGCCGCCAATCTGCGTTAATGTCTCGTTGAGCATAGGCAATGGGCCAAATGCTGTCATATCGCCCTGCCAAAGAATGTAATTGCCATCTTTCAGTTTCAGACGGTCATTTTCCAGATGCAAATAAGCTGCAACTTTCGGATTTGCTTTAATGTAACGTGCCATAATCTCGATATTTTTATTAGTGAATTAAAATGATGTTTCCGTCGCCGTCTTCAAACAACTTTCCGTCGCCATCTTCCCATGCTGCCACGGGGCCGATGTCCTTAACGTCAATGCCGTACACTGCACCAAATTGGGCGTTCATGGCTGACGTGGATAACATATCAGGCTCTTGGCCGTGGGCAATGAGGCTGTACGACAATGCACCGCTGGCCTTGTTTGTCGCCACATACCAAAGCACCAACAACTCCCTTTCGGGGTTGGCAATCTCTCCGTGGGTGTCATAAATAGATGCGCGTGGGGCAATAGCCAACATTCCGCTGGGGATATTCACGGGGCAATCTACGATGTCAAAATCATACTTGTGGATTCGACGCACAAACTCCACCACTTTGCAGGGGCTTCCATCGTTGAGCGTAATGGCTGCTGGGTTGCCCTCTGGGTCATATTTCGCTCTGCAACGCAAAGCCAAAGATGCGCCCATGAGGTCACGATGCACAACAGCACTGAGGCCATCGGCGGCCACGTCAATGCAATAATCCAATGCTGGTTCTGCGCCTACAACTGACCATGTGCCATCGTCGCGTAACAGTTCCCACACGAAAAGACGATTGGCCACTGCACACTCCTTTGTACCTAATTTAAGGCTGGCGGTCACGGTCTGGTCGGCCACGTCATTGAGGGGGTCATAAATGGTTTGGTCGGCGGCATCCAAAAACAACTCAGGCAATGCCGTGGAGTTCCTGCACATGATGTGGAATGTGTCTTGAATGACGTACAACTGCCCTGTACGGCTGTCGGTGTACTCGGCATAAAACTCCAGCGTAATCGGGTGCTGAGGCTCTGCGTTCTTTTTTACCTTAATACGTCCGGCATCGTTTCCGCTTGCTGTAATCTCATAATCTGCATTGGTAGTCTCAATGAGGGTCTTAGCACCATCAATAATCTCATACCAACGCACATTAGCCAAAAGATGGTTAATGCTGCCCGATGTCAAAATCTCGTCCTTATCCATGCGCCCGATTCTCGGTTGGATAATGAGGGGCGTGAGGGTGTAATCAGGCGTAAACAATCCCGATTCGGCATCATACGTCTGTCGGGCCGGTACGCTGCCATCAACCGCAATCGTGCGGCTAACCTGCAACGGCTTAAAGTTAAAATCAAATCTTCTTGTTTTCATATATTCAGCTGCTTATATGTTAAAACTCAAAACTAACGCTCTCTGTGGCCGCTGTCTCACCCATGCCGTCGCGCAATGTCACCGTGGCCGTGTACCTCAACACCCTTGGCACATACCCGTTGAAATCTACGTCGGCGGCTGTCAGATTTATGGATTTACCTGCACCTGCCCGTTTCAATGTCCATGCGTTATCGCTGGCCACTCGCTCAACGCCTTTATCATCTTCACTGTATCGTGTCCATATCACATCGGCATCCAGAATGTCGGAGGTCACATCAATGTTGTGGAGTTTGGCAATGATGGTCAATGTAACGGCAAATCGGTCGGGGTCGAAAAGGTAATCAGTATCGGCAAACTCAACCGTGAAATCGGGGTTGCCCTCCACCATTGCCCAATCGGTATTGTTCCATGCCGGGGCGGTCTTTGTCAGATTCTTGCAACACCGATATTTGCAACCCATGTACCACACATCGCTTGTTTCCCATACGCCCGTCGTGAGGTTCTTGGCCTCGCAATAATAATTGGCGGCTGCATACCATTGGCCACGATCAACGTATGTAACAATCGGCTTGCCTTGGAAATCAACCCTTATTACGTCCTGCACGATGAGTCCACCGATGTAAACGTAATCCAGATTGTCGCGCAATGGTAACGGGTTTCCATCGCGGTCGGTCATGTGCTTAACAAACTCTGGTATCGTGCCAAAGGTGGCTGCATAGTTGGATTGGTCAATGATGGGCTTTGTCACACCATTCAAATGCACAATGCGCCCCTCCGTGCTTGACAGATAAAGGCAGCTTTGGCGTGTCTTATCGGTTTGGTTGCCCCATCGGGCAATCTTCATCAACTCGCACGGCAAAAAGTTCTTTCCGGCTGGGGTCTCATCGTCGGGGTACATCGTCACCTCAATGTAATTGAGCGTGGGGTTTACGCTGTTTACCCTCATCCATGAGGTGTACATGGCGGCGTTTCCCTGGCCCGTCATGCCCAATGCTATTGCACCCAAATTATTGATAATACCTTTCAGCACATTGCCGACGGCTTGGGCGGTAAAATATCCCTCCCATTTGGGGTGCAAATATAGGCCATAACAATTGTCGCCCAAATCCACAACTCTCTCGATTGTGTCGGCCTCAGTCAACAATTGGTCGCCCTCGATGGCTGACAGTCGGTTGATGATTAACTCAACGGCCTCAAAGTATGTGCGTACCCTCACGCTCTCAAACTCTGCATTGCCGTCTTTGTCAATACCTGCGCCCTTGCCAGCATATAAAGATTTGACAAACTCGCCAAACTCTGAACCATCTTGGAATATGGCCATACCAACGGCAATCAATCCCTGCTCAAATGTAATTTTGCCCTGTGCCACATCGTCTGCAATACGGCTCAGGAATTGTTGGCGCACGGGGCTGTCGGGTGTGAGGTCTTGTGCGAAATCGGCAAAACCTGCCTTGACTTTCTCGGTCTTACTCTGCCATTGGGTTTCAGTTGTGGTCTCACCCGTTTCGGGGTCGGTCGTTTCCACCTCCACCTCAACTAACCTTGTCAGATACTCATAACCTTGGCTGTCGGTGCTTATCTGGTCTAACGCTGACTTGTTGGCGTGGGTGTGGCCGTCGCTCTCGGAAATGTTGCCGCTGCTGGTCACGCTGACAACGGTACTGCCTCCACCTGCGGCAATACCTCCCAACTCTCTCAATCGCTTGGCTCTGGGCTTCGCGGTTCTCTCGTTGGCCTCGGACTTATATATTTTCTTACTCATGCCTCACCCTCCTTTTTATATTCGTCGGGCCGCAATTCAACAATCACGGCTTGGCTTACATCTTCAATCGCGTTTTGCGTATCAGCTGTCAACAAAAATACCTTGCCGGGCTGGTTCTGCTCTGTGTATGCCACAACACCATCGGCGGCAATCACGGCCTCGCCCTCCAACTTAGTACGGCGGTCTGCAAACTGACTGTAAAGTGTACCAATTAATAACTCTTCGATTTGTGTTGTGCGCCCTGCCCTTGTCAGGCTGGTAATCTGTTTGCCCGTTGTAGTATTGAAATATGCGCCTCTGGCTGTCGGCACTCCCTTGGAGCTGCTGCCGCAAATGGTGTCAATCTCCAAACTCTCCTTGGCACTCTCATTGATTGTGGCCTTATACTCCACATCGTCCGTGTTGATGGGCGCGTCAAACTGCACATTGTTCATCACCTCAATTTCTGGTAACTTTACCAATGCCCAATTTATTTTTTGCCATAGTTCGTATGGGTTCATCACCTGCGAAGATGATACGTTTGCATTGCCATCGCTTATCATCCATCCACCTGCGTGTACTTGCACGGTAAGATTTCCACCTTCGCCGCCAAAGTTAGGGTATGGTATATATTGGCCATCGCTGCAATTGGCCAGCACGGAAATGATTTTGCCCGTGTGTGGATTGATTGCCGGGCGGTTTTTTCTCCAACCTAACACGCCGCTTTTCTCGGCTCTATCGTCGGGCTGGTAATATGCCAGATAACCCCATGCGTTGGGGGCATTGTCATTGCCATTGTAAGATACCCATTGGCCGTATGTCTGCCCCAATGTGCTGATTTGTGCATTTTTTACGTCCTGACCAATAATGTTTCGGTTATCCCATACATATGTTTGGCCGCTTTCGGTTGTGAACTTTATTACAACAGGCACATAAAAATAATTGCCTCTGCTGTTCCATTGATTATACCAATCTTTCTGCTCCATCCACTTCATCCAATTAACGCCCTCTTCAAAGGGGTTAAATCGGGGGTCAATGAGCAAATCTAAACCAACACGAACACAAAGTTTGCTGGCATTGGACACGGGAGGCAACCATATCGGATTGTTACGGAAAAGCGGTGTGGTAATGGCATTGTAAACGCCTGGTAAATGGCCCTCACCATATCCGGCTGTTTGTATCTGGGCGGTGTAATTCTTACGATTGCCGATTTTCCAATACAAACAGGCCGTGAAATAGATGGCAATGCCCTCGGCATCGCTGCCATCATACTGAGGCACTATCTTGAAGAAATTGATGTTGCTGTTGAGCAATTCAGCATTTTTGCCCGTGCGACTAATCCAGATTGTAAATCCGGCGTCGCTGCCATCTGCCCAATCCCAATAATCCTGCGAATAATGGTAACTGAAATATCTTGCCCCATTGTAACTGCCACCACTTAGATTGTTCAACGCAATCAAATTGGGGTCGGTCTCAATAGTCCAACATTCCTGAATGGCCAAATTGCCGCTCTGGGCATACGTTGACCATGTTATTTTGGCATTGTTATAAACAACATCAACGCCCATCGTCTGGCTGTCACCATCCCATTGCAGGGCTTTCGCCTGGCCATTGGTGTAAAGTCCGTTGAGGTCGTACACATACACCTTGCCATTACGCTGTATCATACGCAATCCCAACGGCTGCAAAATGCCCTCCAACACCTCTTGCAGGGTGCTGGCCTCACCGTCCTCATCATAGAAATTATCGCTGCGTACTTTCAGGCTGCTCAGGCTCATTGGGGTGCTTCCAGATATGCAAGTGCTAATCAGACTTTCGTCAATGTCGGCTGTCAGCCCTGCACGTTGCAGGCAATAGGTCACAATCTCTTTCAGCGTTCGCATACCCGACAAATCGTATTTCAGTCTGCCCAACACACCGAAATCGGAAAATTTGAGGCTCACGGGGTACTTGCTGGCACGCTCATATGGCTCTTCGTAAAACTCGGCATCCAGCGCACCACACCAATAAAGCACGTTGTTACGGTACACGTCCATACGGATGCGGCCAACCTCGATCGTATATAAATCTTCATAGGTTCTATCGCCGGGGCTTTCCACTTGTATTGTGGCCATGCAGCCCTGCAATACTTCCTCTTTGCTTTTCTCTTCCCATTCCATGAGCAACGTTTCCTCTGCTTCAAAGGTCAGCGCACCGATGCTGTCAAAAGCGGCATCGGCTTCCTGCATAATGTCAATGCGCCACACAACACCTGCGCGGCTCATAAACTCACCTCTGTATCGTAAAAACTTGCTCATCGTTTAACTGCGTTTGCTCTCTTTGTTCTTTTTCTTTAGTATGCCAACCAACTTGTCACCATCAATGACAAAACGCACTTCACCACCAAAGGACTCTGATGGCTCAATCATGGAGCGCAATTTGTCTAACGGGGCCACCACTTCCGGGTTGTGGCTTGCTCCTGCGTACTCACCGAATATGCCCAACGTGGGGCCAAATGCCAAAGCACCCTTTTCGTACTTAGGTATGCCAGCGGCCAAAATCAATGCCTGCTGGGTTGCAATCATTCCGGCTGCAATGGCCGTACCTGCAAATGGTATTGCAGCGTGGGCGGCAAAGGTCATGGCCGCTGCCAACTCTGCCCATGATGCTGTTTCCAATTTGTTTGCAGCAATCTGGGCGGTTGATGCAACGATGTTGGCGGCGGTCGCTGCCTCGCGTGTTGCAGCCTCTGTGGTCTCTGCACCTGCCTCAACGCCCTTTGTTGTGGCGTGGGCGGCTGATGCTGCCGACAACATATTGATGATGCCAATAATGGCTTGTATGCCCTCATACAAACCGATGAAGGCATCAATGAGTGCAACAGTCTTTTGCCATGCGTTGCCGTTGCTCTCCAAAGCATCGGTAATGTTCTGAATGGAATTGCCAATGCCTTTGATACCATCCCAACCATTCTTTGCCGTGTCAAACGCCATGATTGACTTTTTGCGCCAATCCTCGTAAACGGCAATCATGCCCTCGATTTGCTTACGCTGGTTCTCGGTAGGTGGGTTATCAAGGTCGTTGAGCTGCCGTTGCAACTCGCGTATCTTTTCAGTCAGCGCGTCAAAACCAATGCCCTTAATCTTCACTCTGAACTCACGGCCACTTAACGCATTGATCTCATCAATTTCTTTCTGCATTGACTTCAATTGAATGGGTCTTTGCAGGGCATCGCGCTTTTTCTCCAACGCTTCAATTGTGCGCTGGGTGGCCGCAATCTCTTCGGCACTCTGCCGTTTTTGCAGGTTGCCATAATATGTAATGGCATCGTCTAATTCCTGAATGGTGTTGAGCGTTCCGATTGGGCCAGGCTTTTTGAGGTCGGCCAACGTATCATCCCATTTCTTACGCAATTTCTCCAACTCGTTAATTTGGAGTTGTATTTGCTCACGCTCATTGTCTGTGGCGGTCTTTAGGCGGTCATTGTAGATGCTCAATGCCTCTTCCAGCTGCTCATACGTTTGTATTTGGTCGGTCGGGGTCGGCACTTTGGCATTTTGCTCCATCTGTTTTTTTAGTTTTTGCAGACGGGCAATCTCGGCATCGTACTGTGCCAGATTATCGGCTGTGGCCTTTTTCCTCAACTGTTGCTGGCGGCTGATGGCCTCATCAATCTCTTCTATCGTGTCAGGATTCGACAAATCCCAACCTTTTACCACATCTTGTGAGGCTTGTGATGCGGCCTCTGCCGCTGCCATCTGCTCACGCAAACGGGCAATCAGTTCTTTGTTGGCCGGGTCTGCTGCCTCCAACTGCTTCTTATACACACCTACGTTGTGGGCCAGGTCTGCATAACTCTGTGCTCCCTCAATAATCTTGTCTGTGTTGGGGTCGCCATTTGAGTTGTTGCCGTTACCATGTGTCGTTTTAGTTGGCTTGTTGTTGGCTGTGGTTTTCCGGGCATCGGCTGCAATGTCGCCCTCAATTTTCTTACTGCGCTGCTGGGATGCTTTCAGCGCGTCGCGGTCGGCTTGGTTGGATGGGTTCTGCCCGATACGGCTGTTGTGGAGTGCTGCGCCCTTATCGGTATATACCCAATGACCATCGTTATTCACATACTCGTTGCCGCCATTGACTGTGTGGCCACCCGTGGAAGAAAATTCGCCATCACGTCTAACTCTTTCGCCCGTCTGCACGGTGTTTTGCTGGCGGTAATCTTCATCGGATTGGGCAATCTTATCGGCCAAATCCATCTGTATGCGGTATTCCTCTGTGAGCCGTGCCAGACGTGCGGCGGCTTTGGCTCTGGCAACAAATGACTGCACAACGGCATCGGTATTGCCGACAAAAGCATCTTCGGCATCCTTGGCATTGTTAATCTTCAATCCCAATTCCTCAAACGCCTTGCGGTTATCCTTAATCCACTGTGCTTTTGCGTGGGCGGTTGTTAGGGCTTTCCATGCTGCCTGCAATTCGGTGTACTTGGTCATTAGACGACTGTACGTTTCAGACTGCGCATTGGTAAATGCTTGTTGTGCTTGCTGGGCGGTGTCGGCCACAACGTTAATCTTTTCTGCCGCTGTGTCGGCGGCATCGCTGGCATCATCAAAAGCATCAACCAACTTTTCGACTGCCCACGTCACACCTGCAATGAGCGCACCAACACCCGTTGAAATCATCAAACCTCTCAACGCTATCTTAAACGCTGTGGCTGAATATGCGCCCGATTTGAGGGCTGCACTAAACACACGGGTAAACGCGGCGGCTCGGCTGGCTTTCAGGCCAAATGCCAGCATTGCAATACCTCCGGCATTGGTACGCAATATCATAATGCCGTGCGCCAGATTGAGGCCCTTAATGGCTTTTGTCAGGCTCGTAACGCTTAGAATGGTCATGCCCAACTGTGTCGTAAAATTCAAATACGGCTGTATGCCTCCGACAATCCCGGCAATGAGGTCAGTGACGGCGGCAAACTGATTTTTGAGCATCTGCGTGGTGGCTGCTCCCGTGCTGCTCATCGTGGCAAATGCCTTGTCAATCGTTCCTGCACTGTTATCCAGTGCGGCAATGTTTTCGTCAAACTTAGCGGCCATTTCTCCCGTTAGGCCATTGACCAAACGCAATGCCTCGGCACGTCCGAAAAGTTTGCTGTAAATGGATTCTTTGAGTTGGCCGGACTTCTGGGCGTATGCCGTAACGGTACGATCTAACTCTTGCAGATAGTTACGCAAACCACCTGCGGCTTTGATGGATGCAGCATTGAACGATATGCCCATTTCCTCGGCCATCTTCTGGCTCTTACTGCTCTCCTTTGTTAATGCGGTCAGCACACTTGCAAGCTGCGTAGCCACTTCTGACGTGTTACCCGTTACGCCTGTCAGCGTACTCATCACTGCCAGCATTTCCGTGAATGATACGCCCAATTGCGCTGCCTGGCCTGTAACAGATGGCAGGGCGGCGGCTAATTGTTCAAACGATGTTACACCATTCTTGGCGGTCAACTGTATCTTGTCCTGAATATCTTGGGCGGCTGACCATTCCAAACCATAGTTTTTAATGACAGTCGAAGTAACTTTGACCACCTCGCCAACGTCGGCAATGCCACCGACAGCGGAACGGCTCGACGTTCTTAGATAATCAATCCAATTATCTTCGGGAACACCGTTTGAAATTACTTGGTACAAACCATTAGCCAATGCGTCGCGGGCCATTGGTATGGTCTTAGACAATTCGGCAACCTGGTCTTTAAGATGCTCAAACCCCTCTGCATCCTTTCCAGCCATAGTGTTGGCGGATTTCATGGCTGCACCAAATGTACGGCTGTCTTCAGTGAGGGTGTTGAGTACGCCAGATATTTGTTGGATGGAATTAGTAACGGCACTAATGGCCATGACGCTTTGTGTCCATTTAATAAAAGCCTTGTCGGCGGCGGTCACACGATCATGCACTAAACCTAACTCATCGGCCAGCTGCTTGACGTTCGTAGATGCTTGCACAACCACATCTTTGCCGTCAACTTGTAACTTTATATTAAATTTTACGTCTTTTGCCATATCTGCTGTTACTTATTAATGCGTTTCAATAGGCTCTCTAACCTTGCCTTATCCTCTTCGGCGGTCGGCATTGGGTGGTCGGCCTTTTTCTTGCTTTCCCATGGGAACGGCAATAACTTTTGTGGGGTTATCTTCTTTTTGCAATGCGACTGTATAACAATCGCTGCCAGCATACGCATACGCTCCCATTCAATACGGTACTCACTTTCTTGCCTTTCTTGGTAGGCATCATAAATGTGTTGGAACTCTTCACGGGTCAGCCTGCAAAAATCGTCGTATGACAAACCGATGCAGGAAATGGCCACACCCAATACCTCATAAATGCCTAACTTTTTTTTTCAGCATCTGCGCCATCTGCATCTGCCTCAGCTGCTGGGGACTCGCCTTGTATGGCTTCATTCCACGCTGTCATTGTGTCTGGGTCAATACTATCTGCAAAATCCATCAATGACAAACCGAACTCAACGCCGTCATGCTTGCAAGCCGACACAACGCAACACCAAAGGAATGTGCAAATGTCGCTGAAATTGCCCTGCTCAATCTCGGTAATCTCGCGGCCCGTCTCTTGTTTGAAACGGAGCATTGCCCCCATCGTTTGCCGACAGGGGTAATGCTTGCCGTTGATTATAATCTCAATCTTTGCCATAATTCGCTCGGATTAGATAGATTACACACTATCTCCACTGCTGCCCTCATCTTCGCTGCCGGGGTAGATGTCAGGCTCGCCATCGTTCTCCAGATTGACAGTGTAAGTGGCATCGTCCTGGGCCGGGCTGGTCTCCTCGATTGAGGAAATGACAAACTTTCCCTTGAGGTAGGGAAGAGTGTCGCTCTCACGCTCGAACGCCTGCACTTCAACGCTCTGGCCTTTGCCCCACAATGGCGCAATCTGCTTAAAGCCGTTTTCTGTTTCGGTGTAATAGCGCAATCCCTCTGCACTGATGGAAATGCTGAGGCCCGTAACGCCCTTGCCTTTCCACAATCCAGCGGATTTCTTAGCGGATGCAACGGGCTTAACGGCGCGATCTTTCGTCTCGCTGTTGTAGGTTGTGGTGTGTGTCGTGCAATGGCCGACGGCCTTGCCACCTACATTCAGCAACAAATCTGAACCATTAATGTAACTCATATTGCTTTTATGCTTTAATTGTGAATACTAACTTTTGAACGTAGGCATCATCTTGGTATGCCTCTTCACCATCGGCCAACGTGCATGAGCGCATTGTGAGGCCGTCAATCTCGCCCTGCTGGCAATCCAGCACACGGCGCACATCTTCGGCCAGTTCAACGCCGCTTTCGTAGTCGGCTGTGAACACCAACACCTCAACAGTCACGGTGTCGGCATTGCCCCCCTTGAACGGCTTAGGTTCAATGCCTGCACGGCGATACGCAATATATGGCAAATTGGCCTTGTCGGTCACAACCGGGAAAACCTTTGTGGCCTTGGTCTTGATGCTGGCATCGGCCATCATCATACTGCGTATTATCTTGCCAACGCTTAAAGATGTCATATCTTGATGCTTCCTTTATAGATTAAACAAAACCGCATTTCCTCGCCACTTTCTGCACGACTCTCTCGATTTCTGGTGTCAATCCTGCCTCAACCGATTGGAACATTTCAGGTGCGGCATCATCCATGAAATGATATGCACCCATCTTGCCCGTGCCGTGGCCTTTCCGTTTCCGTAGGCCCCATTTGGTCTGTGTCTTGGTCTTGCGGCCTTTTGTACCCTCTTCTGCCCACATCAATATCGGCTTCTTAAATCCAAAGCGATTTTCGTGCATGGACTTCTCACCCATTCCCGTTTTACGACTGGCGGCTCTCGCCTTGACCGTAACCATGAAACCTGCGCCTTTATTGTCGGGGTAGATGCGTACCCTGATACCTTTTTTCCAATCCGACGTGTTGCCCTTGACTTGCAGGCCGCTGGTACTTAATTTGCCCTGTGCTATCTTCTGGGATTTCCGTGCCTCGGCTCGGATGGCCCCACGTAGGGATTTCTTGATTTGCGTGCCATTCATTTCACGCAACAGTTCATCCCATTCTCTGCCTGTGTACTCTTCGGGCTTCATCGGCTTACTCGTTAACTCTTTCGCAAATCAGTGTTTTCATACCTTTGTCAATGTTGGGAATGATGTTTGTGACGGTGTACAAATGTCCACCCAATTGCTGTACTCGCCAATTTTCATCGACGGGGTGCGCGTCTCGGATATTAAACTCAGCATTATAATCGGGGAAATGCTCACCAACCTCTTCACTCCTGCGACCATTGTTCTTTACCCTTTCGGCATTGACAATGCGCGTTTGTTCGTAGGTGGTTTTGGCCTCGCCAAAA
Organism: Prevotella sp. P3-122; assembly: GCF_002251365.1. Taxonomy (GTDB): domain Bacteria; phylum Bacteroidota; class Bacteroidia; order Bacteroidales; family Bacteroidaceae; genus Prevotella. The sequence continues at coordinate 65,795 of NZ_NPJH01000046.1, forward strand.
TCATTCTCGATCGTGCTGGGCATCAATAATGCCAACTTGTATTTCATGCGTCCTGCAATCATTCCTTGTCTCTCACTAACTTTCGGTATGGCTTAATCAATGCAGACAGTGAATCAGGCACCTGGTGCAACTGCGTTGTGCTTACGCTCTCACGCTGATTGTACCAATGGGCTGCCAACATCATAATCGCTTGTACAACGGGCATTGGTATCTCACCGTTTCCAATGGCTTTCAACTCATCTTCCGTGCGGTGGGTTGCCATGATAACGCTTATCTCTGCGGCATCCAAAAGGTGCTGCATATAATCATCATCATCGGCAAAATCGTCTGCCCTAACGTGCTTTTTGAAGAGTGCCAAATCCACTGCTGCCATTGACTAACCAACTTTAATTTATTATCGTATGAACAGAAAGAAAAGTTTTAGGATGCGGCCACCTGACCCAACAGGAACGCCTCATTGCGGATGGTCTTTGTGCCATAGTCCGTGTTGAGTACGAAATCCACGCTGTCCTTACGCGCCTGGGAATACGGGTCAACGATGAAACGAATTGTGCCAAACAGGCCCATAGGCTGGTAACGCCAATCACCCAATCCGATGAACTCAGTAACAGTGGTTGTGTCGCTTTCTGTCGTGGTCTTACGGATGGCGTTGGTGGTGTACACTGGCAGGCCGCAAAGGATGCCGTTCTGAATCATGGGTACAAAGATACCATCCTTATTGATGGGCGTACCCTCCAAAATGGCCTCCATGCTCTTGGTCATAATCCAGCAAAGGTGGCTTCCCTCAATACCCGTTTCAAGCACCTTGGCCTTCATCTGGGCGTTGAGCTGCTCAAACGTGGGCACATGAGCCAGCTGCACAATGCCCGGAATCTTCTTGTCACGCTGTGAAACCGACTTGGCGGCATTGATAGCAATGGCGGCAAAGGGGCCGATGAGGTTGGTGGCATTGTTGACCTTTTCCGTGCTAAACAGAATCTTGTTGAGCAACAGACGAATCGACAGCGGCATGACCTCACGCACAATCATCTCCAGCACACCTGCACTCTGGTTGAGGCTCTGGTTTGTCACGGGGATGGCAATGCCGACACGCTCAGGGGCGGCGGTCATCTTGCTGAACGGAATCTTGGTGTCACTCAAAGCAACACCCTCTCCTGCAATCTGAGCCTCTACCATTTCATACATTGGCCAAACGAAATCGCCAGCCAATCCCGTGGGCATGGGTAAACCTACCTTGTCCAGAATGAAACCCTCTTGCAGGGGCTTCAAAATGTCCTGAATGTTGAGGGGGATGATGCCGCCAGCGTTCACGTCGGAAACCATCATCATGTCGCGGACAAAAATAATTTCCGACTTCTTGCCGTTCTTCGCGTTCTCGCGGATGAGGGTAATTGCTTCCTCTGCGGCGTTTGGGTTCTCACGCAGATGCTCGGCGGTCGCCACCTGCATCTTCATCTGGAGCAACTGATTGTCGCGGCAAAGGGCCTCAAACTCGGTGGTTTCAGCCTCGTTGCGCTCACGTTTCTCCTTTTCGCACGTATCGGCAATTTCGCGGATACGGTCGCAATTGGTCTGGTACTGATTGACCAATTCGCGCACATTCAACTTGTTTTTCTTCATTGAACTGTGATTTTAGGGGGTTAAACTTATAATAACTTACTATTTGCGGCGCAACGCATTTCGCGCAATTGCTCACGCATTTTCGTATCGTCTTTTGGGGCTTCGGGTTCGGGGGTCTCTGGGGCTTTCAGTACTGCCACAAACTCCCTCGCCTCAACCGATGTATCGGGATATGCCGGGTTGTCAGTGATGGTGAAATCGTAAATGCCCGTAACGGCTTTCACGGTGTACGTTATCATTGTCGTACCATTCACCACCTTGGCACTGCGCTCGACGCAAGCATCGTCGTAATAACGTGTGGTAAATGCAAAGCTGCACCCACCAATGTCACCACGTCTTACCAATTCCAATGCCTTGTCACCATCGACTGTATTGGGGGCCTCAAAACTGAACTTCACGCCCTTATCGTCAACCTCATACGTCAATGTACCTGCGCCCTTGTTCGATCGTGCCAAAAGCAACTGCCGATTGTGAAACATCGTCATTTTGATGTCGCAACCGTCTAACAGTTCTTTGGTCACTGCACCTGCGGCAATCACCTCTCTGGCTTCGCTGTCCTCATCTGCCCACAATGGAGCGGATGGCACGTTGAAAAGAATGGCGTACCCCTCAATGATTCGGCTGGGGGCCTCACCCTCGGCGGCTTCACGTACTTGCAGGCTTGCAACCGTGAACATCTGCCGCCTGATTATTTGGTTCCTATTCTTCATCTTCGCTGTCCTCCTTTTTCTTGTTATCATTGGGGTTCTTATCGGGTTCTGTTGTCTGTGTCGGTTCTCCTTCTGCGGCCAGATTGGTAATGGATTTCAGATTGGCAGATACTAACACCGTGTCTCCACCCTCCACATCGGGCTTGTTCTCTTCACGGCGCAACTCATTTACGGTGTACAATCCCGTTTCAATAACTTGCTTCCAATACTTTCCTCTGCTCTCCAAATCACACGCATAAAGCGATTGGCGGTTAAACTCAAACTTTCGCTTGGTTGCCAGCGTCGGGGCCACCAACTTACGCAACAACTCGGCCTCAATCTTTCGCAAAATAGGGTTGAGGGTGTTATTGAGAAATGCCACGTTTGCCATTTCAGCCGATTTGTAATTGTTGCTGGTATCGTCGAAAACAAACGATGGATGCACACCGAAGAAACGGCAAATCTCTCTGACCGTAAATTTGCGGCTCTCCAAAAACTGCATATCCACTGAACTCATCGACATCTGAGTAAATTGGACTTGACCGGGCAAAGATACGATGTGTTGCCCTGCTTGGAAACGTCCATCAACATCAACTGCCGTTTTCTCCAATTCCTCATCCTGGTACTCGCCAAAACCTCTTACGCTGTTATCGTTGGAAATGATACCTCTGACGTTACCACCATTGGCAAAGCGTTTAAGCGTTTCGGCATCGCCTGTGGTAGCGATATTTGATGTAAGACGGGCATACGTTAATACGCTCACACCATGCTTGCCGTCAACGCTCATGCCCTTAATGTGGATAATCTCATCTTCATCATACACGCCATAAATCCCGTTGTCGGCATCCGTGACGGTGTACGTGTCATTGGTTGTGTCGTGGGTCACTGTGGCGCGGCCACACAACGCCAGACGGTCAATATCCAATGTGGCGGTGTTGTATATGGGTACGATGTAGGCGTTGCCGTCCATCAACAATCTCTGCACTACTAAACGCCAGAAATCAAACGCGCTCAAAGTGAAATCGGGTTGCACGTTCAAAAGGTAATACAATCGGCTGTTGGTATCTATGACAAAGCGGCCATCTTTCTGCCTCATGAACTGACACGGCAAAACGGCCACACTATCGGCCAACAGATTAACGCAACGGTACACAGTTGCAATTGACAATGCGGTGCTGTCTCCACCACCTGCTAACAGTTCCCAATAACTGTAACCCCCCGTGCGCGGCGTATCGGGTGCGGATTGGGTGTTTGTTGCCACCTCTTCCGTACCAGTCTCAACAATGGTTTCCTCTCTGGAAAACCATGTTGCAGGGTTCAGCCATTTAGGAAAATTCATATCTTTGCAAAGTTTTGTGCCGCAAAGATACACATATTAAAAATGGTCGCTTTACAATGTAGGACAAAGCAAAACAATGTAGGACAAAGCAAAACAGCCATCAAAAAATATTTAACAAACTTTAACTTATCGTTCGTATGAATAGAGTGCTCCAATTGTCATTAGGCACGTAATCACACCGTCAATCTTTCTATATTGGCTCACTTTCATTGGCTTCTTATTCTCCAATCTATCCTCGTCAATTACGCAATTCATCAGGCAATACAGATTGATGGGGTTGTTGTTGAGCATAATTTGGGGTGGGTCATTGTAGGCCATCATTTCAAAACTCTCGACGGGCAAATTGAAATTGCCGTTGGTCTGGCTGTATGGCTGCAACGTGTCTGGGCCTCCCAACACTCGCAAGATGTTCACCAAATCTTGCGCTTTATAGGCATCATAACTGATTCGGATAATGCGCACACGTTTGGATCGTGCCAATATATCATTGCCCACCTGCCTCACGTCAATCTTCTTTCCCTTGCACAACTTCAAATGCCCTGCCTCGTGCCATAGCCTGTAAAGCTGCTCATTGGGGTGTCCGGGCAATGCACCCTCCGGGAAATAATAGTCGGTATGGGTGTAAAAGCGTTTGTTGGCCTCCAGATATATTGTATATGATACTGCGCTGAAATCATCATGCACCGACAAATCAAACGCCACGGCACACGATGGCTTTCCCTGCACATGGTTAATGTCGAAATCTCCCATGAGGCTCTGGCAAACTTTCTCTGGTAGCCATGCCGTTTCATCGTTGACAGCAAACACGTTGAGCAACTTGGTACGAAACGCCAACATATTCTCGGCTGACAGTTGGGCGGTCTCATATTCCTTTTCGTAGAAATCGGGTTGTACTGTTATGCCTAAATGGGGTTGCACCTTTGCCCATGTGTGGGGGTCGTTTTCCTCATCGTCCACGTCGGGCATAAACAGTGAGGCAAACATGGTGTCGGCCTCGGCCTCGCCTCTGAGTACCTTTTTCACGCCCTCCAACTCATGGGCAAACGGGCCATCTATCACGTTGCTGGCCGTGGTAATAATCATCGTCAACGGCTCACGGCGTGGTCCCATCGAAGATGTCAGCACGTTTTTGAGGTCTGCACCGTTCTTTCCTGCCGTGTTCCGTGCCTGGGCGTACTCATCCATTATCACCAATGAGGCGTGTAAACCGTCCTGCGTCTTAGCGTTGGCCGTGAGGCATCGGATGAGGCTGTCACGGCCTCTGTCCTTAAAGGTGATTTTCTCACGGTTCACGCGGAAATGTCGGGCGGCTGGGTCAATATCCTGCATTATTGCCCGTATCTCATCAAAGCAAATTTTGGCCTGCTCATAACTGTTTGCCCCAACGTATGCCTGAGCATTGTTGTCGCCAAATAGCATATCAAACACAGCCAATGATGCAGCTGACGTGGTTTTGCTAAATTTACGCGGCACAAAGATATAAACAGTACGAATGAGCCGACGGCCAATTGCATCAACAAACCCGAATATGTTGGCAAACTGAAACGTCTGCACGGGTGTCAACTTGTATCGGGTTCTGCCAGACGTACCATTGAAACGCAACGCCTCATAAAACTTGATGAAACGCTTAACGCGGCCTTTCTTCCAATCGTACTTATCCAGCATCTTGAAGAAACGCCGGATGGCCAAATGCTCATAAAGGTTGTGGGCATCTGGGTTGTCTATCACACCAAACACATACTGTGCCATGCGTGGGTCGGTATCATCCAGCGCACGGCGGTAACGGGTGGCCAGATATGGCCGTTGCCTTTGCAGGTCGGCCACCACATCGGCCTTAAATTGTCGCTCTCTTACTTTCTCTTCTTCGGTCATTCTTCCTCATCCTTGAATTGGTTAATAAAGTCGGCAAAACCATCGTTGTCGGTCTTACGCTCTCGGCTGTCCGTGTTCATGCCCAACGCCCTGAGTGCCTTTTGGCTCTGGGTCAGCAAATCCAGATACAATTTTTCCTTTGGGCTGATGCTCTCACGCTCGTTGCCCTCACGGGATAACTCCACATTGACGGGCTTGTGGTTGGCATCAAATATCTGCTCGGCCAATATCTCTGTCCTCACCAAAAGCTGCGCCGTAATCTTAACCTGCATTGACAATTCGGGTGTGTACTTGTTTTGCTTTTTGAGCAACTTAACAATGTAGGTCTTTTTGGCCGTAATCTTCTTTTGGATGGATGCGGCAATCTTCTCACCATCCACAATCTGAGGCTCTGGCAATGTCGGCTGGGCCGGTGCTTGCTCTGGCTGTGTCTGCGGCAATACCTTTTCCGTGTACCCTCGATTTTTCAGACGGGTTTTGCAGTAGAAAATAATGCTGGTCACGTCGCCTGCCTCCACGTTCTCAAACAACTTTTTTTCGGCCATATCGTCGCGGTAATCACGGGCAATCTCCACGGCATCCTCGACGGCCTGCCTAAACTCAGCATCGGCGGCCATCCACTGCCTGAATGTCCGTGGGTTGAGGCCGACGTTTGTACACGCCACGGTCTTGAAACCTTTGCTCCTGACTATCTCTGCCACAACTGCGGCCTTTTGCTTGTCTCGATCCTGCTCTGTCATTTCTCAAAACTATTTATGCCGTCAAAGTAATCTTTGTAAAAATCAAAGATACCTTTATCGACTGTTATACTCCCTTGCTCAGTTCGCGGATTGGTATTGATATTTGCCGATGTCTGTATGCCAAAGTAAAACCCATCGGCTACATTACACCCTGCGTAAATTTTGCTGTGGTTCTTGAAGATGGCGGCACGGCCAACGTCCGGGTGGGCGGCATAGAATTTCTTGACCATCTGCCACTCGATTTTGTAACTGCCGGGGAATATTTCACCCATGTACATATCGAATTTCTTAATGCGCCCTGCCTCCCACCATTGCTGAATCTGCAAAATATCCTCTGCTGCCATACACCATGTGGAGCAAAGCATGAAATCCAAATCGTGCTGGTTCAATACCACTTTCAGGAATGACAAACTATCTACGTCGCCAGCGGTAATGAAATTGTAGGTGTGGCCATCCTGCAATGGCACATACTTCATGGCCTCCAACATTCTCACCTCTGAGAAAGCACGGCGGTACTCATAACGCTGGCTTAGTTCGGTGCACTCCTTTGTACGTCGGTGTGCCCGTTTGGCCTCGGCTCTGTCTGCGGCATCTGCGCCCTCATCGCTGGCCATTGCTGCCTCTGGCTCGGCTGGGGCCTGGCCCTTGCCGAAATTGGCAAAATCGAAAATATCATCATCAAATCTCATATCTGGGTCTTTTATTGCGTTTTTACTGAAAATATCGGCAAATAATTGAATATGGGCAAAAAATCGGGGCTATGCCCCCACGGCCTAAAAACTCACTTCGTGTGAAGAGAAAGGTTTTGGCGGGGTTTATTCGGCCTCCCTCCCGTTTCAAAATCATGGCCCGACTTCATCGTTGAAAAATTTTTTAACAAAATTTTGCAGCCGTGCATCAGCCCGTTTTCGTCGCTCTTGCTTTCCTCCTTTGCCTAACGTCTGGTGAACTTCCTGATGATGCTTGTGACACAATGCCATGACGTTGTGGGGGTCAAACATCAAAGCTGCCATTTCTCGCTCACTTACTGCTGTTTCAACGGGTACGATGTGGTGTACCTCGGTCGCTGCGCTTACCCTGCGCTCTGCCTCGCACATCTGGCATATCGGATGGGCATTTAACACCTGCCGACGCAAATGCAGCCATCGGGTAGTGTGTATCAGTTTATTGTATATTTCATTCTTGGCCATATTCATTCGATTACGTTACACAATCAAACCTCACCTTGGTACTTACGCATGAGGTAATTAAGGCTATCCAATAACCCTTGCTGCACTCCCGTCTTGCTGCCCAATGCTGCATCCGCTCTTTCGTCCACTGTGTTAGGACAAATGAGTTTGTACACGGTAACTGGGTGCTTCTGGCCTTGACGGTGCAATCGGGCATTTGCCTGTTGGTAGTGTTCCAGATTCCAGCCAACACCAAACCACACAATGTAATGGCCACCCTCCTGCATATTGAGGCCATAGGCTGTTGATGCAGGGTGGGCCAACAACACGTCTATCTCCCCCTTATTCCATTCCACCAACTGCTTCTCACCCTCATACGCCTCTACACGATACCCCTTTAACTTCTTTATGATTCTGGGAATGTCATGTTTGAATTGGTAGAATACCAAAACGCTGTTGCCGTTTGCGGCCTCAACAATCTCTGCCAACTTATCCACTTTGTCATTGTGTATCTCATGCACCTCTCTGTCCTCATCGTAGATTGCACCATTGGCAAATTGGGCTAACTTATTCATCAATCCGGCTGCACTATTAGCCAGAATGTTCGACGGTTCATCCTTATGCTCTTCTGCAAACTCCAACACTTTCTCTTTCTCAAACTTCTGGTATTTCTCCATCGTGGATGCAGACAATGGCACTTGGATCGTGTGGGTCAATAGGTCGGGCAATGTCAAATAATCCTTGGCTTGCATCGACAAACAAATGTCGGCAATCTTGTTTCTGATAATATCCTCACAACCTTTCTTCACGTCGCAACGCACAATAATGCTATTCCATTTGTGTGTCTCAAAATACGTCTCTCTGTACTTTGTGACGTTCTTACCCAAACGCTCACCCATATCCAGACAATACATCTGTGCCCAAAGGTCAATCAATCCATTTGGGGCCGGTGTACCCGTCAAACCAATAACACGCTTGACAGTCGGCACGGCAATACGCATTGCCTTGAAACGCTCACTCTTTGAACTCTTAAAGCTGGTCAATTCGTCAATCACCAAAACGTCAAATGGTAGCATCCCACCATATTTGCCAACCAACCAAACAAAGTTATCGCGTCCTGTCACGTACACATCGGCTTTGGTCTGTAATGCCATGCACCGCTGTTTCTCCGTGCCTAACACCTTAACCACTTTGAGGCTTTTGAGGTGTTCCCATTTCTGGGCCTCAGTAGTCCATGTTGTTTCGGCCACTTTCTTCGGGGCCACTACCAATGTACGGCTCACCTCGCAATCGTCCATGAGGTTCTGAATGGCTGTGAGGGTGCTGACCGTTTTACCCAATCCCATGTCGAGAAATAGGCCACAACGCGGATGGTCAATAATCCATCGCATTGCCGTTTGCTGATATTCGTATGGTCTATAAATCATAATTCGCTCATCATTAAATCCACACCTTGTTTGCTGTCTATCACATAAACCTTGTGGCCTAACTGCCTCATTGATTCAATCCGTATCACCTGCAACTTGCTGGGCTTCTTTCCTTGGCTCTTCAACTCTACCCATACAGTCACACCATTTGGCATGATGGCCACACGGTCGGGGTAGCCTGCCATGTTCGGGTTGGAATACTTCAGGCACACACCACCTGCCATCTTTACGCTATCAAACAAATAACGCTCAATGGCTTTCTCCGATACCTCGGCATGATTCACTATATTTGCAATACTCTTTTTCATCTTTCAATCTGGTTGTCAAATCTCGCGCGTGCGCGTAAATCCTGTATGATTCAATAAAACACTATTTCTAAACATACTTTTATATTAAACACTATTTTTATTAAATTTCTATTTGACATTTGACAAATGTATTTAAGTTATTGATTTATAGGGCTTTTTCGTGTCAAATGAGTTGTCAAATGAGTTGTCAAATGAAAATCTCGTTTGACAAACCGACTGCACATTTTTTGAATTTTGTGCAACTTGTCAAATGGAAATTGTCAAATGAACTATCCTTGTCATACTCAAATATCACCCTCATCCTGGCCCTCCTTTCTCATCCATGCCAACTGACGGCCATACAACTTTTCTGCATGACGCGACGTTGTGCCTCTTACCCATCCATCCATGCCGTCCAGAATTTTAACGATACGTCTGGCCATAAACTTGTACTCCTTATCTGCCATGCTTCTGCCCATCTGCTCACAAATGAACTCAGCAACACAAACACGGTCTCTGAGGGTTACGCCCTCGGCATCCAATGGGTCGCTCTGAGTGAAATAAGCACGTCTCCGCTGCAAATCCCACGACGGCCAATCTGTCGGCAATCTCTTATCCAGATACACCGCCAAAAGGCTCTTCAATGGGTCGTCGCTATCGTCGTTATATTCCTGTTGTCTCTGTCGTGCCTCAGCCTCCAAATCTTGGGGCAAATAAAGTTGCTCACCATCGCGCCACCTTTGCACGGCCTCTGCCCAAAGTTGGTCACGGTCACGCTCAATGGCTTCTTTGATGTTGCTGTGCTTTCGTAGTTCCGGCACAATCTTAATTACCCAAAAACGTCTGTTGCCCGTGTCACCTTTGAGAAAATAGGTCTCATTGGTAGTACCACAAAACACACATTGCCTTGGGTGCTTCTCAACCACCGTTCCATACGCGGCTCTGTAAATATCATCCTGACGGGTAATGTACGACTTTACTTGCTCAACGTCGCTTCGCTTGATGCTTGACAATTCGCCCAACTCAATGAGCCATGCACCACGCAATTGCTCCATTCCCAATTTGCCCTCCATCGTTGTGAGGCTGTCAGAAAACCATTGGCCACCCATGACGTTGAGCAACGTGGATTTGCCAATGCCCTCTGCACCTGCAATGATGAGGCAATAATCATACTTACACCCTGGGCGCATTACTCTGGCTACCGCTGCCGTGAAATGCTTACGTGTCATTGCACGGTTGAGGGGCGTATCTTCTGCACCTATATAGTCAATGATGAGACGATCGAGACGCGGCACACCATCCCATTGCAGCCCGTTCAGATACTCACGGATGGGGTGTAATCTGTGACGGGTCAAAACGGCATCCTTGGCATCCTTGATTTTGTCCTTTCCCGTGACGTTGTATTGCTCTTCCAGATAGATACGCAAATTGGCATCGTCTCTGTTGCCCCACAACTTCGCTTTCTTATCCCACGGCAAACCTTTATTGATGAGGTCAAAACCTGTAAACTCATCGTGCCACAAATGCCCTGCCAACTTCGGGTCTCTCTCCAATATGCAAATGATGTTCTTTGCTGTTAACTTGATATTGCCTTTCTTGTCAAACTCCAACTCAGCCATCCAATCGGTGTTTTCCTCGGCCTCATCGTCGGCATCGTCTGGCTCATCGGTCACGCCTGCAAATATGCTGTCGGCCTCTGCCTGACGTTCCTTTGTCAGCATCACGCGCACGGTCTTATCCTCCGACACGAAATCCTGCATTTTCAGATACGACGGCAATTTGGTTACATCGGTCTGACGTGAACCCTCATCGTGAACTCCGAAAAGGTGAATACGGCAAAGGTCAAACGCGTTGCAAAGCTGCCTTGATGCTGGGTCGGTCTCATGGTGTGAATATGCAAATTTGCCCTCATAGCAAACCAATCCGGCTGCAACGCTTCCTAACTTATAGGTGTAACGGCCATCAATGCCCGTTCTTTCGTAGGCATCGGGCAAAAACTTCTCAATGGCATCTTCGATGGTGTATGCACGGCAAAATGCACCAATGAGGCCGGGTTTCTCCAACGGGTCGCCTGCCTTTCGTATCTCATGGCTTATCACCTCACCCTCTCGCTGTGAGGTCGGCCAATCGCTGACGTTTCGCCAATCAATGTATGTGGCCAACACTTCATCGGCGTTGAGGCTGGGGCCATCTTGGTACTCAAACACAAACTCACCATTCTTGGCCGTGCTTGGCCAATAGAATAGACGGGGCAATTGGTAGGTCGTAATGTCGAAAAGTTCAATGCCGACGTTGTGGGCAATCCGTCTGCAAATCGGCTCATACTCTTGTGGGGTCACCTGCCGATTGAACGGTATGCACAATCTGAAACGTGGCTTTTCGCTGGTGTGCTTATGTGTTGAGTATAACATGGCCGCACAACTGTATTGCTGGGTGAACTCTTCCCACACGTCTGCCGTGCCATAATCAATGTCTAACGTGGCAATGGTTCGGTACAATACATTGGCCGTCTTACGTGTTCCGTTTGACAGATAGCCACCGACAAAACCGCCAACGTCTTTAATGTCGGCTTGTTCCTCGCGGCTCATCTTCAAATACTCCTTGATGGTTTCGTCCGTCCGTTTGGTCTGGGCGCAACGGTTCACCAAATCCTGCCACCCAATCCGCTTGTTACGCCATTTCTTAGAATAGCGTTTGTGGGCTGTGGCAATATCCACTTCTGGGTTATGCTGCAATTTTATCATACCAACATATTTTTGAAATGGTCAATGTTATTGGCATCGGCCACGATTGTTATTTCTCGGATTCCACGGCCAACCTTTTTAACGTCGGCCTCAAATGGTATCTGCTCATCTTCCAGAATGTCGTATATCTGGCGCAATCTGTCGGGTGTTACTTTGGCACTCACGGATGCTTTTTTTTTGCTCATCTTTGCTCTGTATCATATACTGTAAATCTTAAATCGCTGCACGATTGTTGCATTTCATGTTTGAGGGTGTCAGTCAGGGTGTAAACTCCCATCGGTGTGTCATTGCCCTCTGACTGCCAGAAAACACAATTACGGCATACCTTTTGAAATTCGTGCCATTCGGCTTTATTCACTTGTTGCTTCATGCTTGAACTCATCGGGCAAAAAAGAAAAGATGTGTTTGATAACTTCCACCGTCCACCCGTTGCCTATCATACGATATTGCTGGGTTTCGCTCACCTCCCATTTGTACCAATCGGGAATTGTCTGCAATCTGGCGCACTCTGCCGGGGTTAATCGCCTTATCGGTGCATCCCTCCCCACTAACGCATTGATCGTTTGCCCACCGTGGCCATTCATCAACGCTGGGGCCTGGCCCTCTGGGTCATATACTCTGTTTTGCTGGTACGGCTGTGTGCCTCCACTTTCACGGGATGGGTTGAGCTGCCTGATACGGCCATCTGTCACATGGTTGTTTTGTTGCCATGAGTTAGATGTGAGGGTCGGGGCTTTATCAGCGTAAACAGCACCGTTGTTTTTGCCGTGTGGCCTTTGCAGGATTAAGTTGTCTTTCTGCACCGTGGTAATGGAGTTTGTTTTGCCCTCGGTGGTACATGGGATAAAATGTGCTGGCTCACCTCGGTACTCATGCCCTCGCTGTGCCACACACACTAAATCGTACATTCCTTTGCCTTTAACCGTTACTGCTGTCATCTTCCCCCCCCCAGGCCGTCCGAAAACGGCACTTTGAGGCATATCACAGTTGGCAGAGCCGCTATTGCGACTCCACCTGAGCCCATTTAAGGGCATATAAGTTTTCATCTTAAAAAATCAGTTTATGTTAAAC
>NZ_NPJH01000047.1 GCF_002251365.1 Prevotella sp. P3-122
CCCCCCAGGCCGTCCGAAAACGGCACTTTGAGGCATATCACAGTTGGCAGAGCCGCTATTGCGACTCCACCTGAGCCCATTTAAGGGCATATAAGTTTTCATCTTAAAAAATCAGTTTATGTTAAACAATTCGTCATAAGGGCTAAAAATTGCCGCTACGAGCATACTTAGAGCGTGTTTTTGATGGTATATGATTCCCCTAAATAAATTTATCGGAGTGCAGCAACAAGGGCTAGCACACCTCTGAGACTTATGGCACGACGAAGGTTGTAAGATAGGCAGAAGAGGCCCATCTCAGTACTGACTTTGGCAAAGCCTTTGAGTAAGAAATAGTATTGTCCAAGAGTTCGCTTCATGGTTCCGAAAGGATGCTCGGAGAGACATTTGCGATTGTCCATTTTATTCTGGTCAAGGTGAAGGACATAGCGTACGACTTTCTTCACTACCTTCGTTCTGGGAGGTTTCGGTTTGTCCTTGTTCTCTTCCTTGAGTTGCTTGCGCTTGGCTTCGGTAGCCTTTATCAATGTATCCTTATTAAAGTCAACCTCCTTGAACCTCTGGGCAGTACACTTGCATTTGCATTTCTTGCATGCCAGTTTGTTGCAGTAGCGTATCATGCCGTTTCGTTTGATTGACTTCTGTCTGAGGATTTCACCCTGCGGGCAATAGATAAGATTACGTTCGGCATCCCTTACAAAGTATCCTTCAAGAGCCTTGGCACGCATCTGCTCGGGAGTCATCTTCAGTACTGCGGAGTCAACAACATCGGTAGCGAATTCCTTGACCTCAGCAGTCTGTGCATCGGTCAGGATTCCTTCGTAAACATCAGGTATTACGCCTGCCTCCAAGCATGCTTTCAGGTCTTCCGGCTTTGTGCTTGCCTTCTGTTCATCGGTTATGGTTGCTTCGTTGTAGTCAAATTGGACTTGCTCCGTACATCCACCATCACGCTGGATGACGTTAGGTATGATACCATTTGCCAGTGCGTCAGCATGATCCTCAGGACACTCGTAGCCTTTGTCTGCAGTGGTTTCAAGAACTGGCACATCGTAATCAGCCTTTATCTCAGAAGCAACGTTGGTTATCTGACCGTGGTCAGTAGGATTGTTGGTTACCTGAAAACCAGCTATCATGTGGCTCTCGGCATCAACAGCAGTCTGCACGTTGTAGCCTACACAGAAACCCTCGTTGGCTTTCATCAGTCGGGAATCGGTATCGGTAAGAGAAATCTGGCTTTCGCCACTCTCCTCAAGCTGATTTCGGTAGCCCTCGTAGCGTTCCTTGCGCTCCTTGCATACATCAAGTTTGCGCTGAATCTCATCCTTTGAGAGTTTGCGTCCTTCTTCATGGTCGTAAGCGTCAAGCTCCTCCATGTAGATGGAGATGTGTTCGTCAAGACGCTTGATTCGGTCATCGAGCTTGCTCAACGTAAGATTATTGTCCTTGGCATTTACAGCCTTGAACTTACTGCCGTCAATGGAGATGTACGACTTGGAAAAGAGCTTCAGTCCCATGCAAAACTTATTGAACTCCTTATATACTTTGGTGATAGCCTCCTTGTTATCCTTGCGGAAATCAGAGATGGTGCGGAAGTCTGGAGACAGTTTGCCGAGCAGCCACATAACCTCAACGTTACACTTGCACTCACGGGCAAGCTTGCGTGAGGAGCGAACCTGATAGAAGTAACCGTAGATGTATAGCTTGAGCAGATCGCGAGGATTGTAACCAGGAGTGCCGGTCTCAGCGGGTGTACTGCGGATAAATCCCAGTTCATCCATCTTGAGACGGTCAACGAATGCATCAAAGAGTCTTACGGGAGCGTCAGCCTCCACATACTCGTCAATGCAGTCTGGGAAAAGAACCCTCTGTCGCCTGTCAGAACCTTTCTTGTATGCCATATCTTATCGTCTTAATTTACTATAAAGGTACGAAAAATACTTGAGAATAAAGACGATTCTGAGTTAAACAACTATAACAAAACAAACAAAATCACACGACTGGTAACGAATCTAACCTACGTGGCTATAGTTTTCGGACAGTCTCCCCC
>NZ_NPJH01000048.1 GCF_002251365.1 Prevotella sp. P3-122
GGTAGCCTGAATCATGAAACAGTATCATGATTACCATAATTTCTGCCTTTGACATGGTTGACTTGCGGTGATATTGCCGTTTCTTATCTGCTTTCAGTGTATATTTTTCCATCATGGCATCAAAAAAATTGCAAAAATCATCTGCAATACAAAATAATTCTGTAACTTTGTCCTCGGTGATCATAGCGATTATTGTTTGTAATTCTTTGTATTTCAACACTATAAAGTTATAACGATTTTCGCTAATCACCAAATTTTCAAGCACTTATATTTCGTCGAACTCACGTTAATTAAAGTAATTGTAATGAAATTATTAATACTAAATATCTTACTCTTATTTTGTGGTAATCATCAGTTGATGGCGAAGGGGCTGATGCTGAGTCTTCAGTACTATCAGAATGAGAAGCCCATTGATTTGGAGAAGTTGGCTAAGGGACTTTCCGATATGGAAATTGATATTAAGACATTCGTTATTGACGATAGCAAGTCTATAGAAGAGTACGCCAACAGACTCAAGGAGACCGTCAGACAGTATCATGAACAAAATGACACGATTCAGTTTTTTGTTCTTACCGACAGGGAGTCTTCTTTCGTAGGGTTGGAATTAGCATCTGTTGAAGCCAGCGTAAAGGCTCTGCTGACCATATGTGGCGCGTTTAATGATGGTGACCGCTTTCTGTATGGTGAAATGTCTTTCAAGAAGAATATGGAAATGCTTGACTCCATATCGTTTGATGGCAGCAAAGAACGGTATCTGGAAAAGGTATTCAAGATGATTGCCGATAAGAAAACAGGTAAGAGGATTCGTCTGCCAAAGAATGCTGACAACGATATGGCGGCGTTATATGCCTTGCTGGAAAGCAACTACGGCAGTTCAATAATGAGATTTTCATTGGATAGCTGTCTCAGTAAGATTAGTGCGGCTGTTTTCCCTATTTATGATAGTGACAATCAACAGTTGTTAGATGTGGACTATCTGAACCTTTGTCTTTGCGGCAACAAATATCAGGTCAGATACTCATACCCAATCTGTTATTATAGCGGAGAGACATTAGTGAAAGAAATTACTAAAAGCATTTCGGAATTACTAACTAAATAAGGGATGAAAAACTATATTATTACCATACTTCTGTTATTTGTTGCGACCGAAGGCTTTTGCGACTCTATTCCCTGTGATTTCAGAATGAGTGACGGAATCACGCTGCATGGCACAGTGATAACTCCTCAGGAGAAGAACCTGAAAAAGATGGTCATTATTGTGAACCATCGTCATAGGACTCCAGAAGGAAGTGGCCCATTATATACTTATATGATAAAAAGACTGTCCGCCCAGGGGGTGTCTGTTTGCTACTTCGAAAACAGGCCTGCCATGAAAAGAGACTCCTCGTTTATCACGTTGTTTGACATGGCAGATGATGCGGTGGCTGTATATAAAACGCTGAAAGCCATCAAAATGTTCCGGAAATATAAGATGGGGTTTGTCGGGGCAAGTGAAGAAGCCGCATCAGCACTGATTGCAGCCTCAAAAGTACCAGACCCGGCCTTTCTCATTCAAATGGTGAGCATTATCATTCCACAGCATGAGAAAGATATGCAAACATTTACAATTTATGCCCCGCAATTATCGTTAGGGATGGCTGCTTTTGCTGGTATTTCTTACCATGTCTATTCTGAAATAGTTCAGGATATCTTTAATTATTGCATGACTCACCAGAAAGTGGATAAAAGTGCCTTAGAACAACAATTGGTTAAACAATATGGTGGTGAAGCGACGAAGAAGAAAAAAGAATTTCCTATTGCTATGCAGGTCCTCATTACCAAGGTGACAGACCCACAAGAAGGAGTAGTTCCTCGACTCCATTGGGATTCAAAGCCATATTATGAAAATGTCAAGTGTCCGATTTTACTTTTGCAGGCAACAGACGACAGAAATGCGCTTTGCTATCCTAATATCTTCGAGTTTGAGAAAATCATGAACGAGAATCATCACAATGATTACAACACGCTATTAGTGGATGCAACTCACTACCTGATATCGGTCTCGGAGTCTCGAAAACTGGAACATGGGCGAAGTAGTGACGTCGATTACTCTAGACGAGAACAAATCCTTGATTTAGTTTGTAAGTGGATTTTAATGAAGTAACATAAAAGATGTAATCTAACGTGAGTTCGATGAATTCAAAACAATGAAAGCTGTGTATCAACTGTACGTTGTACATTGATACACGGCTTCTTAGGAAACATACAATAAGCAGCGATAGCTCCATAGATATACAAAAACACAAGAAGAATGGTTACAAGAGCATGGTTATTAATATTGATAGTAATGGTTATGAGTAAAATTAAGTATGTTGCAATGTTATTTACATTGCTGTTCACTTCAACGACAGGAGTATTTGCCCAGTTTTCCATCCAAAAAGCTCTTAGGTATGATTACTTAAGTGAGAGATGGTCGGATTATCAACAAGAAACAAAGTATGGCCTGTTGGATTTTAGTCGTCGTTATTTTAAGGATACGATTAGTGTTGCAGAGATGAAGGAGGCGTTCTTTAAGTATAAGGATGTCAAATTCATGGCTTCACCTTATGAGGGATTTGATTCCATCATGCGACTTGGCTCAATCGGAGAAGGTGTGATGCTGCTGTCTCCGCTAAGAAATCATGCCAGGAAAGAGATTAGAGAAAGTCGTGGTGTGTGGCGTTGGTTTGGAAGTCCTAGACTCGTAAACCTTTTAGATAAGAATGGGACTCCACAAGAGGCATTATTAAAGAAAATAAAAGATGACGAACTGAAGAAAATGATGAATGGCGAGATTATCTCATTAAAGTCTCCTCGCAGGTATATGGGCTATGTTATTTCACCAGCGGCTAGTATGGAAGTATACATGGATGGTAAGTTAATAGGAAGATCTCCAAGTGTAAATTACTCAGACTTTTTTGCGTATGCAAATCATTATTCTAACGTACTGGATGGGGAATGGTATCATGATGTAAGTGGAGGTGCTCGGTTGCTGGGGGTACTACAAGGCATGAATACAATGATACATGCGAAGACTTCAGAAAAAACATTCTCTGTTTTGTTATATGCCAAGACCTATCCAAGAAGTAAAAGAGTTACTTACACGATAGATCTTTTGCTGCCAAATAATCCTGACAAGGAAACAGAGAACTTATTCATGAGTTTGAAAGACTTTGTTGAGAGTTTACCATCCAAATCGTTTGCGCCTTATTATACTACAGATTTGCGTCTCATGACAGGTCGTTATTATAAGGTGACGGTGAACAAATGCGGATGGCTAATTCAAGACTATTTGGATTTATGAGGAATTGTTGAATGATACAGATTATTTGCAGGAATGAAATTATTCCTGTGGATAATCTGTATCATATAAGAATTTATTTTCGGTAACCTTGTGTGAATCTCATTATATGAAAGAAACTATTTATAATAAAGAGACTAGCAATTGTCTTGTCCTAATTTCTCATAAAATGCACCTGCATAGCATCACGCAAGCGTTGGCCTGGAGGACATCACAACCTCGACATAATCGCCGCCAGATGCGGTTATGACTTAAAGAACCACCATCATGCCTTGGCAGATGCAGAGGCGTGTGCTGCTATCGCGTTGGAAATATTATGACATCAGGATTCCTCTCAACAGATAGGTGGCATTTTGATTGCGAGCCACTCCAGAGGTTATCTTGTAACTATACGTCACATTATCCGTCAACTTTATCTCAAAGCAGTAGTTATGGAAACGGGATGGACGCTCATCGGACATCTTCGAGAGTTCAAGGTCGTGGGTGGCAATGATGCCAGTGACCGGCAGCTGGGATATGTATTCAAGGAACATCCTCGAACCACTTAACTTGTCGGCAGAGTTTGTTCCCTTCAGTATCTCGTCGAGTATTATCAGCGTGTGGCTGTTCTCACGACAAGCAGTAATAAGATGTTTCAGGCGCAACAGTTCGGCATTGAAATAGCTGATGCCGTGGGCAAGGTCGTCGGAAGTACGCATACTGCTGAACAAGGAAAAGGTACTGACCCTCAATCGCTTGGCAAAAACCGGCATGCCACACATTGCAAGGATATAGTTAACTCCTATGGAACGAAGGAATGTACTCTTGCCTGCCATGTTGGCGCCAGTCACAATATAATAATGTGAGTCGGTGATAGTGAAATCATTGGGCACGGCCTTACTTCCCAAGAACGGATGGCATATCCCTTCCGCACAATAAACCACCTCGTCTGCATCGACAATTTCCGCCTCCTTTGCGCATGGCTCATTATATCGGAATGTTGCCATCGACACGAGTGCGTCAAAACGGCTTACGGCATCTATCCACTCTGTCATCCTCGGCATATAGCACGATTTCCATTTTGCAAACCGTCTGACGAGGAAGAGGTCGTTGAGAAAGAATGCATCGCACAGCATACGATAAAGAGGATTGCCATTGCGGTCAAGGCTGTCCATCAGCCTCTTTAGTTGCTTGAAAGAGCGGAGCGCATTTCCGTCGGCACTTGACAGGCGCGAGAGTATGTCGGCATTGTCCTTGGCAGAGAAATGACACCCGGAGATAATCTCCATCAGAGAGACATACATGCTCATCTGTTTGCTTACCGCCCCTACAGTCTTGTTGATATTATGCAATGGCCGTGAACACAAGACAATCATCAAGAGCAGTTGCAGTAATCCCCACTGAAACGGCACACTCGACGGAACGACATCCAGCAAAGCGGCAATGAAGGAAAAAAGGAACCCGGCAATAGAGACCACGGCAACCGCCATCGACACGGAAGAAGATGCAAACGAGGGCAACGGCAGTGATTTTGCCTTTTCCACAACTGCCACGACCTCGTCTGTATCTATTAAGTCTCCTCTCAACTGCCCCACAGCCATGAATGAGGTTCGCAAACTCTCGTCTATGGCAAGTTCGTTGACAGCATCCCTTTGGTTTTCTATTTCCAGCTTTGTTTTTGTTCCAGTCATACAAAGCTGCCCGGCAAGGAGGTCGCTACCACCCGATGTGACAGTACGGTTGATGCGCTGGAAGAGCGACTGCTCACCAAAAACATCCATATCGAAAGAGAACTCATGATGTGGATTGACATATTTCTTTCCATTGCGAAATGCCGTGAGATTACCATTGAGATAAGCCGTCTCATTCATATACACAGCACGCACAGCCCTCAACCTCTCCAATTTCTCACTATTGGCGTCGTCCAGCCTTCGTGCTGCGATATAAGCCAAGACAAAGAATATGCCCGACGCAACAATAATCATTTCGGCATAATACGTGGCATATATGGCGATAGAAACCACAGCTAAAAGGAATGTCGACAACTGGGCTGCAACAAACCATCTGCCCTTCTTCTTGCAGTGGCGTATCTCCCCAGTCACTTCCTCCGCTTTCTCTTCGTATTGGCAATAAATAGCGCTCTTCTGTTCCCCAAGCTGTTTCAGTATTCCAACTCTGTCCATTGTGACCAAATAAAGTATAAAGTTATTTAAACTTCGCAAGTAGCAAAAAGGAGAAAAATGAAGATAAGAGGAGATAAATGACATGAGCCAGAGTTATTCCTCTCATAGCCGTTCTCTAATCTGCTTCAGTTGGTTGACCATTATTTCCGCGGCATTATCCGGTGCGACGGTATTGCCAAGCTTGTCTGCCACATCACCATAGCCTGAGAGCATTTCTTCTCGGGCACTGCCACCGGGCAGGATGTCACGGAGGTGCGAGGAAATGACTTCCAGGGTGAACCTGTCGGCAAAAAGCTCCGGCACGACCTCCCGGTCGGCAATAAGGTTGACGAGGCTGATGTAGCGGCATTTAATAATATGGTTGAACGCCCATCGCATGAGCCTTGGCAATGGTGTGCGGTAGCATACGGCCTGAGGCACGCCGAAGAGGGCAGTCTCGAGTGTGGCCGTACCGCTGGTTACGAGGGCTGCCGTGGCATGTGACAGCAGGGCATAGGTGTCGTTGTAGACAACGCGCACGTTGGTTCCGCTAATGAAGGGGGCATAATATTCAGGGTCTATAGATGGTGCTCCGGCCAGTACCATCTGATAATCCGTGAACTGCGACGCCGCCCTTATCATCATGGGCAGGTTGTCCTTAATCTCCTGCTTCCTGCTTCCGGCAAGCAGAGCAATGACGGGCTTGTCCTGCTGAAGCCCGTTGCGCTGGCAGAATTCACCGAAAGTCTCATTGTATGACTCTTTGAAGCTGCGTACCTCGTCGGCAGTCGGGTTGCCGACGTAGTTTATTGGATAGCCATGCTTCTGCTCGAAGAACGGAACCTCGAAGGGCAGGATGGAGAACAGGGAGTCCACATCCCTCTTGATGGCTTTTATGCGCCACTCCTTCCATGCCCAAATCTTTGGTGAGATATAATAGTAGACCGGTATGGATGTCCTTGCGTGCAGGAATTTGGCTATGTCGAGGTTGAATCCGGGATAGTCGACGAGTATGACGACATCGGGCTTCCAGCAGACTATGTCTTCCTTGCACAGGGCCATGTTGCGGAAGATGGTCCTCAGATGGAGCAGCACGGGCACGAAGCCCATATATGCCAGCTCACGGTAATGCCTGAGCATGGTTCCTCCTACGGCCCTCATCATGTCGCCCCCGATGAAGCGGAACTGCGCCCCGGCATCAGCCTTGGCGAGCGATGACATGAGGTGCGAGGCATGCAGGTCGCCACTGGCCTCGCCTACTATAAGATAATATTTCATGCGGGTTGGATTGGCCGGTTACAAATTCCAGTTACTGATGGTCTCC
>NZ_NPJH01000049.1 GCF_002251365.1 Prevotella sp. P3-122
AAAAAAAACGTGATAGCCACATATCCGTTGTTGAGTGCCCACTGGTCGGTGTCCTCGGCCAAGGGTTCGTCGTTGAGGTAGTTTCCAACCATCCAATAGTAGTCGTACCCCCTCGGGTGATGGTCGGCGACCACCTCGTTGACCCATCGTCCGAAAGTCATGCGGCAGACCTTTACTCCCTCGAACTCCTGCCTTGCCGGGAAGTTTACGTTCAGACAAACTCCACGTGGCAATCCTCCGTCGAGCACCTTGGCCACAATCGCCCTGACGTATGGTGCAAGCGGGGAGAGGTCAGCGTCATGATTGTAGTAGCAGCTTGAGAAGGCCACAGAGGGTATATACTTCATACATCCCTCCTTGGCAATGCCCATGGTTCCGCTATAATGGTTGTTTACGGTGGAATTGTCGCCGTGGTTTATGCCTCCTATGACCATGTCGGGCATCTTTCCGCCGAGTATTCTGTCGATGGCCAGCTTGACACAGTCGACGGGGGTGCCGTTGCACGCCCATATCTCCACGTTGTCTTGCCTGCTTATGGGCTTGAGCCTCAGAGGCAGCTCTGAGGAGAAGGCGCATGAATACCCGCTACGCGGGCCGTCGGGTGCGCATACAAGCAGCCGCACCCCTGTCGGGGCAAGCATGTCAACCAGAGCGTTGATGCCCGGCGCCATGTAGCCGTCATCGTTCGAAATCAATATTAATGGTATGTCTGTATTGCTCATCATATATTTTAAATTTTTCCTGCAAAAGTACGAAAAAAGGTTTAAATTACGTCTATCTCACATAAAATATGTAACTTTGCAAAATAATTTATGCATTAACATAGAATAAAAATGGCAAAGATAATTGCATTGGCAAACCAGAAAGGCGGTGTCGGCAAGACGACAACGTCGATAAACCTTGCAGCATCGCTCGCAACCCTTGAGAAGTCTGTTCTCGTTGTCGACGCGGACCCACAGGCCAACGCCTCCTCCGGACTGGGTGTCGACCTGGCAGAAGTAGACTGCTCGCTTTACGAGTGCATCATAGACCATGCCGACGTGAGGGACGCCATCTATACCACCGACATCAACGGCCTGGACATCATTCCGAGCCACATCGACCTTGTTGGCGCAGAGATAGAGATGCTGAACCTGGACAACAGGGAGAAGGTGATAAAGCAAGTGCTCGAACCAATACGCAACGACTACGACTACATCCTCATCGACTGCTCGCCCTCGCTGGGCCTTATCACCGTCAATGCCCTTACGGCTGCCGACTCCGTGATAATACCCGTGCAATGCGAGTACTTCGCCCTTGAGGGTATCAGCAAACTTCTGAACACCATCAAGATTATCAAGAGCAAGCTGAACCCACGGCTCGAGATAGAGGGCTTCCTGCTGACGATGTACGACAGCCGCCTTCGTCTGGCAAACCTTATCTACGACGAGGTGAAGCGACATTTCCAGGAGCTGGTCTTCAAGACCGTCATCCAGCGCAACGTGAAGCTCAGCGAGTGTCCGAGCCACGGCTTACCCGTAATCCTATACGACGCAGACTCCACAGGCAGCAAGAACCACCTGATGCTTGCAAAAGAAATCATTAACAAGAACAAATAAATGGCAGTACACAAGAAATACAACGCACTCGGCCGGGGACTCGATGCCCTCATCTCTACCGAGAACGTGCGCACCCAGGGCAGCTCGACAATCAACGAGATAGCCATTGACCAGATAGAGGCAAACCCCAACCAGCCACGACGGGAATTCGACGAGGAGTCGCTGCATGAGCTTGCCATAAGCATCAGGGAGATAGGCATCATCCAGCCCATAACGCTCAGGCAGGTTGCCGACAACCGTTTCCAGATTATCGCTGGCGAACGCCGCTGGCGCGCATCGCAGATGGCTGGTCTGAAAGCTATCCCTGCATACATCCGTACCATCAACGACGAGAACGTCATGGAGATGGCCCTCGTGGAGAACATCCAGCGCGAGGACCTGAATGCCATAGAGATTGCCCTTGCATACGAGCATCTGATTGAGAATACCGGCATGACTCAGGAGAAGGTCTCCGAGCGGGTAGGCAAGAGCCGCACTGCCATCACCAACTACCTTCGCCTGCTGAAGCTGCCCGCACAGATACAGATGGCTTTGCAGAAGCACGAGATAGACATGGGACACGCCCGCGCCCTACTGTCGCTCGACAGCCCGTCGATGCAGATAAAGCTCTACAAGGAGATACAGAAGAACAACTACTCTGTGAGGAAAGTAGAGGCTCTGGTGAACAGAATAAAGAACGGCGAGGACATAGAGAGCAGCAAGAAGAATGTAGATGCCGCCAACTCGCACTCGGCTGCCATGACCACCCTGAAGAACCAGCTTTCGACATTCTTCAACGCCAAGGTACAGCTGACATGCAACGCCCGCGGCAAGGGAAAAATCAGCATACCATTTGCTGACGAGACGGAGCTGGAGCGTATCATGAACATGTTCGACAAAATGAAAGGATAATCGCATAGTGGTCAACAGGCTTTCAGATTTTTTCCGCAAGAGCATCCCGGCAGCAGCCATTCTTGCCTGTCTCTCTTACCCCGCATACGCTCAGGAGGACAGCTCGGCAACCGTGGTTCCCGTAAAACCTCAGACGGAAAAGAATATAGCATATACAGATTCCGCATGGACAGCAGACTCGCTCGCCATGATGAGCGAGGAGGTCGAAGTACCGATAGAGCTGCTGCCCGACTCGCTGGTTCCTAAAAAGAGAGCCAAGCGTGACTGGGCAACATGGAAACCTAACGCCAAGAAGGCCATGTGGCTTGCCCTCGTCATCCCAGGCGCAGGACAGATATACAACCGCAAATACTGGAAATTGCCCATCATCTATGGAGGTTTTGTCGGTTGCGCCTACGCCATGCGATGGAACAACATGATGTACCGCGACTACTCGCAAGCCTATTTGGACATAATGGACGATGACCCTCAGACGCAGAGCTACAACCAGTTTCTGCATCTGGGCAACCAGATAACCCCCGAGAACACCCAGCGTTGGCAGGAGATATTCCGTAAGCGCAAGGACCGCTACCGCCGTTGGCGCGACATGAGTTTCTTCTGCATGTTGGGAGTGTATGCCCTGTCAGTAATCGACGCATATGTCGACGCCTCGCTGTCTGAGTTCGACATAAGTCCAGACCTGAGCCTCAGCGTGGCTCCGACAATATCGAGCCAGAAGACAGATCTTACGGGAAGCCGGCATACATCTGTGGGAGTCAGCTGCAGCCTGAACTTCTAAGAGACGGCACCGGAAACAACAAAAACAAACGCACCCAAAAACCAACACGTACCAAACAAAGGAATGATGAAGAGAACAATATTTGCAACAGCGGTCATGGCATTACTCATATCAGGCCATGCTTCTGCCCAGAACGACGAGACGGAAATCATAGTGACTGACAATAATGGCAATGAGGAGGAGATAGACCTCCCAGAGGCCATGACATATGAGCTGGACAGCCTGCTCAACCTCTACAACGCAAAGACATACCTTAGGCCTGCCGACGACTGCAACATGTCGGACGTTAATCCTGTCTATGACAAGGAGACCTACAAGGAACGTCTAAACAGACTGCCGACAGTCATAGAAATGCCCTACAATGACGTTGTACAGATGTTCATAGACAGATACACAGGCCGCCTACGCCGCTCTGTAAGCTACATGCTTGGCGCACAGAACTTCTACATGCCCATCTTCGAGCAGGCTCTTGAGACTTACGGCCTTCCTCTGGAACTGAAATACCTGCCCGTCATAGAGTCCGCCCTTAACCCAAAGGCCGTTTCGAGGGTTGGAGCCACGGGGCTCTGGCAGTTCATGCTCGCCACTGGCAAGCAATACGGACTTGAGGTAAACTCGCTCATCGACGAGCGTTGCGACCCCGTGAAAGCATCTTATGCCGCCGCCCACTATCTTAGCGACCTGTACAGGATATTCGGTGACTGGAACCTCGTCATCGCAGCCTACAACGCCGGACCAGACAACATAACAAAGGCCATACACAGGGCGAAAGGCGTGAAGGACTATTGGCACATATACCCATATCTGCCAAAAGAAACCCGAGGGTATGTTCCGGCATTCATAGCCGCTAACTACGTTATGAGCTACTATTGCGACCATAACATCTGCCCGATGGAGACCAAGTTGCCAGTAAAGACTGACACAATAATGGTAGACCGCGACGTGCGGTTCGAGCAGATTACCCACTTCCTCGACATTCCACAAGACCAACTGGCAACCCTAAATCCGCAATACAGACACAACATAGTAAATGGAGCCAATAAGCTGTCGTCGATAAGGCTTCCTGAAACAATGGTTACCACCTTCATCGACAATCAGGACTCCATCTATGCATACGTACCCGAAAACGTGACCAGCAAGCGTAGCGAGGTGGCTGTAAATACCATCGAGCCTGCCTCGTCAGGAAGCAAGAAAAGCTCGTCGAAGAGCCGCAAGAGACAGAGCAAGACCAAAGGTAAGAGCATTACCATCAGGCAGGGCGACACCCTAAGCGAGATAGCCGCACGCAACCATACGACCGTGGCAAAGCTTAAGAAACTTAACAAAATAAGCGGAACAAGCATCAGGGCTGGAAAGAAACTGAGGGTAAGATAGGAAAAAGACAAACTGGACAGACGACTGCAGGCCTATACCTTATTATATATATACTGACAAACAACGGAGGAAAAAGACATGGAAAACCAAGAGCTGACTAACAAGGAGCGTGAGATTGCTGACGACAAGCTTATAACTGGAGCCTTCGAGCAACTCCTTCAGATATATATCGACTCACCACACCGCAAGAAGGTGGACATCATCACCAAGGCTTTCAACTTCGCGAGGCAGGCACACAAGGGCGTAAGACGACTGTCGGGAGAACCGTACATCATGCACCCGATAGCAGTGGCACGTATAGCCTGCGAGGAGATGGGGTTGGGTTCCACGAGCATTAGTGCCGCCCTGCTGCACGATGTGGTCGAGGACACAGACTATACCGTAGAGGACATAGAGAACATATTCGGTTCAAAGATAGCCATGATTGTCGACGGACTGACAAAAATCAGTGGAGGCATTTTTGGCGACAAGGCATCAGCTCAGGCAGAGAATTTCAAGAAGCTGCTGCTCACCATGAGCGACGATATAAGGGTCATCCTGATAAAAATCTGCGACCGCCTGCACAACATGCGTACCCTGCAGTCGCAGGCTCCAAACAAGCAATACAAGATTGCAGGAGAGACGTTGTACATATACGCTCCGCTGGCCAACCGTCTTGGTCTGAACAAGATAAAGACAGAGCTTGAGGATCTGAGCTTCAGATACGAGCACCCCGACAAATACGAGGACATACGAAAGAAACTGTCTCTTTCTGAGGAGGAACGAAACAAGCTCTTTGCTGACTTTACGGCTCCCATACGCGAGTCACTTGACTCCATGGGCATACAATACGAGATTAAGGCCAGGGTAAAGAGCCCCTATTCCATCTGGAACAAGATGCAGAACAAGCATGTCACCTTCGACGAGATATATGACATTCTTGCCGTGCGCATAATCTTCACTCCACAGGTGCGGGCAAACGAGATTTACGAGTGCTTCAATATCTATGTCGCCCTGAGCAAAATCTACAAGAGCCACCCCGACCGCCTGCGCGACTGGCTAAACCATCCGAAAGCCAACGGCTATCAGGCCCTGCACGTGACGCTCATGTCGAAGCAGGGACGATGGATAGAGGTGCAAATCAGAAGCGACCGCATGAACGAGATTGCCGAACAGGGTTTCGCCGCCCACTGGAAATACAAGGAGGGCGACCAGCCTCATGAGGACGAGGGAGAGTTGAACGACTGGCTCCGCACTATCAAGGAAATTCTTGATGACCCACAGCCCGATGCGATGGACTTTCTCGATGCCATCAAGCTTAATCTCTTCGCAAGCGAGATTTTCGTCTTCACACCAAAGGGCGAGGTGAAGACCATGCCTGCCAACTGTACGGTCCTGGACTTCGCTTTCCAGATACACACGTTCCTTGGCAGTCATTGCATTGGTGCGAAAGTCAACCATAAGCTCGTACCCCTGAGCCACAAGCTCAAGAGCGGTGACCAGGTGGAGGTACTTACTTCGAAGTCGCAACATGTGCAGCCGTCATGGATCACATTCGCCTCTACGGCAAAGGCCAAGGCGAAGATCCAGGCCATACTGAGACGTGACAACCGCGAGTTACAGAAGAAAGGCGAGGACACCCTGAAGCAATGGCTTGAGAAGAACGAGACCGAACTGACAACATCGGTTGTCGAGAAATTGTGCGAGTTCCACGAGATACAGAAGGCCGAGGACTTCTTCCTGGCTCTTGGCGAGCGTACCATATTGTTGGGCGAGAAAGACCTAAACGAACTGCATGGCAAGAGCCAGAAGTCGGGCGCGGAAACGTCCGGATGGCGCAAGTTCGTGCCGTTCCTCGGGAAAGGCAAAAAGAAGGAGGAGAATCCACAGACCAAGAAACTCGTAGTAGGCAAGGACTTCAACAAGAAGAAGCCATGCATAATCTCTGAGAAGTCAATAGGCATGTACATCATCCCCACATGCTGCCACGCCATTCCTGGCGACGACATCCTGGGATATATCGACAACAAGAACCAGATAGAGCTTCACCAAAGGGCATGCCCCGTAGCCAACAGGCTCAAGTCGAGCTTTGGCAACCGTATTCTCGACGCAAAATGGGACATGCACAAAGTGCTCTTCTTTGATGCCACCATCCAGATAAGGGGAATCGACCGCAAGGGCATGCTCCACGATATATCCGATGTCATCACAGAGAAGCTTGATGTCAATATCCATCGTGTGACCATCAGCGCTGACGACGGCATATACGACGGAAAGATAGAAATACGAGTCCACGACCGTGCCGAGGTGCAGGAAATAGTAGATGCGCTAAAGCAGATAGAGGACATGCAGGAGGTTATACAAATCTAATAATACTAATCAACAACAGAACCATGCGCAACATACTTCTTCTAACAGCTCTGCTCCTGCTGCTGTCGTCATCAGCAGCACAGGCGGCCAGCAAGTACGATAATCCCGACACAATATTCGTGGCCCGCGACGGCACGGCAGAGTTCCGCAATGTCGCCGAAGCTATCGAGGTGTGCCGTGCCTTCATGGAATACCACAAGGTGATATTTGTCAAGAAGGGCATCTACAAGGAGAAGCTTATCATTCCCTCGTGGCTCGACAATATAGAGATATGTGGCGAGGACCGCGACCAGACGGTCATCACATACGACGACCACGCCAATATCCTCATGCCCGAGACAGGGAAACCCATGGGAACCTTCAGGACATACACCCTGAAGATTGATGGCAACGGCATAACGCTGAAGAACATCACCATCGAGAACAACGCCGCACGCCTTGGACAGGCCGTTGCCCTGCATACCACTGGCGACCGGCTGACTTTCGTCAACTGCCGCTTCCTGGGCAATCAGGATACCGTCTTCACAGGCAAGGCTGGCACGCGCCTGCTGTTCAGCGGCTGCTACATCGAGGGAACAACCGATTTTATCTTTGGTCCCTCCACGGCATGGTTTGAAGACTGCACCATCTGCTCCAAGGCTGACAGCTATATCACGGCAGCCTCAACGCCTTCCGACCAACAAATAGGCTACGTATTCAGCAACTGCAGGCTAACAGCAGCCGAAGGCATCACGAAGGTGTACCTTGGCCGTCCATGGCGTCCCTATGCCCACACGGTTTTCATGAATTGCCACTTGGGAAGCCACATACGTCCCGAGGGATGGGAAAACTGGCGCAATCCAGCCAACGAGAAAACGGCACGCTATGCGGAATATGGCAACAGCGGCGATGGAGCGAAGACTGAGCAAAGGGTCGGATGGAGCCGACAACTTACAAAGAAGGAAGCCTCTGAGTTGAATAAACAAAGAGGATTTTGAAGGAGGAACAGAAGCACAAGATAAAAAAGAGAAATCGAAACTTAGAGATATCAAGGTGTCAAGATGTCGAAGTGGATGCCTCAGGTAAGGGTGTCAATATGCTTTTTCAGGTCTTTCAGCTGGTCTCTGACAGAAATTAGAGTGTTGAGGATGTCGGCACTTCGGTCGGCTCCCTCCTTGTTGACGTTGAGCATCTTTCTTGCAGCAGCAATCTTGAAGCCCCTGACCTTGACCAGATTGTATATCACCTTCAGCTGCTCTATATCTTTCTCGGTATATTGTCTGATGCCTGTTCCGCGGGCAGTCTTCGGCTTAATCTGCGGAAACTCCGACTCCCAGAAACGCAGCGTGCTCTCGGCAACGCCAAGCATCTGGGCCACTTCCTTTATGGAATAATATATCTTGAGATTCTTGTCCTTGTTAAGTACCATGATAAGCTATTTCATAGATTTTGCGACAAAGATAGCAAATAATTTCCAATTAACAATCTACAATTATTAATTTATTAGTATCTTTGCAACGTTTTTGACGATAGGGGTCAACTATCGTGAAACAAGGAATCCAAAACAAAAACAAAAACGAATAACAACATACAGACATGATGACAGCTAACGAAGTACGCGAATCGTACAAGAAATTCTTTGAGACGAAAGGACACAAGATTGTACCTTCGGCACCAATGGTAATCAAGGACGACCCCACCCTGATGTTCACCAACGCCGGAATGAACCAATGGAAAGACATAATCCTCGGCACCAAGGATCCTGGTGCGGACGTACGCCGTGTAGACTCACAGAAGTGCCTGCGCGTAAGCGGAAAGCATAACGACCTTGAGGAGGTGGGACACGACACCTATCACCATACCATGTTCGAGATGCTTGGCAACTGGAGCTTCGGCGACTACTTCAAGGAAGGTGCCATCGACATGGCATGGGAATATCTTGTTGACGTGCTGCACCTTAACCCGGAAGACATGTACGTGACGGTCTTCGAGGGAAGCAAGGAAGAGGGACTGGAGCGCGACGACGAGGCCGCCCGCTTCTGGGCCAAGCATGTGCCTGCCGACCATATCATCAACGGCAACAAGCACGACAACTTCTGGGAGATGGGCGATACAGGTCCCTGCGGACCATGTTCGGAGATACACGTTGACTCACGCTCGGCTGAGGAGAAAGCCCTTGTGCCAGGACGCGAGCTCGTGAACAAGGACAATCCCCAGGTCATAGAGATATGGAACATCGTGTTCATGCAATACAACCGCAAGGCCGACGGCTCACTTGAGCGTCTGCCAATGCACGTCATCGATACGGGTATGGGCTTCGAGCGTCTCGTAAGGATGCTGCAGGGTAAGCAGTCGAACTATGATACTGACATCTTCCAGCCCATCATCCGCGAGATAGAGCGCCTGTCGGGCAAGAAGTATGGAGTAGACGAGAATACCGATGTGGCCATGCGCGTCATAGCCGACCACCTGCGCGCCGTAGCCTTCTCCATTGCCGACGGTCAGCTTCCTGGCAATGCCAAGGCAGGCTATGTCATCCGCCGCATTCTGCGCCGTGCCGTTCGCTACGCCTACACTTTCCTCTCACAGAAGGAGGCATTCATGTACAAGCTCATGCCAACACTCATACATGAAATGGGCGAGGCATATCCAGAGCTGCCAGGACAGCGCGAGCTCATAGGCCGTGTGATGAAGGAGGAGGAGGACTCGTTCCTGCGCACGCTCGACAAGGGCATCAGCATGCTCACCACAGCCATGGACAGCCTGAAGGCTGAGGGCAAGAGCGAGCTTGACGGTGTGCAGGCATTCCGTCTCTTCGACACCTACGGCTTCCCACTTGACCTCACAGAGCTGATATGCCGCGAGAACGGGCTAACCGTTGACGAGAAGCAGTTTGATGAGGAGATGCAGAAGCAGAAGGAACGCGCACGCAATGCTGCCGCCGTAGAGAACAGCGACTGGGTGGAGCTGCGACAGGGCGAGCAGCAGTTCGTGGGCTACGACTACACAGAATACGAATGTCACATACTGCGCTACCGCAAGGTGACCCAGAAGAAAAACTCGTTCTACGAGCTTGTGCTCGACGTTACACCATTCTATGGCGAGATGGGAGGACAGGTCGGCGACTGCGGAGTGCTGGTTAGCGAGAACGAGACCGTGAGCATCATCGACACCAAGCGTGAGAACAACCAGAGCATACATATTGTCAAGGAACTGCCCAAGCAGCCAGATGCCGACTTCATGGCATGTGTCGATACCGACAAGCGTGCCGCCAGCGCAGCCAACCATACGGCAACCCACCTTCTGGACTACGCCCTGAAGCAGGTTCTCGGTGACCATGTAGAGCAGAAAGGCTCGTACGTCAGCCCCGACACCCTGCGCTTCGACTTCTCTCATTTCCAGAAAGTCAGCGACGAGGAACTGCGTCAGGTTGAGCGCATGGTCAATGACCTGATACGACAGGACCTTCCGCTCGACGAGCATCGCGACACCCCGATGGAGGAAGCCAAGAAACTTGGTGCCATTGCCCTCTTTGGCGAGAAATACGGCGACAAGGTGAGAGTCGTGAGGTTCGGTCCGAGCTGCGAGTTCTGCGGTGGTATACATGCTACGTCGACAGGCCGCATCGGCATGTTCAAGATTGTCAGCGAGAGCAGCGTGGCGGCAGGCATCCGCCGTATCGAGGCAAAGACAGGCGAGGAGTGCGAGGAGATGATGTACGCTCTTGAGGACAGCATCAAGGCCATACGCTCGCTCTTCAACAATGCCAAGGACCTGCGTGGCGTCATAGAGAAATACATCGAGGAGCACGACGCTATGAAGAAGAACATAGAGCAGTTCCAGGCACAGGCCGTGGAGCGTGCCAAGGATAGCCTCATCGAGAAGGCCCGCACCATCAACGGCACCACCGTTATAACCTCCGTTCTGCCCATTTCGGCACAGAGCGCAAAGGACCTCGTATTCAAAATCCGGCAGGCTGTAGGCAGCAACCTGCTCTGCGTCATCGGAAGCGTTGATAACGGCAAGCCCATGCTCAGCGTGATGCTCAGCGATGACATGGTTGCCGACCACGGGCTGAATGCCGGACAAATGGTCCGTGAGGCTGCCAAGCTCATTCAGGGCGGTGGTGGCGGCCAGCCACACTATGCCACTGCAGGAGGCAAGAACGCCGACGGCCTCAGCGCTGCCGTAGACAAGGTTGTGGAACTGGCTAAGCTCTAAGATACAGAAGGAACAGACGCAAGAGCTATTATTACAGAACAACCGCAAGCGATATTATATATGCAAGCCCTCCCGTAACCCGACGGGAGGGCTTGCTGTTTTTTTGAACAGATATTGAGATTGGGGCTGTAACATATTTACCCAACCAGTATTGTTGGAAGTGCGGGCTGAAAGCCCAAAAGCACATAGCCCAGGGTAGAGCGTAGCGACACCCTGGGTATAAGAGGAATATAATCAATGCGCGCTGTAAGCGCAAAAGCGTTATCTGCCCTGCTGTTATCTACGCTTTTGCGCTTACAGCGCGACCATCAACTACGCGAAATAACCCAGGGTGTTACCCTGGGCTATGCGCTTTTGCGCTTTGCCTTTCCTTTCAGCCGGCGACCTTTGGTTCAGCGCGACAATTACCGACATGAACTTCAGAATTAGAATATTCAATTCTTGCACATCAAATTGGACACCCTATCTATTTTGCCATAACAATAAAAATTCAGGATTAAAACATAGGAATTAAAGGATATTTTGTATATTTGCAAAGTAAATACCCATATTTCCACATATGCGCTGCCTGAATTGCCAAAACGAATTCCAGGGCGACTACTGCCCCCATTGCGGACAAAGTGCCGCAACCAGACGCTTCACGATAAAGAATGCATTCTCCTCGACCCTCGAGGTCTGGGGCATGGGCAACCGTAGTCTGCCGCGCACGCTGTGGCACCTGTTCCGCCGTCCAGGCATCATGATAGGTGAGTATATCGACGGCAAGCGCATACCGTTCTTTCCTCCCGTGAAGATGCTGTTTGTACTCTGCGTGTTCTATGCCCTGCTGCAGCCTGTCATGGAGCGTCGCAAGGATCCCGTGCAGAAAGACATACAGACAGAGATAAACGCACACGGGCAAAAGACACAGGCCATTGGGAAGGATGCCAGCGAGGAAGAGAGGGAGAAATTGCGCATGGAGAACACTGCCCTGACGGTAGTTGGCTTCGTCAAGGACAGCATGGAATGGCTGCAAGCCCACAAGGCCGTACAGCTGCTCTGCCTGCACAGCTTCTTCATGGTCTTTGCCTGCTGGCTGTTCCGTAAGTCGCCCCTTCGTCCATGCACCAACCTCGCCGAGAACTTCTATGCCCAGGTGTACATGAGCTGCCAGCTTACGGCCATGTCCATACCCTACGCACTGATATTCGCCCCCAAAGGCTCTACATTCGACTTCTATCCTCTACCCTCCGAGCTGATGCTCATAGTACTCGTATGGGACTTCAAACAGCTCTTCGGCTTCGGATGGCGTACCACAATAAAGAAAACCATTCTACTAACAATACTGTCCATGACCGCCCTGTGCGCCATCGTGGGTATAATAGTGGCTGTAGCCACCCTGCTTGCGGGGACAACGGGCGAATGACACGGACATAAAAACAAAAAAAACATGACTATTAGAAACATTCTCTTAGGAGCCGTCATGGCAGCATCGACAAGCGCCATGGCACAGCAGTCGTGGACGGCCGACAACGGCAACGGAACGTTCACCAACCCACTGTTCTATGATGAGTTCTCTGACCCCGACATCCTGCGTGTGGGTGACGATTACTACCTTGCCGGTACTACCATGCACACCGTGCCTGGAGTAAATATCCTACATTCCAAAGACCTCGTCAACTGGGAGCAGGTTAGCTACTGCTTCGACCGTTTTGACTTCGATGACCCAGCCTTCTCACTAACCGGAGGTAAGGAAATCTACGGCCAGGGCGTGTGGGCACCATGCATACGCTACAACAACGGCAAGTTCTACGTCTTCACCAATGTCAACGGAAAGGGACTACAGGCATTCATAGCCGAGGACATCCGTGGCCCATGGAAGCACGTGCGCGTGAAGGGCAACATCTATGACCTGTCGGTACTCTTCGATGACGACGGCAAGATATACGCCATACACGGCTACGGAAGCGTGCGCTGCTGCGAGCTGAAGCCTGACCTGAGCGAGCCTGTACCGGGTACCGACCGCGAGATAATACCCGAGGGAACGGCAGTGGGAGAGGGACACCACATGTACAAGATAGACGGCATGTACTACCTTATCTCTACCGACTACAAGCCCAACGGACGTACCCTGTGCTCACGCTCGAAGAGCATCTGGGGACCATACGAGACCATCACCATAACAGCCGACGAGACCTACGGCTACCATGCCGCCCCAATGACGCAGGTAAGGGGACGCATCGTCGACAATGGAACCCCGATAGCTATCAGCCAGCCAGACCGCGGAGCCACAGCATGCTCTAACGCACACCAGGGAGGCATCGTCTCTACTCCTGACGGACAATGGTGGGCGCTGCTCATGCAGGACTTCCACTCCATAGGCCGTACCGTCGACCTGATGCCCGTGACATGGAAGGACGGATGGCCAATGATAGGACTGGAGGGCAACCTCGGACGAGCTCCGCGCACATGGCTCAAGCCGTCGACGGGAGCCGACGTGCAGCCGCATGCGCCATACAAGCGGAGCGATGACTTCAACGGACGTCAGCTGGAGCGTATATGGCAATGGAACCATAATCCCGATGAGAAGGCATGGAGCCTCAAGGGAGGCCGCCTACGCATAGACGCCATGCCGGCGACACAACTGCTGTGGGCACGCAACACACTCACACAAAGAGCCATCGGACCGGTGTCGCAGGTGAGCGTAGAACTGGACACCCGGCACATGAAGGACGGTGATGTGGCAGGACTGGGCAACATCAACATGCCATGCTCGTGGGCAGGAATAGTGAAGGAAGGCAACAAACTGAAGCTGAGATGGTTCCAGCAGCTCGACAACGACACCATTGACGTAGACTTCACGCCACGCAAGGACGGCAGGATATGGCTGATGCTCGACGGCGACTACGACAACGACCGGGCGCAGTACCGCTACTCGCTCGACGGAGAGACCTACGAACCGCTCGGCAACATGATGACCCTGAGCTACCAGCTCATCACATTCCAAGGCTCTCGCCCGTCTCTATTTGCCTTCAACCACAAGGGACAGCGTGGTGGCTACGCCCTCTTCGACAATTTCAACGTCGTAGAGCCAAAGGCTGACCGCTCTGCAAACATTCCTTACGGCAAGACCATACACATCGTGAACCTTGCCACAGGCAAGCCCGCCGAGGCCACACCACATGGTGTTCTCTACGACGCTCCTAAGGGTACCGACAACCCCCGCACACGGTTCCGCCTCATAGACAAGGGTGAGGGCAAGGTAATAGTGCAATGTGAGGATGGACGCTACCTGATGGTGGCAGGCTACGGTATAGCGGGCGATGTACGCATGACCGCTGACGAGCAGCAGGCCGAGGTGTTCATGTATCAGGACTATCTGGACAACCAGTTCATGCTCATGTCCTTCAGCCGCCACACATACCTGTGCAAGAGTCCGACCACTGGCAGTCCCTACTCAGCCGACTGCAAGGGTCCTGACCCAGCACGCATGAACGGCTCAGTATTCAAATGGGAAGAATAAAGGGAGAGAATTAACAGAACTCACCTAAAGGAAACGCATCCGTCAAATCCTCAGCAGGTATTGACGGATGCGTCGTTTTATTGTGCGCTTGTTCTTATTTCTTGTCGGTATAGTTCCAGCTGCTACCGTCGAAGCAATGGGTGCAGACCTTGCACTTAGGCATGCCAATAGCCTCGATGAGCGTCTCTATCTTGTTGAAGCGCAACGAGGACAGGCCGAGCCTGCGTGCCATCTCGTCGACCATCCGCTGGTATTCAGGTGAGTCAGTCTTTGCATATTTGTCGAGCTTCGCACTGTCGTCGCCCTCGAAATCACGGATAATCTGGCGCGAGAGCAACTCAAGGTCGCTCTTTGAAGAGGTGAAGCCTATGAATGGGCATCCGTAGACAAGCGGCGGGCATGATATGCGCGCATGTACCTCCTTGGCGCCATACTGGAAGAATGTTGCCACGTTGTCACGCAGCTGTGTGCCCCTGACAATGGAGTCGTCGCAGAACACCACCCGCTGGTCCTTGAGTATGGCATGGTTGGGTATCAGCTTCATCTTTGCCACCAGGTTGCGTCTGTTCTGGTTTCCCGGTGTGAAGCTTCTGGGCCATGTGGGCGTATACTTGAGCACAGCCCTCTTATATGGTATCTGGTGTCCCTCGGCATATCCCAGTGCTGTTCCCACTCCCGAGTCGGGGATACCGCATACCAGGTCGGCCTCGGTATCATCCTCTTGTCCCATCTGCTTTCCGCATCGCTCCCTGACATCCTCAACGTTGATGCCCTCGTAGTCGCTTGCGGGAAAGCCATAGTAAACCCACAGGAAAGAACAAATCTGCTCTTTATGGTATGGTTCCTTTAGTACCTCGATGCCCTCTGTGGTAATCCTTACAATCTCGCCAGGCCCGAGGTCCCTTACGCGCTTGTAACCCAGATTGGGAAAGCTCGACGTCTCGCTCGAGAATGCGTATCCCTCTCCATCCTCACGCTCTCCTATGACTATAGGTGTACGTCCGAGCATGTCGCGTGCGGCAATGATGCCGTTCTCTGTAAGGATGAGCATCGAGCATGAGCCGCTGATGCGCTCGTAGACCTTTGTGATGCCGTCTACGAAATCCTCGCCCATGTTGATTGTCAAGGCCACCAACTCTGTCTGGTTGATGTTGTTTGCCGACATCTCGCTCAGATGCATCCTCTTGGCCAGCAGCTCGTCGGCTATGTCCCTGAGGTTGTTGATTTTCGCAACCGTGACCACGGCGTACCTTCCCAGATGCGAGTTGACAATTATCGGCTGCGGGTCGGTATCGGAGATTACTCCCAGTCCGGCGTTGCCGATAAAGCTGTCAAGCTCGTCCTCGAACTTCGACCGGAAATAGTTTCTCTCCAAGCTGTGAATAGACCTTGAGAATCCTCGCTCGGTGTCGAATGTCACCATTCCCGCGCGCTTGGTTCCCAGATGCGAGTTGTAGTCTGTGCCGTAAAACAGGTCGTTTACGCAACTCTTCTTGGTAATAGTGCCGAAAAAGCCTCCCATGTGTGTATGTTGAATGAATGTTATACGCTATTCTGTCAGCGATGACCAATAGTGTCCTGATGCAACTAACCATCGCTTGTAACGTAGCTTGCGGGTGCAAAAGTACAAAAAAGAAATGGAATATGAGCATGGTTGGGCGAAAATCTCGTCACGAAAGTTTTGCGGAACATCATGGTCTCAATCGTATATATTATTGTAAAAGGGCTGCAAGCCATACTTACAATCCACCAACAGGCATCATACAACACAACTGTAAAATAACAAAATAATCATGAAACGACTATTCTTACAAATTGCATCGTTCCTCGCCATAAGCACCGCGGCATCAGCGGCCGACAGCACCATGGTGAGGTTTGACTTCGCCTCGACTGCCGACCAGTCGGGAACCTACGAGACCACCCTCCAGCAGGGAGCGCAAATAATCGAGTATGCGGGACGAAACGTGCTGAGCCTCGGCAACAACGACGGCTACCTCGACTTCGGCACCAAGTTGGGCGAG
Organism: Prevotella sp. P3-122; assembly: GCF_002251365.1. Classification (GTDB taxonomy): domain Bacteria; phylum Bacteroidota; class Bacteroidia; order Bacteroidales; family Bacteroidaceae; genus Prevotella. The sequence continues at coordinate 16,714 of NZ_NPJH01000049.1, forward strand.
CTGATAGGAAGCCTCGGAAAGTTCACCATAACAATGAACGTCTACATACCCGAGACTACCGACATCTCGGGCAACGGTAACTTCATCTGGTGCTTCGCCAACTCATCGTCAACCGGCTACATGTTCTTCAACGCCAAGGAGTCACGCTACGCCATCACCCAAACCAGCTATTCGGCCGAGCAGGGGTTCAGCATGGCCAAACCATTCGAGAAAGGACGATGGATGAACTTAGCGGTTGTACTGAGACAGAGGAGCACAGGCCAGTACTACTGCCAGATATTCCTCGACGGAAGCCTCAAGACGGCAAGCTCCATCAATTCGTCATTCGCCCTGTCACCAAAGGACATCGGCAATACCGTCATGAACTATCTTGGCAAGAGCTGCTACAACGGCGACGCATACCTCAAGGGCGCAATGTATGACGATGTGCGCATATACAACTACGACATAAGCGCAAGACAAATCCTGGACAGCATACGCAACGGAAACGCGGCAACCATACAAGCCCTCAACAGATATGCCGACTCCATCTCCATAGCTGAGAAGATAAAGGAGGCAAAGATAGACCTGGCCACTGAGAACCTGATAGCCGACATCGAGCTGCCCGATACATACGGCGACTTTGCCGACATAATATGGACAACATCCAACGCTAACGTCATAACAGACGAAGGACACATCACTCGCCCGGCATACGGAAAACCAGCTGCTACGGCAACCCTTACCGCAACCATCACGTCGAAGGCCACTGACTACCTGCCCGCAGGAGCCATCACGGAGACACGCACGTTCCAGGTAAGCGTGCTGCCCGACTTCTCCGATGCGGAGACCATAGCCTACGACCTCGAGCACCTTGTCATCGGCGGACACCCCAACAACCTCTACGACCAGCTCGTACTGCCTACCGTGGGCACACTCGGATCTGTCATAAAATGGACATCGTCAGACACGGAATGGCTCTCTAACACAGGCAAAGTCATCAGACAGCCGGAGGGACAGAAGAAGCAGGTAACCCTGACGGCAACCTTGCTCAGGGGTGAGGAACGTGTCACCAAGGAATTTCCCGTGACCATACACGAACGAGAGCCATACACCCACTATCTGTTTGTTTACTTCCCGTCAAACAGTAACGAGAACCTATACTACGCCATCTCGCAGGACGGCTACAACTACACACCACTCAACAACGGACAGCCATTCTTCACAGCCGAAGGCAATACCGTAATGGGAGGACTCCGCGACCCGCACATCCTGCGCGGAGAGGACGGGAAGTTCTACATGGCCGTTACGGACATGAAGTCGGCACTCGGATGGTCGAGCAACCGCGGACTCGTGCTTATGAAGTCTGACGACCTCATCAACTGGACATGCCACACCGTACACTTCCCGACAAAATACGCGGGCACCAATTTCGCCAACGTTACACGAGTATGGGCACCAGAGACTATCTACGACCACCAGGCAGGCAAGTACATGGTATACTTCTCGCTGCTCACCAACGACGGGACGATAGCCTACGACAAGGACTTCTATTGCTATGCCAACGACGACTTCTCCGACCTTGAGGGCATGCCTACATACCTCTATGACCGAGGCTCGGCAACCATCGACATGGATATCGTCTACAACGAGAGCGACTCGCTCTATCACGGCTTCTTCAAGAACGAGAGCCTCGGAGGTATATGCAAGGTGACGGCACGCACGCTGACAGCACCAGAGGGACAGCCGCTCGGATCGCAATGGTCCGCACCATCGCCAACCCTGCAGCAGACCAACGTGGCCGTTGAGGGTGCAGGAGTGTTCAAGTTCATCAATCAGGACAAGTGGTGTCTGATGTACGACTGCTACACAAGCGGTTATTACCAGTTCTGCTCATCGGACGACCTTACCAACTTCAACTGGGAGAAGAACACTACCACCTCAGGAGCATTCACCCCGCGCCACGGTACTGTGCTCCCCATCACAGCCGAAGAGGCCAAGGCGCTGCTCGAGGCTCTTCCCGTTGACGGGCTGACACCAACCATAACAGGAGCTGCCAATCCAAGCGTCAAGCAGGAGAACTTCTCCGTCAAATCCGACGGCACGATATTCATCCCGGTTGAGCGCGGAGCCGACGTCACAAGCCTCGACCCCATGTTCGTACCCTCGCCAGGTGCCATCATAACGCCACAGGGACCACAGGACTTCAGCAAGGGGCCGGTAGAGTATGCAGCCACTATGGGACATCAGACCAAGACCTACAGCGTGACCGTGGAGGAAAACGGAAACCCCATCATACCCGGATTTCATGCCGACCCCGAAGTACTGCTGTCACAGAAGACAGGCCGCTTCTACGTATACCCGACATCCGACGGATATAGCGGATGGGGAGGCTATACGTTCGACGTGTTCTCGTCACCCGACCTCGTACACTTCACCAACGAGGGCACTATCCTCAACCTCTCGGCAGGAGGCGACGCACCATGGGCAAGCGGCAACGCATGGGCACCATGTATAGAGGAGAAATGGATGGACGGCAAGTGGAAATACTATTTCTTCTTCAGCGCACACAACCCCACGCTGAACAAGAAAACTCTTGGCGTAGCAGTGGCAGAGAACCCCACAGGACCTTTCAAGGCATCAGCCAAACCGCTCTTCACCACCACGTCGGGCGGACAGATGATTGACTCCGACGTCTTCACCGACCCCGTGAGCGGACAGACATACCTATATTATGGCAACGGGCAACTTCACTACCGCCTGCTCTCCGACGACATGCTCTCTGTAGGTGCTACGGAATATACCATTACCCCAGAGGGAGGCACACTCAATGACTATGCCTTCCGCGAGGGAGTGTACGTGTTCTACCGCAACGGAAAGTACTATTTCCTCTGGAGCGTCGACGACACCGGCTCGCCAAATTATCACGTGGCCTACGGAACAAGCACCTCGCCAACTGGCCCCATCAGCGTGGCACAGCAGCCAATAGTAATAGCACAGGACCCTGACAACCAAATCTACGGCACAGCACACAACTCCATCGTCAACATCCCCGGTTCCGACGAGTGGTATATCGTTTACCACCGTATCAACAAGAAATACCTCAGCAACGGCCCCGGCTACCACCGCGAGGTCTGCGCCGACAAGCTCACGTTCAACGCCGACGGCACTATAGCACGCATTACCCCAACACGACGGGGTATAGACCCAGTGGACACATCGGAGCTTATCGACAGCACTACGTCCGTGAGAGGGATAACCGCACACGACGGCAAAGTGGCAAGAGTGAGATATTTCACACCAACGGGAGCGTCTGTCAACGGCAGCCAGCCCAAGACACCCGGCCTGTATATCCGACAGGAGATTATGGAAGACGGTAAGGCACGCAGCATGAAAATGCTCATGAAATAAACAACACTGAGCCTGGGGCAAGTAGGCGCACACGCACTTAGCCTCAGGCTCTGTTCATAAAGGTTAATCTCTGTTAACAGAAAACAAATAACACCTGCCCGCACTCGTTATTCCGAATAAAATGCTTAATTTTGCAGCCGCAAAAAAGGTTCCGTAGCTCAGTTGGATTAGAGCAACAGCCTTCTAAGCTGTGGGTCTTGGGTTCGAACCCCAACGGAATCACGTTGCTTTATCATAAATTGAAAAGGACTTCCTTTCCGGAGGTCCTTTTTTTGATGTCTGCATATTCACAAATATGTATAAAATGTTTTATTATCTTTGAAATCTTTTCGTAACACGAAATTATATTTGTACCTTTGCTATTGAAGTTTAGGCATTACGCCATATTATTTATCAAACTAAAAATACTTATAAACATTATGAAAAGACTATCTGTTTTATTATTTTGCCTGTTCGCCATGCTGGTGAACATTGCCTGTGCCGACAACAATAAGGTGATACAGGTGTCACAACTACCTAAGGATGCACAGAGTTTCATTACCACGAATCTCAGCTCGGCAAAGGTTGCGCTCGTGACATCAGAGACAGAAGGTGTGTCGAAATCATACAAAGTGATATTCGACAACGGCAACAGCGTCACCTTCAACAGCAAGGGACAATGGACTGACGTAGACTGCGAGGGCTCTGAGGTTCCCGTAGCTGTCGTACCCGCACAAATCATGAAATACGTAAAGGCCACCTATCCCAGCTGCCGTATTGAGGAAATAGAAAAAGACCGCAGGGGTTACGAGGTTAAACTTTCAAATAAGCTTGAACTCACGTTCGACAAGAAACTCAATATTGTGGATATAGACAAGTAATACAGAGCCTCACCCCTCTACAATTGAGAAAGGGGTGAGGCTATTTTTTCACAACTTCCCCTGTTCTCCGAGATAGCTGTCCTTAAAACCAAGGAAATAGAGGACGCCATCGAGTCCTATTGTGTTGATGCTCTGCTTAGCGTTGGCAACCACACGCGGCTTGGCATGGAAGGCAATGCCGAGTCCGGCCTCTCCGAGCATCTTCAGGTCGTTGGCGCCATCGCCCACGGCAATAGTCTGTGCGAGATGCACCCTTTCCACCTGTGCAATGAGCCTGAGCAGTTCCGCCTTTCTGTTGCCGTCGACAATCTCGCCTATGTATCGTCCCGTGAGCTTGCCGTCGTCTCCCACCTCCAATTCGTTGGCATACACATAGTCTATGCCGTACTTGCGTTGCAGGAACTCGCCAAAATAGGTAAATCCTCCGCTGAGTATAGCAATCTTATACCCGTATCTCTTCAGAACGGACATCAGCCTGTCCACACCCTCCGTGATAGGCATGGTGTTGGCGATATCCTCCATGACACTTGCGTCAAGTCCCTTCAGCAAAGCCACCCTGCGTGTGAAGCTCTCCTTGAAGTCTATCTCGCCCCGCATGGCGCTCTCCGTAATAGCCCTTACCTCAGCACCCACTCCGGCCCTTTCGGCAAGCTCGTCGATACATTCTGTCTGTATGAGCGTGGAATCCATATCGAAGCATATCAGTCGGCGCATGCGGCGGTACATGTCGTCTTTCTGGAACGAGAAGTCTATCTCCATCTCCGATGATATGTGCATAAGCTCCTTCTGCATAGCCTCGCGGTCCTCGGGTGTTCCTCGTAGCGAGAACTCTATACAGGCCCGCAGATTGCGCTCGGGGTGCATGATGCTCATACGTCCGGTGAGGCGGCGTATGGAGTCAATGTTCAGTCCCTGACGTGCAATAACCTTTGCCGCGGCCTCAATCTGCCGTGCTGACAGCGTCCGCCCGATAAGCGTAAGGATGTAGCGGTTCTTTCCCTGCAGGCTTACCCAGTTCTCGTATTCCTCATCGGGAACGGGCGAGAAGCCGATGTTGACACCCAGCTCCGTAGCCTTGAAGAGCAGTTCCTTCATGACCTGTCCTGATGCCTGCTCACTGATGCGGATAAGTATGCCGAGCGAGAGCGTGGAGTGGATGTCGGCCTGTCCGATGTCCAGTATCTTGGCATCCTTGCGCGCAAGTATCTCCATAACTGAGGCTGTAAGACCGGGACGGTCCTTGCCAGTAATTCTGATTAGTATCTGTTCCTCTTTATTGGTGTTGTTGTCCATGGGTGATGATTTTTTTGCAAAAGTACATCATTTTGCCTTATTGGGCAAATATATCTGTTGAAAGTTTCATTCATTCCGCTTTCTCGATTGACGGACCATGCGATGCCGACTAAATACCGCATCTACAAGAGCCAGGGCGTCGTAGGCATGAGTGGAAGTTCTACGCTCGTGCATACCACTGCGATACTATCGGACAGGAGGAGATGGTCTTGCACATAATGAATCCTCCTCGCACCGGGCACGAAGGCTGCGGGCACGAGGAGGTAGAAATGGAGAAAAAGATTTTGCAAACAAGGTGTTACCTTACGATTATCTTACTCCGGCTGTTGCCTGCGACAACAATGTAGATGCCAGGAGTAGACAACGTCGGCTGCTGGCCTTCGGCAACGAGGGTGCCGTCGGGAGCATATACGGAAAGCGTGCCTGCTGTGGCAACGAGAGTTCTGCCATTGAGACGGAAGGCTGCCTTGCCGGTGGCAGAGGCTGGATTGATGCCTACTATTTCTATCGGGCTGTAGATATAGTTTGTGGTAGAGCGTGAATACTGCACCAAGCCGTTTCCTGTCTCATCCATGTAGTCACAGTAATGGACACTGGTAAGGAGCTGCTCGCTGTTGTACTCATAGGAAAATTCCCTTTTGCTGGCATGATAACTTTTCTTCTCGCCTTCGGTCCCCACCGTTTCATAGTAACAGGTCTGAGACACGAGGTTGCGGTTGTTATCGCATGTCTCCACGATGATGTCGGTATATTTGTAGCTACTGCCGTATTTCGGATTGTTTTCGGTACGTGTGTAGGTTGATGTAAGCGTGTTGCCCTCAATAGCATAGGTAGTGTTATCGCCATACAGCAGGCTCCACGCATCGTTCAGCCATACGTATGTGTTATTATACATTCTATTCAGGCTATATTCATCATCGTCGTCCTCGGGGAAGAAATATTCGTCGTGACATTCGAGAGGGTCGGGAATAGGATTGACCGGGAAATAGGGCCTGTCGACTGCGAACTCCTCGCGCTTCTCTTTTCCAACCCATTTGCCGTCTTGCTTGTCATAGACTTCGTAGAGACTGTAGCCATCCGTACTCTTTCTTACCACCTTACTGGTCTCCACGATGTTGCCGTCGGCATCAAGCTCACGATAGATGGTGGTTACAGTGCCGTCGGGGGCCACGTTCTCGGAAGGATTAACGTTGGCACCGGAATAGACAAACTGTCCGGTTACGGTGTCATAATAATAATACACATGCTTGCCGTTGGCATAAATCTCATCCTTGTAGCCACTCATAGCGTCACCATAGATATTGTAATTGATATACCAGTCGGAGAGTGTGCCGTTGGCATCGATGCTTATGCCAGAGAATTGTGTCTTGTAGAGTTTGTCGTCGAGCAGCTCATATTCTGCTTCAGTATATCCGTTGTCAGTGTAGGTATAGAGCGTGCGTTCCGCAAGCTGGTTGTCGGCATTGTATTCATCGCTTCTGATGACCCGTCCCTTGTTGTCGAACTCAGCTTCGATGTGTCCAGCAGCGTCACCTATCTTTATCACTCCCGTGACAATAGTCCATGTGCCGTTCTTCAGTTCGTAGGTTGCGAGGTCACCCATTGTGGCAGAAGTCCTCTCGTCGTTGGCTACCACCTTCAGTTGGCGTGTCAGGTTGCCGTTCTTGTCGTAATAGGTATAGTAGAATGTCTCTGAATTATTATTTCCGTTCCACTCGTCTTGCTCCAATACATATCCTCCGTCTGCAAACTCATATACGTAGCCAACATTCTCACCGTTGCTGTCGTACATCCATGTCTCAACATCATAGTCAGGGTCGGAGCCTCCGTAATAATTGCAATATGTTTCTTTCATAAAACCCTGGGCTGTCCATTCCTTGCTGACAGATTTTTCAAGCGTCCATGACTGGGTGTCGGTATCGTATGAGTATTCCTTCTTATATCGGTTGCCGCTGCCAGGTATCAACGGTTCGTCGTAGTTGTTGGAATATTCTTCCTTGGTGGTGTACGTCCAGTTTTCGTAACCCCACGCAGTACCTATCTCCTGCGTTACTTTGGAGGTGTAGCCTGCCTGCGGGGCATTGTCGGTATAAAGGTATTTCACACCTTCCTGGCTGCTGAAGCTTCCGTCTTCATTGTATTCAGCAGCCCTGTACCAGCCTGCTTCTCTTCCGTCACTGGTAAAGTAGTATTCTTCGATGCTGGAGAGTTCGTCGTAGGCCTTTGTATCGTAGTTGTAGCTGTAGGTTTTGACGATGTATGTAGTCTCCTCAACAGTCAACTCAACGAAACTAGAATTATAATGATTCTCGTACTCCACGTAAGCCTGTAGCGGAGCGAACCACTTGCGGATAAGTATCTCTTCAACTCTTGTCGGTTCCCATGTGTCGTACTCGACATGCTTCACCAGCACGCCCTTAGGGTCGTGTGCATAGTCGTATTCTTTTTCTTCGGTGAGCACAAGGTTGTAGTTTTCTGTGTCATCGATACCCTCGTAGCATTTGATGGCGAGCACCCTGCCTTCGGCATCGAGGGTGCGCTCTTCCTTACTCTCTATTCGTGTCGATTCGTTCTCTACCCTGCTGACGGTCTTCTTCGTCCATCTGCCGCCAATGCCATACTCATAGTCATAGACCTCTTTGTAGGTGCCGTAGTCAACAGTCTGGAAATGCCCGTACTTGTCGTATGTCACCACGCCAGTCTGACGATTGGTGTAGACATCGGGATACAGGTTCTCGTAAACCTCTTCCCATCCGGTGAGCAAGGTTTTATTCACCATCTGCTCCGCCTTACGGGGTGCCGTGGTCTGCTGTCCTGGCTTGACAATCCTGATGTTGCAGCGATTGGGCATGGACTGACGCATCCTCAACGGTTTCTGCTTCGGCGCATGGAGCTGACGGCTATTGCCGTACATCTGTCTAATGCCGACGCCTGGCACAGGCATCTTGAGCCTGCGGTTACTCTGTTGTGCAGCAGCATCGATGATGCATAATGCGAACATCAAGGAAATGTAAAGTAGTCTTCTCATATAAAATAGAATTGGTTGGTAAATAATATCAAAGGACACTTTCTGGAAATACTAAAGAATACCCTGCCTATAGGCATTGCCTATAAGTTCGGCAATATTGCGCGACTCTGTCTTCTTGAGCAACTGCCTGCGGTGGAATTCTACTGTGTTAGGGGATATGAAGAGCTGTTCGGCGATAGCCTTGCTGTTATACCCTCTCGATAGCAGGTCGAGCACCTCAAGTTCACGCTCGGTGATGTTCTCCCATTTTGTATCTTTCTTCATTTAGACTGTTATATCTGTTATGCCCATCATGAAAGAGATGGTTACCTTACAAAGTTAGGGATAATAAGAAGATATAACAAATTATGATATATAAAAAGAAGATGCAGAAAGACAAAACTATTGTTTTCCGTAGGGGAGAACCTATGGTTTTGCGTAGTCCCATCCAAGCTCTTTTGCCCGCATCACCATCTCGGCCGCATTGGCAACGCCAAGCTTCAACATGATGCGGCGGCGATGGAACTCCACTGTATTGGCAGAGACCCCAAGCCGGCTGGCAGCAACTTTAGTAGACAAGCCGGCAGCCGTCATCTCCAGTACCTGCAGCTCACGGTCGCTAAGCCGTTCGGGCATGGTGTTTGCCACGGAGAGCATGGTACAGAAAGACGGACTGTAGAAACCTTTGCCTGAGGCAAGGGCTTTGACGGCCTTGACCAGTTCCTCTGGCGAGTCGCCCTTCATTACCACCGCATCAGGCTCGCAGTCGAGGATGTCGTGTACCGTCCAAGGCTCCTCGTGCATGGTATAGATGGCCACCCTTGCAGCGGGCTGCCGCTCATGCAGGTACTCAGCCAAGGCTAAGCCGCTGTCGCCACCAAGTTCCAGGTCGGCAATCATTATGTCAACCATGCTGCCATCAATAATCTCACGTGCCCTTGCCGCAGTTGTGGCTGAGGCAAAGGAAGTGTTTGGCAACGACGCCAGAAGGGTCCTCATTCCTTCCAGCACAATGGGATGGTCATCAACAAGAAGTATCGTCATATATATCAGATTTCATATCAGGGACGGAATTGTCCTGCCACGCATCTTAAAAGTCATTCTGACAACATACTCTCCATGTTCTGCAGACGTTGTCAGCTCTGCCCCTATGGTGTGTGCGCGCTTGCGCATCGTCTCAACACCAATGCCCGTTAGGGATTGCTTACCGGATGGTGCATCGGCTATTCTGTTGACAACAGAGACTGTGACCACACCGCAGTCACATGCGAGCGACACCTTGACTGAAGGTACGTCGCCACCATATCTGACAGCGTTGCCTACGGCTTCCTGGATGATACGGTAAGCCTCGTATGCCACCTGTTGGGGTAGGGCACGCCAGTCGCATGCCTCGTCGGCAGACAGTTCTATACTGCACCTGTCATCACTGGCTACCATCGCGACATACGACCTTACGGCATCAACAAGCGTGACATCAACAAACCGCGGAGGCATGAGGGCATGGGAAAGATGACGTGCGTCCTTCAGTATGTTCCCGAGAAGTTCTACACCCCGCTTGCTGTCTGTGGATAGCAACATAGTTGCAGCAAAGATGTCGTTGCAGACTCCGTCGTGCAGCTCACGGGCTATGCGCTCACGCTCGTTCTCCAGTCCCTGTATGTAGGTACGCCTCTCCTGCAATTCGGCCTTCTGAGCAGACATCTTCCTACGATAGAGCAGGATGCAGACCATGGCGACAAGGAGCATCACCATGGCTACAAGGCCGATTATCAGTTTGTCGGTCTCTGCCTTCTCACGCTTCATCTGCTCAAGAGCCACTTCCTTCTCCAGGGTCTTATATTTCATGCTGAACTCGCTCAGGCTCCTGTCTATGTCGCTCTGCTTGACAGAGTCGAGCATGGCATATGCCCCGCACATAAGGTCGAAGGCTTCTGCCTTGCGTCCCATGGCAGCCAGACATCTCGCCTTCTCGCTCATCAGCCTCTCCGCAGGCATCAGGTGGCTGGTTGCTGAAAGGCTGTCGAGCAAGGACAGCTGATCCTTGTACCGGCCTTCCTTGCCGAGCATATAGGCCTTGATCTCCAGTATTCCGAGTGTGCCTGCACTAAGAGAGCTGATGTCACGGATGGCCTTTTCTGCATATGGCATGAACTGTCGCAAGGCGTTCACATCGTCAAGCACGGCATACGATTTGAGCATGACGGAGAGATACTTCAACGTCAAAGGATTGTAGTCTTCTCTGATGACATCATTCCATAGCGGCAACATCACATCGAGAGCCTTTCTGTATTGCTTCTGCCTGAGATATACGCCACCGATGTTTGCCCTTGCCGACAGTCGCTCTATGGTGTCGTTGGTGGCAACAGCCGCTTGCTCTGCCTTACGGGCATACTCGAGAGCCTCAGCGAAATGGTTGTACTCACTATACAACACCGAGATGCAGTTGTTGAGGTATATCTCATATTCTGCATTGTGTTCTCTAACAGCCATCTCTAACCCCTTCTTGTATTCACAGACAGCAGAGTCGAGCTTTCCCTCACGCCGGTAAGCGATGCCCAACGTGCCATGCAGGTTCATTATGGCCTCGGTGTCACCAATCTTATCGGCAAGGCGCAATGCCTCAGTACCCGTTCTGACAGCATCTGCCGTGCGCCCCATGTCTTGAAGGGCAACAGCCTTCTCACACATAAGCCAGCAACGGGTGGTGTCTGCGCCTCCTATGGCAAGCGCACTGTCAGCAAGCAGCAGGGCCGTCTGCTTATCGCCGCTGGAATTATAGTTCCAAACCTCTTCGAGCAAAGCGTATGCTTTGTCTGCTCCAGTATTCCTTTTCTCCCCGCCGCAAGAAATCAATAGTGCGAGGAAGAGGATGAGAAATATCCGTATCATGTATGTGTCTTTATGTTTTTCAAAACATCACCTTACTTTCATTCTCACCCATAGGCAACGGGGAATGAGTTGCCAGAAGAAGACGAGAAGACGATAAAGCCAATTGACTGTTATCACGGAGCGTTTGCGCTCTACCGCTCTGACTATGCAGGCAGCCACCTCTGCGGCATCGAGCTGCATGGGGAAACGGCTGCCTTCTATCAGGGGTGTCTTGACAAAGCCGGGCCTGATGTCCGTGATGTGTATGTTGCGTATGCCCTTGATGGCGGTCAGCTGGCAGAGGCTCTCAAGATAATGACTTGTGAAGCGTTTCGATGCGGAATAGGCGGGTGCGGCACCAAGCCCTTTTGTACGTGCTATTGAGCTTATTACAGCTATTTGGCCATCTGTCTCAGGATGCGTCTCGAAATATCTGAAAGCCTCTCCCACCAACCGGGCCATACCGAGACAGTTGGTGCTTATGGTGCTAAGTTCCCGCTCCGCATCGAGCTGCGTATTCTGATATCCTATTCCCGAGCTGTGGAAATAGAGGCTTATGCCGCCCATCTTGTCAATAAGTCTGCGCAGAGACTCCGCGGCATGCGGAGCCGTGACATCTATCACCTCATAGGCCACTATACCATCCGTTTTTGCGGTCATGGCAGCCAGTATGCTCTCTCTTCTGCCTGCCACGGCCACTCTCCATCCATGCTGAGCCAGCACCTTGGCCACCTCGTAGCCTATGCCAGAGGTGGCGCCCATGACTATTGCCGACTTGTTGTTTCCCAAATCCATCTGTCAAAAGTTTCTGTCGTGGCAAAGATACACATTTTTTCGTGTTCCTGCAAAAGAAACTATGATACATCTTATTATAATACCGTGAGTTCGACGAATATACTTTAGAATAAAGTAAGCTGTCTGTCATTTGAAATATCAACGGTCTGTACTCGTATGGATGGTTTCTTTGGGAAGTAGCAGTATGCAGCTATACCTCCCAGAAGGTTGACTACAAAATTGTCAAAACTTCTATGTCTGGAATGCTCAACTTGAGCAATGTTCTTCAGTTCGTCATTCACTGTCTCTATTATAGCCCTCTTCCTGAGAAGCAGTTTGTCGGATACGGACATCAATGCTCCCTTCATGTTAGTCCTTCCGGGGGATATACTTGAAGGCGACGGTCTTGAGTTTGCCACTATAGGATTCGTACTGCAAGGTGATGGTGATGAGTTCATCGCTCTCGTTGAAGGCCTCGGGCAGACGGAACCCCACGAGTCCGTCGGCAACAATCTTGCCCTCGTCGCCCATGTTGTCGTGATAGAGCTGCAGCAGATAGGGCCGGTTGGCATCCGTACGATGGACGAGATTGATGGTATGGGCTTTTTTCAGGTCTCCCCAATAGCCGCGAAAGCGGAGGTTTATATAGCCGTCTTCGGCCACGGTCTCCCAGCTGTTCACCACCTCGATAGGCTCGTCGCCATAGGTTTCTTTGTTGGCCTCTTCTCCCAGATCTCGGGCCACAGGCTTGGTGAGGATGCTGTCCATCCAAAGCACCTTCACACGGGTCAGCTCTCCCTCAGTCTGCTGCCCATCAGCAGCCGTGAAGCCAATGAGGGCTCGCTTCTCTTTGGTGCCGAAGGGTGAGGTGACCATGTTGGAGGCCATGATCTGTACGGAGTCGTTGAGCTGCATCACGAAGGAGCTGTTGTCTGCATTGGGTTTCACGGTCACCACTGCATAGGTGGTGGGTACATAGTCATCGTTGTCGTCATCGCACGACTGGAGTGAGAAACTGGTCATCGCCAGAAGGGCGACAGTCATCAGTGCAAAAATCTTTTTCATTGTTCGTTGTTCTGATTAAAATAATTTGGTTTCACCCTTACAAACAACAAAGATAGCAAATCTTGCACATACAACCCGTTAAAAAAAGAAAAAACATATCACAAACTGCCTTTTCATGCCTCGCCCACCCATTTATTCATACCAGCCCATCGTATGACAACATTTTCTTATTATTCATACGAAAAAACTGGCAACGAAAGACGGATATACGAATTTTTACCCCATTGATACGAATTTTGCACCTCTTCTTCTCACAAAAAAGCACTATTTTTGCATCGTCAAACTTGACACTAACTAATTATATCAATAACTAACCTAATTTAGAGGACGAAAAATGAAAGAATTCTATCAACTACGAACAAAGCAGATTGTGCTTTCGTCGTTCGCCGCTTCTCTGATGGGATGGACTTGTCCAGTAATGGCTAATGCTGCCTATGCGGATGGCATAACCATGACCCAACAGAATGGTATTGTGAAGGGTGTCGTGAAAGATGCCAAAGGAGAACCAATCATTGGCGCCACCATCAAAGTGAAAAACGCTACTAACGCAACCGTGACCGACCTCAACGGCAACTTCACGCTCAGCAACGTCAGCCACGGCACATTACTCATTTCCTATGTGGGCTACCTTAATAAAGAGGTGGAATTCCGTAGCGGACAAACACTCAACATCACACTGGCCGAAGATACCAAAGCACTGGAAGAGGTGGTGGTGGTAGGTTACGGCACACAGAAGAAAGCCAACCTCACCGGATCGGTGGCTGCCGTCAACTTCAACGACGTGGCTAATATTCCGGTAGCCAATACATCGACCATGCTCCAAGGGCGGTTACCTGGCGTTGTATTGCAGACCAATGGTGCTCAGGCCGGACATGACGACCCGGAAATCCGTGTGCGTGGTGTAGGCACTCTCGGAAGCGGCTCGAAAAACAACCCGATGGTGCTCATCGATGGTATCGAGAGTAGTATCTCACAGATGTCGGAACTTGCCGCCGATGATATCGAGAGTGTATCCGTACTGAAGGATGCCGCATCGGCTGCCATCTATGGTGTGCGTGCTGCCAATGGTGTCATCCTGGTCACTACCAAGCGTGGAGCTGACCAGAAACCCTCCATCACTTATTCCGGAAGCGTCGCCATCCAAGAAGCTACCGTTCTGCCCGACTTCGTCAACTCATACGAGTGGGCCAAGATGTACAACGAATGCCAACCCGGCAAGGCTTATACTGACGACATGCTGCAGATAATCAAGGACGGCAGCGACCCTGACCATTTTGCCAACACCAACTGGGCCAAAGAGATGTTCCGCACTGCCATCATGCACCAGCATCATCTCTCGGTGAGTGGTGGCAATCAGACTACCCGATACATGATTTCCGCCCAGTTTATGGACCAAGACGGCATCCTGAAGAATACCGGAAACAGACGATATAACTTCCGCTCCAACATCGATACCAAACTGGGAATCGTGAAACTTGGACTGAATCTTGCCGGCAGCCGACAGGATGTGGAAGAGCCCGTAACCAGCGTCACTGGCGAAGGTCTGATGCGCTACCTCACCTGGTTCACACGCCCCACAGTACCCGTGACTTATGCCAACGGATATTACGGATGCGTGGACGGAAACAGCAATATCGGTGCCTCGGTGTTCAAAAACCCCATTGAGGATTTGAATTACGGACGCAAGACCAACCAGCACCACCGCTTCGATGGCAAGGTGTTTGCAGAGGTGGACATCATCAAGGGACTTACCTTCCGCAGTAGCCTTGCCTACAAGTATTATAATAATGAGGTGTCGACCTACAGCCCCCGCTCTGCTGCCAAATATAACGCTGAAGGCGAGATTCTTAACCCCGCAGGCACACAACACCCTCGCAGACTACAGTTGGATCGAGAAGAGTTACATCAACGAGAATATCCTCACCTATAACAACAAGTGGGGCGAGCACAATCTGAGCGTACTCGTTGGTCACTCTATCCAGGAAAACAGATGGGACATGACAAATATCAGCAAACAAGGTTTCCCAACTGACAATATTTACGAAATGGACGGCGGATCGCAAAACGACCAAGTGTCTGGTTCGGCTGAGGAGACCCGCCTACAGTCCTTCTTCGGACGCATCAACTACAACTATGGAGACCGCTATATGGCTGAGTTCAACATCCGTCGTGACGGCAGTTCCCGTCTGCCCAGCTCAAACCGTTATGCCACCTTCCCCTCCTTCTCGGCAGCATGGATCATCTCCAATGAGGCCTTTATGCAGAACATCAAGTGGCTCAGTTCCCTGAAACTGCGCGGCAGTTGGGGTAAGTTGGGAAACCAGGAAATAGGCAACTATGCATACACCGAAACACTCTCTGCACAAGGTAGTTACTTCTTTGGTGACAACAAGTATATCGGAATGAAAACATCAAAGATTGCCAACGGGAACATCAAGTGGGAGACAACTACCATCACCGACTTCGGATTTGATGCCTCCTTCTGGGGCGGACGTATCTCTGTGGTGTTCGACTGGTATAACAAGGAGACCAGCGACATCCTCCTGCAACTGCCCATGCCCAGCATCTTCCTCGGATCACTTGCCGCTCCTTACCAGAATGCAGGCAAGGTGAGAAACCGCGGTTGGGAACTGGCCGGCAACTACCAAGACCGACAGGGCGACTGGCAATGGCAGGCCGGATTCTCGCTGGCTGGTGTGAGCAACAAGATTATAGACATGAACGGACAGGAGAGCATCAGCGGATCGACCATCAACAGGGAAGGCTATGCCATCGGCTCCTACTATGCCCTGAAAGCTATAGGCCTCTACCGCACGGAGGACGACCTGAAACGCACCAACTCAGAGGGGAAGATCATCACACAGAACGGACAGGCTCCCGTACTCGGCGACATCATGTATGAGGACTTCAACGATGACGGCAACATCAACGACGAAGACCGCCAGATTATCGGTAACCCCTTCCCAAAACTGCAATATTCATTCACCCTCGGCGCTTCTTGGAAAGACTTCGACCTGACCACTTTCTGGCAGGGTGTATCTGGACTTGACCGCTTCAACTGGGATGAGACCACCATCTCTAACGGTGGTAACAAGACCAGCCGCTGGCTCGACCGCTACTCGGCAACCAACACCAATGCCTCTATGCCCCGCATGGGTGGCGAATATAACAATACCTACTCTTCATTCTGGCTCACCTCGGGAGACTACCTGCGTCTGAAGAGTCTGGAACTGGGCTACACCTTCCGCAACAATGCCACACTGGCCAAAATCGGCGTTCAGAGCCTGCGACTCTATCTGGCAGGATCTAACCTGCTCACCTTCACCTCACTCGATGATTACGACCCAGAGAAGAGCGGGACAGACACCCGAAACGATGTTCACCCGAACATCCGTTCCTACTCATTCGGTATCAATGTCAAATTCTAACTATTAACATCTTATACGATTATGAAACTATCCAACAAATATATCGGTATATTTCTCCTGTCAGGAGCCATGACCATGAGCAGTTGCTCCGACAGTTGGCTTCAGGAAGATTCACTCACAGAATCGTCTTCCGCTACATTCTGGCAGACTGCTGATGACGCCATGATGGGACTCGTGGCCTGCTATGACGGTCTGCAGACTGAACAACTCTACAACGGCGGACCTTGGAACATGGGTCCCATCAACTTCGACTGCATGTCGGACAATGGCGGACACTTTAACTGGAGCGGCTGGATGGAAGGCTATGACATCGCCAACGGTACCCACAACGCCTCATCGTGGGCGGTAGGCTCTTTCTGGAGCGACAACTACGAAGTCATCAAACGCTGCAACCTGCTGATCGCCAACATCGACCGCGTAAACATGAGCGATGCCATGAGAGCCCAATACAAAGCCGAGGCACTCACACTCAGAGCGCTCATGTACATCAATCTCACCATGACCTACAACGACGTACCTTATATCACCGAACCGCTCACTCTCGACAAGGCAGAGATGGGCAGCACCAAACGAGCCGACATCGTGGCCAGCGAGATGGAACTGCTGAAAGGATGTGTCAACGATCTGCCAGTCAAGGCTGACCTCGGCCGCGTCACCCGCGGAGCCTGTTATGCCGTGCTCGGACGAATGGCTCTTTACAATGAGAAATGGGACGAGGCCATCGCTGCCTACAAAGCCATTCTTGAACTGGGCTACTCGCTCGAAGGCGACTATGCCCGGCTGTTTACCCAGGCTGGACAGACCTCACCTGAGATTGTTTTCTCCGTTCGTTTTGAAGGTCCGGGACTAAGCGAGGGTGCCTGTTTCAACGCTCATTGGAACACTCCTCTGGAGGCCATGAACGGTACGCTCAATTTGGCCGATGAATACTATAACCTCGATGGATCCAAACCTGCCGACAAGAACTATGGCGTAATGAACGACGGAAAACTCGACCTCTGGCAGCCCAATGCCGACCACTGGACGGGTCGCGATCCTCGTCTCTATGCCACCCTCTTCGTACCAGGCATGACCTGGAACGGCAAAGGAGGTTCCACTGCCTGGTATGGCGGAGCCGCCGCCTCGATGTCGACGGTCTATGTGATGAAATACTTCGACCCCTCTGATACCGGCAACTCCTGGGATAATGGTCAGGACTTCTACGTAGTGCGCTATGCCGAGGTGCTGCTGTCACTCGCTGAGGCTCTTGTAGAGAAGGGCGGATATACAGAGAGCGAAGTGCTCGGGCTGGTCGACATGGTGCGTACGCGTGCCGGCATGCCTCGTGTAGAGGATGTGGAGGGAAGCGGTCTCTCCCAGTCCAGCCTGATGGACATCATCCGGCATGAACGTCGCGTGGAACTCGCCTTCGAGGGTCTGCGTCTGTTCGACCTCTACCGCTGGCGCATTCTCGACAAGGCCGTACAAGCCATTGAAAACGAACGCACCACCTATGGTCTGGCCTACGAGAAACGTATCTTCAACGGTGAGCGCGACTATGTATGGCCTATCCCGCTGGGCGAGCTTGACAGCAACAAGAAATTGGAGCAGAACGCACTTTGGAAATAAGCGACCAGTTGGGAACAATCAAGAGCATAGAAAGTTTTGAAATACCTGATGAGATGAAAAAATCCAATTTAATCATCATCACCTTATTCATTGCATCTTGTTCGCAGGCTCACGATGACAAGCTGTCGCCGGGGCCTGCGAACCCAGAGCAGGCTACGGCCCAACAGGCTGTTACCTATTATATAGACGCTCAGACAGGTAACGACAACAACAACGGAACATCCGATAAGACCCCCTGGCAGTCACT
The DNA here is from genome assembly GCF_002251365.1 of Prevotella sp. P3-122. GTDB lineage: Bacteria > Bacteroidota > Bacteroidia > Bacteroidales > Bacteroidaceae > Prevotella. The sequence continues at coordinate 35,254 of NZ_NPJH01000049.1, forward strand.
TGCACGAGCCAACCAACTGACACTGAAGGCCGGCGACCGGCTGCTGTTCAAGCGTGGATCCACCTTTCACGGGGTACTGGAAATATGTGGCCATGGCCAGAGCGGCAAACCGATAGAGGTGGGTGCCTATGGCAAGGGCGAAAGACCGAAGATTGTAGGCTACGACGAGTCGGATTATGCCGTGCGAATTCTCAACTCTGAGTATCTCACACTCCGCGACCTGGAGATTGTGAATACGGGCAAGGAACGCAAAGCCCGACGCACGGGACTGATGGTGGCCTGCTCCGACTACGGTCTCTCACGCTGCATCACCATCGACGGTCTGTTTATCCATGATGTCAACGGATCGCTCGTCAAAGAAGAGGGAGGAGGGTCGGCTCTGTTCATCGTCAACCGAGGCAAGACCATCGCCTCACGCTTCGACAGTCTTACCATCTCCAACTGCCACATCAAGGACTGCGCCCGCAACGCCATGATTTGGAGCGGCTACTACAACCGCCACGACTGGTTGCCAAACACGCACGTGGTTGTGAGGGGCAATCTGATTGAGGGTGTACCAGGAGACGGTATCGTGCCGATAGGCTGCGACGGAACGCTCATCGAGTATAACGTCATGCGCAACTGTCCCGACATGCTGCCCATGACCGAGGCAGCTGCCGGCATCTGGCCATGGAGCTGTGACAATACAATCATCCAGTTCAACGAAGTCTCTGACCACAAGGCTCCATGGGATGCCCAAGGATACGACTGCGACTACAACTGCCGCAATACGCTCATCCAGTACAACTACAGCCACGACAACTATGGCGGTATGGTGCTCATATGCGACTCAGGCAACGAACGCAACTACTCCATCGGCAACCAGGGAAGCCGCGTACGCTATAACATAAGCATCGGCGACGGCATGCGGTCCAAGGAGACCCGGCAGGGTATGTTCTCGCCCAATATCCATATAGCAGGACGAGTGGAAGACACCCAGGTAGACCACAACATCATCCACTCCAACCCCAAGACAGTAGGGAATGCCGACCGCACCATGGTTTGCAGTGACTCGTGGGACGGCTATGCTGACAACACATCGTTCACCGCCAACATCTTCTATACGGCCGAAACGAGCCGATTTGAAATGACCAGTTCCACGAATAATCTCTTCAGCGGCAACTGGTATCTCGGCAACTATTCCTCACTGCCTGGGGATAAGGCAGGCCGCACGGTAAGTCATTACTATCAGCAACAGGTGATAGACAAGGATGCCAAAGGCTATGCCGGACTATTACAACTCATGGACCGCAAAAACATTTGCGGACAGGATTGCCATTTCGTCAACAAGGAGAAAATAGAACGATTCTTCTCCCTGATGGACTGAAAAATGATACAAAAGGACTGAAATGCAAAAAAAATGATTACCTTCGCATCGCCAAATGCCACTAACCACAGTATATGCGTCTCTTCGTGACTTCTCTTCTGCGCTTGCAGGCAATCATACTCTTCTTTGTGCTGACATCGGCAACGGTGTCGGCACAAAAATATTTCCGCTCCTGGAACAAGGCCTCAGGACTCTGTGACAACAGCATCTGCTGTATCAAACAAGACAAGCACGGATTCCTCTGGATTGGATCCTTCAACGGCCTAAGCCGCTATGACGGCTACCAGTTTGAGTCGTTCTATCACGACGCAAACAACCCCCAATCAATCGCCAACCGGGTGGTGCGGACACTCTGCCCCACTGATGACGGTATCTGGATTGGTACCGACAGTGGTATCGACTTCTACTCCTTTGACGACGGTTTATTCCATCACATGCCAACAACAGACAGCCAGGGCAGAACTATCCCCTTCGTGAGGCGTGTCAACCATATCGTGGAGACACAACATGCCCTCTTCGTTGCCGATGACAATGGAACCCTCTACAAATACGACCGGGAGAAGGAACGCCTATGTACGGTCAAACAGCATAGCAAACGGTATGATGCCGTGACGGTCTATCGTGACAACCTTCTGGCCGTGGCCAGTGCTGACGGCATCCGGCTGCTCGACAGCGATGGAGAGACGCTCATTGACTTCCTGCCCCAAAAGCTTCGCACAACCTTGCTGGCCAACATCTACTACAGCAAAAACAAGAACACACTCTTCGTAGGCTATGGCATCGGATATAAAAGCCATGCCTTCAAAATAGAGAACAACCGCATCAAACCCTCCAACGAGTATTCGCCCGAAGGACTGATGGCTACCGTTGACTATGGATCCTACACCGTTTTTGGCATCGACGGAGGAGGGGTTGTGTTCGATAGCGGACAATCACGCATCGTCTTCAATCCCTACAACAGCAACATCTCTGGAGATGCGGTCTACGCGCTTTTTGTCGACCAGCAGCAGAACCTCTGGATAGGCACCTACCGCATGGGGATGAGCCTCTACAGCGAACAGTTCAGATGGTTCAGCATCCTGAGCCGCACTAACCACCAGCTATCCTACGACATCGTCACTGCTGTCATTCCCACGCAGGAGAAGCTTTATCTAGGACTCGACGGCGGAGGTTTTGAAATTCACGACCGCAAGACAGGACAGAAGACTACCTATACGACAGCCAACAGCCAATTGCCAGGAAACAACATCACGTCGATGACCGACGATGGCGACAACATCTGGATGACCGTCTACACCAAAGGACTCGTGAGATTCAACAAAGCCTCCCACTCCTTCACCACCTATCGCATGCCCCAACGGAGCCATGAGTCACAAAACCTATGGACCCTCAAGGACGACGGACAGGGGAACCTCTGGATAGGAAGCTCCGACCTCTTCGTCTTCAATAAACGCCATGAGACGATCAGCCAGTTCAATATCGACAACGCTTACTGCATGGGCATCGCCATGGACAGCCGGTATATCTGGCTGGCATGCCGCTTTCAGGGACTGATAAAGATTAATCGTAAGAACGGAAAGATTGAAAAGCGCTACAACACCCAATCAACGGATATCCGACTGCCCGACAACAACACCCGCTTCCTCTATCTGGGGCAAAACGGCAACATATGGTTCACCATCGAGCATGTAGGCTTCTTCCGCATGAACGAGAGACAGGGAACGCTGACCTCCTATGGTGCCGAACAGGGACTGAACGAAACAAACGTCACCTCTATGCGCGAAGATCAGCATGGGAATGTGGTCGCAGGAACATACGATGGTCTGTTTCTGATGACAGCAGGAACGGAAAAGTTCGTGCGTCTCAACGTGGATGAGGGGGCATCGGAATTTACCTACAACTGCAATGCTGAACTGGCTGGTACCACCTACTTCGGCACCACCAAGGGACTCGTCTACTTCGACATCTCCAAAATCAGGCTGCCACAAGGCACCAACGAGGTGTTCTTCCAGTCGCTCGAACTGCTCAACAGCAAAAAGACTTACAATCTCTATACCACCGGCAACCAGGAACAAAGGCTAAGCCACAACGAAAACTTCTTCACCATCAGGTTCTCCACGCCCGATTTCGTCAGTTCCAACCGTATCATCTACTCCTGTCTACTGGAAGGCTTCGACACCCATTGGCGTGAGGTGACCGTGGGCGCAATCCAATACACCAAGGTACCGCCCGGCCATTATACCCTCAAGGTGAAGTCGACAAGCGACGGTGTCAACTGGTCGAAAACACGCACGCTCCTGATTGTCATCACCCCACCCTGGTATCTCAGCTGGTGGGTCAAGCTGTGCTATCTGATCCTGGCTGTGACCATCTGTTGGATAGCCGTGAGGATATGGATGAACAACCTGGCCGTGAGACACCGGATGCAGATAGCCGAGGTGGAGAAACAATCGGAAAAGCGACTGAACGAGGCGAAGACCAACTTCTATACGAGCATCGTGCACGAACTGCGCACTCCCGTTTTCCTCATCATGGCACAGATAGAGGAGATTCTCGAAGGGGGAACCGACCCCGTGAAGGCTCCCCGAGTCTATATGAATGACATGCTGAGAAACGCCAAACGACTCAACTCTCTCGTAAGTCGCGTAGTGGACTTCAGGAAGGTGGGAGCAGAAAACCTCCGGCTGAGCCTCAAACGTCAGGATGTAGTGGAGTTTTGCAGGACGCTGAACGACAACTATACGGACATGTTCGGCCAAAAGAATATCGAGTACCGCTTCGAAGCCTCGCATGACGAGATTTTGCTCGACTTCGATAGCTTCAAACTTGAGCTCATCATCTCCAATCTGATTACCAACGCCTTCAAATATACCAAGAAAGGGGGAAAGGTGAGCTTCGGCATCGAAGAGAGCAACGACCGGGTCATCTTCCACATATCTGACACAGGCATCGGTATTGACGAGAAATTCCGCGACACCATCTTCGAAAGTTTCTTCCGTTCGGAACGGGGCAAGAAGCAAAGTGAGGGAGACGGACTTGGCCTTTCTTACGTCAAAAACCTGGTGGAGCTGCACGGCGGAAGAATCAGCGTGGAATCGGAGATGGGCAAGGGATCGACCTTCTCATTTTACATTCCGAGACACCAAGATTCGGAACGGATGGCTCCAGCCAAAACGATACTTGCCAATAAGACAACCAGAAACAACCCAACAGCCATACACTCGGTTCTGATTGTCGATGATGAACCCGAAACAGTGGAACTGCTGGAGCGAGGACTCTGCAGAGAATACCGCATCGAAAAGGCATACAATGGCGAGGAAGGCATCACCAAAGCGCTGGAGACCCTGCCCGACATCATCATCTGCGACCTGTCCATGCCTAAGATGGACGGGCAGCGGATGCTGGTTGGACTACGTACCCAAACATCACTGCAACGAACCAAGATTATCGTGTTCACGGCCAATACAGCCGAAGACGAGATGATGCAGGCCTTTGACAATGGTGCAGATGCCTATCTCACCAAACCTATCTCGCTACAACTGTTGCGCAAACGTATGGCCAAACTACTGCAGGTGCAGTCGGACACACCGGTACAACCCAAAACCTCTGCCGACTCCTCTCCTGCCCCCATCAAACAATACAGCAAGGAAGAGCAACTATTCATCCTCCGTTGCCGTACTGTCATCGATGAACACATCAAGAATCCTGACTTCAACGCCGAATTCTTTGCCGACCAGATGGCTATGAGCCACTCTTCCCTTTACAAGAAACTGAAACTTATCACCAACATGTCGCTCATCGAGTTTATCAACGACTACCGCATTTACAAGGCATCACAGATGTTCCGCAACGGGGAGACAAACGTGAAATCGGTGGCAGAGGAATGTGGCATCAGCGATGTAAAAAACTTTAGGAAACTATTCAAAAAGCATACCAATGTCACCCCCAAGGAGTATATCTCCAGCCTGTAACACCATGACCGATTAGCTCCAGTCAAGAATTATCGTTGTCGCAATTACATGCCGGAATCACGACCTTATCCTCGGTAAATCTCAAAAATATTGCTAAATATGGAATAATTGTCCCTTCATTTTCTTATTTCACTACATTTTACATCGTCCCCTATGCATGGCTGCAGATTGTCCGGACCATGAGCACGGCTGACTACCAGCGGATGAAGAAGTGTGCCACCGTCAGCATTTTCCGCCACAAAGACAGCAACTTCGCTCTCTCCGAAGCCGTCAACGCCCTCTGCAACAATGAGCTCTTCGACCATCTGCTCCCCCTTCTGAAATCACCGTCATCATATGGAATGACGGATATTTTCCCAAACAAACTTCTCCTTAGTCTGAGAAACGAGAGGGTGTTGATTTCACTGCTGAAAAATCTCAACGACTACTGGTTGGGCGAACTCGCCGAAAATTACAGCGTAGACCTGCACCTCTTCTGTCTGACAGAGCAAAACATCCAAGCCATATACGAGATTGTCATCGATACCCCCCGTGCGTCGACCCAGATAAAAAACTACATGAGAGAGAACATAGGCGTCTATCATGAGTTTATGGGCAAAGGCAACCTCAAGGAGGGCAAACGGCTGGCCCAGAGCAACAGCCAGCTCCTGCTTTGCTATGAAGCGGTGGAGCAATTACAGCAGGGCGCCCATGACTATTGCCGACTTGTTGTTTTCCAAATCCATCTGTCAAAAGTTTCTGTCGTGGCAAAGATACACATTTTTTCGTGTTCCTGCAAAAGAAACAATGATACATCTTATTTTAACATGTGTGCTTCGCATCATACTTCTTTGTCTCGCTGTACTGGTAGCCGAATAATCTGCACATCATGCCACAATTGTTTAGTTTAATATCTTGCATGCCTTGCACCAACTGTATCATTTTGTTTTTCCGTGGCTTATTGACTGAAGCGTTTCGTATCCAATTATCTTCGATAGCGCATAAAAATTATCCACGCAATATATATAAAATAGGTGATAACACGCAAGGCTGCATATCTTTAGGTGGCTATTTGTTAACTGCTGTTAAACTTTGGTTTTTGTCTACCAAAACGTATCTTTTCTTAAATATTTCGTGTATCTTTGTTGCCGAAATTAGATTTTAAACAAATTAATGTTTCATTAACTCAAATAAAGTAATAGTCTATGCGTGAGAAAAGACTTCTATCCCTGATTGCCGCTTCCGCATTCTGTGCTCTCACCATGAACGCCCAGACCAACCTGGCCGTTCAGTTGAAGAGTGGCACCACGCAGAAGTTTGACATCAGCAGCATCAACAAGATGCTGGTCAGTTCCCAGTCACTCGCTGTTTATACCACTGACGTGAAAGCCTTCGCCATTTCGGACATCCAGAGTCTGAAGTTTGTGCAAGTGGCTACCGGCATCAGTGCCGTGAACGGCAACGGACTGGCCGTGAACCGTCAAGGCGACCATCTGACCATTACGGGCGCCAAACCCGATGACCAAGTTTCCGTTTACAGCGTCAACGGACAGACAGTAGGCCACTTTCGGGCTACCGAAGAGGGCACACTCAACTTAAGCGGCCTCAGAAGAGGTGTGTATATCATGAAAATCAACAACAAAACCATCAAAATCTCCAAGTAATGAAAAAATTCTTTTTACTCATCGTATGCGCCCTCATGGGCATATCTTCATATGCACAGCAGGAACCCAACCGTCTGATTGTGCGTGACAACATGGGACAGGCTCATCCCTTCCATGTAAACCGTATCGACAGTATCGCCTTTGCCACCGTTGAAGGTACGGTAGCCGCCGAAATCAGCGTGGAGGATGTAACCATCAAGGATGAAGCCAAGGGTACAAAGGACATGGTGAAACTGGCCATCACACGTACACCAGCCTGCGCCGCCTTCCAGATTATGTGTGTGAAGAAGGCGAACGCCGACCGCATCACCACCGACGAGTATGCTGAGTACACTTTCAAATACAGCGACTCCAAAACAATGTATTATCAGGACTTCACCGCTGCCGAGATGACTGGCTTCGACTTTGCCTTCACTCCAAATACGGACTATACCATCGTGACGCTGGGCTACGACCAGTATGGCACCGCCTGCGAGATGAGAAAGGCTGACTTCCACACGCCGAATATCGCCCTTGTGGGTACTCCCGTCGTAAAGGGTGAGGTGACCGATCTCACCACCTCGACCATCGAAGTGAAATTCACCAAGACAGCCGATGTCAAGGGTTTTGCCGCCTGCTGTTTCAAAGAAGGCGAGGCTCAGAAGCAGTTTGAGATGTTCGGCGCATGGATGGGCTTAACCAGCATTGGCGACATGGTCAAAGCATGGGGTTTCCAAAGTGTATCTGACACCACCTTTGTCTGGACCGACATGACCCCTGGAACCAAATACGAGATTTACACCGTATGCTGGGACATCAATGGTACCATGGCCGACGTGGACAGCATCCCTGTAACTACAAAGCAACGTGGCGGCGAAGGTTTGGCTGAGGTGAGCATCACCATCGGAGGCTCTAAATACTATGAGGAATGGGATGCCTTCACTCAGAGGATTATTTTCACCCCCAATGAGAACGTGTCGGTTTATCATGCCTGTATAGTTACAGACAGTCTGTGCCAGGCCGACCCCAATTTTGTTGAGACCTATCTGAAAGATCAAGCGAAAGAAGGATCTTACGAATGGGATTTGTACGATGTAGACGACTATGAATGGGAGTTGTATCCCAATGCCAAGTTCGTGGCTGCTGCCGTAGCCAAGAATGTCAATGGCGAGTGGGGACCAGTGGTAACCAAGGCATTCACCACTCCCGAGGTGGCCGACGAGATTGTTCCTGCCAGCGACGCTGCTATGTACGCTCCCGCTAAGGCCAGCACGAAGATGGACCTGAAGCGCGGCATTGCTCCCCGCATCAAGAAGAACGCTCCTGCCACCCAAATTCCCGGATGCTCTCCCTACATCCACGTGAAGAGAGCGAAGAAGGGTCTGGAACTCATCGCCCGATAACGGCTGCGGGAACACTCCCGACGGAGCCCAACCTGTGTCATGATTCCTCAGGTATTCCAATCAAAGAAATTGAACCGAAACGAGGACGTGACTGACTGGTGTGTCTCCGAAAAGTCGGACAACAAATCAATTATTAATTATTCTACCCTTTATAGTAGTGAGCCCGGTATTGTGCCGGGCTCATTTCTTTATGCTTCAATTTTAGGAGTGTACTATATAATAGGGTGTCCATTTTGGGTACAACAAACTGGACCCCCTAATTATTTGGTATTGCAGATAATCTTTGCGACCTTTGCGGCTTGGCGAGAAATATACCACGCCATAAACATCTGCGAGAAAGGACTCTCGCAAAAGAATATAGTCCTTGCGACCTTTGCGGCTTGGCGAGAAATATATCACGCAATAAACATCTGCGAGAAAGGACTCTCGCAAGGGAATATAGTCCTTGCGACCTTTGCGGCTTGGCGAGAAATATACAACGCAATAAGCAATAAACATCTGCGAGAAAGAACTCTCGCAAAGGCGCAAAGAGCGCAAGAAAATGGGGTCATCCGACATTTCGAGTGATTATCATTTGTAGCAGTGTGCTCTGTATTTATTACCTTCATTGCCGATAAGGTTACAAATCTTGTCTGTGGCGTTTTCATATTTGCGGTCATGCTATATCTCGAGTGACAATATATTGTTGCGTGGTCTATGCATATATATATCATTGCCGATAAGGTTAATAACCTTACGCCTGCAAGGTTAATAACCTTAAGGCCGTAAGGTTATTAACCTTATCAGGGATGCAAACGCATTCATATCCTATGGCAAATGGTTTCACCCACTTCATTTAATAATTTGCCTTTGCCTTCCCTTTTCCTTTCCTTGCAGCCGGCGACCTTTGGTTCAGCCGGGACCTTTGGTTCAGGGCGTTCATAACACTAATGACCGATTTGGGGCGTATGCAGCCGTATTTGTCCCCACCAGCAAAAAAATAATCCCCACAATGTCGTTATTTGGAATTTAATTTGTATTTTTGCAGCCGAAATCAACAAGTAAAAGAAATATGGACGATTATCACGCGGAAAACAAGAACATTGTTTGACGGAGATAAGCCCTTGCTTAGCAGGCTAATCTTCGCCAGTGAACTAATTTTTAAACAACGAGGATTAGCACAATGAAAACTTACTGGAACACCGAGAACACCCTACAGGCCATTCCCGAATGGCAGCCCAACTGCTGGATACAGGTTACATGCCCCACAGAGGAGGACCAACAGTATCTGGAGGAACGATTCAATATTCCCGACTATTTCCTTTCGGACATCAGCGATACCGACGAGCGGGCACGCTACGAGTATGACGACGGATGGATGCTTATCATCCTCCGTATACCATATGTCAAGGAGGTGCGCTCGCGTACACCGTATACTACTGTTCCCCTGGGTATTATCCACAAGCGCGACGTCACCATTACGGTCTGCTATTACGAGACCAATATGATGATAGACTTTGTCAGCTACCAGCAGAAACGCGGAGAGGGCTTCACCGACTATGTCGACATGATTTTCAGGCTCTTCCTCTCCAGCTCCGTATGGTACCTGAAAAGACTTAAGCAGATAAGCGCGCTCATAGAGAAGGCCAAGCACAATCTCGACCATGAGGTGAACAACGAGAGCCTCATAGGACTGAGCCGCCTGCAGGACTCGCTGACATATTTCGTAACATCCATCAGGGGCAACGAGAACCTGTTGGCAAAGCTGAAATTCAAGCTGCAGGTCGACGAGCTTGATGCTGACCTTATTGAGGACGTGAACATCGAGATGACACAGGCCAGGGAGACTACCAACATCTACTCGAACATCCTGGAGTCGACGATGGATACTTATTCGAGCATCATCAACAACAACATGAATACCGTCATGCGTACGCTCACGGCTGTTACCATCATCATGATGTTCCCCACACTCATCGCCTCGCTTTTCGGCATGAACCTTATTAACGGCATGGAAGCCAACCCCTTCGGATTTGCCATTGCCATAATTATCTCGTTCTTCGTAAGTGGATTGTCATGGGGCATTTTACGGCATAAAAGGCTCATTTGATGTGACTGGTAAAGAAAAATCTGCAAAAAAACAAGATTTTATTAGGAATTTACACTTTTTTTATTTAAGTTTGCACGATGTAAACTGAAAAATGAGTACAGCGTGCCTTTGGCGCATGTACGGACAATAACCGAATCATAAACTCAAATAAAGTTAAATGATGGACTCTCAAGAGAACGCCCTGCAACAGGGAACAATGGCTGAGGAACAGCAGGAAGCCGTTACCTCAGCTGAAGAAGTACAGAACACAAATGCCGAGCCACAGGCTGAGAACGACTCTGCCGTGCCTGTCGCCAAACAAACCTTCAAGTCTAAGGAAGAGGTGCTTGCACGCCTGAAAGAACTTGCCAGCAGCGAGGAAACGCCTGACAAGGAAGAAGTTGACCACCTGAAGACTGTATTCTACAAGATGCATGTCGCCGAGAGGGACGAGAAGCAAAGACAGTATCTTGAAGCTGGTGGTGACCCGGAGAAGTATCAGGTGCTTCCAGACGAAGACGAGAAAGAATTCAAGGTTGCCATGGGCGTTATCAGGGAAAAGAGAGCCGCGCTGTTTATGCAACAGGAAGCTGAAAAGCAGGAGAACCTGAAGCGCAAACAGGAAATCATTGAAAAAATCAAGGCTATGGCCACATCGCCCGATGAGGCCAACAAGTCATTCCAGGACTTCAAGGCTTTGCAGCAGGAGTGGAAGGAGATTAAGGCCGTTCCTGCCGAGAAGGCCAACGAGCTGTGGAGAAATTATCAGCTGTATGTAGAGCAGTTCTACGACCTGCTGAACCTTAACCGTGAGGCTCGTGAGTATGATTTTAAGAAAAACCTTGAGATAAAGACCAAACTTTGTGAGGCTGCCGAGAAACTGGCTGATGAGAGCGACGTTATCAGTGCCTTCCATCAGTTGCAGGAACTGCATCAGCAGTATCGTGAGGCTGGCCCCGTTGCAAAAGAACTGCGAGAGGAGATTTGGGCACGCTTCAAGGCCGCCTCTACAGTAATCAACAAGAAACACCAGCAGCACTTCGAGGGACTCCGTGAGAAAGAGGAGGAAAACCTCAGACGCAAGACCGAACTGTGTGAGAAAGTTGAGACAATAGCCAAGGAGGAAAACAAGTCTGCCAGCGACTGGGAGAAGCGCACCAAGGAAATCATCGAAATACAGACCGAGTGGAAGACCATAGGTTTCGCTCCGCAGAAGATGAACGTCAAGATATTCGAGCGTTTCCGTGCTGCCTGTGACGATTTCTTCAGCCGCAAGGCCGAATTCTTCAAGCAGATGAAGGAGAGAATGGCCGAGAATGCAAAAAAGAAGAAAGCGCTCGTTGAGAAGGCACAGGCATTGGCCGACAGCACCGAGTGGAAGTCTACATCCGACAAGCTCATAGCCCTGCAGAAGGAATGGAAGACCATTGGAACAGCACCAAAGAAGGTTGGCGACCAGCTATGGAACGATTTCCTGTCTGCCTGCAACCGATTCTTCGAGGCCCGAAACGCCGCCAATGCCGGAGTGCGCAACGAGGAGCATGCCAACCTTAGCAAGAAGCGCGAGATTATTGAGAAACTCAAGGCCGTAGCTGAGGAAAAGGCTGATGATTTGCAGGAGAAGGTACAGCAGCTTGTAGAGGAGTATAATGCCGTAGGACATGTGCCGTTCAAGGACAAGGACAAGCTTTACAAGGAATATCACGAAATCGTTGACAAGCTGTTCAGCGACTTGCACATCTCCAATGCCAAGCGTCGTTTGGACAATTTTAAGAGCAATCTCAAGAATGTCGCCAAACGTGGTGAGGAGGCTCTTGACAACGAGCGTGCACGGCTGATGAGACGCTACGAGCAGCTAAAGCAGGAAGTACAGACCTATGAGAACAACCTCGGATTCCTCAACGCAAGCAGCAAGAAGGGCAATAGCCTTATTGACGAGATGAACCGCAAGGTACAGAAACTCAAGGACGAGGCAAAGCTCGTAAGGGAGAAAATAAAGGCCATCGACGCAGAGAACAAGGAAGACTGACGCTCTGCCCCGACAGGTGTGCTAACAGAATAACGGGAGGGAAAACCATATTGGATGTTTTCCCTCCCGTCTTCGCATTAGAGAATTTTATACTATAATTCTTGTTTCTCTGCTGTCATTATTCTTTCTCGCAGCAGTGCTTGTCATCAGTTATCTGGCAGCCGGAGTAAATGGCAGCATGCAGCTTGGTACGTTTGTGCAGGTACGTGCAGCCTTGTTCAGATACGATGTGATAAGCTTCTTGAAATTCATTACCATTTTCTTAATCATAATTGTTACCCTTTCAAACTTTAACCTTAAAATACTTTTAATCTTTAATCTTAGAATAATGTTGTCGCTACTTATGCGCAGGTAAAGCCCCTGCTGTTGATGAGGGCCTCGCCATAAAGCCTCATGGCCTCGCAATAAATGCGTGCGAACTTTTTCATCGCATTCTTGATTGTGTTTGTCATCCTTTTCATCGTTTTACCTTTTAAAGTGTTACTAAATACTTTATTTATCGTTTGTGTCGGTGCAAAGTTAATGCCCTTTGCTGACTGATTGTGTTAAAACCATATTAATATGCTGCAACAACAGCTTTTTCTTGACACGGGTCAAGATGGTTGATTGGGGTCAAGGGTTTTTCTGCCAATATGCCCTGTCTGTCATGTCAGACATGTTGTCACATACCTGCCCCGTATCATGACAGCTCATACTATATAACCTTATCTTCATCCCTGAAATTGTATGAAAACAAGAAAAAAACATGTGGCAAACAAAAAAAAGAGCGCAAATATTTTGGAGGTTGAGAGAAAAGATGTAACTTTGCATCGCAATACAGAGATAAATCTGAATAACATTGGGATATGGTGTAATGGTAACACTGCAGATTCTGGTCCTGCCTTTCCTGGTTCGAGTCCGGGTATCCCAACGAAAAGGAACTTGCCTCATGGTAAGTTCCTTTTATTTTCTTCTAACAATGCCTTTTTATCTCTGAGCATCACAGCTTCCACCATGTTTGTCCTGTCTGCTTGCTGACATAATCTGTGGTATCATTATCTTTGCGCTCTTTGCGCCTTTGCGAGAGTTCTTTCTCGCAGATGTTTATTGCGTTGTATATTTCTCGCCAAGCCGCAAAGGTCGCAAGGACTATATACACTCGCAAGGCCTTTGTACCCTCTGCGCAGCCAATGTATGTTCTGTGCTTGACAATGCAGGGATTTTTTTACTAAAAAAGGAGGCGGGCATCTTATGATGTCTTCCGCCTCCTCGAATTGATAAAGAATGCAGTTATCCTAATGGTGCTGTGTTGGGATCAGTCGTCCCATGGACTTGACGGCTTGTTGTCCCAGATGTTCTCGCTCTTGCGTTTACCGTAGTAGTGTTTCTTTGACTCGGCATGGTCAAGTCGTGAGCCTACCAGTATGTTGCTGTGGAGTCTGGCCTTTATAGGCTCAGCCTCCGGTCTGATATATTTCCTTTTCATAATTGTATTAGTTGATAGTAGAGTTGTACATAGAGTTGATTACTTAACAACAACCTTGCGGTCGTTGACGATGTAGATGCCGGCAGGCACGCTGACGGTCTGCTGTTCGCCAGCCTTGAGGCTGAGTTTTGTCATCACGCTTCCGCCTACGTGTGTTATCCTTATCGTGGTGTCGGCAGGAGCAGCTATGATGATGGCCCTGTCGCCTGTGCTCACGCTTATTCCGTTGCTGTTGTCACCGGTCAGGGTGTTCTCTATTCCGTCAGTCTGCTTGTTGTTCTCGTCAAACACTATGCCGAAGCGGCTTGCCGAGGTGCTGCCCTCGTACATGAAGTATCCGCGGAAGGGGTATACGTAAAGCCACGGGCCGCTGACGATGTTCTTCGAGCAGAGGAACCAGTTCTTGGCGAAGTAGAAGTAGTTGCCCGTCTTGTCAAGCTTGGTGCCCGCATAGGAAGCCTTCGGAGTGAAGGCGCAGGCAGTATTGGCGAGCGTACCTGTAGCGTTGTCGCCATTGAAGGTGTAGTCATCCTCGTTCATGCCGGAGGTAGCCTTGATGGTGGCTCCATACTGCAGGGCTGTGAACAGGCAAGATGTCTCTGCGGGAGCGGTCTCTACGTGTACCATGTATGGCTTGTTGGCCTCGGTGAGCGTACCGGTGTAGTCTACGAAGTGGGCGTAGTTCTCATAGTAGTCTATGGGGTTTCCGGCCGGCTCGTTGGTATAGCTCATGCAGTTGTCAGCCTGCAGTGTCTTCACGGTGAAGGTCACGTTGTTGACAGGATTGCCGTTGTAGTCGAGGTTGCGGTGCATGGCGTTCTCGTCGAGGTTGAGTGTGAATGGCAGCATGATGGTGGCGTTGGCCGACTGGCCGTATTCCTGTGAGTTTACTACGGTCATCATCCTGTCGTACTTCACATAGTCACTTGCGCCTACGCTGATGTCATATGGTGCGTAGAAGGGGTGCTTGTCCGTGAGGATGATGTTGGAGCACGAGGTGAACGTTCCGGCGAGAGTCTTTGTTGCGCAGTTGTTGCTTGCCAGGGTGGTGTATTGCGGCAGGTATAGCAGTGCGTTCTTGCCCAGATTAGCCTGTAACTTCTTCAGTCCGTCAGGCTGGTAGACATTTAGCAGCTCGCTTGCGTCGACGTACAGTATCTGGCTTGCGCTAATGCCTGCCTCCGCAATCTTGTTGTTTATGGCAGTGGCAATCTGTTCAGACGTGAGGTAACCTTCGACAGGGCTTCCGTCCTCTTTGATTGTGGTGATCTTCACTCCGTAGTGTGCAAGCTCGGCATCGCCGTCGTAGCATGTCGTGCCGTAGAGTGGTGTCAGCTCGACAGCGGGAGTGTAAGTTTTCTTGATGACATCCACCTCCATGTGGTAGAATGCGTAGTTGCGGTGTTCCGATGCTTTTGTCGGGGCTATGTTGTAGCGTGTCTCGTCGGCTGTGAAGAGATAGGCGTTGCCCGTCTGGTCTTTTGGCACAGTCATTACATCGAATTTGTTGTCGCCCTTGTTCTGGCTCAGATATTCTTGTATTGAGAACGGGTATTCTGTCCAGTAGCGTGTCTGTGTGTCGGTGCTGTTGTTGTCCAGTTTGTCGGCGTTGTTGAACTGGAATGGATTGTTTCCTACTTTATCTACCCTCACCTTGTCGGTGTATGTGTGGTTAGGGTTGTATTCGGCGTTGTAAAGGTTGTATGCCGTTTTCCAGTATGGTGACGCCACGAAGTTGTAGCGGCTCTTGCCTATGCCCGTGCCGTCATAGTAAGTGTTGTCGGCATAGTTGCTTCTGAGGTTCTCGAAGGTGAAGGTCCAGTTGCCCTCGCTCTCGTCAGGCACGTAGAAAGTGAACTTTCCTCCGCGTACGCTGAAGTTGCTTGCCGTGAAGGTGTTTGTAAGGGTGTAGCCATTGAGGTCATGACACACGACGTCCATACTATATATATAAGGATTGAGCGCCTGCATCTTGACATCCAGGTATACGAGTGCATTGTCCGAGCCTATAATCTCGAACTTTACGGCGTCGTTGTTCATGTCGTCAACGCTGAAAGCCTGGTCCGTGGTGCTATTTACAGTATAGTCTGTATATGAAACTCCATCTTTGTCGTAAAGTCTGAGGGTGAAATCTTTGTCATTATTGGTGTTCTTGCGGCCGTAGATGGTAGCTCCCGTTATACGGTAGCCCAACGGCAGGCTGATGTTGTTCTGCGATATGGCTGCTGTCGGCGACTCTACATAGTATGTGCCGGAGCCGAGGGAATAGTGATATTCGTAAACATACTTAAATTGTTCCCACGACCAATTTCTACCTGTTTCTACCGTCTTTATCTTCTTCGTTGTTGCAACATTTTCCGTTGCCACGCCTTCACTTACTGCATCTTCCTGGAAGAGAGTCATATTAGCCTTAAGGCTCTTGACATTTTCGTAGGAGTATGAATAATAGTATGTCTTTCCGTCCTTTGTATTAGGCTTGATGGGGCCAAGATCTGATGAACCCACATCGAAAGGCGAGGTGGTGACACTCACGGCTGTATTTGAGGATGCTGTTGGCCGTACGTTGATAGTTACGTCATTATCTGCGGCAAACGTTATCTGGAAGGACTTGACGGTAAGGGCAAAATAGCCTTTATCTTCATGATGTATCCTGAAGTACAAGTGGTCGCCCATGTCGTCCTTACTCGTAGCAGTGCGCTTAATGGTATATTCTGTATCCTCCGCTTTATTGCTCATCACCGTCTTCCCATCCGGAGCAGTTGCTTTAGCCTTTGGCTGGTTGTAATTAAAGTCACTTTCTGTCTCGTAAAAGGATTTTGTGATTCTAGCAATATCTAACCCTTGTATGTCCTTTCCTACATTGTCGTTGACAAGAACTATCTCGTAGCTTGTTATGCGATAGCCTTTGGGCATGGAGAGTATTATATATCCATCATATGGGACGCCTCCAGATATATAGAATGTACCTCCATCTTTCTTCAGCAAGTTTCCTGCTGGATTAGCGAACTCGCCACCAGAGTTTAGTTTGTCATCATCTGCAACTGTTAGCGATAGCGGTAACTGGTCGTGTCGCCATAGCGAACTCCATCCGTTTTGGAATCCTACCTCGTTGTCAGTAGTCAGTGCGGCAACGAACTTGCCTGTTTCTGGGCTAACGACAACATCCTGAGCATACATGTTATGCCAGGAACCTATCGCAACCATGACTATCATGGCTACCTTCACGAAAGTGCGTCTTAATAAGTTGACTGTTTTCATAAATGTATTGTTTGAATTATTAATATATTTGCATAGAAAAAATCATAACTTGCAGGGTAGCTTTCTTACCCGGCATTGCCTTTGAGAGATCCATCGTTATGGATTAGGAATTGCGACGTAAAGTTAATGGCTTGTTGCGACTGAGTCTTACTGTTTATTGTATTAGTCTTCAGTTTTCCGCTCTTATGTACTTATTAGAACATCAATACCATTTTCCTTTTTAGTCTGAGTCTATCTTTACCTGATTTTTCTCTTAATCTCTTAAATGTTTTGCAAATTTATCCTTTTTCTTCTGTGCAGCCAAGAATTATTGCTGATTTTTCTGGGGCTTTAACTCTTTTTTACATGTATGGCGTGTTTGGCTTGTCGTCCGTAAAGCGAAGTAAGCAATAGGCTTTCTTTTTGCTTCTTTAGGGCATGTTGCTCGCTGTCATGGCAGAACCAATTCGCGCAACATGCGCTCTATCTAAAAAATATCTAATTTAAATACAAAAAGCACGAATATTCGAATAATTAGCAGTAACTTTGCGTCAAATATCATGTATGCTGCCAGTTTCGCATCGACGAGACTCGGAGCAACACAAAACTTATTAATTACATAATTATATTATATAACAAGGCAAGAGACAACTGATGACAAAGACAGAACAGTTGGTAACATCCATTACCAAAGGAATACAGGAGAAAAAAGGACAGGACATAGTAATAATAGACCTGAGACGCACAGACGGAGCAATAGCAAGTTATTTTGTGATATGTCAGGGCAACTCACCGACGCAGGTGGAGGCAATTGCCGAGTCGGTGGCAGAGACGGCCAGGAAGGAAACCAGCGAGAAACCTGCCAATGTCAACGGACTGGGCAACAGCCAGTGGGTGGCCATCGACTATATCGACGTCATAGTACACATCTTCCTGCCCGAGACGCGCTCTTACTATGCCATAGAGGACTTGTGGGAGGACGCAGAACAGACCAACTTACCGAACATCGACTGACAAAGGTAGAACAAATACAAGAATAATGGACAACAACAACAGAAATATGGATGATGGCAACCAGCCGAAGATGCCCCGGTTCAACATGAACTGGATCTATGGCATCATCATTGTGGCGCTGGCCATACTCTTCGTGACAGGCGGAGGTAACTCGCTCGCAAGCGGAGCAGGCAACTCACAGGACGCTACATACACCAAGTTCAAGGAGTATGTGGAGAAGGGGTATGCCAAGAACGTCATAGTAAACAAGGACGAGGGCGAGCTGAGAATGTATGTGCAGCCAAAGCACATACGCACGGTGTTCAACAAGAGTGCCAAGCAGATGGGAGCCAACGCGTATGTCAGCGTGGTATATGGCTCTACAGATGACCTCGACAGGTATCTTGCCGACGCGCAGAAGCGTGGAAAGATTGTTGACTACAGCTATGAGAGGAAAGAGGGCAACGAATTCCTGAACTTGCTCATCAACCTCTCGCCAATACTGATATTCTTCCTCTTCATCTGGTTCATGGGCAGACGCATGGGCGGCGGAGGCGGCGGAGGAATGTTCAGCGTGGGCAAGAGCAAGGCCAAGCTGTACGAGAAAGCCAACGACCTGGGCATAACGTTCAAGGATGTAGCCGGACAGGAGGGCGCAAAGCAGGAGGTGCAGGAGATTGTGGACTTCCTGAAGAACCCACGCAAGTATACCGAGCTGGGAGGAAAGATACCTAAGGGCGCCCTGCTTGTAGGCCCTCCGGGAACAGGTAAGACCCTGCTGGCAAAGGCCGTGGCAGGAGAGGCCGGAGTGCCGTTCTTCTCCATGAGCGGCAGTGACTTCGTAGAGATGTTCGTGGGTGTGGGAGCAAGCCGTGTGCGTGACGTGTTCCATCAGGCTAAGGAGAAGTCGCCATGTATAATATTCATCGACGAGATTGATGCCGTAGGACGAGCCAGAAGCAAGAACCCCGCAATGGGAGGCAACGACGAGAGGGAGAATACCCTGAACGCACTGCTCACCGAGATGGACGGCTTCGGTACCAACAGCGGAGTGATAGTACTCGCCGCCACCAACCGTGCCGACATGCTCGACAAGGCTCTGCTACGTGCAGGACGCTTCGACAGGCAGATTAACGTAGACCTGCCCGACCTCGCCGAGCGCAAGGCTATATTCCAGGTTCACCTAAAGCCTGTGAAGAGGGATGATACTGTTGACGTGGACTTCCTGGCCCGACAGACACCGGGTTTCTCGGGAGCCGACATAGCCAACGTATGCAACGAGGCAGCACTCATAGCCGCACGCCATGACAAGCAGACCGTGGGCAAGCAGGACTTCCTCGACGCTGTTGACAGAATTATCGGAGGACTGGAGAAGAAAACCAAGGTGATGACGGCGGCAGAGAAACGCTCCATAGCCCTGCATGAGGCCGGACATGCCACCATCAGCTGGTTCTGCGAGCATGCCAACCCGCTGATAAAGGTCAGCATCGTGCCACGTGGACAGGCGCTTGGAGCAGCATGGTACCTGCCAGAGGAAAGACAGATAACAACCAAGGAGCAGATGCTCGACGAGATGTGTGCCCTGCTCGGAGGACGCGCGGCAGAGGAGCTGTTCACGGGACATATCTCCACGGGTGCCATGAACGACCTGGAGCGTGCCACCAAGAGCGCATACGGCATGATAGCATACGCCGGCATGAGCGACAGGCTGCCCAACATCTGTTTCTACAACAACCAGGAATACCAGTTCCAGAAACCATACTCGGAGACCACGGCGAAGATTATCGACGATGAGGCTCTGAAGATGATAAACGAGCAGTATGTGCGTGCCAAGGCGTTGCTGACCGAGCACAAGGAGGGACACAACCAGCTGGCCGAATTGCTCATAAGCCGTGAGGTTATCTATGCCGAGGATGTGGAGAAGATATTCGGCAAACGGCCATGGGTGAGCCGCTCGCAGGAAATCATTCAGGAGAATGAGAACCTTGACGGACCACGGCTTGAGGACATGCCCGACGAGGTGAAGCAGGCACAGGCTGAGCACGAGAGGGCAATGGCAGAGAAAAATAGCGAGAACAACCAAAAAGAATAGTATCATGACAGACAAACAGAAAAACTTCGTCGTCCGCACCATCACGGGCACGCTGTTCGTGGCCATTATGGTGGCAGGCTTCCTCAATCCCAGGGCAATGGTATTCCTCTTTGCCCTCATCACAGGACTGAGCGTGTGGGAATACACGGGACTTGTCAACGGCATCGATGACGTAAGGGTGAACCGCTTCATCTCCACCGTGGCAGGCGTTTACCTGTTTCTGGCCGTGGCGGCATGGCGAATGGGCTTGGTGGCAAACTTCATCATCGTCGTGCCATATTTGCTCACCATTGTGTACCTCTTTGTCAGCGGGCTGTTCACGTGCAGCAAGAACCCCGTTGCCGACTGGGCATACACCATGCTCGGGCAGATGTATGTCGCACTGCCTCTGTCTATGATTAACATCCTCGCCTTTGAGGTGGATGGCCAGTGGGGCGTAAACTTCGATCCACTGCTGCCACTAAGCATCTTCATATTCTTGTGGACCAACGACTCGGGGGCCTACTGCTGCGGCTCGCTGCTTGGGAGGCATAAGCTCTTCCCAAGGGTAAGTCCGGGCAAGAGTTGGGAAGGATCCATAGGCGGATGCGTGCTGGTGCTGGCTGTGGCGGCTCTTATCGGCTGGTGGGCCAACAACGGCGACATGAAACACCAGCTGGGCATGGCGGCATGGATGGGACTCGGACTCGTAGTAGTGGTCTTCGGCACGCTGGGCGACCTTGTGGAGAGCCTCTTCAAGCGTACTCTCGGCATCAAGGACAGCGGCAACCTGCTGCCCGGACACGGCGGCATGCTCGACCGCTTCGACTCAGCACTCATGGCCATACCGGCTGCCGTGATATATCTGTATACCCTCACACTGTATACTCAGATGTAGGCGGCGAGGCATCATCACAAAAGTGGAGATAATGCTCGTATCGGATGTTTGAGAAAGAAATAGCAAAATACGAGTCCTTGGCAAGGGACTACATCAACAATGTGGCCTTGCCGATGGGCGAGACGGAGTTCAGTAATTACTCTGCCGTACTGTTTTCTTGTCACAGCTGCGGTATAGAGGGGTCTACTTTCTCTGTTGATGATACTCGTGCGCTGTTTGAGCAGCAACTGGGATATCAGCCCACAGGAAAGTCGTTGCTTGAATGTCAGGAAATGGCAGACCACTTTGCCGCATACCGTTATATGCATGCCAATCTTGACCATCCTTTTGACGAGGAACTGCTCAGGGAAATCAATCGCCTTGTCACTCTCCATACACTCACATATAAGGTTCCAGATGCCATACCGGGCGAGTATACAACGGTTGACATGGCGGCTGGCGACACGGTGTTTGGCAATCATCAGCAGCTTGTCGCTCAGGTGCCAGGGCTTATGGAGGCTACTGCTAAAGCCATGAAAAGCGCGTCGGTTCACCCGATGATTGTCTCAGCTCGCTTTCATGGCTATTTCGAATACTTGCATCCCTTCCGTGATGGAAATGGACGTACAGGCCGGTTGCTGTCGAACTTCATACTTCTGAGCAATGGCCTGCCAGAGCTTATCATAAGGAAGGAGTGGCGGGAGGAATATGTTGCCGCCCTAAGAGCCAAGCGTACCGAAGGTGCTGATGAGCATCTAATAGCTTTCTTCTTCAGGTCTGCTATAGACCAAATGGAAGAAGCTTTAGAGCAGAAAAGAAAGGCAAGCAGGCCGATACTCTTTTTCTGAAACCTTTTTCTTGTTCACCTGCTATTCACTTGTCACTGTGTAGTTTCCTGATTTAGGTTTACTGCTTATTTGCAAAAATACAGTACCCGGCATGCGCTGTAAGCACAGAAGCACACAGCCCAGGGTAGAGCGTAGCGACACCCTGGGTGTAGGGTGATATATACCATGCGCGCTGTAAGTGCAAAAGGGTTATCCGCCCTGCTGTTATCTACGCTTTTGCGCTTACAGCGCGACTATCACCTACATGAAATAACCCAGGGTGCCGCTACGCTTTACCCTGGGCTGTGTGCTTTTGCGCTTTCAGCGCGACAATTACCGACATGAACTTCAGAATTAGGATATTCAATTTTTGCACATCAAACTGTACACCCTATCAAATTGGATACCCGGTAAGTTAAGTAAACGGCAGCATGCGGTCTGCTACAGCCTCGTTGGCGAAGAGTCCTGGTTGCTCGCACTGGTCAAGAGTTCTCAAGTCTGCAATGTGGCGCTTCAAATTGACACGTTCGTTGGCATCATCCAGCATCATGCGTCGTGCGACAGACATTCTGCAATACTCTTCTTCATTCTCTATTCCTGCAAATCTCCGTCCACAAAGGTTTGCTGCAATGCCTGTTGTTGAACTGCCGCTAAAGGGGTCGAGTACCCAGTCGCCCTCGTTGGTAGAAGCAAGAATAATCCGTGTTAGCAGCGACAGAGGCTTTTGAGTAGGATGTTTCCCACATGCTTTTTCCCACCGGCCAATAGCAGGAAGTCGCCAGACGTCTGTCATTTGCTTGTCATCATTCAACCGCTTCATAAGATCGTAGTTGAACTTGTGAGGCACTTTCTCACATTTCCTTGCCCAAATAATGAACTCAGTGGAGTAGGTGAAGAAGCGGCATGAAATGTTTGCAGGTGGATTTGTTTTCTGCCATGTAACGACATTCAGTATTCTGTAGTCCAGTTCTGTAAGACAGTTGGCAACAGAGAATATATTGTGGTAAGTGCCGGAAATCCATATTGTGCCATTGTCTTTGAGTTTGTCCCTGCACAGACGTAGCCATTCCATATTGAATGACATCATTTCCTCGTGACTCTTGCCTTTGTCCCATTCTCCCTTATCCACGCACACTACTTTGCCACTCTGCAACGAAATACCTCCATTTGAAAGAAAATATGGAGGGTCAGCAAATATCATGTCGAACTTGAACTTAAATTCATTGAGCAATTCAAGAGAGTCTCCGTTGGCGATAAGGAAGTCCTTGTTCGGAGATGTATAATAAGAACTAATCATTTTTTATAGAAGACAAATCAAGTTTGGGGATAATTTGAGTGTTTGTAAAATTCTTTTTGTAATAAAATGCTCGCCTTCGGGCACGAATAGTTCCCCCTTTGCCATCTGGGGCATCTGTTTTATCTTTATTATTAGCACCTTTTGTTTTAGGTTCTAAATACATACCCATACTACAAGATAGTTTATCGGCATCTCCACGAATAATATATTCTTGTATTTCTTCCCAATCAGACTTAAAAATCGCATTCTGTATATTATTGGGATGCCCAAGGAAATAATCAACGATGACATAATCATCTTGTTTTTTTGCCTTACCATTTTCTTTTGCAAGATACACAACCCAAAAAGTTAAGTTTATCTTACTTCTCAGTTTGGCAGTTTCCCATGTTTCCTTGGCAACTTCGCAATAATTTATCATCTGAATTGCCGTTGGTTCCTTAGCCTTTACTTCACCATTCTTATTTATTTGTAATGGAAGAATTTTGACTTCACAACCAATTTGTGGAATATCAGCCTCGTCTCGATTGTTATTTTTAATTCCAAGTAGATTTTCAATAATAAGACCAGAAGCACCTTTCTTCATTTTGCATTTATCATTAATGAATAACTGGTCTTTGATTTGTGAAATCGTTTTACCCTTGGCATTTTTGATTATTTCAAATAATGGGGTTAATGTTTCAATTACTTTACTGCTTATCATAATATTATCTTATTCAAAAAATCAGTAATGTTTGTCAAATTATAAATACTCGGGATAATATTATATGCTTCTTGCAACTTATTCTTTGCGCTTTTCCATCCGATACCGTCAGTAATCCAAACAAACTCAAATCCAGGGACGGAATTTATCTTTGGCGCTATTTCTGAATAGGAACGAGCAACCTCATTAAGTTTTGAGCCGCCACCACTATAAAAGTTAACTTCAATAAGATACGTTTTACCAGAAGACTCAATTACGAAATCAAAACGCTTCTCATCATCACCAAGTACTCCTGATATTTCAGGCCATTCACTCGAATATACTTCTTGACGATATTTAATACCACTCTTATCAAAGATGCGTGCCACCATACCTTCCATCACATGTCCGCTACGGTTTTTGCGTGCGTTAGAGTCAAGGCCTGTTTCTATTCCAAACACATAATCAACAAGGTCTTTTATCTTTTGTTGCTGGAATACTTCTGTTAGTCCCGTGTTATCAAGGTATTCCATAACCCCATCAACAGATGAGAATAGAGTATCAAGAACGATACATTCGCCAAGTGAATTTATCACCTTCTTCTTGCCTCCACTTCTCACTGCGATAAGTATGTCCATGACGTTAAAAGCAGTTTTGTCTCGATTCCATATCGTTTCAACAGCTTTTCTCATGTCTTGTGCACCCATCAAACTGTTAAGCATGCAAAGGCTTAATTTGATATTCTCTACATTCTGTGAAATCTTTTCAAAATCGCAGAAGAAATCTAAAGATTGGTTTGTTTCTTGCAGTTGTGATAAAAACAATTCAAAATCCTTTTCCATAATATTATTTCTCTGTTATGTCTTCTGCCACAAATTGAGGATTGGACATGTCGTTTTCGTATGAAAAGTTTTTCTTTGTTTCTTTATAGTTGTGAACTAATATCTCAGTTAGTTTCCCTCTTTTAGCAGGATTAGAGTTTATGTATCGCGCAGCCCATACACGTTCTATACAATAGCCTGCATACAGGTCATCAAAGAAGTTGTCCTTTTCGTTCTTACCCTTGCAGTCAGAATTACTTAGCATAAACTTATGTCCTGCCCTGTGTACTTTGTCGCAATATTCTTTTAAGCGGATTTGGGCATCATCATTGAAATCTTCTTTAGTATAGTCGTTGAAACTGGAAGTGTCGCTTAAAGGACGATAAGGGGGGTCGAAATAAAACAATGTATTGCCATGGGCATAGTCTAATGTCTGCTCAAAATCAGAGTTTAATATTTCTACACGCTGAAGCAACTGGCTGTCCTTTCGTATAGTTTCCTCATCAAATATTTGGGGATTGACATATTTGCCAAAAGGAACGTTGAAGAGTCCCTTTTTGTTTACCCTGTATAGTCCGTTGAAGCAGGTTCTGTTCAGAAAGAAAAACATTGTTGTGTTTTCTATTGGATCAAGCTTTTTCTCGTTGTATTTAGACCTGACTGCTAAGAAAAAGTTCTTTTTCCCTTCCTCTGTCTGCAATGTGTAATAAGTATCTTGGATGTCTCTAAGATACAATATCAGTTCCTCTGGGTGGTCCCTAACTGTGATATAACACGTTATAAGGTCTGTATTTATATCATTGATGACAGCTTGGCGAATATTTGGATAACGTTGAAGCATATAGAAGAGCATAGCTCCACCACCGACAAATGGCTCTATGTAAGTCACGTTGTCCCATTGCTCAAAATCATAGGGTAGAAGACCGTCAAGCTGACTTATCAGCTGTGTCTTTCCTCCAACCCATTTAATAAAAGGTTTGGCTTTTCTCATAATCGTTGTTGTATAGTCAGCTACCTTAGGCAGTTGTTCTGTTTACTTGTCATTTCGCTTTTGAAGGAGAATGTGTTGTTTTTAGTTTACAAAGTAACTAAATAATAACGAATTAAGATTAATTAGATCATTATTTGTATTTCTTGATCAAAATAGATCAAAGGTAAATTAAGACTAATTAATTCATTTGAAAACATAATAATTTAACAATAATTTTACATACGCAAATAATTATGCGTGAAGTTATGTTAAATAGACAGGTGTTGCAGCATATCAAGGTAGTAGAACTCTTTGCCGGAGTCGGTGGTTTCCGTATAGGTCTTGAGGGTGCATCGGATGCTTTCGAGACGGTATGGAACAACCAGTGGGAGCCTTCAACTGTACATCAGGATGCCTCTTTGGTGTATAGGGCAAGGTTTGGTTCTAAGGGACATTCAAACAAGGACATCAATCTTGTGCCCACATCAGATATTCCAGACCACGACCTGCTTGTAGGAGGTTTCCCTTGTCAGGACTATTCTGTTGCCTCAACGCTCAGCAAGTCTGGTGGTATAGAGGGCAAGAAAGGTGTGCTGTGGTGGCAGATATATCGTATACTGAACGAGAAAGGAGAGTCGAGACCAAACTATGTATTCTTCGAGAATGTCGACCGGCTGTTGGGGTCGCCGGCAAAACAGAGAGGGCGTGACTTCGCTGTTATCCTGGCGTCGCTCTCAGACTTAGGGTATACCGTGGAATGGAGAGTAATAAATGCTGCTGACTATGGTATGCCGCAACGGCGCAGACGAACTTACATTGTTGGGTACCGCAAGGACTCATACGTATATAGTAAGGTGGAAAGCTTGGACAAGTGGGTGCTTTATGACGGAGTGATGGCAAAAGCGTTCCCTTTTGTGGGCAAGCCGCAATCAGAGTCCGAATTTGATATAGAGGGCAACATTGCCATGGTTTCAGAAAGCTTCAATAAAGGACACAAGGACAGCCCGTTTGGTGAGGCCGGTGTCATGTGCAACCGACACGTCTTTTCCATAGATACTATCGCTGACTATGACGGGACAAGGCAGACGTTGGGTGACAATCTGGTAGAGGAGAGTATGATACCTGATGATTTCTTTATAGCGGATGAGGATATAGAGAAATGGCAATATGAGAAAGGAGCAAAGAAAATAGAGCGTACCACTAAGGAGGGATTCAAATACATGTTCTCTGAGGGTGGAATGGCTTTTCCTGATTATATCGACCGTCCTTCAAGAACAATCATCACTGGAGAAGGTGGACCTGCGGCATCAAGGTTCAAGCATGTGGTAAAGACCCCCTCAGGGCGTTATCGTAGGCTAATCCCCATAGAACTGGAGCGGCTTAACATGTTTCCCGACAACCATACCCTGCATCCTGATGTTAGCGACGGCAGACGGGCTTTCCTAATGGGGAATGCTCTTGTGTGTGGCGTTATCGAACGTATTGGACGGAGCTTGTATCGCTTTGTCTACGACCATGAGCCAGTATCAACACGCCCAATCTACACAAAGCGGGACGCCCAGCCCAGCCTTAACTTCGATTTGTTTGCAGGTCTCCAACCCGAGCTAAAGATGAACGCACCCAAGAAGAGGTTTAAGCTCGAACTGGCAAAGAACCTATTGATAGGATTTGTAAAAGCGGACAATACCGACTACTTCTTGGATGGTGGCAGTAGAAAGACCTATTATACAGGTAAGGCAAAGTCGTTCCCGTCAACGGTTGCCCTCAACAAGCTCTACTATTTCATGCCTTACATCAAGGGAAAAGGCGTGCGCGACCTTTATCTGATACGTATAGCCCGTATTGGCTCTAAGGCGGAGATACATCCTTCAAGCAACGACCATGAGCCACGGCTTGTGTTCGACCTTGAATACCTCACCCGACTACCAGACTATGTGCCTGTCCGGCTCAATATGTTCAACACCTATAGGGACACCGTGCTTGGAAGCATATTTGAATAGGTAATAGCAAAAAAAACACTTACCGCCAAGTATTTTGTGATTTTAGTCGGCGGTAAGTGGCTTTTTGCGTTTTTTATCTCGAGTCGGCCATTAGTTTTATGCGAAATGATAGATGGCTGCATCCTGCAGGTGGCAACGAGCCGCTGTGAGCACACAAACGAATAAGAGGGCGTGTCAAAGTGACACGCCCTCTCGTGATATTGTTTCTTGTCCAAGTATTATTTCTCGTCAACAACCTCCAAGGCTTTCTTGAGAAGTTCCCAGAATGGGGCCACGGTGTGGATGAGGCAACGCTCCGTGGTGGTGTGCGGGCTGCGGAGTGTTGGTCCGAGCGATACCACATCCATGCCTGGATATTTGCCGAGTATGACGGAGCACTCCAATCCGGCATGGTCTACCTGTACCAAAGCCTCCTCGCCGTTCTGCTCCTTGTAGATAGTCTTCAGCAGGTTCAGTATGGCGCTGTCCGGATTTGGATCCCAACCGCCGTAACTTCCGCTAACCGATACGGCCATGCCCGCCATGTTGAAGCAGCTCTCAAGCATGTTTACAACATACTCCTTCATGTCCTCGCGTGACGAGCGTGCCAGTATCTGTATGCTTGCCTTGCCGTTCTCGATGTCGATGATGGCGAGGTTGCTCGATGTCTCTACCACGTCGGGATATGCGGGTATCATGCGTACCACGCCGTCGTGGCAGGAGTAGATGGCATCGATGATGTTGTCCTGTATTTCCTCCGGCAACTCATTCTTTGGAGTCTCCACCTCTTCGGCAAAGAACTCTATTCCGCTCTCGATGGTCTTGTATTCATCTGCGAAGCGTGCCTTCCATTCCTCGACCAGCTCTTTGGTAGCCTCTACATTCTCTTTTGGTATGGTTATTACGGCCTCGGCCTTGAACGGTATGGCATTGCGCATGTTTCCTCCGTGCCATGACGCCAGTCTTGCCTCGCAGTCTACGATGGCCTCGCGCAGGAAGCGTACCATTAGCTTGTTGGCGTTGGCGCGTCCCTCGTGTATCTCCAGTCCGGAATGCCCTCCGCGCAGTCCCTTAAGCGTAATCTTGAGTGCTGCATCCTCGGGGTCGGTCTCGGCATCCTTGTATTCCATCTCGGCAGTAACGTCGATGCCGCCCGCGCTTCCTATGACAAACTTGCCCCAGGTCTCGGAGTCGAGGTTCAGCAGGATGTCGGCATTGAGGATGTTCTCCGGCAGTCCGTTGGCTCCGAACATGCCTGTCTCCTCATCGGCTGTGATGAGAGCCTCTACGGGTCCGTGCTTCAGGTCCTTAGCCTCCATTACTGCCATGATGGCAGCCACGCCGATGCCGTCGTCTGCGCCAAGTGTAGTGCCCTTGGCCCTTACCCATTCTCCGTCAACGTATGCCTCTATGGGGTCGTTTTCGAAGTCATGTGTGCTCTCTGGCGACTTCTGCGGCACCATGTCCATGTGTGCCTGCAGCAGTATGGTCTTGCGGTTCTCCATGCCTGGCGTGGCAGGTTTGCGCATGACGATGTTGTCGGCCTCGTCCTTGAAGGCTTCCACTCCGGCCTGCTTTGCGAAGTCGAGCAGGAATTGTTGTACTTTCTCCAAGTGTCCCGATGGGCGTGGCACTTGTGTGAGCGCATGGAAGTTGCGCCAGATGCACTCAGGCTTTAGGTTCTTGATTTCGCTCATAATGGTAGCTTTAGTTTTTTATGGAGTCCGGTGGCTGGCCTTGCGGCCCGTCGTGCGGCTCCGGGTTATTGTTTGGTATGTTCAGTCTTGTGATGGCAACCTTTTCTTAGTGAACGTCAAAGAAGTCCATGCGAAGATGCCGAGCATGATGACGAGCAGTGTCTGCACCGAGTGT
This sequence comes from Prevotella sp. P3-122, assembly GCF_002251365.1. Lineage (GTDB taxonomy): Bacteria > Bacteroidota > Bacteroidia > Bacteroidales > Bacteroidaceae > Prevotella. The sequence goes on from NZ_NPJH01000049.1 coordinate 64,801, forward strand.
ACGATGAGTACGAAGAACAGTGCGTCGTTGGCGCTGACACCATATAGTATAAGCATTGTCTTGACGGCGAAATGCCATGGGCCGGCTCCGTTGGGTGTGGGCACCACTACGGCTATCGAGCCTACTACGAATGTCACCATGGCACATGCCGTGCCCAGTCCTGCCGTAGACTCAAAGCAGAAGAAGGTGAGATAGTAGTGCAGGAAGTAGCTTGCCCAGATGCCTATGGTGTAGGCAAGAAAGAGCGGTATGTTGCTGACTTTCCTCAGTGACATCACTCCCTGCATCACGTCCTCGAAAGCCTTCTTCACCTTATTATATATATATAGCCTCTTGGCAAGGTACAGGGCAAGGATTATGGCCGCTACGGCACATATAGTCGTCACTACCCATCCTGTTGTCGTGAACTGGTACAGCATTCTGTCGATGTTGTTGCCCGTGCGGCTGAAGAATATGTCGAAGACATTGGCCTGCAGCGCTATTGTCGTTCCGGCCAGTATGGCCACGAACAGCGAGTCGATGGCGCGCTCTGTTACAACGGTTCCCAATGACTTGGGGAACGATACCCCCTCGAAGCGTTTCAGCACTCCGCATCGTGCAAACTCTCCAATCCTTGGTATTACTAAGCTTGCCGCATACGACAGGAAAATGCTGTTCATGGTAACCGAGGTCCTTGGATGCTCGCCTAACGGCTCCAGACTCTGCTTCCAACGCCATCCGCGGAATGCCTGCGCCAGTATGCCGAAGGGAAACGAGAGCAGCATCCACCACCAGTTCATCTCCTCAAGCAATACCTCCCTGACGCTCCCGAAGTCGAAGTCGCGGTACATCCAGAAGAGTATGCCGCCACCCAGGGCAAGCGAGCATGCCAGTTTCAATATGTCGTTGATGGTTCTTTTCATTTCACGTACAAAAGTAATACTTTCTGTTGAGAAACGTGAACAGTAGCAGACATTTTAGTTTATTTTTTCTTTTTGGCATCACTTTGAGCACGATGGGGTCACATTAGCAACCGGAAATGAGAAGAAAGACGACAATAATTGTAAATATACTCAACTTTAGCAAGTAGTAAAGAGGAGATAAAGGGAGATAAAGGGAGATAAAGGGAGATAAATGACGCATGTTTAAGCCAGGCTTTTACTATTGTCTTTTAACTTCCTAAGCGACCAAAGGGAGCGATAACTTCTCATAACTCCTTGTAACTCCTAAAGTTGAGCAATGCGAAACTTAAATAAAATATAGCTTACAATAACAGAACAGGGCATGGCCATATAGCATTATTGATACCATTGTGTGACATAAAAGTATTGGCGATTGATGGTTTTTCGTTAGAAAAAGTGTATCTTTGCGCTGTCTATTTAAATTAGGACATTGCATGAAACAAGTAAAACCCAAGAAGAACCTCGGTCAGCACTTCCTTACGGACCTCGGAATAGCCAAGCGTATCGCTGACACCGTCGATGCCTGTCCCGACATCCCTGTATTGGAAATTGGTCCGGGCATGGGAGTGCTCACGCGCTTTCTGGTGGAGAAGCCACGGTTGGTGAAAGCCGTGGAGATAGACTCCGAGTCGGTGGCCTATCTCAACGAGGCATATCCGTCCCTGCGCGAGAACATCATAGGTGATGACTTCCTGCGTATGGACCTCACCGATATATTCGGTGGCAAGCCGTTTGTCCTTACGGGCAACTATCCCTACGACATATCCTCGCAGATATTCTTCAAGATGCTCGACTACCGCGACCTGATTCCCTGCTGTACGGGAATGATACAGCGGGAGGTGGCATTGCGCATAGCCTCGCAGCCCGGCTGCAAGGCCTACGGCATACTGTCCGTTCTGATACAGGCATGGTATGATGTGGAATATCTGTTTACTGTTGACGAGACAGTCTTCAATCCTCCTCCAAAGGTCAAGAGTGCCGTCATCAGGATGACGCGCAACGATACCCGCACGCTTGGCTGCGACGAGAATATGTTCAAGCGGATAGTGAAGGCCGTCTTCAACCAGCGCCGTAAGATGTTGCGTGTCAGCCTCAGACAGGTTGTCGATGCAGCCTCGTTGCCACATGACTTCTTCGACCATCCCCTGATGACGCAGCGTCCAGAGCAACTCTCTCTCGACGAGTTTGTAACGCTCACCAATCTGGCTGCTCCATACATCAGGTAATGGTGGTAAAACAAAAAAATGTCTCCAAACTGTTGCGAGTATGGAAATTAATTCATATTTTTGTGCATCAAATGAACCAATAAACAATAATACACTATGTTAGACGTTAAAGCAACACTTACCGACGCTGAGGAACGCATGGACATGGCGGCCATGTTCCTGGAAGAGCAATTGGCACGCATCAGGGCAGGAAGAGCCAACGTGGCCATTCTCGACGGCGTGAGAGTTAACTCATACGGCTCGATGGTACCACTTAACCAGGTAGCCTCAGTTTCTGTTCCCGACGCACGCACCATAGCCATCAAGCCATGGGACCGCAAGGCCATCAAGGACATTGAGAAGGGTATCATGGACAGCGACGTGGGCATCACTCCCGAGAACAACGGAGAGATTATCAGACTCTCTATACCACAGCCTACGGAGGAGAGGCGCCGCGACCTTGTAAAGCAGTGCAACAAGATTGGCGAGAAGACGAAAATAGAGGTACGCAACGTGCGCGCGGAGATAAAGGAGAAACTGAAGAAAGCCATCAAGGACGGTCTGTCTGAGGACTTGGAGAAGGATGCCGAGGGCGACCTTCAGAAGCTGCACGACAAGTACATCAAGAAGCTTGACGACCTCCTGGCTGCCAAGCAGAAGGAGATTATGACCGTATAGTCGCAGACGGCGTCATACGGACAACGATATCCCTTGGTGGGTTTTGCGACACCAAGTGTCAGCCCGCTATATATATCGTCATACCATGGGCAGACGGGTAGACAAGTTGCCGACAGACACTTGTGTACTCGTCTGACTGTTAGTAGGCAACAATCAGTAATTCGCAATATCATACATGCAAGGATTAGTAATCAAGAACACCGGCAGCTGGTATACGGTGAAGACCGACGACGGGCAGCTGATAGAGAGCAAGATAAAGGGCAACTTCAGACTGAAGGGAATACGCAGCACCAATCCGGTTGCTGTTGGTGACAGGGTGACGCTCGTCACCAACCAAGAAGGCACGGCCTTTATCACGGCCATTGAGGACCGCCGAAACTATATCATCCGCAAGTCGCAGAACCTCTCAAAGCAAAGCCATATCCTTGCTGCCAATGTCGACATGGCAATGCTGGTCGTGACGGTTGCGCACCCTCAGACCTCAACAACGTTCATCGACCGTTTCCTTGCTTCAGCAGAGGCTTATGCCGTGCCTGCCGTACTGGTGTTCAATAAGACCGACATTCTATCTCCCGAGGAGGCGCACTATCAGCAGATGATGACAGACCTCTATACCACCGTGGGCTATGACTGTTATCAGATATCGGCAGCTAATGGCGATGGCGTAGATGCCTTGCGTAAGGTTCTGGAGGGTAAGGTTACGGTGCTTAGTGGCAACAGTGGAGTGGGGAAGTCTACGCTCATCAACCTCATTGTGCCGGGAGCCTCGCAGCGTACGGCAGAGATAAGTTGCGTACACGATACGGGAATGCACACGACAACGTTCAGCGAGATGCTTTCCCTGCCCCAGGGAGGATATGTCATAGACACTCCAGGCATCAAGGGCTTCGGAACCTTCGATATGGAGCCGGAGGAGATTTCGGGTTACTTTAAGGAAATCTTCCGTTTCTCACGCGACTGCCGCTTCAACAACTGCACCCATACCCACGAGCCAGGATGCGCCGTGCTGAAGGCTCTTGATGAACACTATATAGCTGCGAGCCGCTACCAGAGCTACCTGTCCATGCTCGAGGATAAGGACGAGGGTAAATACCGTGAGGCTTTCTGATGGCATAGCCGTGTCTGCCATAGAGTTTCCTGTCTGCCTTGGAGTTATTTGTTAGGGTGTACATCAAACTGTACACCCTAACAATTAATAGAACCCACCTATTTAATATAGCGTGAGAAATAATAGCATGCAATAGTTTAATGTTGTTTAACGTGTCATGCGTATTTTTAATTTTGTAACAGAAATGACACATGTATGTAACTGCTGGGAAACAGCGTGTGGCTATCTTTGCAGCAAAATTATTTATTCAGACAGATGAACAGAAAACTATTCATGACGGCATGCCTGATATGCACTTTCTTTCAGGCTATGGCACAGGAGGGACCGACAACTCCAAAGATTAGTGGAACCATTAGGGGAAAATATGAGTACCAGACAGAGGAGGGCGAGGGACGCTTCGAGGTCAGGAACGCCAGGATTAGTGTCACGGGCGATGTAACGCCTATTGTTTCCTACAAGGCGGAGATAGACCTGTGTGACGAGGGCAACATAAAGATGCTCGACGCATATACACGTATCAAGCCGGCAACAGGATGGCAGTTCACCATAGGCCAGATGAGGGTGCCGTTCACCATTGACGCTCACCGCTCGCCCCATCTGCAATATTTTGCCAACCGCTCGTTCATTGCCAAGCAGGTGGGTAATGTCAGGGATGTAGGTGCGGAGATAGGATGGAAAGTCAATATTGGTGTGCCGCTGACATTACAGGCTGGAATATTCAACGGCTCAGGACTTACCAACCAGAAGGATTTCTGGACAAAGAACGTGAACTTCTCTGCCAAGGGACAGCTGATGCTGCCATGGGGTACCAACATCGTGCTAAGCGCGCAGAAGGTGAAGCCTGGCGATGTCGACATAATGATGTATGACGCAGGTGTGAACTTCCATCGCAAGCGGTTTGTTGCGGAGGCCGAGTATCTGTACAAGCACTATTCAGATGATGCCTTCGATGCCGTACATGCCTTCGACGGTTTCGTATGCTACGACATACCGTTCAGGTGCGGCCCGTTCAGCAAGATGTCGGCATTGGCACGCTATGATTTCATGAGCGACCATAGCGACGGTATAAGGTACCTTGACGGCAAGGCGGATGCAAATGGAGCACTCAAGGTCACCGACTATAAGCGCAGCCGTGTGACGGGCGGCATCACGCTGAGCTTCGCAAAACCCTTTGTCAGCGACATAAGAATCAACTACGAGAAATACTTCTACGCCAAGGGAAGCATACCAAAAGTTTCGGAAAGGGATAAGATTGTCATTGAGGTGATGACTCACTTCTGATGCCTCATAGTCTGGATAATTGTACTGGGATTGCAAAACAAAATTGCCTTTTGTTTTGCAATCCCAATCATTTGTACTATCTTTGTCCTCAGATAAGGTGGGGGCTGTTTGTCCCGCCATAAAACGGTTTTGTTATGAGAAAAATTCGCAACCCCTGGTTAGGGAAAGAAGGGTACGACTGTTTCGGATGCAGTCCCGATAATCCCATAGGACTGAAAATGGAGTTCTACGAGGATGGTGAAGACATAGTGTGCTATTGGAAACCGTCCGAGCACTATCAGGGCTGGGTGGAGTCTCTGCATGGAGGGATTCAGGCTACGCTCATGGACGAGTGTGCTGCCTGGGTGGTTAGCCGCAAGCTGCAGACAACGGGCGTCACGAGCAAGCTCGACATCAGCTACCGCAAGCCCATCTACACCACGGAGACACATGTCACCGTTAAGGCAAGGCTCAAGGAAATGAAACGCAACCTCGCTTTCATACACATCTCTTTATATAACTCTCAGGATCAGCTGTGTTCCGAGGCAGACACCGTCTATTTCACCTTCCCGCAGGAGAAGGCGCGGCAGATGGGGTTCACGGAATGTGAGACAGAAAACGAGGAACTGCTGTTCTGACAACTATATTTGTGGCATGAAATATTTTATAATAGAAAACGGAGAGCAGGCTGGACCGTTCAGCATCTACGAGATGGCCGACAGGGGACTCAACTCTGATACCCTCGTATGGGCTGAAGGCATGGACAACTGGACTCCCGCCTGGCAGGTTGACGAGCTGAAGAGATTCCTCTACGGAAGGCAGCAGACTGCTACTGCCGCACCTGTCCCGCCTCCTGTACCAAAGCAGGTGGCTGAACCGCAACCGCAGGAACAGCATGATACGCAAAAACGCAAGCGTCGTGGAGGCTGTTGTGCTGTCTTCATGTGGATAAGCCTTGGCATTATGGGGGTTGTGGTGATGATGCTTGTTGCTACTTGTCCTGACCGTCAGGCCCACAAGGAACTTATACGTGAGAATATCTGCAAGGCCGTCATGAAGGATGTACCTGATGACAACCTGCTGTCAAGAGGACTGAGCATGATAGGTGGCTCGTTGGTAAGCAGCCTGATTGACCCTATGCTCGACCAGGTGCTGGAGTATCACAACTATATCCTGTTCTCGACAACCACCGTCAACTATAAGGGCAAGGACAATACCACCTCCATAGGCATCTGCAACCATGTCTTCACTCTTGACGAGAGCGAGATTGCAGACGCCTTGAAAAAGGGGGTGGGTGTTCAGTAGATTTTTACAATGTCTGGTGACAATTTCTTTAGTACAAAACCTTTCTTGCTTTGTTGTTGCCCGATACTACTATGTTGAGACCCTTTGATGGTGCTTGCAATCTTATGCCTTGTAGCGAGTAGTATCTCTCTTCTCCGCTGTTGTCTTCCAGACCGGCGGTCCTGATGGCGTTGTCAATAGGGTTTTCTATTACAGGCACCAGATACCAGTGGCGGTGTCCTGCGGTGACCAGCGTTCCGTAGTCCCACAGTCCCACATTGGTGTCTGCGCTGTATTTCTCGCTTTCCAGGTCAAGGCATTTCCCCTCAAAGTCTGCACTCATAATCTTGCTGTAGATGCCGTCAACAGACTCAATGGAGAATGTCTGTCCCGTGTCGGCGGCAGTCTTGCTCGTCGTGACCTGATACCCCGTAGAGCCTGTTATCAGCTTACCCTCACCGCTTTGTATGGTGTATATGCCGTTGGACTTCCGCTTGAAATACCACGTCTGCGACTTCTTCAGCAGGGCTGAGCCCTCAGCACTCTTTTCCATGTTGGCAATCTTCACAGTTCCGTTGTCGTCGGTGAGAGCAGCCTGCCAGTTGTATTGCGGTATGATAATATATGGTGTTCCCGTGCTTATTCCGCTACCCACTCCACTTGTCAGTGGGCTTATGGGCATGATGATGGTCATGATAGATACCGGAGGCATGTTGAATGCTGCGATGCTTCCGCCGTATGAGCATCCGTTGGTAATAGCCTTATGGCTTTCCGATGTCGTTGTGCGGTATACGATAGGTTCTCCGTTGATTTTGTAGCCGGATATGTCTACATTGTGCTTGACGTTGTTGCCTGTGGTGTTGATAGCCACGAGCACCAGGGTGTCACACTTGCTGTTGACGGCAGCCAGCGTGCTGTCTGACAGACTTGTTACGAATGAGTAGCCCTTCTTGATGTGCTGCGTCACCTGCTCCCTTACGTAGTAGTTCTTGACACGCTCCATGGTCTGTGCGGCAAAGTCGCCCTTTACCGTACACCACTGGTCGTTCCACTCTTCCACATACTGCCAGTCTACCCATGCTGCGGGGTGCATGTACCTTATGTCCTCAATGAGCCTCTTTGCCAGTTTCAGATTGCCGGCCAGTCCTGAGCCGCCGTCGCCAGTCTCGCTCTGCCACAGTGGCAGGTTGTTGGCTCTGGCCAGAGAACCTATGCGGCTTTTCGATACTATGGAGCCAGAGTAGGAGTGGGTGTTCCATTGTCCAAGCATCGGCATCACAGTACCGTCGGAAAGATAGGAGTTGAACTCGCTGACCGACATGTCAACATTTGTCTCGTCGGATGCCGAGATTACGGTGTTCAGTCCCGACTCCTTGAGTATGGGGCTTAGCACCTTTAGGAATGCTGTCTGTGAGGCAATGTCGAAATGGCATCCTTCCTGCGAGCCTCCTGCATACCAGTAGTTGGTGTTTGGCTCGTTGAACGGCTCGAGGGTCTTGAACTCTATGCCGTATTCGTCCTTGTAGTGCTTGCATACGTCAACGAGGTAGTGGGCGAACTCCTCGTAGTATTCCGGCTTTAGGTTGTCCTTGTTTGCGTCTGTGTTTCCCGCGCAGCATCCGCTGTAGGTCATATAGTAGGGTGGGGTGTTGCTGAAAGCCTCGAAGATGGCATCGGGTCTCATTTCCTTAATCTTCAGCATAATTTTGCGCTGTGCTGCATCGCGCGTCCAGTCGTAGCTGTCCGAAGAGCTTGTCTTGAAGCCTTCCATCTCAGCCCTGCGTCCCTTGCCGCTGTCCATGTGGTGCAGTGTGCAGTTGGCGTTGTTGGGGTCGTCGCCTCCGGGTATGTTGTATCTGAATATGTTGCAGTTTAGTCCTTCCGGGCTGACGAGCCATGTTACCAGTTGGTCAATCTTGCTGTCGCTCCAGTTACCGCACATGTTTGCCCACCAGCACAATGATACGCCCCATCCCTCGTTCTGGTGCCATTTGTTGTATGGCATGACAGAATAGGACATGGTGCCCAGCTGGGCTGTGGCCTGTTGTGGAACAACTGTTGCCAGGGCTATGGCAACAGCTGCAAGCAGTTCCTTCTTGCTTTTCATAAATAGGTAGTTTTTTGTTATGGTTTATAGGTTTTGTTATTGCCAGATAGCCCGGATAGTCTGGGGGAATTCATTTCTTCATGTTCAGGGCTTTGGGCTTTCACTTCTTGGCATCCCATTCCCTCAGCACCTCCTTGGCTTTCTTCAGATGAGCCTTGTCCCTGCGTCCCCTTCTGTCGAGCATGTTGGCGAAATCGAACGATGCACCGCTGCTCTGTCTCGGCATTTGTGCTGCTGCCGCCTTGGCAGCTTCCGAGAACATCATTATACTCTCGGTCCTGCGGTCCTTGCCCCATATCGTCACTTCCGTAAGGGAGTTCATGGCTGGCAGCAGCATTAGGGTGTCGACGGCTGTTGCCTCTTGCATGGTGTAGCCGAGGTAGCCTGCTCTGGTGAATGTAGCCTCGGTGAACGAGGCCGGCAGGTGGCATATGCCCTGATAGTCTGTGGTGTCGGTATAGAGGCTTGGCACGACGACTGCCACACCCCGCAATGGAATCTTGGTCTCTATGTCGCATACCACAATCTTTCTTTGAGCCAGCGACTCCGCACAGCCATAGGTGACGAGTATGGTGAGCATCAGCAGGCTGCGCATCAGGGAGCAGTCATCGCCGCATGTTGGTAATATTATGTGCTTTGTCGGTAACATGTTGACAAAGGTAGTGATATTGCCAAAACATGCCGCACGGCTTATCATTCTTTAAGCTTAAAAAAGCAATTTAAATTAAATGCTGTCATCAAAGGCAAATTTCTCCGCTGCCGTAGCATCGGTGATGTTGCTCGTCATAGACAACGCAGAACTGGCCTGGTGCCACCCCATGGATTTTCTCGTCTGAGTGAATGATGTACTCGCCGTCTGCTGCTTTCTCCACTGTCGCATGGTGCCATTCGGGCGTATGCCTTATCTTGAACGTGACACGCGGCTCGTTGACCTCTGTCGTGAGGAAGTGGAAATCGTGTATTCTGAACTCCTTCCTGTATGCCGTCTCCGGGTCGTAGCCGTGGCTTACATACAGAATGTTGTTCTCTACATCTTTCTTCACCACAAACCACGGACCTCCGCCGAAGCCCAGTCCCTTGCGCTGTCCTATGGTGTGGAACCACAGCCCGCGGTGCTCTCCGATGTTTTTTCCCGTTTCAAGTTCTATGACCAATCCAGGCTTCTCTCCCAGATATCGTCTTATATACTCGTTGTAGTTTATCTGTCCGAGGAAGCAGATGCCCTGGCTGTCCTTGCGCTTTGCGTTGACAAGATGTTCGCGCTCTGCAATCTCCCTTACTTCCTCCTTCATGTAGTGTCCTATGGGGAATATGGCCTTGCGCAGCTGCCAGTCGTATATCTGGGCGAGGAAGTCGGTCTGGTCTTTCACTGGGTCAGGGCTTGTAGTAAGCCATTTCCTGCCGTCTATCCACTCTGTCTGTGCGTAGTGTCCTGTTGCTATGAGGTCGTAATTGTGCCCCATCTTCTCGTCGAAGGCACCAAACTTCACGAGCCTGTTGCACATCACGTCGGGATTGGGCGTGAAGCCAGCCTTAACCTTCTCCATGGTGTAGCTTGTCACCTTTGTCCAATATTCCTTGTGGCAGTCCACCACCTGCAACTTGCATCCGTACCTGTGTGCCACGGCAGTAGCCATCTCCAGGTCCTCCTCGCTTGAGCAGTCCCATTCCTCCTTCTCCTCCGGTCCAATCTTTATGTAGAAGCAGTCAGGGTGCAGCCCCATTCTTGCCAGCTCATGAACCACAACACTGCTGTCGACGCCTCCAGATAGCAGCACGGCGATACGTTTGTCTTTTATCTCTCCTATATTCATGTTGCAAACTTACAAAAAAAAAACGACACGCGGAATACATTCCTCCTTTTTCTTAATTAGGCATTGTGGATGTTGTTGTGAAAATCCTGTCCTGTTTACCATATTGAAAGGCTTACCTTCCCAAAATGAAAAGGTCTTAAGGATTGTTGTATTTCCGACTATAACACTATCTTGTTGATAGTCTATCACTTGCCCCTGCGCTTGGCTTTTTGGCTCATCTTTTGCAGGTGTGATAAGGAAAAAAATATAGCCGGATATGAATCTTAAGCAATATGGGGTGAGCCCCAATATGGAAAAAGAAGTCAGCTATCGGTTTATCGCCCATCTGACAGGCCTGTTGTTGGCATTTGAATCCATGCTGCTGTTGGCATGCTGCTGCGTGTCCATGATATATGGCGAAAGAGATTTGATGTCGTTTGTCATTTCTTTTGCCGTATGTCTGTCAGTGAGTGCCATACTGTTGATATATGGCCGTAGAAAGAAGTGTGCCATGTCGCGCAACGAGGGGTATATAGTGGTGGCTCTTTCCTGGGTGTTTTTCTCGGTTTTCGGAATGGTTCCCTACCTATGGGGAGGATTCATCCCAAATATCACCGACGCTTTCTTTGAGACCATGTCAGGCTTCACAACTACAGGAGCCACCATATTGGACAATATAGAAAGCATGCCCCATGGTATATTGTTCTGGCGTAGTCTGACGCAATGGATAGGCGGTTTGGGAATTGTATGTTTCACCATAGTCCTTTTGCCTGGTTTCGGAGCGAGCAGTCAGATGCTCTACCTGTCGGAGGCAACGGGCGTGACCCATAATAAGCTTTGTCCCAAGACTCGTGTGATGGCGCGGTATATCTTTATGGTGTATATATTGTTGACAGCTGTAGAGAGCGCACTGCTGATGGCGGGCGGCATGGGACTGTTTGATGCCGTGTGCCATTCGATGACCACCACTGCCACAGGAGGCTTCTCTACCAAGCAGGCAAGCATAGCCTATTGGCACTCTCCATATATAGAATATGTGGTATCGCTGTTCATGTTGCTTTCCGCCATCAATTTCTCGCTCTATATTGTTGCCTGCAAGAGCAAATGGAAACAACTTCGGAAAAATACAGAATTGAAATGGTTTGCCTGCTCCGTTGGTCTGCTAACGCTCGTTATCTCGGTGGTACTCTTCCTGAATAACGGCTATGGTGTAGAGGAGGCGTTCCGCAAGTCGCTGTTTCAGGTGGCCACCTGTCATACCTCATGCGGTTTTGCCACCGATGACTACAACCTGTGGCCACCGTTCACATGGATGCTGCTGATATTCGCCATGTTGTCGGGTGGATGTACCGGCTCCACAAGTGGAGGAGTAAAGAACCTAAGGCTCATAATCATCGCCAATTGCATACGCAACCAGTTCCGGCAGATACTCCATCCGCGTGCTGTTCTGCCGGTAAGAGCAGGGTTCCCGTTTGACAATAAGTTGGTGACAACGGTCCTGGTATTCTTTGCTGCCTATCTGTCGGTCGCCTTTATAGGCTGGACACTGTTGATGGCATTCGGCGTGGACTTTACCGAGGCGATGAGCACCGTGATCTCGGCAATGGGCAATGTAGGCCCGGGATTAGGCAGTTTCGGACCGGCCTTCTCTTGGGCAGCACTGCCCGATGCTGCCAAATGGATACTCTCTTCTCTGATGCTCATCGGCCGACTTGAGATATTCGGTTTCCTACTAATATTCTATCGGTCTACGTGGAAGGGAAGCTGGTCATAGGCAGACAACATATTATACAATAAATGTATCACAACAAACGTTTTTTTAGATGGAAGAGAACACGCAGAATTTTCTTGACCTGATACGGCGGTCGCACCGTGGACGGTTTAAGATATATATAGGAATGATTGCCGGAGTGGGCAAGACCTACCGTATGCTTCAGGATGCCCGCGAGATGCTCCGGCAGGGCACAGACGTGCAAATAGGATTTGTGGAGACTCATGGCAGGCCCGACACGGTGAAGGCTCTGAAAGGACTGCCTGTCATCCCGCGCAAACGAGTGTTCTACAAGGGCAAGGAGATAGAGGAGATGGACCTTGACGCCATATTGCAAGTGCATCCTGAAATAGTGATAGTGGATGAGCTTGCCCACACCAATGTGGAAGGTTGCCGCCACGCCAAACGATGGCAAGACGTGATGGAACTGCTCGAAGCTGGTATCAACGTGATTTCGGCAGTCAACATCCAGCACATCGAGAGCCTGAACGATGAGGTGCGCAAGATGGTGGGTGTAGATGTGAAGGAACGCATCCCCGACAGTGTGCTTCGTGAGGCCGACGAGGTGGTGAATATCGATCTCGCCGCCGAGGAGTTGGTGGAACGTCTGAAAGCTGGCAAGATATATGCCAAGGAGAAGATACAGACAGCACTCGACAATTTCTTTAATCCCGGAAATATCCTGCAGTTGAGGGAACTGGCACTTAGGGAAGTTGCCTTCAGAGTGGGGAAGAAGGTGGATTATGAAGTGAAGCACAGGGAACAAGGCGTGAAGGGGATGGCACGTCTGGTGGTGTGTGTAAGCAGTAATAACGAGACGCAGCAACACATCATACGAAAGGCTGCCCGTATGGCCGACACGTATAATGCCGAACTGGTAGCACTTTATGTGCAGACTGCCAACGAGGATAACGACTGCATACCTCTTGACACCCAACGCCATTTGATGGGTCATCTGCAACTCGTGGTGGAGCTCGGGGGAAGGGTTCATAAGGTGGTTTCCGACAATATAGCCCTGACAATTGCCGATTTCTGTCGCGAGCAGCAAGCTTCGGTGTTATGTATGGGACATCCGTCTCTCTCCATGCCCCGCCTGCTGTTCAGGGTGGGGAGCTATCGGAAATTGTTATCTGAATTAAAAGAAATGAGCGTGGATTTGATTATCGTTTCATAAGATAGTGGGCGCTCGGCATAATAATTATAAAAACAAGAAGATTATGAATATCAAGGAAAAACTTACACTGTCCGTTGGCGTGCTTGTATCGCTGATTGTCGCACTGGTGGCTCTTTCAGTCTTCAGTCTGCAGATATTGACGGCTACAGAGCCTACTTCTCCGATGGCAGACTATGGTCTGACGAGGGCACTCACCTTGCTACTCGTTTTTGGAGCATTGAGCATAGCCATCGGTGTGTGGATGCTGGTAAAGCTGCCAAAAACAGTCACCCGCCCGTTTCAGGAACTTACTAAAGGCATCAACGAGATTGCCAATCATAACTACGACACCGAATTGAATCTCATTGGCAGCCGTGAGATGGAGCAGCTGTCGTCGAACTTCAACCGTATGGCGCACCGACTGCGTGATTACCACAACTCGTCGCTGTCGAAACTGCGCGTGTCGAAGCAATACATCGAAACCATCATCGACTCTATCGATGAGCCTATCATTTGCATCGACCGTAACCTGACGCTATACTTCATCAATAACGAGGCGCTTGACATTCTCAACCTGAAACGCGAGGAGGTAATCGGCAAGTCGGCACAGGAGACAGCCTTGCGCAACGACCTGCTGCGCCGATTGCTTGTAGGGATGGAAGGAGATAAGGAACAGGAGGGCGACGAGAAGAAATCAGAAGATAAGAATCAACCGCTTAAGATATATGCCGACAACAAGGAGAGTTATTTCCAAGTGAAATATCTGCCTGTGAAGATGACAGACAGTGCGGGTGACGTGAAGGAGAGCGGTACGGTGATTATGCTGAAGAACATCACGGAATTTCACAAGCTCGATGTGGCAAAGACCACATTCATCTCCACCATATCTCACGAATTGAAGACACCTATCTCGGCCATATTGATGAGTCAGCAGTTGCTTGCCGACAACCGTGTGGGCGGACTCAATACAGAGCAGAAGGAACTGTCGGACAGCATACGTGAGAATGGAGAAAGACTGCTCAGCATTACGGGAGAGCTACTCAACATGACACAGGTGGAGAGCGGGGCGCTGCAGCTGAAGCCTCATATAACAAGGCCTATCGAACTCATCGACTATGCCATCAAGGCCAATCAGGTGCAGGCCGACAAATTCCATATCAACATAGAGGTTGAATACCCGAAGGAGAAAATAAGCAAGCTGTATGTAGATAGCGAGAAGATAGCTTGGGTACTCACCAATCTGTTGAGCAATGCCATACGCTATTCTCCTGAAAATGGACGCGTCATCATAGGTGCCGAACAACATGACAAACATTACGTCACAATGTTTGTGCGTGATTTCGGACGTGGCATCGACCCGCGGTATCATGACAGTATCTTCGAGCGATACTTCCGAGTGCCTGGCACCAAGATACAGGGCAGCGGACTGGGACTCTCCATCTCGCGTGACTTTGTTGAGGCGCATAATGGCACGCTTACCGTTGAAAGTGAATTAGGCAAGGGCAGTAAGTTTGTTGTTACATTGCCAGTGTAAATAACATATAGAAAGAACTATGAACAAGATACTTATTATCGACGACGAACCAACCATCCGTATGCTACTCTCACGCATACTGGAACTGGAAGGATATGAGGTGCTGAAAGCAAAAGACCGTGCCACGGCATTATATACACTGAAGAAGCAGGTGGTGCAGGTGGTGTTGTGTGATGTGTTCCTGCCCGACGGCAATGGTGTGGATATGGTGCAGGAACTGCAGCAACTGGCTCCTGATGCCAAGATAATCCTCCTCACAGCTCATGGCAATATCCCTGACGGAGTGCAAGCCATCAAGAATGGAGCCTTCGACTATATCGTAAAAGGCGATGACAACCGTAAGATTATCCCTATCGTGAGCCGTGCTATGGATGCCGTTGTTACAGAACAGAAACAGCAAGGCAAGAAAAAGGAGGTGAGAGCCAATTCGTTCACCTTCGACAATATAGTGGGAAAATCATCTGCTCTCTCCGATGTTGTCAGTCAGGCTCGCAAGGTGGCTGCCACTGATGTCTCTGTGCTCATCAATGGCGAGACCGGTACAGGCAAGGAGGTCTTTGCTCAGGCCATACATAGTGCAAGCGGGCGGCGCAGTGAGGCTTTCCTTGCGCTCAACTGTTCGGCTTTCAGCCGCGAGTTGCTCGAAAGCGAGCTTTTTGGTTATAAAGCAGGAGCATTCACTGGCGCAGTAAAAGATAAAAAGGGACTATTGGAGGAAGCCAACCACGGCACCCTCTTCCTCGACGAGATAGGAGAGATGGCGCTGGAGCTGCAGTCAAAGCTGTTGCGCGTGCTTGAGACGGGAGAGTTTGTTAAGGTGGGTGACACTAAGACCACCCACGTTGATGTGCGTATCCTTTCGGCTACCAACCGCAATCTGAAAGAAGAAATAGCCAATGGACGATTCCGCGAGGACCTCTACTTCCGACTTTCCGTGTTCCGCATCCTTCTGCCTCCATTGTGCCAACGTCGTGATGACATCCTTTTGCTCGCCCAGCATTTCATTGGGCAATATGCAAGGCAAATAGGTCGTACCGCTCCGTCGCTATCCACCGAAGCCAAAAACATCTTCCTTGCCTATCCGTGGCCGGGCAATGTGCGTGAGATGATGAATGCCATCGAGCATGCTCTCATCGTATGCGAAGACGAAATTACCTGTCATGACCTGCCCATAGACATGCTTACGGGCGACACATCCACGGCTGCCGATGACTCCTTTGACCTGAAGAGTGTGGAGCGCAACCACATCATCAAGGTGCTTCACCATACGCATGGCAACAAGACAGAGACTGCCCGGCTGCTCAAGATTGGTCTGACCACACTCTATCGTAAGATTGAGGAATATGGGATAAATATATAGGGCACCCATTGGTTTTTTGTTGAACGGCAATTCCCGGCAATATAACAGCAATTAAAAAATATTTGTTTGTTTTTTTTAGTTATATACTATGAATGTAGCTGTTAATACATAATATAATGGAATACAAGAAATATAAAGATATAACATATCGCATCATCGGTGCAGCCATGGCGGTCCATCGGGAACTTGGCAGTGGTTTGCTTGAACAAATATACAATGAAGCACTTACAATAGAACTGACTGATATAGGATTACAAGCAGAACCTGAGCAGGAGGTAGTATGCTATTACAAAGGCATAAAGTTAGAAAAGAAATACCGTATGGATATTCTTGTTGAAAATGACATAGTTTTAGAACTGAAATCTACAGAAGTAATCAGACCGGAACACCGTTTCCAACTTTTCAACTACCTTCGATTGACGAAGAAACCCATTGGGCTCCTGATTAACTTTGGCAGTGAGAGCCTCTATGGCGAACGCTATGGATACAATACTCAAACTAACGAATGTATTTTGCTTTCAAAAGAAATGACTCCTTATTACTAAGAAATTATTATGGAACAGCAAGGTTTTTGTTGGAACAGCAATTCCCAGCAATTAATCAGCAACATAAGAAATAATTTTGGTTCATCAGAAATATGGAGTGACGCATAATAATATATTATTACAGAAGTATATTATTAAAAGAAGTGGGTGAAACCGTTTGCCATAGGAGATGAATACGTTTGCATCCCTGATAAGGTTAATAACCTTACGGCCTTAAGGTTATTAACCTTGCAGGCGTAAGGTTATTAACCTTATCGGCAATGATATATATATGCATAGACCACGCAACAATATATTGTCACTCGAGATATAGCATGAACGCAAATATGAAAACGCCACAGACAAGATTTGTAACCTTATCGGCAATGAAGGTAATAAATACAGAGCACACTGCTACAAATGATAATCACTCGAAATGTCGGATGACCCCATTTTCTTGCGCTCTTTGCGCCTTTGCGAGAGTTCTTTCTCGCAGATGTTTATTGCTTATTGCGTTGTATATTTCTCGCCAAGCCGCAAAGGTCGCAAGGACTATATTCCCTTGCGAGAGTCCTTTCTCGCAGATGTTTATTGCGTGATATATTTCTCGCCAAGCCGCAAAGGTCGCAAGGACTATATTCTTTTGCGAGAGTCCTTTCTCGCAGATGTTTATGGCGTGGTATATTTCTCGCCAAGCCGCAAAGGTCGCAAAGATTATCTGCAATACCAAATAATTAGGGGGTCCAGTTTGTTGTACCCAAAATGGACACCCTATTATATAGTACACTCCTAAAATTGAAGCATAAAGAAATGAGCCCGGCACAATACCGGGCTCACTACTATAAAGGGTAGAATAATTAATAATTGATTTGTTGTCCGACTTTTCGGAGACACACCAGTCAGTCACGTCCTCGTTTCGGTTCAATTTCTTTGATTGGAATACCTGAGGAATCATGACACAGGTTGGGCTCCGTCGGGAGTGTTCCCGCAGCCGTTATCGGGCGATGAGTTCCAGACCCTTCTTCGCTCTCTTCACGTGGATGTAGGGAGAGCATCCGGGAATTTGGGTGGCAGGAGCGTTCTTCTTGATGCGGGGAGCAATGCCGCGCTTCAGGTCCATCTTCGTGCTGGCCTTAGCGGGAGCGTACATAGCAGCGTCGCTGGCAGGAACAATCTCGTCGGCCACCTCGGGAGTGGTGAATGCCTTGGTTACCACTGGTCCCCACTCGCCATTGACATTCTTGGCTACGGCAGCAGCCACGAACTTGGCATTGGGATACAACTCCCATTCATAGTCGTCTACATCGTACAAATCCCATTCGTAAGATCCTTCTTTCGCTTGATCTTTCAGATAGGTCTCAACAAAATTGGGGTCGGCCTGGCACAGACTGTCTGTAACTATACAGGCATGATAAACCGACACGTTCTCATTGGGGGTGAAAATAATCCTCTGAGTGAAGGCATCCCATTCCTCATAGTATTTAGAGCCTCCGATGGTGATGCTCACCTCAGCCAAACCTTCGCCGCCACGTTGCTTTGTAGTTACAGGGATGCTGTCCACGTCGGCCATGGTACCATTGATGTCCCAGCATACGGTGTAAATCTCGTATTTGGTTCCAGGGGTCATGTCGGTCCAGACAAAGGTGGTGTCAGATACACTTTGGAAACCCCATGCTTTGACCATGTCGCCAATGCTGGTTAAGCCCATCCATGCGCCGAACATCTCAAACTGCTTCTGAGCCTCGCCTTCTTTGAAACAGCAGGCGGCAAAACCCTTGACATCGGCTGTCTTGGTGAATTTCACTTCGATGGTCGAGGTGGTGAGATCGGTCACCTCACCCTTTACGACGGGAGTACCCACAAGGGCGATATTCGGCGTGTGGAAGTCAGCCTTTCTCATCTCGCAGGCGGTGCCATACTGGTCGTAGCCCAGCGTCACGATGGTATAGTCCGTATTTGGAGTGAAGGCAAAGTCGAAGCCAGTCATCTCGGCAGCGGTGAAGTCCTGATAATACATTGTTTTGGAGTCGCTGTATTTGAAAGTGTACTCAGCATACTCGTCGGTGGTGATGCGGTCGGCGTTCGCCTTCTTCACACACATAATCTGGAAGGCGGCGCAGGCTGGTGTACGTGTGATGGCCAGTTTCACCATGTCCTTTGTACCCTTGGCTTCATCCTTGATGGTTACATCCTCCACGCTGATTTCGGCGGCTACCGTACCTTCAACGGTGGCAAAGGCGATACTGTCGATACGGTTTACATGGAAGGGATGAGCCTGTCCCATGTTGTCACGCACAATCAGACGGTTGGGTTCCTGCTGTGCATATGAAGATATGCCCATGAGGGCGCATACGATGAGTAAAAAGAATTTTTTCATTACTTGGAGATTTTGATGGTTTTGTTGTTGATTTTCATGATATACACACCTCTTCTGAGGCCGCTTAAGTTGAGTGTGCCCTCTTCGGTAGCCCGAAAGTGGCCTACTGTCTGTCCGTTGACGCTGTAAACGGAAACTTGGTCATCGGGTTTGGCGCCCGTAATGGTCAGATGGTCGCCTTGACGGTTCACGGCCAGTCCGTTGCCGTTCACGGCACTGATGCCGGTAGCCACTTGCACAAACTTCAGACTCTGGATGTCCGAAATGGCGAAGGCTTTCACGTCAGTGGTATAAACAGCGAGTGACTGGGAACTGACCAGCATCTTGTTGATGCTGCTGATGTCAAACTTCTGCGTGGTGCCACTCTTCAACTGAACGGCCAGGTTGGTCTGGGCGTTCATGGTGAGAGCACAGAATGCGGAAGCGGCAATCAGGGATAGAAGTCTTTTCTCACGCATAGACTATTACTTTATTTGAGTTAATGAAACATTAATTTGTTTAAAATCTAATTTCGGCAACAAAGATACACGAAATATTTAAGAAAAGATACGTTTTGGTAGACAAAAACCAAAGTTTAACAGCAGTTAACAAATAGCCACCTAAAGATATGCAGCCTTGCGTGTTATCACCTATTTTATATATATTGCGTGGATAATTTTTATGCGCTATCGAAGATAATTGGATACGAAACGCTTCAGTCAATAAGCCACGGAAAAACAAAATGATACAGTTGGTGCAAGGCATGCAAGATATTAAACTAAACAATTGTGGCATGATGTGCAGATTATTCGGCTACCAGTACAGCGAGACAAAGAAGTATGATGCGAAGCACACATGTTAAAATAAGATGTATCATTGTTTCTTTTGCAGGAACACGAAAAAATGTGTATCTTTGCCACGACAGAAACTTTTGACAGATGGATTTGGAAAACAACAAGTCGGCAATAGTCATGGGCGCCCTGCTGTAATTGCTCCACCGCTTCATAGCAAAGCAGGAGCTGGCTGTTGCTCTGGGCCAGCCGTTTGCCCTCCTTGAGGTTGCCTTTGCCCATAAACTCATGATAGACGCCTATGTTCTCTCTCATGTAGTTTTTTATCTGGGTCGACGCACGGGGGGTATCGATGACAATCTCGTATATGGCTTGGATGTTTTGCTCTGTCAGACAGAAGAGGTGCAGGTCTACGCTGTAATTTTCGGCGAGTTCGCCCAACCAGTAGTCGTTGAGATTTTTCAGCAGTGAAATCAACACCCTCTCGTTTCTCAGACTAAGGAGAAGTTTGTTTGGGAAAATATCCGTCATTCCATATGATGACGGTGATTTCAGAAGGGGGAGCAGATGGTCGAAGAGCTCATTGTTGCAGAGGGCGTTGACGGCTTCGGAGAGAGCGAAGTTGCTGTCTTTGTGGCGGAAAATGCTGACGGTGGCACACTTCTTCATCCGCTGGTAGTCAGCCGTGCTCATGGTCCGGACAATCTGCAGCCATGCATAGGGGACGATGTAAAATGTAGTGAAATAAGAAAATGAAGGGACAATTATTCCATATTTAGCAATATTTTTGAGATTTACCGAGGATAAGGTCGTGATTCCGGCATGTAATTGCGACAACGATAATTCTTGACTGGAGCTAATCGGTCATGGTGTTACAGGCTGGAGATATACTCCTTGGGGGTGACATTGGTATGCTTTTTGAATAGTTTCCTAAAGTTTTTTACATCGCTGATGCCACATTCCTCTGCCACCGATTTCACGTTTGTCTCCCCGTTGCGGAACATCTGTGATGCCTTGTAAATGCGGTAGTCGTTGATAAACTCGATGAGCGACATGTTGGTGATAAGTTTCAGTTTCTTGTAAAGGGAAGAGTGGCTCATAGCCATCTGGTCGGCAAAGAATTCGGCGTTGAAGTCAGGATTCTTGATGTGTTCATCGATGACAGTACGGCAACGGAGGATGAATAGTTGCTCTTCCTTGCTGTATTGTTTGATGGGGGCAGGAGAGGAGTCGGCAGAGGTTTTGGGTTGTACCGGTGTGTCCGACTGCACCTGCAGTAGTTTGGCCATACGTTTGCGCAACAGTTGTAGCGAGATAGGTTTGGTGAGATAGGCATCTGCACCATTGTCAAAGGCCTGCATCATCTCGTCTTCGGCTGTATTGGCCGTGAACACGATAATCTTGGTTCGTTGCAGTGATGTTTGGGTACGTAGTCCAACCAGCATCCGCTGCCCGTCCATCTTAGGCATGGACAGGTCGCAGATGATGATGTCGGGCAGGGTCTCCAGCGCTTTGGTGATGCCTTCCTCGCCATTGTATGCCTTTTCGATGCGGTATTCTCTGCAGAGTCCTCGCTCCAGCAGTTCCACTGTTTCGGGTTCATCATCGACAATCAGAACCGAGTGTATGGCTGTTGGGTTGTTTCTGGTTGTCTTATTGGCAAGTATCGTTTTGGCTGGAGCCATCCGTTCCGAATCTTGGTGTCTCGGAATGTAAAATGAGAAGGTCGATCCCTTGCCCATCTCCGATTCCACGCTGATTCTTCCGCCGTGCAGCTCCACCAGGTTTTTGACGTAAGAAAGGCCAAGTCCGTCTCCCTCACTTTGCTTCTTGCCCCGTTCCGAACGGAAGAAACTTTCGAAGATGGTGTCGCGGAATTTCTCGTCAATACCGATGCCTGTGTCAGATATGTGGAAGATGACCCGGTCGTTGCTCTCTTCGATGCCGAAGCTCACCTTTCCCCCTTTCTTGGTATATTTGAAGGCGTTGGTAATCAGATTGGAGATGATGAGCTCAAGTTTGAAGCTATCGAAGTCGAGCAAAATCTCGTCATGCGAGGCTTCGAAGCGGTACTCGATATTCTTTTGGCCGAACATGTCCGTATAGTTGTCGTTCAGCGTCCTGCAAAACTCCACTACATCCTGACGTTTGAGGCTCAGCCGGAGGTTTTCTGCTCCCACCTTCCTGAAGTCCACTACGCGACTTACGAGAGAGTTGAGTCGTTTGGCGTTTCTCAGCATGTCATTCATATAGACTCGGGGAGCCTTCACGGGGTCGGTTCCCCCTTCGAGAATCTCCTCTATCTGTGCCATGATGAGGAAAACGGGAGTGCGCAGTTCGTGCACGATGCTCGTATAGAAGTTGGTCTTCGCCTCGTTCAGTCGCTTTTCCGATTGTTTCTCCACCTCGGCTATCTGCATCCGGTGTCTCACGGCCAGGTTGTTCATCCATATCCTCACGGCTATCCAACAGATGGTCACAGCCAGGATCAGATAGCACAGCTTGACCCACCAGCTGAGATACCAGGGTGGGGTGATGACAATCAGGAGCGTGCGTGTTTTCGACCAGTTGACACCGTCGCTTGTCGACTTCACCTTGAGGGTATAATGGCCGGGCGGTACCTTGGTGTATTGGATTGCGCCCACGGTCACCTCACGCCAATGGGTGTCGAAGCCTTCCAGTAGACAGGAGTAGATGATACGGTTGGAACTGACGAAATCGGGCGTGGAGAACCTGATGGTGAAGAAGTTTTCGTTGTGGCTTAGCCTTTGTTCCTGGTTGCCGGTGGTATAGAGATTGTAAGTCTTTTTGCTGTTGAGCAGTTCGAGCGACTGGAAGAACACCTCGTTGGTGCCTTGTGGCAGCCTGATTTTGGAGATGTCGAAGTAGACGAGTCCCTTGGTGGTGCCGAAGTAGGTGGTACCAGCCAGTTCAGCATTGCAGTTGTAGGTAAATTCCGATGCCCCCTCATCCACGTTGAGACGCACGAACTTTTCCGTTCCTGCTGTCATCAGAAACAGACCATCGTATGTTCCTGCGACCACATTCCCATGCTGATCTTCGCGCATAGAGGTGACGTTTGTTTCGTTCAGTCCCTGTTCGGCACCATAGGAGGTCAGCGTTCCCTGTCTCTCGTTCATGCGGAAGAAGCCTACATGCTCGATGGTGAACCATATGTTGCCGTTTTGCCCCAGATAGAGGAAGCGGGTGTTGTTGTCGGGCAGTCGGATATCCGTTGATTGGGTGTTGTAGCGCTTTTCAATCTTTCCGTTCTTACGATTAATCTTTATCAGTCCCTGAAAGCGGCATGCCAGCCAGATATACCGGCTGTCCATGGCGATGCCCATGCAGTAAGCGTTGTCGATATTGAACTGGCTGATCGTCTCATGGCGTTTATTGAAGACGAAGAGGTCGGAGCTTCCTATCCAGAGGTTCCCCTGTCCGTCGTCCTTGAGGGTCCATAGGTTTTGTGACTCATGGCTCCGTTGGGGCATGCGATAGGTGGTGAAGGAGTGGGAGGCTTTGTTGAATCTCACGAGTCCTTTGGTGTAGACGGTCATCCAGATGTTGTCGCCATCGTCGGTCATCGACGTGATGTTGTTTCCTGGCAATTGGCTGTTGGCTGTCGTATAGGTAGTCTTCTGTCCTGTCTTGCGGTCGTGAATTTCAAAACCTCCGCCGTCGAGTCCTAGATAAAGCTTCTCCTGCGTGGGAATGACAGCAGTGACGATGTCGTAGGATAGCTGGTGGTTAGTGCGGCTCAGGATGCTGAACCATCTGAACTGTTCGCTGTAGAGGCTCATCCCCATGCGGTAGGTGCCTATCCAGAGGTTCTGCTGCTGGTCGACAAAAAGCGCGTAGACCGCATCTCCAGAGATGTTGCTGTTGTAGGGATTGAAGACGATGCGTGATTGTCCGCTATCGAACACAACCCCTCCTCCGTCGATGCCAAAAACGGTGTAGGATCCATAGTCAACGGTAGCCATCAGTCCTTCGGGCGAATACTCGTTGGAGGGTTTGATGCGGTTGTTCTCTATTTTGAAGGCATGGCTTTTATATCCGATGCCATAGCCTACGAAGAGTGTGTTCTTGTTTTTGCTGTAGTAGATGTTGGCCAGCAAGGTTGTGCGAAGCTTTTGGGGCAGGAAGTCAATGAGCGTCTCTCCATCGCTGTCGAGCAGCCGGATGCCGTCAGCACTGGCCACGGCCAGAAGGTTGTCACGATAGACCGTCACGGCATCATACCGTTTGCTATGCTGTTTGACCGTACATAGGCGTTCCTTCTCCCGGTCGTATTTGTAGAGGGTTCCATTGTCATCGGCAACGAAGAGGGCATGTTGTGTCTCCACGATATGGTTGACACGCCTCACGAAGGGGATAGTTCTGCCCTGGCTGTCTGTTGTTGGCATGTGATGGAATAAACCGTCGTCAAAGGAGTAGAAGTCGATACCACTGTCGGTACCAATCCAGATACCGTCATCAGTGGGGCAGAGTGTCCGCACCACCCGGTTGGCGATTGATTGGGGGTTGTTTGCGTCGTGATAGAACGACTCAAACTGGTAGCCGTCATAGCGGCTTAGGCCGTTGAAGGATCCAATCCAGAGGAATCCGTGCTTGTCTTGTTTGATACAGCAGATGCTGTTGTCACAGAGTCCTGAGGCCTTGTTCCAGGAGCGGAAATATTTTTGTGCCGACACCGTTGCCGATGTCAGCACAAAGAAGAGTATGATTGCCTGCAAGCGCAGAAGAGAAGTCACGAAGAGACGCATATACTGTGGTTAGTGGCATTTGGCGATGCGAAGGTAATCATTTTTTTTGCATTTCAGTCCTTTTGTATCATTTTTCAGTCCATCAGGGAGAAGAATCGTTCTATTTTCTCCTTGTTGACGAAATGGCAATCCTGTCCGCAAATGTTTTTGCGGTCCATGAGTTGTAATAGTCCGGCATAGCCTTTGGCATCCTTGTCTATCACCTGTTGCTGATAGTAATGACTTACCGTGCGGCCTGCCTTATCCCCAGGCAGTGAGGAATAGTTGCCGAGATACCAGTTGCCGCTGAAGAGATTATTCGTGGAACTGGTCATTTCAAATCGGCTCGTTTCGGCCGTATAGAAGATGTTGGCGGTGAACGATGTGTTGTCAGCATAGCCGTCCCACGAGTCACTGCAAACCATGGTGCGGTCGGCATTCCCTACTGTCTTGGGGTTGGAGTGGATGATGTTGTGGTCTACCTGGGTGTCTTCCACTCGTCCTGCTATATGGATATTGG
Organism: Prevotella sp. P3-122; assembly: GCF_002251365.1. Lineage (GTDB taxonomy): Bacteria > Bacteroidota > Bacteroidia > Bacteroidales > Bacteroidaceae > Prevotella. Next base: position 89,934 of record NZ_NPJH01000049.1, read on the forward strand.
GCGAGAACATACCCTGCCGGGTCTCCTTGGACCGCATGCCGTCGCCGATGCTTATGTTATAGCGTACGCGGCTTCCCTGGTTGCCGATGGAGTAGTTGCGTTCGTTGCCTGAGTCGCATATGAGCACCATACCGCCATAGTTGTCGTGGCTGTAGTTGTACTGGATGAGCGTATTGCGGCAGTTGTAGTCGCAGTCGTATCCTTGGGCATCCCATGGAGCCTTGTGGTCAGAGACTTCGTTGAACTGGATGATTGTATTGTCACAGCTCCATGGCCAGATGCCGGCAGCTGCCTCGGTCATGGGCAGCATGTCGGGACAGTTGCGCATGACGTTATACTCGATGAGCGTTCCGTCGCAGCCTATCGGCACGATACCGTCTCCTGGTACACCCTCAATCAGATTGCCCCTCACAACCACGTGCGTGTTTGGCAACCAGTCGTGGCGGTTGTAGTAGCCGCTCCAAATCATGGCGTTGCGGGCGCAGTCCTTGATGTGGCAGTTGGAGATGGTAAGACTGTCGAAGCGTGAGGCGATGGTCTTGCCTCGGTTGACGATGAACAGAGCCGACCCTCCTCCCTCTTCTTTGACGAGCGATCCGTTGACATCATGGATAAACAGACCGTCGATGGTGATGCAGCGTGAGAGACCGTAGTCGGAGCAGGCCACCATCAGTCCCGTGCGTCGGGCTTTGCGTTCCTTGCCCGTATTCACAATCTCCAGGTCGCGGAGTGTGAGATACTCAGAGTTGAGAATTCGCACGGCATAATCCGACTCGTCGTAGCCTACAATCTTCGGTCTTTCGCCCTTGCCATAGGCACCCACCTCTATCGGTTTGCCGCTCTGGCCATGGCCACATATTTCCAGTACCCCGTGAAAGGTGGATCCACGCTTGAACAGCAGCCGGTCGCCGGCCTTCAGTGTCAGTTGGTTGGCTCGTGCAAGTGACTGCCAGGGGGTCTTATCGGATGTTCCGTTGTTGTTGTCGTTACCTGTCTGAGCGTCTATATAATAGGTAACAGCCTGTTGGGCCGTAGCCTGCTCTGGGTTCGCAGGCCCCGGCGACAGCTTGTCATCGTGAGCCTGCGAACAAGATGCAATGAATAAGGTGATGATGATTAAATTGGATTTTTTCATCTCATCAGGTATTTCAAAACTTTCTATGCTCTTGATTGTTCCCAACTGGTCGCTTATTTCCAAAGTGCGTTCTGCTCCAATTTCTTGTTGCTGTCAAGCTCGCCCAGCGGGATAGGCCATACATAGTCGCGCTCACCGTTGAAGATACGTTTCTCGTAGGCCAGACCATAGGTGGTGCGTTCGTTTTCAATGGCTTGTACGGCCTTGTCGAGAATGCGCCAGCGGTAGAGGTCGAACAGACGCAGACCCTCGAAGGCGAGTTCCACGCGACGTTCATGCCGGATGATGTCCATCAGGCTGGACTGGGAGAGACCGCTTCCCTCCACATCCTCTACACGAGGCATGCCGGCACGCGTACGCACCATGTCGACCAGCCCGAGCACTTCGCTCTCTGTATATCCGCCCTTCTCTACAAGAGCCTCAGCGAGTGACAGCAGCACCTCGGCATAGCGCACTACGTAGAAGTCCTGACCATTATCCCAGGAGTTGCCGGTATCAGAGGGGTCGAAGTATTTCATCACATAGACCGTCGACATCGAGGCGGCGGCTCCGCCATACCAGGCAGTGGAACCTCCTTTGCCGTTCCAGGTCATGCCTGGTACGAAGAGGGTGGCATAGAGACGAGGATCGCGACCCGTCCAGTGGTCGGCATTGGGCTGCCAGAGGTCGAGTTTTCCGTCGTTCATTACGCCATAGTTCTTGTCGGCAGGTTTGGATCCATCGAGGTTATAGTATTCATCGGCCAAATTGAGCGTACCGTTCATGGCCTCCAGAGGAGTGTTCCAATGAGCGTTGAAACAGGCACCCTCGCTTAGTCCCGGACCTTCAAAACGAACGGAGAAAACAATCTCAGGTGAGGTCTGTCCAGCCTGGGTAAACAGCCGGGCATAGTCGCCTTCGAGCGAGTAGCCCAGTTCAAGAATGGCTTTGTAGGCAGCGATGGCCTCGTCCCATTTCTCATTGTAAAGAGCCATTCGTCCGAGCACGGCATAACAGGCTCCGCGGGTGACGCGGCCGAGGTCAGCCTTGACTGGCAGATCGTTGACACATCCTTTCAGCAGTTCCATCTCGCTGGCCACGATGTCGGCTCGTTTGGTGCTGCCCATCTCTGCCTTGTCGAGAGTGAGCGGTTCGGTGATATAAGGTACGTCGTTGTAGGTCATGGTGAGATTGATGTACATGAGCGCTCTGAGTGTGAGTGCCTCGGCTTTGTATTGGGCTCTCATGGCATCGCTCATGTTTACGCGGTCGATGTTGGCGATCAGCAGGTTGCAGCGTTTGATGACTTCGTAGTTGTCGCTCCAGAAAGAGCCTACCGCCCACGATGAGGCGTTGTGGGTACCGTTGGCGATGTCATAGCCTTCCATCCAGCCGCTCCAGTTAAAGTGTCCGCCATTGTCCGACATGCAGTCGAAGTTGATGGGACCCATGTTCCAAGGTCCGCCGTTGTAGAGTTGTTCAGTCTGCAGACCGTCATAGCAGGCCACGAGTCCCATCATGGCGTCATCAGCAGTCTGCCAGAATGTAGCGGAAGACGATTCTGTGAGTGAATCTTCCTGAAGCCAACTGTCGGAGCAACTGCTCATGGTCATGGCTCCTGACAGGAGAAATATACCGATATATTTGTTGGATAGTTTCATAATCGTATAAGATGTTAATAGTTAGAATTTGACATTGATACCGAATGAGTAGGAACGGATGTTCGGGTGAACATCGTTTCGGGTGTCTGTCCCGCTCTTCTCTGGGTCGTAATCATCGAGTGAGGTGAAGGTGAGCAGGTTAGATCCTGCCAGATAGAGTCGCAGGCTCTGAACGCCGATTTTGGCCAGTGTGGCATTGTTGCGGAAGGTGTAGCCCAGTTCCAGACTCTTCAGACGCAGGTAGTCTCCCGAGGTGAGCCAGAATGAAGAGTAGGTATTGTTATATTCGCCACCCATGCGGGGCATAGAGGCATTGGTGTTGGTTGCCGAGTAGCGGTCGAGCCAGCGGCTGGTCTTGTTACCACCGTTAGAGATGGTGGTCTCATCCCAGTTGAAGCGGTCAAGTCCAGATACACCCTGCCAGAAAGTGGTCAGGTCGAAGTCTTTCCAAGAAGCGCCGAGGGTGAATGAATATTGCAGTTTTGGGAAGGGGTTACCGATAATCTGGCGGTCTTCGTCGTTGATGTTGCCGTCATCGTTGAAGTCCTCATACATGATGTCGCCGAGTACGGGAGCCTGTCCGTTCTGTGTGATGATCTTCCCCTCTGAGTTGGTGCGTTTCAGGTCGTCCTCCGTGCGGTAGAGGCCTATAGCTTTCAGGGCATAGTAGGAGCCGATGGCATAGCCTTCCCTGTTGATGGTCGATCCGCTGATGCTCTCCTGTCCGTTCATGTCTATAATCTTGTTGCTCACACCAGCCAGCGAGAATCCGGCCTGCCATTGCCAGTCGCCCTGTCGGTCTTGGTAGTTGCCGGCCAGTTCCCAACCGCGGTTTCTCACCTTGCCTGCATTCTGGTAAGGAGCGGCAAGTGATCCGAGGAAGATGCTGGGCATGGGCAGTTGCAGGAGGATGTCGCTGGTCTCCTTGTTATACCAGTCGAACACCACAGAGATACGTCCGCCCCAGAAGGAGGCATCAAATCCGAAGTCGGTGATGGTAGTTGTCTCCCACTTGATGTTCCCGTTGGCAATCTTTGATGTTTTCATTCCGATATACTTGTTGTCACCAAAGAAGTAACTACCTTGTGCAGAGAGTGTTTCGGTGTATGCATAGTTGCCTATTTCCTGGTTTCCCAACTTACCCCAACTGCCGCGCAGTTTCAGGGAACTGAGCCACTTGATGTTCTGCATAAAGGCCTCATTGGAGATGATCCATGCTGCCGAGAAGGAGGGGAAGGTGGCATAACGGTTTGAGCTGGGCAGACGGGAACTGCCGTCACGACGGATGTTGAACTCAGCCATATAGCGGTCTCCATAGTTGTAGTTGATGCGTCCGAAGAAGGACTGTAGGCGGGTCTCCTCAGCCGAACCAGACACTTGGTCGTTTTGCGATCCGCCGTCCATTTCGTAAATATTGTCAGTTGGGAAACCTTGTTTGCTGATATTTGTCATGTCCCATCTGTTTTCCTGGATAGAGTGACCAACGAGTACGCTCAGATTGTGCTCGCCCCACTTGTTGTTATAGGTGAGGATATTCTCGTTGATGTAACTCTTCTCGATCCAACTGTAGTCTGCGAGGGTGTTGTGTGCCTGCGGGGTTAAGAATCTCGCCTTCAGCGTTATATTTGGCAGCAGAGCGGGGGCTGTAGGTCGACACCTCATTATTATAATACTTGTAGGCAAGGCTACTGCGGAAGGTAAGTCCCTTGATGATGTCCACCTCTGCAAACACCTTGCCATCGAAGCGGTGGTGCTGGTTGGTCTTGCGTCCGTAATTCAAATCCTCAATGGGGTTTTTGAACACCGAGGCACCGATATTGCTGTTTCCGTCCACGCATCCGTAATATCCGTTGGCATAAGTCACGGGTACTGTGGGGCGTGTGAACCAGGTGAGGTAGCGCATCAGACCTTCGCCAGTGACGCTGGTTACGGGCTCTTCCACATCCTGTCGGCTGCCGGCAAGATTCAGTCCAAGTTTCACGATTCCCAGTTTGGTATCGATGTTGGAGCGGAAGTTATATCGTCTGTTTCCGGTATTCTTCAGGATGCCGTCTTGGTCCATAAACTGGGCGGAAATCATGTATCGGGTAGTCTGATTGCCACCACTCACCGAGAGATGATGCTGGTGCATGATGGCAGTGCGGAACATCTCTTTGGCCCAGTTGGTGTTGGCAAAATGGTCAGGGTCGCTGCCGTCCTTGATTATCTGCAGCATGTCGTCAGTATAAGCCTTGCCGGGTTGGCATTCGTTGTACATCTTGGCCCACTCGTATGAGTTGACGAAGTCGGGCAGAACGGTAGCTTCTTGGATGGCGACGCTTCCGGAATAAGTGATGGAGGGTTTCTGGTCAGCTCCACGCTTGGTAGTGACCAGGATGACACCATTGGCAGCACGCACACCATAGATGGCAGCCGATGCGGCATCCTTCAGTACGGATACACTCTCGATATCATCGGCGGCAAGTTCCGACATCTGTGAGATACTACTCTCGATACCATCGATGAGCACCATCGGGTTGTTTTTCGAGCCGCTTCCGAGAGTGCCTACACCACGCACACGGATTTCCGGGTCGTCATGTCCGGCCTGAGCACCATTGGTCTGCAATACAACGCCAGGTAACCGCCCTTGGAGCATGGTCGATGTATTGGCTACCGGAATATTAGCCACGTCGTTGAAGTTGACGGCAGCCACCGATCCGGTGAGGTTGGCTTTCTTCTGTGTGCCGTAACCTACCACCACCACCTCTTCCAGTGCTTTGGTATCTTCGGCCAGTGTGATGTTGAGTGTTTGTCCGCTACGGAATTCCACCTCTTTATTAAGGTAGCCCACATAGGAAATGAGTAATGTGCCGTGGCTGACGTTGCTGAGCGTGAAGTTGCCGTTGAGGTCGGTCACGGTTGCGTTAGTAGCGTTTTTCACTTTGATGGTGGCGCCAATGATTGGTTCTCCTTTGGCATCTTTCACGACACCCTTCACAATACCATTCTGTTGGGTCATGGTTATGCCATCCGCATAGGCAGCATTAGCCATTACTGGACAAGTCCATCCCATCAGAGAAGCGGCGAACGACGAAAGCACAATCTGCTTTGTTCGTAGTTGATAGAATTCTTTCATTTTTCGTCCTCTAAATTAGGTTAGTTATTGATATAATTAGTTAGTGTCAAGTTTGACGATGCAAAAATAGTGCTTTTTTGTGAGAAGAAGAGGTGCAAAATTCGTATCAATGGGGTAAAAATTCGTATATCCGTCTTTCGTTGCCAGTTTTTTCGTATGAATAATAAGAAAATGTTGTCATACGATGGGCTGGTATGAATAAATGGGTGGGCGAGGCATGAAAAGGCAGTTTGTGATATGTTTTTTCTTTTTTTAACGGGTTGTATGTGCAAGATTTGCTATCTTTGTTGTTTGTAAGGGTGAAACCAAATTATTTTAATCAGAACAACGAACAATGAAAAAGATTTTTGCACTGATGACTGTCGCCCTTCTGGCGATGACCAGTTTCTCACTCCAGTCGTGCGATGACGACAACGATGACTATGTACCCACCACCTATGCAGTGGTGACCGTGAAACCCAATGCAGACAACAGCTCCTTCGTGATGCAGCTCAACGACTCCGTACAGATCATGGCCTCCAACATGGTCACCTCACCCTTCGGCACCAAAGAGAAGCGAGCCCTCATTGGCTTCACGGCTGCTGATGGGCAGCAGACTGAGGGAGAGCTGACCCGTGTGAAGGTGCTTTGGATGGACAGCATCCTCACCAAGCCTGTGGCCCGAGATCTGGGAGAAGAGGCCAACAAAGAAACCTATGGCGACGAGCCTATCGAGGTGGTGAACAGCTGGGAGACCGTGGCCGAAGACGGCTATATAAACCTCCGCTTTCGCGGCTATTGGGGAGACCTGAAAAAAGCCCATACCATCAATCTCGTCCATCGTACGGATGCCAACCGGCCCTATCTGCTGCAGCTCTATCACGACAACATGGGCGACGAGGGCAAGATTGTTGCCGACGGACTCGTGGGGTTCCGTCTGCCCGAGGCCTTCAACGAGAGCGATGAACTCATCACCATCACCTTGCAGTACGAATCCTATAGTGGCAAACTCAAGACCGTCGCCTTCAAGTATATCCCCCGGAAGGACTAACATGAAGGGAGCATTGATGTCCGTATCCGACAAACTGCTTCTCAGGAAGAGGGCTATAATAGAGACAGTGAATGACGAACTGAAGAACATTGCTCAAGTTGAGCATTCCAGACATAGAAGTTTTGACAATTTTGTAGTCAACCTTCTGGGAGGTATAGCTGCATACTGCTACTTCCCAAAGAAACCATCCATACGAGTACAGACCGTTGATATTTCAAATGACAGACAGCTTACTTTATTCTAAAGTATATTCGTCGAACTCACGGTATTATAATAAGATGTATCATAGTTTCTTTTGCAGGAACACGAAAAAATGTGTATCTTTGCCACGACAGAAACTTTTGACAGATGGATTTGGGAAACAACAAGTCGGCAATAGTCATGGGCGCCACCTCTGGCATAGGCTACGAGGTGGCCAAGGTGCTGGCTCAGCATGGATGGAGAGTGGCCGTGGCAGGCAGAAGAGAGAGCATACTGGCTGCCATGACCGCAAAAACGGATGGTATAGTGGCCTATGAGGTGATAGATGTCACGGCTCCGCATGCCGCGGAGTCTCTGCGCAGACTTATTGACAAGATGGGCGGCATAAGCCTCTATTTCCACAGCTCGGGAATAGGATATCAGAATACGCAGCTCGATGCGGAGCGGGAACTTAGCACCATAAGCACCAACTGTCTCGGTATGGCCCGGTTGGTGGGAGAGGCTTTCAGATATTTCGAGACGCATCCTGAGACAGATGGCCAAATAGCTGTAATAAGCTCAATAGCACGTACAAAAGGGCTTGGTGCCGCACCCGCCTATTCCGCATCGAAACGCTTCACAAGTCATTATCTTGAGAGCCTCTGCCAGCTGACCGCCATCAAGGGCATACGCAACATACACATCACGGACATCAGGCCCGGCTTTGTCAAGACACCCCTGATAGAAGGCAGCCGTTTCCCCATGCAGCTCGATGCCGCAGAGGTGGCTGCCTGCATAGTCAGAGCGGTAGAGCGCAAACGCTCCGTGATAACAGTCAATTGGCTTTATCGTCTTCTCGTCTTCTTCTGGCAACTCATTCCCCGTTGCCTATGGGTGAGAATGAAAGTAAGGTGATGTTTTGAAAAACATAAAGACACATACATGATACGGATATTTCTCATCCTCTTCCTCGCACTATTGATTTCTTGCGGCGGGGAGAAAAGGAATACTGGAGCAGACAAAGCATACGCTTTGCTCGAAGAGGTTTGGAACTATAATTCCAGCGGCGATAAGCAGACGGCCCTGCTGCTTGCTGACAGTGCGCTTGCCATAGGAGGCGCAGACACCACCCGTTGCTGGCTTATGTGTGAGAAGGCTGTTGCCCTTCAAGACATGGGGCGCACGGCAGATGCTGTCAGAACGGGTACTGAGGCATTGCGCCTTGCCGATAAGATTGGTGACACCGAGGCCATAATGAACCTGCATGGCACGTTGGGCATCGCTTACCGGCGTGAGGGAAAGCTCGACTCTGCTGTCTGTGAATACAAGAAGGGGTTAGAGATGGCTGTTAGAGAACACAATGCAGAATATGAGATATACCTCAACAACTGCATCTCGGTGTTGTATAGTGAGTACAACCATTTCGCTGAGGCTCTCGAGTATGCCCGTAAGGCAGAGCAAGCGGCTGTTGCCACCAACGACACCATAGAGCGACTGTCGGCAAGGGCAAACATCGGTGGCGTATATCTCAGGCAGAAGCAATACAGAAAGGCTCTCGATGTGATGTTGCCGCTATGGAATGATGTCATCAGAGAAGACTACAATCCTTTGACGTTGAAGTATCTCTCCGTCATGCTCAAATCGTATGCCGTGCTTGACGATGTGAACGCCTTGCGACAGTTCATGCCATATGCAGAAAAGGCCATCCGTGACATCAGCTCTCTTAGTGCAGGCACACTCGGAATACTGGAGATCAAGGCCTATATGCTCGGCAAGGAAGGCCGGTACAAGGATCAGCTGTCCTTGCTCGACAGCCTTTCAGCAACCAGCCACCTGATGCCTGCGGAGAGGCTGATGAGCGAGAAGGCGAGATGTCTGGCTGCCATGGGACGCAAGGCAGAAGCCTTCGACCTTATGTGCGGGGCATATGCCATGCTCGACTCTGTCAAGCAGAGCGACATAGACAGGAGCCTGAGCGAGTTCAGCATGAAATATAAGACCCTGGAGAAGGAAGTGGCTCTTGAGCAGATGAAGCGTGAGAAGGCAGAGACCGACAAACTGATAATCGGCCTTGTAGCCATGGTGATGCTCCTTGTCGCCATGGTCTGCATCCTGCTCTATCGTAGGAAGATGTCTGCTCAGAAGGCCGAATTGCAGGAGAGGCGTACCTACATACAGGGACTGGAGAACGAGCGTGAGCGCATAGCCCGTGAGCTGCACGACGGAGTCTGCAACGACATCTTTGCTGCAACTATGTTGCTATCCACAGACAGCAAGCGGGGTGTAGAACTTCTCGGGAACATACTGAAGGACGCACGTCATCTTTCCCATGCCCTCATGCCTCCGCGGTTTGTTGATGTCACGCTTGTTGATGCCGTAAGGTCGTATGTCGCGATGGTAGCCAGTGATGACAGGTGCAGTATAGAACTGTCTGCCGACGAGGCATGCGACTGGCGTGCCCTACCCCAACAGGTGGCATACGAGGCTTACCGTATCATCCAGGAAGCCGTAGGCAACGCTGTCAGATATGGTGGCGACGTACCTTCAGTCAAGGTGTCGCTCGCATGTGACTGCGGTGTGGTCACAGTCTCTGTTGTCAACAGAATAGCCGATGCACCATCCGGTAAGCAATCCCTAACGGGCATTGGTGTTGAGACGATGCGCAAGCGCGCACACACCATAGGGGCAGAGCTGACAACGTCTGCAGAACATGGAGAGTATGTTGTCAGAATGACTTTTAAGATGCGTGGCAGGACAATTCCGTCCCTGATATGAAATCTGATATATATGACGATACTTCTTGTTGATGACCATCCCATTGTGCTGGAAGGAATGAGGACCCTTCTGGCGTCGTTGCCAAACACTTCCTTTGCCTCAGCCACAACTGCGGCAAGGGCACGTGAGATTATTGATGGCAGCATGGTTGACATAATGATTGCCGACCTGGAACTTGGTGGCGACAGCGGCTTAGCCTTGGCTGAGTACCTGCATGAGCGGCAGCCCGCTGCAAGGGTGGCCATCTATACCATGCACGAGGAGCCTTGGACGGTACACGACATCCTCGACTGCGAGCCTGATGCGGTGGTAATGAAGGGCGACTCGCCAGAGGAACTGGTCAAGGCCGTCAAAGCCCTTGCCTCAGGCAAAGGTTTCTACAGTCCGTCTTTCTGTACCATGCTCTCCGTGGCAAACACCATGCCCGAACGGCTTAGCGACCGTGAGCTGCAGGTACTGGAGATGACGGCTGCCGGCTTGTCTACTAAAGTTGCTGCCAGCCGGCTTGGGGTCTCTGCCAATACAGTGGAGTTCCATCGCCGCCGCATCATGTTGAAGCTTGGCGTTGCCAATGCGGCCGAGATGGTGATGCGGGCAAAAGAGCTTGGATGGGACTACGCAAAACCATAGGTTCTCCCCTACGGAAAACAATAGTTTTGTCTTTCTGCATCTTCTTTTTATATATCATAATTTGTTATATCTTCTTATTATCCCTAACTTTGTAAGGTAACCATCTCTTTCATGATGGGCATAACAGATATAACAGTCTAAATGAAGAAAGATACAAAATGGGAGAACATCACCGAGCGTGAACTTGAGGTGCTCGACCTGCTATCGAGAGGGTATAACAGCAAGGCTATCGCCGAACAGCTCTTCATATCCCCTAACACAGTAGAATTCCACCGCAGGCAGTTGCTCAAGAAGACAGAGTCGCGCAATATTGCCGAACTTATAGGCAATGCCTATAGGCAGGGTATTCTTTAGTATTTCCAGAAAGTGTCCTTTGATATTATTTACCAACCAATTCTATTTTATATGAGAAGACTACTTTACATTTCCTTGATGTTCGCATTATGCATCATCGATGCTGCTGCACAACAGAGTAACCGCAGGCTCAAGATGCCTGTGCCAGGCGTCGGCATTAGACAGATGTACGGCAATAGCCGTCAGCTCCATGCGCCGAAGCAGAAACCGTTGAGGATGCGTCAGTCCATGCCCAATCGCTGCAACATCAGGATTGTCAAGCCAGGACAGCAGACCACGGCACCCCGTAAGGCGGAGCAGATGGTGAATAAAACCTTGCTCACCGGATGGGAAGAGGTTTACGAGAACCTGTATCCCGATGTCTACACCAATCGTCAGACTGGCGTGGTGACATACGACAAGTACGGGCATTTCCAGACTGTTGACTACGGCACCTACAAAGAGGTCTATGACTATGAGTATGGCATTGGCGGCAGATGGACGAAGAAGACCGTCAGCAGGGTAGAGAACGAATCGACACGAATAGAGAGTAAGGAAGAGCGCACCCTCGATGCCGAAGGCAGGGTGCTCGCCATCAAATGCTACGAGGGTATCGATGACACAGAAAACTACAACCTTGTGCTCACCGAAGAAAAAGAATACGACTATGCACACGACCCTAAGGGCGTGCTGGTGAAGCATGTCGAGTACGACACATGGGAACCGACAAGAGTTGAAGAGATACTTATCCGCAAGTGGTTCGCTCCGCTACAGGCTTACGTGGAGTACGAGAATCATTATAATTCTAGTTTCGTTGAGTTGACTGTTGAGGAGACTACATACATCGTCAAAACCTACAGCTACAACTACGATACAAAGGCCTACGACGAACTCTCCAGCATCGAAGAATACTACTTTACCAGTGACGGAAGAGAAGCAGGCTGGTACAGGGCTGCTGAATACAATGAAGACGGAAGCTTCAGCAGCCAGGAAGGTGTGAAATACCTTTATACCGACAATGCCCCGCAGGCAGGCTACACCTCCAAAGTAACGCAGGAGATAGGTACTGCGTGGGGTTACGAAAACTGGACGTACACCACCAAGGAAGAATATTCCAACAACTACGACGAACCGTTGATACCTGGCAGCGGCAACCGATATAAGAAGGAATACTCATACGATACCGACACCCAGTCATGGACGCTTGAAAAATCTGTCAGCAAGGAATGGACAGCCCAGGGTTTTATGAAAGAAACATATTGCAATTATTACGGAGGCTCCGACCCTGACTATGATGTTGAGACATGGATGTACGACAGCAACGGTGAGAATGTTGGCTACGTATATGAGTTTGCAGACGGAGGATATGTATTGGAGCAAGACGAGTGGAACGGAAATAATAATTCAGAGACATTCTACTATACCTATTACGACAAGAACGGCAACCTGACACGCCAACTGAAGGTGGTAGCCAACGACGAGAGGACTTCTGCCACAATGGGTGACCTCGCAACCTACGAACTGAAGAACGGCACATGGACTATTGTCACGGGAGTGATAAAGATAGGTGACGCTGCTGGACACATCGAAGCTGAGTTCGACAACAAGGGACGGGTCATCAGAAGCGATGAATACAATGCCGACAACCAGCTTGCGGAACGCACGCTCTATACCTACACTGACAACGGATATACTGAAGCAGAATATGAGCTGCTCGACGACAAACTCTACAAGACACAATTCTCTGGCATAAGCATCGATGCCAACGGCACACTCTCCGACTGGTATATCAATTACAATATCTATGGTGACGCTATGAGTGGCTACAAGGATGAGATTTATGCCAACGGCAAGCATGTGTATTATTATTATGACACCGTAACCGGACAGTTTGTCTATTCCGGTGCCAACGTTAATCCTTCCGAGAACGTGGCCCCCGACGGCACTGTAACCACCATCTATCGTGAGCTTGATGCCGACGGCAACATCGTGGAGACCAGTAAGGTGGTAAGAAAGAGTACGGATGGCTACAGTCTCTACGAAGTCTATGACAAGCAAGACGGCAAATGGGTTGGAAAAGAGAAGCGCGAGGAGTTCGCAGTCGACAGGCCCTATTTCCCGGTCAATCCTATTCCCGACCCTCTCGAATGTCACGACGAATATTTCTTCCCCGAGGACGACGATGATGAATATAGCCTGAATAGAATGTATAATAACACATACGTATGGCTGAACGATGCGTGGAGCCTGCTGTATGGCGATAACACTACCTATGCTATTGAGGGCAACACGCTTACATCAACCTACACACGTACCGAAAACAATCCGAAATACGGCAGTAGCTACAAATATACCGACATCATCGTGGAGACATGCGATAACAACCGCAACCTCGTGTCTCAGACCTGTTACTATGAAACGGTGGGGACCGAAGGCGAGAAGAAAAGTTATCATGCCAGCAAAAGGGAATTTTCCTATGAGTACAACAGCGAGCAGCTCCTTACCAGTGTCCATTACTGTGACTACATGGATGAGACAGGAAACGGCTTGGTGCAGTATTCACGCTCTACCACAAACTATATCTACAGCCCGATAGAAATAGTAGGCATCAATCCAGCCTCTGCCACCGGCAAGGCAGCCTTCCGTCTCAATGGCAGAACTCTCGTTGCCACAGCAGGCACGCTTTCCGTATATGCTCCCGACGGCACCCTCGTTGCCGAAGGCCAGCAGCCGACGTTGTCTACTCCTGGCATCTACATTGTTGTCGCAGGCAACAGCCGGAGTAAGATAATCGTAAGGTAACACCTTGTTTGCAAAATCTTTTTCTCCATTTCTACCTCCTCGTGCCCGCAGCCTTCGTGCCCGGTGCGAGGAGGATTCATTATGTGCAAGACCATCTCCTCCTGTCCGATAGTATCGCAGTGGTATGCACGAGCGTAGAACTTCCACTCATGCCTACGACGCCCTGGCTCTTGTAGATGCGGTATTTAGTCGGCATCGCATGGTCCGTCAATCGAGAAAGCGGAATGAATGAAACTTTCAACAGATATATTTGCCCAATAAGGCAAAATGATGTACTTTTGCAAAAAAATCATCACCCATGGACAACAACACCAATAAAGAGGAACAGATACTAATCAGAATTACTGGCAAGGACCGTCCCGGTCTTACAGCCTCAGTTATGGAGATACTTGCGCGCAAGGATGCCAAGATACTGGACATCGGACAGGCCGACATCCACTCCACGCTCTCGCTCGGCATACTTATCCGCATCAGTGAGCAGGCATCAGGACAGGTCATGAAGGAACTGCTCTTCAAGGCTACGGAGCTGGGTGTCAACATCGGCTTCTCGCCCGTTCCCGATGAGGAATACGAGAACTGGGTAAGCCTGCAGGGAAAGAACCGCTACATCCTTACGCTTATCGGGCGGACGCTGTCAGCACGGCAGATTGAGGCCGCGGCAAAGGTTATTGCACGTCAGGGACTGAACATTGACTCCATACGCCGCCTCACCGGACGTATGAGCATCATGCACCCCGAGCGCAATCTGCGGGCCTGTATAGAGTTCTCGCTACGAGGAACACCCGAGGACCGCGAGGCTATGCAGAAGGAGCTTATGCACATATCATCGGAGATGGAGATAGACTTCTCGTTCCAGAAAGACGACATGTACCGCCGCATGCGCCGACTGATATGCTTCGATATGGATTCCACGCTCATACAGACAGAATGTATCGACGAGCTTGCCGAAAGGGCCGGAGTGGGTGCTGAGGTAAGGGCTATTACGGAGAGCGCCATGCGGGGCGAGATAGACTTCAAGGAGAGCTTCACACGCAGGGTGGCTTTGCTGAAGGGACTTGACGCAAGTGTCATGGAGGATATCGCCAACACCATGCCTATCACGGAGGGTGTGGACAGGCTGATGTCCGTTCTGAAGAGATACGGGTATAAGATTGCTATACTCAGCGGAGGATTTACCTATTTTGGCGAGTTCCTGCAACGCAAGTACGGCATAGACTATGTGTATGCCAACGAATTGGAGGTGGGAGACGACGGCAAGCTCACGGGACGATACATAGGCGAGATTGTCGACGGCAACAGAAAGGCGGAACTGCTCAGGCTCATTGCACAGGTGGAAAGGGTGCATCTCGCACAGACTATTGCCGTGGGCGATGGCGCCAACGACCTGAAGATGCTCGGAGAGGCCGGACTCGGCATTGCCTTCCATGCCAAGCCGCGTGTGGTTGCCAACGCTAAGCAGAGCATCAACACAATAGGACTCGATGGCGTCCTCTATTTCCTTGGTTTTAAGGACAGCTATCTCGGAGAACAGGGGAAGTTGTGAAAAAATAGCCTCACCCCTTTCTCAATTGTAGAGGGGTGAGGCTCTGTATTACTTGTCTATATCCACAATATTGAGTTTCTTGTCGAACGTGAGTTCAAGCTTATTTGAAAGTTTAACCTCGTAACCCCTGCGGTCTTTTTCTATTTCCTCAATACGGCAGCTGGGATAGGTGGCCTTTACGTATTTCATGATTTGTGCGGGTACGACAGCTACGGGAACCTCAGAGCCCTCGCAGTCTACGTCAGTCCATTGTCCCTTGCTGTTGAAGGTGACGCTGTTGCCGTTGTCGAATATCACTTTGTATGATTTCGACACACCTTCTGTCTCTGATGTCACGAGCGCAACCTTTGCCGAGCTGAGATTCGTGGTAATGAAACTCTGTGCATCCTTAGGTAGTTGTGACACCTGTATCACCTTATTGTTGTCGGCACAGGCAATGTTCACCAGCATGGCGAACAGGCAAAATAATAAAACAGATAGTCTTTTCATAATGTTTATAAGTATTTTTAGTTTGATAAATAATATGGCGTAATGCCTAAACTTCAATAGCAAAGGTACAAATATAATTTCGTGTTACGAAAAGATTTCAAAGATAATAAAACATTTTATACATATTTGTGAATATGCAGACATCAAAAAAAGGACCTCCGGAAAGGAAGTCCTTTTCAATTTATGATAAAGCAACGTGATTCCGTTGGGGTTCGAACCCAAGACCCACAGCTTAGAAGGCTGTTGCTCTAATCCAACTGAGCTACGGAACCTTTTTTGCGGCTGCAAAATTAAGCATTTTATTCGGAATAACGAGTGCGGGCAGGTGTTATTTGTTTTCTGTTAACAGAGATTAACCTTTATGAACAGAGCCTGAGGCTAAGTGCGTGTGCGCCTACTTGCCCCAGGCTCAGTGTTGTTTATTTCATGAGCATTTTCATGCTGCGTGCCTTACCGTCTTCCATAATCTCCTGTCGGATATACAGGCCGGGTGTCTTGGGCTGGCTGCCGTTGACAGACGCTCCCGTTGGTGTGAAATATCTCACTCTTGCCACTTTGCCGTCGTGTGCGGTTATCCCTCTCACGGACGTAGTGCTGTCGATAAGCTCCGATGTGTCCACTGGGTCTATACCCCGTCGTGTTGGGGTAATGCGTGCTATAGTGCCGTCGGCGTTGAACGTGAGCTTGTCGGCGCAGACCTCGCGGTGGTAGCCGGGGCCGTTGCTGAGGTATTTCTTGTTGATACGGTGGTAAACGATATACCACTCGTCGGAACCGGGGATGTTGACGATGGAGTTGTGTGCTGTGCCGTAGATTTGGTTGTCAGGGTCCTGTGCTATTACTATTGGCTGCTGTGCCACGCTGATGGGGCCAGTTGGCGAGGTGCTTGTTCCGTAGGCCACGTGATAATTTGGCGAGCCGGTGTCGTCGACGCTCCAGAGGAAATAGTACTTTCCGTTGCGGTAGAACACGTACACTCCCTCGCGGAAGGCATAGTCATTGAGTGTGCCTCCCTCTGGGGTAATGGTATATTCCGTAGCACCTACAGAGAGCATGTCGTCGGAGAGCAGGCGGTAGTGAAGTTGCCCGTTGCCATAATATAGGTATGTCTGTCCGCTCACGGGGTCGGTGAAGACGTCGGAGTCAATCATCTGTCCGCCCGACGTGGTGGTGAAGAGCGGTTTGGCTGATGCCTTGAAAGGTCCTGTGGGGTTCTCTGCCACTGCTACGCCAAGAGTTTTCTTGTTCAGCGTGGGGTTGTGTGCGCTGAAGAAGAAATAGTATTTCCACTTGCCGTCCATCCATTTCTCCTCTATACATGGTGCCCATGCGTTGCCGCTTGCCCATGGTGCGTCGCCTCCTGCCGAGAGGTTGAGGATAGTGCCCTCGTTGGTGAAGTGTACGAGGTCGGGTGACGAGAACACGTCGAACGTATAGCCTCCCCATCCGCTATATCCGTCGGATGTCGGGTATACGTAGAAGCGGCCTGTCTTCTGTGACAGCAGTACTTCGGGGTCGGCATGAAATCCGGGTATGATGGGGTTTCCGTTTTCCTCCACGGTCACGCTGTAGGTCTTGGTCTGATGTCCCATAGTGGCTGCATACTCTACCGGCCCCTTGCTGAAGTCCTGTGGTCCCTGTGGCGTTATGATGGCACCTGGCGAGGGTACGAACATGGGGTCGAGGCTTGTGACGTCGGCTCCGCGCTCAACCGGGATGAATATCGTGCCGTCGGATTTGACGGAGAAGTTCTCCTGCTTGACGCTTGGATTGGCAGCTCCTGTTATGGTTGGTGTCAGCCCGTCAACGGGAAGAGCCTCGAGCAGCGCCTTGGCCTCTTCGGCTGTGATGGGGAGCACAGTACCGTGGCGCGGGGTGAATGCTCCTGAGGTGGTAGTGTTCTTCTCCCAGTTGAAGTTGGTAAGGTCGTCCGATGAGCAGAACTGGTAATAACCGCTTGTGTAGCAGTCGTACATCAGACACCACTTGTCCTGATTGATGAACTTGAACACTCCTGCACCCTCAACGGCCACGTTGGTCTGCTGCAGGGTTGGCGATGGTGCGGACCATTGCGATCCGAGCGGCTGTCCCTCTGGTGCTGTCAGCGTGCGTGCCGTCACCTTGCATATACCTCCGAGGCTCTCGTTCTTGAAGAAGCCGTGATAGAGCGAGTCGCTCTCGTTGTAGACGATATCCATGTCGATGGTTGCCGAGCCTCGGTCATAGAGGTATGTAGGCATGCCCTCAAGGTCGGAGAAGTCGTCGTTGGCATAGCAATAGAAGTCCTTGTCGTAGGCTATCGTCCCGTCGTTGGTGAGCAGCGAGAAGTATACCATGTACTTGCCTGCCTGGTGGTCGTAGATAGTCTCTGGTGCCCATACTCGTGTAACGTTGGCGAAATTGGTGCCCGCGTATTTTGTCGGGAAGTGTACGGTGTGGCATGTCCAGTTGATGAGGTCGTCAGACTTCATAAGCACGAGTCCGCGGTTGCTCGACCATCCGAGTGCCGACTTCATGTCCGTAACGGCCATGTAGAACTTCCCGTCCTCTCCGCGCAGGATGTGCGGGTCGCGGAGTCCTCCCATTACGGTATTGCCTTCGGCTGTGAAGAATGGCTGTCCGTTGTTGAGTGGTGTGTAGTTGTAGCCGTCCTGCGAGATGGCGTAGTATAGGTTCTCGTTACTGTTTGACGGGAAGTAAACAAACAGATAGTGGGTGTATGGCTCTCGTTCGTGTATGGTCACGGGAAATTCCTTGGTGACACGTTCCTCACCCCTGAGCAAGGTTGCCGTCAGGGTTACCTGCTTCTTCTGTCCCTCCGGCTGTCTGATGACTTTGCCTGTGTTAGAGAGCCATTCCGTGTCTGACGATGTCCATTTTATGACAGATCCGAGTGTGCCCACGGTAGGCAGTACGAGCTGGTCGTAGAGGTTGTTGGGGTGTCCGCCGATGACAAGGTGCTCGAGGTCGTAGGCTATGGTCTCCGCATCGGAGAAGTCGGGCAGCACGCTTACCTGGAACGTGCGTGTCTCCGTGATGGCTCCTGCGGGCAGGTAGTCAGTGGCCTTCGACGTGATGGTTGCGGTAAGGGTTGCCGTAGCAGCTGGTTTTCCGTATGCCGGGCGAGTGATGTGTCCTTCGTCTGTTATGACGTTAGCGTTGGATGTTGTCCATATTATGTCGGCAAAGTCGCCGTATGTATCGGGCAGCTCGATGTCGGCTATCAGGTTCTCAGTGGCCAGGTCTATCTTTGCCTCCTTTATCTTCTCAGCTATGGAGATGGAGTCGGCATATCTGTTGAGGGCTTGTATGGTTGCCGCGTTTCCGTTGCGTATGCTGTCCAGGATTTGTCTTGCGCTTATGTCGTAGTTGTATATGCGCACATCGTCATACATTGCGCCCTTGAGGTATGCGTCGCCGTTGTAGCAGCTCTTGCCAAGATAGTTCATGACGGTATTGCCGATGTCCTTTGGTGACAGGGCGAATGACGAATTGATGGAGCTTGCCGTCTTGAGGCTTCCGTCGAGGAATATCTGGCAGTAGTACTGGCCTGTGCTCCTCTGTCTCAGTACAACCGCTAAGTTCATCCATCGTCCTTTCTCGAATGGTTTGGCCATGCTGAACCCCTGCTCGGCCGAATAGCTGGTTTGGGTGATGGCGTAGCGTGACTCCTTGGCGTTGAAGAACATGTAGCCGGTTGACGATGAGTTGGCGAAGCACCAGATGAAGTTACCGTTGCCCGAGATGTCGGTAGTCTCGGGTATGTAGACGTTCATTGTTATGGTGAACTTTCCGAGGCTTCCTATCAGCTCGCCCAACTTGGTGCCGAAGTCGAGGTAGCCGTCGTTGTTGCCGAGGCTCAGCACGTTTCGTCCCGCATACTCGATTATTTGCGCTCCCTGCTGGAGGGTGGTCTCGTAGGTTCCCGACTGGTCGGCAGTCGAGGCGAAGTCAAACCTCACCATGGTGCTGTCGGCCGCTGATGCCGCGGTGCTTATGGCGAGGAACGATGCAATTTGTAAGAATAGTCGTTTCATGATTATTTTGTTATTTTACAGTTGTGTTGTATGATGCCTGTTGGTGGATTGTAAGTATGGCTTGCAGCCCTTTTACAATAATATATACGATTGAGACCATGATGTTCCGCAAAACTTTCGTGACGAGATTTTCGCCCAACCATGCTCATATTCCATTTCTTTTTTGTACTTTTGCACCCGCAAGCTACGTTACAAGCGATGGTTAGTTGCATCAGGACACTATTGGTCATCGCTGACAGAATAGCGTATAACATTCATTCAACATACACACATGGGAGGCTTTTTCGGCACTATTACCAAGAAGAGTTGCGTAAACGACCTGTTTTACGGCACAGACTACAACTCGCATCTGGGAACCAAGCGCGCGGGAATGGTGACATTCGACACCGAGCGAGGATTCTCAAGGTCTATTCACAGCTTGGAGAGAAACTATTTCCGGTCGAAGTTCGAGGACGAGCTTGACAGCTTTATCGGCAACGCCGGACTGGGAGTAATCTCCGATACCGACCCGCAGCCGATAATTGTCAACTCGCATCTGGGAAGGTACGCCGTGGTCACGGTTGCGAAAATCAACAACCTCAGGGACATAGCCGACGAGCTGCTGGCCAAGAGGATGCATCTGAGCGAGATGTCGGCAAACAACATCAACCAGACAGAGTTGGTGGCCTTGACAATCAACATGGGCGAGGATTTCGTAGACGGCATCACAAAGGTCTACGAGCGCATCAGCGGCTCATGCTCGATGCTCATCCTTACAGAGAACGGCATCATTGCCGCACGCGACATGCTCGGACGTACACCTATAGTCATAGGAGAGCGTGAGGATGGAGAGGGATACGCATTCTCGAGCGAGACGTCGAGCTTTCCCAATCTGGGTTACAAGCGCGTAAGGGACCTCGGGCCTGGCGAGATTGTAAGGATTACCACAGAGGGCATCGAGGTACTAAAGGAACCATACCATAAAGAGCAGATTTGTTCTTTCCTGTGGGTTTACTATGGCTTTCCCGCAAGCGACTACGAGGGCATCAACGTTGAGGATGTCAGGGAGCGATGCGGAAAGCAGATGGGACAAGAGGATGATACCGAGGCCGACCTGGTATGCGGTATCCCCGACTCGGGAGTGGGAACAGCACTGGGATATGCCGAGGGACACCAGATACCATATAAGAGGGCTGTGCTCAAGTATACGCCCACATGGCCCAGAAGCTTCACACCGGGAAACCAGAACAGACGCAACCTGGTGGCAAAGATGAAGCTGATACCCAACCATGCCATACTCAAGGACCAGCGGGTGGTGTTCTGCGACGACTCCATTGTCAGGGGCACACAGCTGCGTGACAACGTGGCAACATTCTTCCAGTATGGCGCCAAGGAGGTACATGCGCGCATATCATGCCCGCCGCTTGTCTACGGATGCCCATTCATAGGCTTCACCTCTTCAAAGAGCGACCTTGAGTTGCTCTCGCGCCAGATTATCCGTGATTTCGAGGGCGACGACAGTGCGAAGCTCGACAAATATGCAAAGACTGACTCACCTGAATACCAGCGGATGGTCGACGAGATGGCACGCAGGCTCGGCCTGTCCTCGTTGCGCTTCAACAAGATAGAGACGCTCATCGAGGCTATTGGCATGCCTAAGTGCAAGGTCTGCACCCATTGCTTCGACGGTAGCAGCTGGAACTATACCGACAAGAAATAAGAACAAGCGCACAATAAAACGACGCATCCGTCAATACCTGCTGAGGATTTGACGGATGCGTTTCCTTTAGGTGAGTTCTGTTAATTCTCTCCCTTTATTCTTCCCATTTGAATACTGAGCCGTTCATGCGTGCTGGGTCAGGACCCTTGCAGTCGGCTGAGTAGGGACTGCCAGTGGTCGGACTCTTGCACAGGTATGTGTGGCGGCTGAAGGACATGAGCATGAACTGGTTGTCCAGATAGTCCTGATACATGAACACCTCGGCCTGCTGCTCGTCAGCGGTCATGCGTACATCGCCCGCTATACCGTAGCCTGCCACCATCAGGTAGCGTCCATCCTCACATTGCACTATTACCTTGCCCTCACCCTTGTCTATGAGGCGGAACCGTGTGCGGGGGTTGTCGGTACCCTTAGGAGCGTCGTAGAGAACACCATGTGGTGTGGCCTCGGCGGGCTTGCCTGTGGCAAGGTTCACGATGTGTATGGTCTTGCCGTAAGGAATGTTTGCAGAGCGGTCAGCCTTTGGCTCTACGACGTTGAAATTGTCGAAGAGGGCGTAGCCACCACGCTGTCCCTTGTGGTTGAAGGCAAATAGAGACGGGCGAGAGCCTTGGAATGTGATGAGCTGGTAGCTCAGGGTCATCATGTTGCCGAGCGGTTCGTAGGTCTCTCCGTCGAGCGAGTAGCGGTACTGCGCCCGGTCGTTGTCGTAGTCGCCGTCGAGCATCAGCCATATCCTGCCGTCCTTGCGTGGCGTGAAGTCTACGTCAATGGTGTCGTTGTCGAGCTGCTGGAACCATCTCAGCTTCAGTTTGTTGCCTTCCTTCACTATTCCTGCCCACGAGCATGGCATGTTGATGTTGCCCAGTCCTGCCACATCACCGTCCTTCATGTGCCGGGTGTCCAGTTCTACGCTCACCTGCGACACCGGTCCGATGGCTCTTTGTGTGAGTGTGTTGCGTGCCCACAGCAGTTGTGTCGCCGGCATGGCGTCTATGCGTAGGCGGCCTCCCTTGAGGCTCCATGCCTTCTCATCGGGATTATGGTTCCATTGCCATATACGCTCCAGCTGACGTCCGTTGAAGTCATCGCTCCGCTTGTATGGCGCATGCGGCTGCACGTCGGCTCCCGTCGACGGCTTGAGCCATGTGCGCGGAGCTCGTCCGAGGTTGCCCTCCAGTCCTATCATTGGCCATCCGTCCTTCCATGTCACGGGCATCAGGTCGACGGTACGGCCTATGGAGTGGAAGTCCTGCATGAGCAGCGCCCACCATTGTCCGTCAGGAGTAGAGACGATGCCTCCCTGGTGTGCGTTAGAGCATGCTGTGGCTCCGCGGTCTGGCTGGCTGATAGCTATCGGGGTTCCATTGTCGACGATGCGTCCCCTTACCTGCGTCATTGGGGCGGCATGGTAGCCGTAGGTCTCGTCGGCTGTTATGGTGATGGTCTCGTATGGTCCCCAGATGCTCTTCGAGCGTGAGCACAGGGTACGTCCGTTGGGCTTGTAGTCGGTAGAGATAAGGTAGTACATGCCGTCTATCTTGTACATGTGGTGTCCCTCTCCCACTGCCGTTCCCTCGGGTATTATCTCGCGGTCGGTACCCGGTACAGGCTCGCTCAGGTCAGGCTTCAGCTCGCAGCAGCGCACGCTTCCGTAGCCGTGTATGGCGTATATCTTGCCGTCGTCATCGAAGAGTACCGACAGGTCATAGATGTTGCCCTTCACGCGCACGTGCTTCCATGGGCCACGGATGTCCTCGGCTATGAATGCCTGTAGTCCCTTTCCGTTGACATTGGTGAAGACGTAGAACTTGCCGTTGTTGTAGCGTATGCATGGTGCCCACACGCCCTGGCCGTAGATTTCCTTACCTCCGGTTAGTGAGAAGGCTGGGTCATCGAAGTCAAAACGGTCGAAGCAGTAGCTAACCTGCTCCCAGTTGACGAGGTCTTTGGAATGTAGGATATTTACTCCAGGCACGGTGTGCATGGTAGTACCGGCAAGGTAGTAATCGTCACCCACACGCAGGATGTCGGGGTCAGAGAACTCATCATAGAACAGTGGGTTGGTGAACGTTCCGTTGCCGTTGTCGGCCGTCCACGACTGCTGTGCCATGGCGCTTGTCGATGCTGCCATGACGGCTCCTAAGAGAATGTTTCTAATAGTCATGTTTTTTTTGTTTTTATGTCCGTGTCATTCGCCCGTTGTCCCCGCAAGCAGGGTGGCTACAGCCACTATTATACCCACGATGGCGCACAGGGCGGTCATGGACAGTATTGTTAGTAGAATGGTTTTCTTTATTGTGGTACGCCATCCGAAGCCGAAGAGCTGTTTGAAGTCCCATACGAGTACTATGAGCATCAGCTCGGAGGGTAGAGGATAGAAGTCGAATGTAGAGCCTTTGGGGGCGAATATCAGTGCGTAGGGTATGGACATGGCCGTAAGCTGGCAGCTCATGTACACCTGGGCATAGAAGTTCTCGGCGAGGTTGGTGCATGGACGAAGGGGCGACTTACGGAACAGCCAGCAGGCAAAGACCATGAAGAAGCTGTGCAGGCAGAGCAGCTGTACGGCCTTGTGGGCTTGCAGCCATTCCATGCTGTCCTTGACGAAGCCAACTACCGTCAGGGCAGTGTTCTCCATGCGCAATTTCTCCCTCTCTTCCTCGCTGGCATCCTTCCCAATGGCCTGTGTCTTTTGCCCGTGTGCGTTTATCTCTGTCTGTATGTCTTTCTGCACGGGATCCTTGCGACGCTCCATGACAGGCTGCAGCAGGGCATAGAACACGCAGAGTACAAACAGCATCTTCACGGGAGGAAAGAACGGTATGCGCTTGCCGTCGATATACTCACCTATCATGATGCCTGGACGGCGGAACAGGTGCCACAGCGTGCGCGGCAGACTACGGTTGCCCATGCCCCAGACCTCGAGGGTCGAGGAGAATGCATTCTTTATCGTGAAGCGTCTGGTTGCGGCACTTTGTCCGCAATGGGGGCAGTAGTCGCCCTGGAATTCGTTTTGGCAATTCAGGCAGCGCATATGTGGAAATATGGGTATTTACTTTGCAAATATACAAAATATCCTTTAATTCCTATGTTTTAATCCTGAATTTTTATTGTTATGGCAAAATAGATAGGGTGTCCAATTTGATGTGCAAGAATTGAATATTCTAATTCTGAAGTTCATGTCGGTAATTGTCGCGCTGAACCAAAGGTCGCCGGCTGAAAGGAAAGGCAAAGCGCAAAAGCGCATAGCCCAGGGTAACACCCTGGGTTATTTCGCGTAGTTGATGGTCGCGCTGTAAGCGCAAAAGCGTAGATAACAGCAGGGCAGATAACGCTTTTGCGCTTACAGCGCGCATTGATTATATTCCTCTTATACCCAGGGTGTCGCTACGCTCTACCCTGGGCTATGTGCTTTTGGGCTTTCAGCCCGCACTTCCAACAATACTGGTTGGGTAAATATGTTACAGCCCCAATCTCAATATCTGTTCAAAAAAACAGCAAGCCCTCCCGTCGGGTTACGGGAGGGCTTGCATATATAATATCGCTTGCGGTTGTTCTGTAATAATAGCTCTTGCGTCTGTTCCTTCTGTATCTTAGAGCTTAGCCAGTTCCACAACCTTGTCTACGGCAGCGCTGAGGCCGTCGGCGTTCTTGCCTCCTGCAGTGGCATAGTGTGGCTGGCCGCCACCACCGCCCTGAATGAGCTTGGCAGCCTCACGGACCATTTGTCCGGCATTCAGCCCGTGGTCGGCAACCATGTCATCGCTGAGCATCACGCTGAGCATGGGCTTGCCGTTATCAACGCTTCCGATGACGCAGAGCAGGTTGCTGCCTACAGCCTGCCGGATTTTGAATACGAGGTCCTTTGCGCTCTGTGCCGAAATGGGCAGAACGGAGGTTATAACGGTGGTGCCGTTGATGGTGCGGGCCTTCTCGATGAGGCTATCCTTGGCACGCTCCACGGCCTGTGCCTGGAACTGCTCTATGTTCTTCTTCATAGCGTCGTGCTCCTCGATGTATTTCTCTATGACGCCACGCAGGTCCTTGGCATTGTTGAAGAGCGAGCGTATGGCCTTGATGCTGTCCTCAAGAGCGTACATCATCTCCTCGCACTCCTCGCCTGTCTTTGCCTCGATACGGCGGATGCCTGCCGCCACGCTGCTCTCGCTGACAATCTTGAACATGCCGATGCGGCCTGTCGACGTAGCATGTATACCACCGCAGAACTCGCAGCTCGGACCGAACCTCACGACTCTCACCTTGTCGCCGTATTTCTCGCCAAAGAGGGCAATGGCACCAAGTTTCTTGGCTTCCTCCATCGGGGTGTCGCGATGCTCGTCGAGCGGAAGGTCCTGTCGTATCAGGTCATTGACCATGCGCTCAACCTGACGCAGTTCCTCGTCGCTGACTTTCTGGAAATGAGAGAAGTCGAAGCGCAGGGTGTCGGGGCTGACGTACGAGCCTTTCTGCTCTACATGGTCACCGAGAACCTGCTTCAGGGCGTAGTCCAGAAGGTGGGTTGCCGTATGGTTGGCTGCGCTGGCGGCACGCTTGTCGGTATCGACACATGCCATGAAGTCGGCATCTGGCTGCTTGGGCAGTTCCTTGACAATATGTATGCTCTGGTTGTTCTCACGCTTGGTGTCGATGATGCTCACGGTCTCGTTCTCGCTAACCAGCACTCCGCAGTCGCCGACCTGTCCTCCCATCTCGCCATAGAATGGTGTAACGTCGAGCACAAGCTCGTAGAACGAGTTTTTCTTCTGGGTCACCTTGCGGTAGCGCAGTATGTGACATTCGTATTCTGTGTAGTCGTAGCCCACGAACTGCTGCTCGCCCTGTCGCAGCTCCACCCAGTCGCTGTTCTCTACGGCGGCAGCATTGCGTGCGCGTTCCTTCTGCTTCTGCATCTCCTCATCAAACTGCTTCTCGTCAACGGTTAGCCCGTTCTCGCGGCATATCAGCTCTGTGAGGTCAAGTGGGAAGCCGTAGGTGTCGAAGAGACGGAATGCCTGCACACCGTCAAGCTCGCTCTTGCCCTCAGCCTTCAGGCTGTCCATGGCTGTGGTGAGCATGCTGATGCCCTTGTCGAGCGTGCGCAGGAACGAGTCCTCCTCCTCCTTCATCACACGGCCTATGAGCTCGCGCTGTCCTGGCAGCTCTGGATATGCCTCGCCCATTTCATGTATGAGTGTTGGCATGAGCTTGTACATGAATGCCTCCTTCTGTGAGAGGAAAGTGTAGGCGTAGCGAACGGCACGGCGCAGAATGCGGCGGATGACATAGCCTGCCTTGGCATTGCCAGGAAGCTGACCGTCGGCAATGGAGAAGGCTACGGCGCGCAGGTGGTCGGCTATGACGCGCATGGCCACATCGGTATTCTCGTCTACTCCATACTTCTTGCCCGACAGGCGCTCTATCTCGCGGATGATGGGCTGGAAGATGTCAGTATCATAGTTCGACTGCTTACCCTGCAGCATCCTTACGAGACGCTCGAAGCCCATACCCGTATCGATGACGTGCATTGGCAGACGCTCAAGTGAGCCGTCGGCCTTGCGGTTGTATTGCATGAACACGATGTTCCATATCTCTATGACCTGGGGATTGTCCTTGTTCACGAGCTCGCGTCCTGGCACAAGGGCTTTCTCCTCAGCCGAGCGTGAGTCAACGTGTATCTCCGAACATGGTCCGCAGGGACCTGTATCGCCCATCTCCCAGAAGTTGTCGTGCTTGTTGCCGTTGATGATATGGTCGGCAGGCACATGCTTGGCCCAGAAGCGGGCGGCCTCGTCGTCGCGCTCCAGTCCCTCTTCCTTGCTTCCCTCGAAGACCGTCACGTACATGTCTTCCGGGTTAAGGTGCAGCACGTCAACAAGATATTCCCATGCCATGTCGATGGCACCTTCCTTGAAGTAGTCGCCGAAGCTCCAGTTGCCAAGCATCTCGAACATGGTATGGTGATAGGTGTCGTGTCCCACCTCCTCAAGGTCGTTATGCTTTCCGCTTACGCGCAGGCACTTCTGTGAGTCTACACGGCGTACGTCCGCACCAGGATCCTTGGTGCCGAGGATTATGTCTTTCCATTGGTTCATTCCGGCGTTGGTGAACATCAGGGTGGGGTCGTCCTTGATTACCATTGGTGCCGAAGGTACAATCTTGTGTCCTTTCGTCTCAAAGAATTTCTTGTACGATTCGCGTACTTCGTTAGCTGTCATCATGTCTGTATGTTGTTATTCGTTTTTGTTTTTGTTTTGGATTCCTTGTTTCACGATAGTTGACCCCTATCGTCAAAAACGTTGCAAAGATACTAATAAATTAATAATTGTAGATTGTTAATTGGAAATTATTTGCTATCTTTGTCGCAAAATCTATGAAATAGCTTATCATGGTACTTAACAAGGACAAGAATCTCAAGATATATTATTCCATAAAGGAAGTGGCCCAGATGCTTGGCGTTGCCGAGAGCACGCTGCGTTTCTGGGAGTCGGAGTTTCCGCAGATTAAGCCGAAGACTGCCCGCGGAACAGGCATCAGACAATATACCGAGAAAGATATAGAGCAGCTGAAGGTGATATACAATCTGGTCAAGGTCAGGGGCTTCAAGATTGCTGCTGCAAGAAAGATGCTCAACGTCAACAAGGAGGGAGCCGACCGAAGTGCCGACATCCTCAACACTCTAATTTCTGTCAGAGACCAGCTGAAAGACCTGAAAAAGCATATTGACACCCTTACCTGAGGCATCCACTTCGACATCTTGACACCTTGATATCTCTAAGTTTCGATTTCTCTTTTTTATCTTGTGCTTCTGTTCCTCCTTCAAAATCCTCTTTGTTTATTCAACTCAGAGGCTTCCTTCTTTGTAAGTTGTCGGCTCCATCCGACCCTTTGCTCAGTCTTCGCTCCATCGCCGCTGTTGCCATATTCCGCATAGCGTGCCGTTTTCTCGTTGGCTGGATTGCGCCAGTTTTCCCATCCCTCGGGACGTATGTGGCTTCCCAAGTGGCAATTCATGAAAACCGTGTGGGCATAGGGACGCCATGGACGGCCAAGGTACACCTTCGTGATGCCTTCGGCTGCTGTTAGCCTGCAGTTGCTGAATACGTAGCCTATTTGTTGGTCGGAAGGCGTTGAGGCTGCCGTGATATAGCTGTCAGCCTTGGAGCAGATGGTGCAGTCTTCAAACCATGCCGTGGAGGGACCAAAGATAAAATCGGTTGTTCCCTCGATGTAGCAGCCGCTGAACAGCAGGCGCGTGCCAGCCTTGCCTGTGAAGACGGTATCCTGATTGCCCAGGAAGCGGCAGTTGACGAAAGTCAGCCGGTCGCCAGTGGTATGCAGGGCAACGGCCTGTCCAAGGCGTGCGGCGTTGTTCTCGATGGTGATGTTCTTCAGCGTTATGCCGTTGCCATCAATCTTCAGGGTGTATGTCCTGAAGGTTCCCATGGGTTTCCCTGTCTCGGGCATGAGGATATTGGCGTGGTCGTCGTATGTGATGACCGTCTGGTCGCGGTCCTCGCCACATATCTCTATATTGTCGAGCCACGAGGGAATGATAAGCTTCTCCTTGTAGATGCCCTTCTTGACAAATATCACCTTGTGGTATTCCATGAAGGCACGGCACACCTCGATAGCTTCGGCGACATTGCGGAACTCTGCCGTGCCGTCGCGGGCCACGAATATTGTGTCGGGATTATCGTACTTGCTGGCCGCCTGTGCTGCTGATGACGACAGCAGCAGGAGCAGAGCTGTTAGAAGAAGTATGTTGCGCATGGTTCTGTTGTTGATTAGTATTATTAGATTTGTATAACCTCCTGCATGTCCTCTATCTGCTTTAGCGCATCTACTATTTCCTGCACCTCGGCACGGTCGTGGACTCGTATTTCTATC
This sequence comes from Prevotella sp. P3-122, assembly GCF_002251365.1. Lineage (GTDB taxonomy): Bacteria > Bacteroidota > Bacteroidia > Bacteroidales > Bacteroidaceae > Prevotella. The sequence goes on from NZ_NPJH01000049.1 coordinate 119,232, forward strand.
TTTCCGTCGTATATGCCGTCGTCAGCGCTGATGGTCACACGATGGATATTGACATCAAGCTTCTCTGTGATGACATCGGATATATCGTGGAGCATGCCCTTGCGGTCGATTCCCCTTATCTGGATGGTGGCATCAAAGAAGAGCACTTTGTGCATGTCCCATTTTGCGTCGAGAATACGGTTGCCAAAGCTCGACTTGAGCCTGTTGGCTACGGGGCATGCCCTTTGGTGAAGCTCTATCTGGTTCTTGTTGTCGATATATCCCAGGATGTCGTCGCCAGGAATGGCGTGGCAGCATGTGGGGATGATGTACATGCCTATTGACTTCTCAGAGATTATGCATGGCTTCTTCTTGTTGAAGTCCTTGCCTACTACGAGTTTCTTGGTCTGTGGATTCTCCTCCTTCTTTTTGCCTTTCCCGAGGAACGGCACGAACTTGCGCCATCCGGACGTTTCCGCGCCCGACTTCTGGCTCTTGCCATGCAGTTCGTTTAGGTCTTTCTCGCCCAACAATATGGTACGCTCGCCAAGAGCCAGGAAGAAGTCCTCGGCCTTCTGTATCTCGTGGAACTCGCACAATTTCTCGACAACCGATGTTGTCAGTTCGGTCTCGTTCTTCTCAAGCCATTGCTTCAGGGTGTCCTCGCCTTTCTTCTGTAACTCGCGGTTGTCACGTCTCAGTATGGCCTGGATCTTCGCCTTGGCCTTTGCCGTAGAGGCGAATGTGATCCATGACGGCTGCACATGTTGCGACTTCGAAGTAAGTACCTCCACCTGGTCACCGCTCTTGAGCTTGTGGCTCAGGGGTACGAGCTTATGGTTGACTTTCGCACCAATGCAATGACTGCCAAGGAACGTGTGTATCTGGAAAGCGAAGTCCAGGACCGTACAGTTGGCAGGCATGGTCTTCACCTCGCCCTTTGGTGTGAAGACGAAAATCTCGCTTGCGAAGAGATTAAGCTTGATGGCATCGAGAAAGTCCATCGCATCGGGCTGTGGGTCATCAAGAATTTCCTTGATAGTGCGGAGCCAGTCGTTCAACTCTCCCTCGTCCTCATGAGGCTGGTCGCCCTCCTTGTATTTCCAGTGGGCGGCGAAACCCTGTTCGGCAATCTCGTTCATGCGGTCGCTTCTGATTTGCACCTCTATCCATCGTCCCTGCTTCGACATGAGCGTCACGTGCAGGGCCTGATAGCCGTTGGCTTTCGGATGGTTTAGCCAGTCGCGCAGGCGGTCGGGGTGGCTCTTGTAGATTTTGCTCAGGGCGACATAGATATTGAAGCACTCGTAAATCTCGTTTGCCCGCACCTGTGGAGTGAAGATTATGCGCACGGCAAGAATGTCATATATCTCGTCGAAGGTGACATGCTTGTTCTGCATCTTGTTCCAGATGGAATAGGGGCTCTTTACCCTGGCCTTAATCTCGTATTGTATGCCCATGGAGTCAAGTGACTCGCGTATGGGAGCCGTAAAGTCAGCAAAGAGCTTGTTTCGTTCCTCCTCAGAAAGAGACAGTTTCTTTCGTATGTCCTCGTATTTGTCGGGGTGCTCGTATCTGAAGCTCAGATCCTCAAGCTCTGTCTTTATCTTGTTCAGACCAAGACGGTTGGCCAGCGGAGCGTATATGTACAACGTCTCTCCTGCAATCTTGTATTGCTTGTTTGGAGCCTGCGACTGCAGGGTACGCATGTTGTGCAGGCGGTCGCAGATTTTTATCAGGATGACCCTTATATCGTCGCTCATGGTGAGCAGCAGCTTCTTGAAATTCTCTGCCTGAGCTGATGCCTTGTCGCCAAAAATGCCTCCACTGATTTTTGTCAGTCCGTCGACAATCATGGCTATCTTTGAACCGAATATGTTCTCTATGTCCTCTACGGTATAGTCTGTGTCCTCGACCACATCGTGCAGCAGGGCGGCACTAATGCTCGTGGAACCCAACCCCATCTCCTCGCAGGCTATACGTGCCACTGCTATCGGGTGCATGATGTACGGTTCTCCCGACAGTCGTCTTACGCCCTTGTGTGCCTGCCTCGCGAAGTTGAAAGCCTTGGTGATGATGTCCACCTTCTTGCGGTGTGGTGAGTCGATATATATCTGAAGGAGTTGCTCGAAGGCTCCAGTTATAAGCTTGTCGTCAGCAATCTCACGCTCCTTGTTAGTCAGCTCTTGGTTTTCCATGTCTTTTTCCTCCGTTGTTTGTCAGTATATATATAATAAGGTATAGGCCTGCAGTCGTCTGTCCAGTTTGTCTTTTTCCTATCTTACCCTCAGTTTCTTTCCAGCCCTGATGCTTGTTCCGCTTATTTTGTTAAGTTTCTTAAGCTTTGCCACGGTCGTATGGTTGCGTGCGGCTATCTCGCTTAGGGTGTCGCCCTGCCTGATGGTAATGCTCTTACCTTTGGTCTTGCTCTGTCTCTTGCGGCTCTTCGACGAGCTTTTCTTGCTTCCTGACGAGGCAGGCTCGATGGTATTTACAGCCACCTCGCTACGCTTGCTGGTCACGTTTTCGGGTACGTATGCATAGATGGAGTCCTGATTGTCGATGAAGGTGGTAACCATTGTTTCAGGAAGCCTTATCGACGACAGCTTATTGGCTCCATTTACTATGTTGTGTCTGTATTGCGGATTTAGGGTTGCCAGTTGGTCTTGTGGAATGTCGAGGAAGTGGGTAATCTGCTCGAACCGCACGTCGCGGTCTACCATTATTGTGTCAGTCTTTACTGGCAACTTGGTCTCCATCGGGCAGATGTTATGGTCGCAATAGTAGCTCATAACGTAGTTAGCGGCTATGAATGCCGGAACATACCCTCGGGTTTCTTTTGGCAGATATGGGTATATGTGCCAATAGTCCTTCACGCCTTTCGCCCTGTGTATGGCCTTTGTTATGTTGTCTGGTCCGGCGTTGTAGGCTGCGATGACGAGGTTCCAGTCACCGAATATCCTGTACAGGTCGCTAAGATAGTGGGCGGCGGCATAAGATGCTTTCACGGGGTCGCAACGCTCGTCGATGAGCGAGTTTACCTCAAGTCCGTATTGCTTGCCAGTGGCGAGCATGAACTGCCAGAGCCCCGTGGCTCCAACCCTCGAAACGGCCTTTGGGTTAAGGGCGGACTCTATGACGGGCAGGTATTTCAGTTCCAGAGGAAGGCCGTAAGTCTCAAGAGCCTGCTCGAAGATGGGCATGTAGAAGTTCTGTGCGCCAAGCATGTAGCTTACAGAGCGGCGTAGGCGGCCTGTGTATCTGTCTATGAACATCTGTACAACGTCATTGTAGGGCATTTCTATGACTGTCGGCAGTCTGTTTAGACGTTCCTTGTAGGTCTCCTTGTCATAGACAGGATTAACGTCCGACATGTTGCAGTCGTCGGCAGGCCTAAGGTATGTCTTTGCGTTGTAGAGGTTGAGCAGGCTGTCCAGCTCATATGTCATGGCCTCTGGGAGGTCTATCTCCTCCTCATTGCCATTATTGTCAGTCACTATGATTTCCGTCTCGTCGTTCTGGGCAGAAGCATGGCCTGATATGAGTAATGCCATGACCGCTGTTGCAAATATTGTTCTCTTCATCATTCCTTTGTTTGGTACGTGTTGGTTTTTGGGTGCGTTTGTTTTTGTTGTTTCCGGTGCCGTCTCTTAGAAGTTCAGGCTGCAGCTGACTCCCACAGATGTATGCCGGCTTCCCGTAAGATCTGTCTTCTGGCTCGATATTGTCGGAGCCACGCTGAGGCTCAGGTCTGGACTTATGTCGAACTCAGACAGCGAGGCGTCGACATATGCGTCGATTACTGACAGGGCATACACTCCCAACATGCAGAAGAAACTCATGTCGCGCCAACGGCGGTAGCGGTCCTTGCGCTTACGGAATATCTCCTGCCAACGCTGGGTGTTCTCGGGGGTTATCTGGTTGCCCAGATGCAGAAACTGGTTGTAGCTCTGCGTCTGAGGGTCATCGTCCATTATGTCCAAATAGGCTTGCGAGTAGTCGCGGTACATCATGTTGTTCCATCGCATGGCGTAGGCGCAACCGACAAAACCTCCATAGATGATGGGCAATTTCCAGTATTTGCGGTTGTATATCTGTCCTGCGCCTGGGATGACGAGGGCAAGCCACATGGCCTTCTTGGCGTTAGGTTTCCATGTTGCCCAGTCACGCTTGGCTCTCTTTTTAGGAACCAGCGAGTCGGGCAGCAGCTCTATCGGTACTTCGACCTCCTCGCTCATCATGGCGAGCGAGTCTGCTGTCCATGCGGAATCTGTATATGCTATATTCTTTTCCGTCTGAGGTTTTACGGGAACCACGGTTGCCGAGCTGTCCTCCTGAGCGTATGCGGGGTAAGAGAGACAGGCAAGAATGGCTGCTGCCGGGATGCTCTTGCGGAAAAAATCTGAAAGCCTGTTGACCACTATGCGATTATCCTTTCATTTTGTCGAACATGTTCATGATACGCTCCAGCTCCGTCTCGTCAGCAAATGGTATGCTGATTTTTCCCTTGCCGCGGGCGTTGCATGTCAGCTGTACCTTGGCGTTGAAGAATGTCGAAAGCTGGTTCTTCAGGGTGGTCATGGCAGCCGAGTGCGAGTTGGCGGCATCTACATTCTTCTTGCTGCTCTCTATGTCCTCGCCGTTCTTTATTCTGTTCACCAGAGCCTCTACTTTCCTCACAGAGTAGTTGTTCTTCTGTATCTCCTTGTAGAGCTTTATCTGCATCGACGGGCTGTCGAGCGACAGTAGGGCGCGGGCGTGTCCCATGTCTATCTCGTGCTTCTGCAAAGCCATCTGTATCTGTGCGGGCAGCTTCAGCAGGCGAAGGTAGTTGGTGATGGCAGTGCGGCTCTTGCCTACCCGCTCGGAGACCTTCTCCTGAGTCATGCCGGTATTCTCAATCAGATGCTCGTATGCAAGGGCAATCTCTATGGCATTCAGGTCCTCGCGCTGGATGTTCTCCACGAGGGCCATCTCCATGACGTTCTCGTCGTTGATGGTACGGATGTATGCAGGGATAGCTTTCAGACCAGCCATCTGCGATGCGCGCCAGCGGCGTTCGCCAGCGATAATCTGGAAACGGTTGTCGGCAACCTGCCTGAGCGTTATGGGCTGGATGATGCCTATCTCCCTGATGCTTATGGCAAGCTCATGCAGCGACTCCTCGTCGAATTCCCGTCGTGGCTGGTTGGGGTTTGCCTCTATCTGGTCAATGGCTATCTCGTTGATTGTCGAGCTGCCCTGGGTGCGCACGTTCTCGGTAGAGATGAGGGCATCGAGTCCCCGGCCGAGTGCGTTGTATTTCTTGTGTACTGCCATTTATTTGTTCTTGTTAATGATTTCTTTTGCAAGCATCAGGTGGTTCTTGCTGCCTGTGGAGTCTGCGTCGTATAGGATTACGGGTAAGCCGTGGCTCGGACACTCGCTGAGCTTCACGTTGCGCTGGATGACGGTCTTGAAGACCAGCTCCTGGAAATGTCGCTTCACCTCGTCGTAGATAAGGTTTGCCAGACGAAGGCGGCTGTCGTACATCGTCAGCAGGAAGCCCTCTATCTCGAGCCGTGGGTTCAGCTTGCTCTTGATAATCTTGATGGTGTTCAGAAGTTTGCTGATACCCTCAAGGGCGAAGTACTCGCATTGCACGGGTATTATCACGGAGTCGGCAGCCGTAAGGGCATTGACGGTGATAAGGCCCAGCGAGGGCGAGCAGTCGATGAGGATGTAGTCGTAGTCGTTGCGTATTGGTTCGAGCACTTGCTTTATCACCTTCTCCCTGTTGTCCAGGTTCAGCATCTCTATCTCTGCGCCAACAAGGTCGATGTGGCTCGGAATGATGTCCAGGCCGTTGATGTCGGTGGTATAGATGGCGTCCCTCACGTCGGCATGGTCTATGATGCACTCGTAAAGCGAGCAGTCTACTTCTGCCAGGTCGACACCCAGTCCGGAGGAGGCGTTGGCCTGTGGGTCCGCGTCGACAACGAGAACAGACTTCTCAAGGGTTGCGAGCGATGCTGCAAGGTTTATCGACGTTGTCGTCTTGCCGACACCGCCTTTCTGGTTTGCCAATGCAATTATCTTTGCCATTTTTATTCTATGTTAATGCATAAATTATTTTGCAAAGTTACATATTTTATGTGAGATAGACGTAATTTAAACCTTTTTTCGTACTTTTGCAGGAAAAATTTAAAATATATGATGAGCAATACAGACATACCATTAATATTGATTTCGAACGATGACGGCTACATGGCGCCGGGCATCAACGCTCTGGTTGACATGCTTGCCCCGACAGGGGTGCGGCTGCTTGTATGCGCACCCGACGGCCCGCGTAGCGGGTATTCATGCGCCTTCTCCTCAGAGCTGCCTCTGAGGCTCAAGCCCATAAGCAGGCAAGACAACGTGGAGATATGGGCGTGCAACGGCACCCCCGTCGACTGTGTCAAGCTGGCCATCGACAGAATACTCGGCGGAAAGATGCCCGACATGGTCATAGGAGGCATAAACCACGGCGACAATTCCACCGTAAACAACCATTATAGCGGAACCATGGGCATTGCCAAGGAGGGATGTATGAAGTATATACCCTCTGTGGCCTTCTCAAGCTGCTACTACAATCATGACGCTGACCTCTCCCCGCTTGCACCATACGTCAGGGCGATTGTGGCCAAGGTGCTCGACGGAGGATTGCCACGTGGAGTTTGTCTGAACGTAAACTTCCCGGCAAGGCAGGAGTTCGAGGGAGTAAAGGTCTGCCGCATGACTTTCGGACGATGGGTCAACGAGGTGGTCGCCGACCATCACCCGAGGGGGTACGACTACTATTGGATGGTTGGAAACTACCTCAACGACGAACCCTTGGCCGAGGACACCGACCAGTGGGCACTCAACAACGGATATGTGGCTATTTTTTTTTTTTT
>NZ_NPJH01000005.1 GCF_002251365.1 Prevotella sp. P3-122
TAATTTATTTAAGTTTATGTAATTCTTAATGTGTTTAGAGTTAATAAGATAAAGAAGTTATGAAAGTATAGTTGTGGATAAAGTTGTGGAAAATGGTGTTAATAAGTTTAAGCTATCAACACAAGACAGTTTATGTGGAATGAGAATAGGGATATCAACATGCTTTTACAGGCGTTTTAACCAACTTTTCAACAAATTATTGGCCAAAAAAGATATAAACTTATTAACTTTGCACCGAAAGTGGAAAATGTTGATAACTCTGTAATATGGATGATAATCAGCATAAAGATATTAATGAAAGATAGTAATAAATGAAATGTAGATGTTGATAACCAAATATGCAATATTTTGGATAGAAAGTTTCCAACTTATCAACGGCATTTCTTTTTATTGTTTGTTCATTTTAAAATTTTGAATATTGAATATAAAAATAAAACAGTTGTTGAAAACAAAGGAATATGAATAAGGATTGGGAAAACAAAGGCTACGTAGATGAGATAGTGGACAAGTCGCTCGACTTGAAGGCGGAGATAAGGAAGATGTGCAAGGAGAAAGACGCCATCATCCTTGCACACTATTATACCGTTGGTGATGTTCAGGACGTTGCCGACTTTGTAGGCGACTCGCTCGCCCTTGCCCGCAAAGCTGCCGAGACAGACGCGAAGGTTATGGTGATGTGCGGCGTACACTTCATGGCAGAGACATGCAAGCTGCTATCACCAGACAAGATAGTTTTGTGTCCAGACCTCAATGCTGGCTGCTCGCTTGCTGACTCATGCAAGGCTGAAGACCTGAAGAAATTCAAGGATGAGCACCCGGGATATAAGGTTATAAGCTATGTGAACACTACGGCTGCTGTGAAGGCATTGACAGACGTTGTAGTGACAAGCGGCAATGCCAAGAAGGTTGTAGACAGACTTCCTGAAGGTGACAACTATATATTCGGTCCGGACTATAATCTCGGCAGCTATATAAATGAGGTGACAGGAAGGAAGATGCTGCTGTGGAACGGAGGATGTCACGTGCACGAGCGTTTCTCTGTGGATGCGATAGCGCAACTTAAGAAAGAGCATCCCGAAGCCGTAGTTATGGCACACTTGGAATGCAAGGGCCCTGTTCTTGCACTGGCCGACGTTGTTGGCAGCACGGCCACCATGCTTGAATATGCAAAGGCAAATCCTAAGAAAGAATTTATAGTTGCCACTGAGGCTGGAATACTCCATGAGATGCAACGCTCATGTCCAGATGCTATATTCTATCCCGTACCGCCTGAAATAAGCGAGGGTGGGCTCGGGTGCTCATGCAATGAGTGTCAGTACATGAAGATGAACACTCTGGAAAAAATATACAATACCCTCAAGTACGGCTGGCCAGAAGTGAACGTAGACCCCGACATAGCTACAGAGGCCGTAAAGCCAATAATAAAGATGCTTGAGCTAAGTAAGTAGAATTTTTTTTAAGACTGGTATTTTTATTTCTTTTAAATATAAATACCAGTCTTATTTTATACTATTTCATAATCTCTTTTATGAAATAATTAGGCCTGCGTTTTGTTTCGTGGAATATTCTTGCAAGATACTCGCCTATTACTCCAAGGGAAATAAGCTGAATGCCCCCGAGAAAAAGTATTATAATTATAATGGTGGGGAACCCCTGTACGGCTTCTCCGAATAGTAATGTTTTGACGAAGACAAATATCATGTATATGAATGCACTTATAGAGGAAAGCAGTCCGAACAAGGTTGACATTCTAAGTGGAGTAGTAGTATATGATGTTATTCCCTCAATGGCGAGATTGACGAGTCTAACGTAGTTGAACGATGACTTGCCTTCCGTCCGGTCTTCCTGGTTGACTATAATTTCTTTTTTTCTGTATCCTATCCAGCAATATAATCCTTTCGTATACCTTTGTGTTTCCCTCATGGCTTTCAGGGCATCTATACACTTACGGTCAAGCAGCCGGAAGTCGCCAACATTGGGTAGGATGTCTATGTCAGCCATTTTCTGCAGAATGCTGTAGTATGCCATCGAGAGTTTTTTTCTCAGCCAACTTTCTTTTCCCCTGTATAGTCTCTTGGCGTAGACATCGTCGTACCCCTTCTCCCATTGCTCAATCATCAGCGGGATAGCGTCTACGGGGTGCTGCAGGTCTGCGTCCATAATTATCGCACAATCGCAGCATACGTTATCTATCCCAGCCAATATGGCAGCCTCTTTCCCGAAGTTACGTGAAAGGGCTATAAGAGCGAACATGCTGTTTTTCTCTCTTTCGGCTTTAATTTTTTCTATTGTATGGTCGGAGCTGCCATCATCTACGAATACTGTCTTCCATGAGTATTGCGTATGCTGCGATGTCATCTCTGTAATTCTCTTACAAAGCTGTTCTATATTGCCCTCTTCGTTAAAGCATGGAACTATTATTGATATGCTTTTCATTTCTGCCCTGTATTTCTTATTACCATATTTCCGTTCTCGCCTATTACCCATACACATTCGTAATCCGCGCGTAATGCCCTATCGGCTATATTGCGTATGACATCCTTTGTAGCGTCAGAGCTGTTTATGGTTGTGTCCTTAATTATTTTAGGCCATTTGTAACCATTATAATGCACCATTGCACCACCCCACCCTACTGCCTCATCGACAGGTACACAGAAGGAAGAAAACTTGTTTCTTTCGTTGTGTACTAGAATACAGTATATATTATCAGCTTTCTTTCCTGTCTTGGCTATTATCTCTTCGGCAATAGTTTTGGCGGGCAACGATGTCTTCCATGACTTGTACCAATGATGTGCGTCTACGGCTATTGCGGCTATAATATATAGGTAGAATAGTTTCCTGAATATATTCTCTCTTTTTTGGTTTCCGTCTACGAGGTAGCCTATAATGATGGCTGCTATTCCAAGTGAGCAGTAGGCATTCATGATGCTCATGCTTATAAGCAGATTGGCAGATGCCGTGACGATCATTGCCACTGACAAGCTCAGGAATGACTTGCTGACAAGCAGTTTTGGCTTGCCGAGGAAGCATGCTGCAACGAAAGGCGTGGACATGAGTGCTGTCAGCAGGAAATAAAGGATATTCCGGCTTGGCTCATGCATCAGGCATATATAGTCTGCTGCTATCCACGTGTAGCCTATCCATGTTGCCAAACCCTTTATCTTGCTTCCGAAGCTGAGCATCTGCTCAATATGGCTTCCATTATGAATTACTGTATGAGGAACAGACAGTCTTATAAGAACGTAGCTTATGAATATCAATATTCCTATGCCGATGTTCCTTGCCATTGAACGCTTGTTCTCCTTGCCGAAGGCGAAAGCTACTATCGGAGGTACAATAGACCAGGCTATTCCATTATCCTTGGATAGGGCGGCAAGCATAACGCACAACGTCCACAGAAGATATTTCCTTTTGCCTTCACATACCAGGTATGAGTACACCGCCAACATTCCCCAGAGATGTGAGTATGTCTGGTTAAGTGCGTCGCAGCTGAATATAGTTCCGCAAACACATGGTGAGATATAGAAAAACACCATTGCCATATTCCTTGCCATAGGTCTCATTCCGGCTATTCCCGTAATCTTGTATACGAGAGCAGTACTTGCCAGGTGCCCGAGGAATATAATAATATGGTTAATCAGAGGATAGAGCCTGCTGTTGATGGCGTTTATGTAGCCGAACATAGCATCTCCGGGTCTCCATGTTGTACCGTAAGGCAGCAAGTATTTCATGAAGTTGCTGTCGTAGTTGGGAGACGACAGAGTGTTCCAGTCATCGAATGTCGGCAATATCAGCGATACGGCCACAAGCACGAAAGGGCTGCTTGCCGCTATGGCCAATATGTATGGATTGATTTTTTTCTGCATATTTGGGAATATCAGTTTACAATGGCAATTTTGCATACACATCCCTTGCTGCCATCCTCCTTGGCTGTCATGACCATATATACGCCGCTTGCCACCCGATTGCCGCTTGCGTCGTTGCCATCCCAAGTGAATGTACCACCATTGCTCTTGCCTTGTGCCACGAGTGCTCCACTGGATGTGGTGATCTTCACATCAGCATTCATGGAAAGGCCAACAACTGTTATCAGTCCAGCATAATCAGGTTTAACAGGATTAGGGTAAGCATATACGTTGTCTTTTTCCATTTCCCCGGCTGCGGCAGTGGCGTCACTCATATAGGAGCATAGACCCTTGTCTGTGCCGAAGAACACTTCACCAGAGACGTCGTTGATGGCCATCGAGAGTATATTGTTTGATAGCAGTTCGCTGTTCTCGGCCGTGAAATGCTGAACCTGCTCTATGTTGTCATCGCTGATGAGGTAAACGCCATTGTTGTATGTACCGAACCATTTTCTGTTTCCACCATCCACAGCCATGCATGATATGTCAACGCCAGAGAGCAGATAGTCTGCATAGTTGGTGCCATCGTTTCTTGGAACCTTTACTTGGGTAAAAATAGGATTTTCCTCGCTTATGCTGTTCTGGCTGAGCAGCAGCGGACCTATGTTTGTTCCTATCCATATATCGCCATTCTTGTCTTCTGCTACGCATCTTACCTGAGTAATAGTCAATGATGTGCCATCCTGGTTGACGAATGACTTAATGCTGTTGATGCCACCAGTAGACGGTTGGAAACAATGAACGGAAGGTACACGGTAGAAATCGTTTACAAACCACATCAGGCCACGGCTGTCAAACATTATGTCGGTAAGGTTCTCCAGTCCGTAGTTGTTGTTGTACATAAGCGACTGGGGCTTCCATGTGGTCCATTCATAGTCATTTGAAAGCTTAAGTATTATATTATTAGTACTTATACTGTTTAGTGTCCATAAGTTGCCAGAATTGTCAAAGTTAACTGCCTGAGCCATTATATATAATAGTTTGTTAGGGTCGCTGTCTTTGACAGTACCGGCATGTACGAGAGGACTATTGCCTTCGGTATGGTGTTTATGGAATTTCCCATCCATGAATTCGTATACCCCCATACGTCCCGATACGGCAACATGCCTATTGTTGGTTGGGTCAACGGCTATGCTTACAAGGTCTATATATGGCAATCCCGTGATGTCCTGTATATCGTCATCCTGATAGATTTGCCATTCGTTGCCGTCCCATACCTGAATGCAGCCTGGCGTTCGGTCAGTAATGTTGCCTCCGCAAGTGTAGAGCTTGCCATTGGAGAACTTCATGTCTCCGAAATTATTGTTTTTCGGTCCTCCAGGCAGCAGGGCAGATACGAGTTCTTTAAGTTCGTTGTTTTCCTCTGTTTGTTTAGCAACGTATGCAGAGTGCCATTTCCAGTTGTTTGGATCCAGCAGATTGTCAGTCATAGGACACTTGTAGATGCCCTTAGTCTTAGACGCCGCATAGAGAGTATTGTTCTGTACGTAGCAGTAGTTGACATTGAAGCCCAGATTGTATGTATTGCTAATCTCACAGTCGGAAATATTTATCTGTACAATGCCAAATCCTGTTGCCATCATGGCATATTTGCCATACATATATATATCATTGACAGTCTTGTCTTCTGTCATTGATTTTGTATAATAGTCGGAAATGTTTATTACATTGGCACTATTATCCATAATATCAATGTTTCCGTTGGAATAAACTATTAAGAGTCTCTTTGCGCTCGTATTCCATTTTATGAATAATATTTCGCAGTCGGACAGTACGTTTGTCTTGTCAAAGGTCTGAAGGCTGTGGTCGTTGGTATTGTACGAGTAAAGTCCATTTGATGCAAGTACGTACAGCATATTATTGTTGGCCTTCTCAATCTGTGTCACATCATGATATGACAGATAGTTTCTCCATGTACCTATGCCAGCAGCATTGGTATAGGTATAGGGAAACAACATCATTATGAGTGCCATTAGTATGTTCTTGCCAAGTTTTCTACTACCCGTCATCATATATTGAAATATTATTTTATGGATTTTATATTTACTTTTTAGCAAGATATTCTGCCACCTTGCCAATGGCTATTGCCCTATGGGATATTTTGTTTTTTAGATCTATTCCCAGCTCAGCAAATGAACAGTCGTAGCCATCCGGCTGGAATATCGGGTCGTAACCGAAGCCTTCGGTACCATGTTTCTCCTTGAGGATGGTTCCATCAACTCTTCCCTCGAAAAACATCATGTGTGAGAGAAAACTGGCTTTTTCCTCTATTAGTGTTATTATTGTGCTGAAATGTGCCTTACGGTTCTCACATCCGTTTAATTTCTTGAGCAGCAACTGCATGTTTGCCTCGCTGTCGTGGCCTTCTCCTCCAGCATATCTTGCAGAATATACGCCCGGCTCACCATTAAGTGCCTCTACCATGAGTCCCGTATCATCGGATATAACAGTATAGGGAAATGGAAAATTCTTCTTTTTCAGCTCTGTTGTTACGTATACTGCCTTAATTCTGGAATTTTCAAAAATAGTTTCTCCATTTTCCTCTATGTCTGTGTCAATGCCTACATCTTTCATTGACAACACCTCTATGTCCTTGTCGAATATTGAGCGTATCTCTGAGAGTTTATGCTCGTTGTTTGTTGCTAATATTATTTTCATTGTTGACAGTTGTTATTGTTTCTTTATTTGAAGGTTTAATTTTTACTTTCATTTCGTCGAAACCTTCTCCATATACACCTATTACAGAGCTTTGGCTTACGAAGGCGTTGGGGTCTATCTGCTTAATCAGGCGGAATATATGTACGCTCTCACGCTTTTTTGCCAATAGGCAAAGAACCTTTGTGGGCTTTCCTGTCCAAAAACCATGCCCGTCGAGGATGGTCAATGTATGGTCGGTAGTGCGACTAATGGCGTATGCTATTTCCTGATATTTCTTGGAAAAAATAAGAAACTGTACAGACTGTCTCTGCCAATACATTACGTAGTCGAGCATCAGACATTCTATGAGCATAGTACATAAACCAAATACCACCTTGCGGAAGCGCAAGTCGACTGTTCCGAAAGAGTCTACGAAGATACAGCTTCCGATGATACAGAAGTCAACGATGATAAGTGCCTTGCCAAGTGAAATGTTGTGGAACTTGTTGAGGACAGCCGCAACAATGTCGGTACCGCCAGTACTGCCGTTGTTTAGGAATACTGTGGCGAGTGCCGTTCCGGTGATGGTACATCCAATGACAAGCGACATGAAGTCGTTGTTCTCGCCAAGCAGTTTATGGAAAGTACCATCGGCTTGTATTGTGAAAGTCTGTGCCACCTCAAGCATTATGGTGAGCATAATGGTGGCATAGATGGTCTTGGTAAGAAATTTCCAGCCAAGAGTTTTCAGTGCCAATATGATAAGTACGGCATTGATGATAAAGAAAGTGTACTGTACAGGAAATCCTGTACTGTAGAATACTATTGCGCCAATACCTGCTATTCCTCCGGTTACAATCTCGTATGGTAGCAGGAATACTGTGAAACCGAATGTGTAAAGGAGTAGTCCTAAAGTAATGTAGAAATAGTCCTTTATTTCATAGATGATATCTTGCCTGGTCATACTTTTTTGTTTTTTAGATGTTATAGAGGAATTAGACGAGATAGAGCAGATAGATGAGATAGATGAGATAGACTAGATAGAGAAGATAGATGAGATAGAGAAGATAGATTATTTTCTAAAATATCTATCTCGTCTATCTTCTCTATCTCATCTATCCCCTATACTATCACTTGATTACCACATTAACAATCTTCTTCGGCACAACGATGACCTTGACAACCTGCTTGCCGTCGATGTATTTGGCTGCTCTCTCATCTGCGAGCACAGCCTTCTGTACATCATCGTTTGAGGCATCGGCGGGGGATGTCATCTGGTAGCGTGCCTTGCCGTTGAAGCTTATTGTAAGCTGCATCTCATTCTCTACAAGCATCTGCTCGTCGTACTGTGGCCATGAGGCATCGCAGATGCTGCCCTCGCCGCCAAGGGTCTCCCACAACTCCTCAGCTATGTGTGGAGCAAATGGGGCAAGCAGTATGGCGAGAGGCTTCAGAACCTCACGGCAATGACATTTCTGCTGAGAGAACTCGCCTACGGCTATCATGAATGCCGAGATGGATGTGTTGTATGAGAAATGCTCTATGTCGTGGCTAACCTTCTTTATGAGCTTGTGAAGGCTCTTCAGACTTTCCTTTGAAGGCTCATCGTCGTTTATCAGAACCTCGCCCTCTGCCCTGCCGAAGTAGAGTCCCCACAGTTTCTTGAGGAAACGGTGACAGCCGTCAATGCCGTTGGTGTCCCATGGCTTCGACTGTTCTACCGGACCGAGGAACATCTCGTACAGACGCAGTGTGTCAGCACCGTATTTCTCTACTATCATGTCGGGATTGACAACGTTGAACATCGACTTCGACATCTTCTCAACGGCCCATCCGCATACATACTTTCCGTCTTCCAGTATAAATTCGGCATTGTTGTATTCCGGTCGCCATGCCTTGAAGGTATCGATGTCGAGAATGTCGTTCTGCACGATGTTGACATCAACGTGTATTGGAGTAGTCTCGTACTGGTCTTTCAGACCTGCCGACACGAATACGGGAGCCTTTGAGTGGTCGTCGCTGTTTATGCGATATACAAAGTTGGAGCGGCCCTGTATCATACCCTGGTTTACGAGTTTCTGGAATGGCTCTTCCTTGCAGCTCACTCCGTAGTCGAAGAGGAACTTGTTCCAGAAGCGGGAGTATATAAGGTGACCAGTGGCATGCTCGGTACCACCTACGTAGAGGTCAACGTTCTGCCAGTATTCGTCTATGTCCTTAGCCACGAGAGCCTCGTTGTCCTTAGGATCCATATATCGCAGGTAGTATGCGGAGCTACCTGCAAAGCCAGGCATGGTGAACAGTTCCAATGGGAATACAGTATCGTTGTCTATGAGCTGCTTGTCAACAACCTTGTTCTCCTTAGTGTCCCAAGCCCATACCTTTGCCCTTCCCAACGGTGGCTCGCCAGTCTCTGTAGGCTCATACTTGTCTATCTCGGGAAGCTCAAGAGGCAGACACTCCTCAGGTATCATGTAAGGCATGCCGTCCTTGTAATATACCGGGAACGGCTCTCCCCAGTAACGCTGACGTGAGAATATGGCATCGCGCAGGCGGTAGTTCACCTTTACGCGTCCGAGGTTGTGCTCGGTGACAAACTTCTTTGTGGCAGCGATAGCCTCCTTTACGCTCAGGCCGTTCAATGAGAAGCCGTTGAGCGACTCCTTGCCTGCCACAGGTGAGTTGCATACGGTGCCTTCCTTGGCATCGAAGCTCTCCTCGCTCACGTCAGCACCCTCGATAAGAGGAATGACAGGCAGGCCGAAATGCTTGGCAAAGGCATAGTCGCGAGAGTCGTGGGCAGGAACAGCCATGATGGCACCTGTACCATATCCGGCAAGAACATATTCGGAAATCCATACCGGTATTTTGTCGCCTGTGAAGGGATTGATGGCATACGAGCCAGAGAAGACACCCGTAACCTTGCGGTCGCTCATGCGGTCGAGCTCGGTACGCTTCTTAACGTATGCAAGGTATTCGTCAACCTCAGCCTTCTGTTCCTCAGTTGTAAGTTTCTGTACCAGTTCGCTCTCGGGAGCAAGGACCATGAATGTCACACCAAATATGGTATCTGCACGTGTGGTGAAGATGGTGAAAGTCTCGTCTGTACCATCTATGCGGAACTGCATCTCCGTACCCTCAGATCGGCCTATCCAGTTGCGCTGTGTCTCTTTGATGGAGTCTGTCCATTCAACAGTCTCCAGACCGTCGAGAAGTCGCTGTGAGTATGCGCTCACACGCAGGCACCATTGTTTCATCTTCTTCTGAACCACAGGGAAGCCGCCACGCTCGCTCACACCATCAACAACCTCGTCGTTGGCAAGCACAGTGCCAAGTCCTGGACACCAGTTAACCATGGTCTCGCCAAGGTAAGCAATACGGTAGTTCATCAACACCTGCTGCTGCTCCTTCTCGCTCATGGCGTTCCATTCCTCAGCTGTGAAGTTCAGTTCCTCGCTCTGAGCCACATGCAGGTCTTTTGATCCATTCTCTGCGAAATAGTTTATCAGTCGCTCTATAGGCTTAGCCTTCTGGCATGATGTGCAATAGTAGGAGTTGAACATCTTCTGGAAAGCCCATTGCGTCCACTTGTAGTATGTCGGGTCGCATGTGCGTACCTCACGGTCCCAGTCGAATGAGAAGCCTATCTTGTCGAGCTGCTCGCGGTAGCGGTTGATGTTTGTGACGGTAGTCTTCTCCGGATGCTGTCCTGTCTGTATGGCATATTGCTCGGCAGGCAGTCCGTAGGCATCGTAGCCCATAGGGTTGAGCACGTTGAAGCCCTGCAGTCTCTTGTAGCGTGCGTATATGTCGCTGGTAATATATCCGAGAGGATGGCCAACGTGCAGTCCTGCTCCCGATGGATAAGGGAACATGTTGAGCACGTAGAATTTCTCCTTGTCCTTGTCCTCTGTTACACGATAGGTCTTGTTCTCCACCCATCGTTTTTGCCATTTCTTCTCAATGTCTCTGAAATTGTATTCCATTTGTACTTATACCTATTTATATATAATGATTTATTTTGCAAAGATAATGTATTTTGATGACATCTCCTATAAAAAAAATACTTTTAGTCTTTATTAGCTTTCTTATATTCCCTATATGGAGTATGCAGGTCGAGATAGTAGAAGTTGTGTTGAATGCGCTTCTCTATGGGAGGTATGGTCATATAGTCTCCGTACATGCATTTGAGATAGGTATCATAATTCTTGATACCCATAACGGTATGTCCCTCGAAAGTATAGGGACAGTATTCGTCAACGATATGTTTTGGAAGAATTTTCTTGTACCCGTCGGTATAGCTTGCCGCCAGGTTGCACGTGTTGTAGTCGTAGGCATTCAGCACCTTCCTTATGCTCTTCTGCAGTCCTGCCATGGAGTGTATCTTCCGAACCAGTAATGGAATCCAGCAGCTTGGGCCATGCCCATGGCGGAAAGGATCACGATGGACAAGATACAGGCATTGTTTCAGATAGTGGTATTTTATGCATTGCCAGCGCCGTGCCAAAGCATTGTCTGGGTATGCGTCGTATGGGAATATGTCTATATAGCATCCGCCAAGGTAGTAAAGGTGCTTGCGCTCGATGAGCGTTGTGGAGGCATCCTGTATCTTTCCGAATGGAAGTGGGTAGTTTGGGTCATTCTCTGCACACACAAACTCAAACTGCTTGGGCAGCCATTCATGACAGTGGGCAATAAGCTTCTCATAGTCTGGACGTGGCATGGACACATCGAGGTCATCATCCCATGGGATAAATCCTTTGTGACGTACTGCGCCAATCATTGTTCCTCCGCATATGCAATAGCGAAGTCCATGTTCCTTGCATACCTTGTCGAATTCCAATAATATTCCGAGTATTCTCACTTGAAGTTCCCGTATATTGTAGTTAGCCATATATTTACTATTATTATTAGTTATTTTCTGCAAACTTACACAAAATATATGATATAAACTCCTCATTTAATTAAAAATATCAAAAATTATCCATATATTTGCATCCGAAATGTGAAGATGGGACCATAAATGAAGTTTTCAAGAACACAATACCTGTTGATATCTGCTGTCATAATACTTGTTTGCAGCGTTGCCATGAGCACCACCCTAACGGCTTTTCTTGTGAATACAGATAAGGCGTTGATGCTGACGTTGACGTTCCGTGAGCATACGTCATTTGATATGTTCTGGTACTATTACACCAATCTGTCGTGCTGGATACCCCTCATAACTATTCTGCTGTTCACCCTATGGATATGGCATCCTTCCGACAATCGTCACAGGCTGCTGCTTATGGTGTCTATAGTCTTGTTGATACTTGTTCTTGACCAGACGTCATCGGGATTGATAAAACCATTTGTGGAAAGGCTGCGCCCGTCACACGACAGCACTATTTCCGAGTCTCTCAACTATGTAAACGGTTATCGTGGTGGCCGTTACGGCTTTGTGTCCGGACATGCCACAAACATCGTGGGCATAGCGACATGGCTGTGCCATATATTCCGCTCAAGGATAGCAAGGGCTGTATTCATAATATTTGCCGTGACGCTGTGCTATTCAAGAATATATCTTGGTGTGCATTTTCCTGGTGACATCATCTGTGGCTCCATTCTCGGATATACCCTTGCACGTATTGCCATAGCCCTGCTTTCAGGCAGGAACATATTGTTCACTACCGACCGTACTCCATGGATGGTATTGGGCGCATATCTGCTGACGGTAGTGTCGCTGTTGTGCATCAATGGCTACTTGCTCATGACAGAAGCTTGAGCAATGTTCATAGTCTCCATCTCACTTGTATATCTATGTCGGTTATGGTATTGCTGTTTATGGCCTGCAGTCCTGAGCCTACCACGTCCCTGTCGAAATAATGAGTTGTTCCGGCTTTGGCTATTATCATAAGGTTTTTTCCTATGTCTGCCCTTAGTGACGCCATGGCCCTTAGTCCGTTGCCATGGAGCATGGGGAAGGAAAGCGTATAGAGGGTTGAACGCTCGTAGGCGTATACCCTGGAGTTGTAGTCGTCAGTGTTGAAATATGCCACAGAGGCATACAGTTGCAATGTTTTCGTCCGTATGCCTGCTTGCTGGCTAATCATATATCCCTTGCTCGTTCCATTCTGGTTGTATAGACTTATGTCACATTGCGTTCTTGACAGCCAAAGTTTGTTGTTGTTGGTAATGGCGAGCCTTGCCCTGTGCTGAGTCACTCTGTCAAGACTATGGGTCTCGCTGTTGTCCCTATTCCATGTTTTCAGTCTGTAGCGTGCAGTAATGTCCCATGAGCCTTTAGTCCACGTTGCTGTGTGCTGCATGTCGAAAGTGCGTGAGGTTCCTGTTATGAGATAGCGTGGCCATGGGAAGTAGGCATAGTCCAAATAGCTTGACAACGACAGCAGCCGCAGTACCGCCCAGTTCATTCCCACGCATATTCCGCTCTCGTTCTGTACAGATGAACCTTCGCAAAAGCTGGATGACATCAGGGAGTAGTATTTATATGAGTAGAACCTCTGTATGGCCATTACGGAGAGTCTGTTTCCCAACATCAGGCTTGCGCTGTTGATAGTCGCTATTGCACCACAGTCACCGGTTGCCGTTTCTCCTCTTATGGTCAGCCTTCTGCTCGTATATCCATAGTCTATTCCTATATTCCAAAATTGCCTGCCTTGTGGAGAGTAGCGTTTGTACAGCCTTGAAGTGTCAGGTCGCAGCATCTTGTCAAACGTTGTGTAGTAGCCTGTTGCACCAAGATGGAAACCGTTGTTATGGTATCGGACATTTCCTCCAGCAATGGTCTGTGAGGCATTTCTTCTTCTTGACATCTCGCTGATGGTTCTGTGGTAGCCTGTCTTCAGGATTGTTGATATGCTGTTGTCATCATTGTTCAGCGTAGCGTCGATTTTCCTGTACGATACAAATCCCGTCAGGTCAAGATGCCTGACAGCCTCCACCGTTGCCGCCGCACCCTGCATATAGTTGTATTCCTGACGTGAGGAATGGGCGAAAATGCCTTGTGACGAATGGCCGAGAGAGCTGATGGATGCCTGCTTGCCAAGGGAGAAACTGCTGTTCATCACTATTCCCATACCGAACCTCAGGCGGTAGCGACCCAAGGCAAGTGCCTTGAGCTTGCCGCAGTCGCGCATGAGGAAATATGGCGACACATAGTCGTAGCCCCACTTGTTTTTCCCGGCAAAGAACGGCTCGCCTGCATCCTGCGATGCCATGATGCCTGCCTTTATCCACTTGCCGTATGTGAACTGGTATCTAATCCAATGTTTGTACTGATAACCCAGATAGCCGTTCTTGTCACCCTCCCGCTCGTAAAGCGGTATGTGGGCAGTGGCCATTATCTCATTGCGTCCTTTCCTTATTATGGAGTCGACCGAGGGAAAGCGTTTCCGACTGCTGTTGTCTCCGAAGTAAATACACCGCACAAGCATCTGACGGGTGTTGTAGTCTATGGATGGTATCATCATCAGCTCGGCAGCCGAGCGTATGGCACCGTAGCGGTAAAGATATTCCTGTATGTCCATCACTTGCTGTCCGCTAAGGAATGGCAGCCGCAAGAGGTCGTCTTCACTGGCATTATTGATGTCTATCTTGTTCTCGGCAAGGTCGCTCAGTTCCTCATAAGTTATTGTCCAGTCTTCCGACTCCGCTCCGTCAAGGTCCTCCAATTTCAGGAACGGGTCATCAAGCGTATCATGCGTTCCCTGCGCATACGCCCGTGTGGCAACCATTAACAGTATGATGATGAAAATCGGTGTTTTCATAGCCCATGATAATAATTGTGCTGCAAACATAATATAAAAGAACGAAAAAAACAAGTTATTTTACATTATTATTTTGCTGGTTTTATGAAAAGGTGTAATTTTGCTGTTCAGAATGTCCTATATACGCTTATACATATTATCGTTGCTTACGTCTTTGTCTGTTATGGCATCAGCACAGGTGAAGAACAGCATCCGTGTCAATCCTGAGGACAGGATTGTTGACATGGACAACCCTACGTTTGTGCCGATGGTGAGGATGGGAAAGGCTTTTGTAGACAACGACTCCATACAGTATGTTGAGTTGAACAATGTATATGTATACCCTACCCCAACGTTTCAGAATGCCAAACAGCGTGCTGCGTACAACAGGCTTGTATACAATGTCAAGAAAGTGCTGCCCATAGCCAAGGAGGTGAACAAGATTATCATTGAGACATACGAGTATCTTGAGACACTGCCTAACAAGAAAGCCAAGGACGAGCATATGAAACTTGTGGAGAATAGCATAAAGAAAGAGTATACGCCAAGAATGAAGAAGCTCAGCTACTCGCAGGGAAAACTGCTCATAAAGCTTATATACCGTGAGTGCAACAGCAACTCATATAATCTTATCCAGGCGTTCCTGGGTCCCGTGAAGGCAGGATTCTATCAGGCGTTTGCATGGTGTTTCGGAGCAAGCCTGAAGAAAGACTATGATGCGCAGGGGGTGGACAGGCTTACGGAAAGAATTGTCCTGCAGGTGGAGTCAGGACAATTATAAGGCGAGTTCCGATAGAACCCGCCTCAGGATAATTTTCTATTCTGTAAACAACACCTGTACCATGGTCTGTCCCACGGCCTTCAGAGTGTTTCTGTCTATGTTGTCCATGTTGTCTGCCAAGGTGTGCCATGTAGGTCCGAAGCTGCTCTGCTCGCAGTCAGGGAAATAGGGAATGATGTCTATGCAGGGGATATTGGCATTCTGGTTTACGGGTATATGGTCGTCGGTTATCATTCCTCCCTCCATGTCTGGGAAGAAGCTGCCATAGCCTATCTGTCTTGCAGCCTTCCATACCTTCTTTACTATCTCCGGGGCATACTGCATCGACATGCCCTCTTTGTAGAATTTGGAGCCTATGCCTCCAACCATGTCAAGCAATATGCCATAGCGGGGAGCATATCCGTCAGGAAGGTTAGTTGAAAAATATTGCGCGCCAAGAGCCCATGTATCTCCAGGGTCTTCCTGTTCCGACCATTGTGGTATTCCCCAGTCCTCGGCATCGAAGCATACAAAGTCGACACCTAAAGGCAGTTTGCTGTCCTTGATGATACGGGCAAGCTCTATCATCACCCCTACCCCACTTGCTGCGTCGTTGGCTGCAATGATGGGCTTCTTCCAGTTGTTGCTGTCGGGGTCGTTGTCAGCCCATGGCCTGCTGTCCCAGTGTGCGCATAGCATGACCCTTGTTGTTGCCTCCGGGTTGTAGCTTGCCATTATGTTGGTGCTTTTCAGTATGGTTCCGTCATATCCACGTAAGTCAGCCTTCTGGCTTGTCACCTTGCAGCCATACTCCTTAAACTTATCCATTATCCATTGCGCGCACTTCTCGTGTCCCTCGCTGTTCATATAGCGTGGACCGAAGTCACATTGGCTTTGCACGAAGGCATAGGCTGAGTCGGCATTGAAGTCGGGGCCTGCTGGCTGTACGTTCTCCGTCTCTTCCTCTTCTGAATAGCTGTTTGCTGGTGATGGCCACACATTCCATCCTATGATGGAAGCTATGATTAGAGCCAATAATCCATACATATATTTTCTTTTCATCGTTGTTGTATAGTCGTTTATCTCCTATTATCTGTTTCCGGTACTTGTTAGCTTGCTATTGCTGTCCCCTACTCTGAACTTGTGCCATAACTCTTAGCCAATTGCCTCCCCATATCTTTGCTATGTCCTGCTCGTCGTATTTGTTGCGCAACAGTTGCAGGGTGAAGTTGATGAGCTCTGATGAGTCGGCAAGTCCACGTATGCCTCCGTCACCATCGAAATCGGTTCCTATGCCCACGTGGTCTATTCCCATTATTTCTATTGCATGCTCCAGATGTGCCATAGCATCGTAGATGTCGGCCTCGCCCTGCAGCTTGAGAAAACCATTATAAAGAGTTATGTGCGCTACACCTCCTTTGGCAGCGAGAGCACGCAGCTGGTCATCTGTGAGATTACGCGGATGGTCGCAAAGCGCACGGCAGTTGGAGTGGCTGCAAACGATTGGCGTGTCGCTGATGTCCAGCGCATCGTAGAAGCTCTTCTCGGCAGCATGGCTGAGGTCAACCATTATGCCGTTAGCATTCATTTCCCTTATCACTTTCTCTCCAAACGACGATACACCGTTATGTGTGTTGCATCCTCTTGCCGAGTCACAGATATCGTTGTCGCCGTTGTGACAAAGCGTTATATAGACCACACCCCGCTGTGCGAAATGCTTGACGTTGGCCAAATGTCCCTCCAGTGCCAGACCGTTCTCTATTCCGAGCATTATGGACTTGCGTCCCTTGCGCTTGTCACCATACAGGTCGGCTGGTGTGCGCGCTATGCTCAGGTAGCGGCTGTTGTTGTTGACGATGGTCTCTATCTTGTCGAATATAAGGTCGGCGTATGCGGCAGGACCTGTAACGTCGAAGGCAACCTTGCTGCTGAAAGTCTCGCCAATCTTCGGCTGTGGAAGATATGCAACCATAGTGACGGCATCAAGCCTTCCCTCCGTCATTTTGTGCAGGTCTACGAGTATGCGTGGATCACGCTGGTCGAAGGTGATTCCCTGTGGAAAGAACATTGGGGTATCGCAATGTGTGTCGAGGGTGAGTATACGGTCGTGAAGCCTTTTGGCAACAGAGAAGTTGGTGGCTTCCCTGACTATCCATTTGAATATTGGCAGTCCGTCCTCACCAAGACATTCTGGATGCCATTGTACTCCGAGTATGCTTTTATGACAGCTGCTCTGAAGAGCCTCCGCTACCCCATCGGCAGCCCTTGCCGTTATGGTGAGCATGGTGCCGCCATCGGCAACGGCCTGATGATGGAATGAGTTTACGAAGATTTTCTCCTTGCCATAGATGGAGCGTATAATGGAACCTTCGTCGAGGATTACCGAGTGTGTACACTCTTCGCGTGCGGCATCCTGGCTATGCCTGATTGGTTTGCTGACATTCTCGCCTATGTCCTGCATCACCTTTCCGCCAAGAGCCATGGCGAGGGTCTGCATGCCACGGCAGATGCCGAGCATGGGTATTTGTCGGTCGTATGCCAGTCGTGTGAGCAGCAACTCCGGCAAGTCCCGTTCTGCGTTTATACCATGCAGATGTTCAGAAGGTTCCTCGCCAGCCCAAAGAGGATTGTAGTCTGCGCCACCTGTGAGGATTATTCCGTCGAGACTGTCGAGAGTGTTAATGATGACATGTTTGTCGGCAACAGGCGGAATGATGATAGGCACGCCTCCGGCCCTTACTACCTGACGGTAATAAAAGTCGCGCAACGAGGCATCTGGTGAGGTATAATTGGCTGTAAGGCCAATCACCGGTCGGTGATTAGCCTGAGGGAATGTCGCATAGATATTGTCAAGATGCGACGATAAATCGAAATCCTGCATTGTTTATGCTCTTGAGCTTACTATGCTAAAGTTGTTCTTCCAAGTGTACGGGTATCTCACGCTTGATGCTCTGCTCGAGTGAGATAAGAGTCTCTGTAGACACAACTCCTGGTATGCCCTGCATCTTGTTGTTGAGCAAGTCCATAAGCTGCTCGTTGTCGCGTGCATAGAGCTTTACAAGCATGGTGTATGGGCCGGTAGTGAAATGACATTCCACAATCTCTGGAATGTTTAGCAACCTCTGAACGACATCCTTGTACATGGAGCCCCTCTCAAGGTTAAGCCCTACGTATGTGCAGGTGCTGTAGCCAAGACATTTAGGATTAACGTCGAAGCCGCTACCTGTAATGATGCCATTTTCTATGAGGTGCTGTACTCTCTGATGGATGGCAGCCCTTGATACTCCACATTCAGCAGCCACGTCCTTGAAAGGTATCCTGGCGTTCTTTGAGAGAATGCTCAGAATCTTACGATCGAGATTATCAATCTTTTCCATTTTGTCAATTGTTAATATCAAATAGTTTATATTATTGAGCAAAAATAGTAATTTTTATTTTATCAGGCAACATTTTGCGCAAAAATATTTTGTTTGCCTCGCATTTTGACAGTCATACGTGGCTTTTTGGACACATGAATCACCCTTTTTGAGACAATGAGTCGCAATGATACTTATATCCAGAATATGACAGATGATTTCAGTGCCAGTTTTGTCCATCTCAGACGCAAAGCATTGCATCTGCCCACGCAAAGCTTTGCAACCGTCCACGCAAAGCTTTGCATGTGCCTACGCAAAGCTTTGCATCCGCTCCCACAAACGTTTGCTTATCTAATCATATATATATAAGCAGGCTGAACCAGTGGTCATTGACCGTAGGTTCAGCCTGCAAGTGGTATTTACATCCGTATATGTTACGGTGTGTGTATTTTCATCCTGCTTATTTCTTGGCAGTCTTTTTCTTGGCTGTAGCAGTTGTTTTTGGTTTGGCGGCAGTCTTTGCCTCTGGCTTTGTATTTGTTTCCGCCTTTGTCTCAGCAGGTTTCTCTATACCCTTAAGCTCAACTGTGAAGATGAGTGTGGAATATGGCTTAATCTGACCAGCCTGACGCTGTCCGTAAGCAAGGTCTTGTGGAATGTATATCTCCCACTTGCTGCCTACAGGCATGCGTGTGAGAGCTTCTGTCCATCCCTTGATGACCTGGTTGCAAGCAAACGTATCGCTCTTCTTGCCCTGATGGCGTGATGTGGCATCGAAGACGGTGCCGTCAATCATCTTGCCTTCATAGACAACTTCTACGCGGTCGGTAGCTACAGGAGTCTCTCCCTGTCCGGCTGTGATGACCTTATACTGCAGTCCGCTTGGCAAGGTGTTCACTCCGGGCTTCTTGGCATTCTCTACCAACCAATCAGCATTTTCTTTCTTGTATGCCTCTGTCTTCTTGGTCTGGTATGCCTCTACCCTATCTCGGAACATCTTCTCGGCGGCAGAGTCTGTATATACGCTGTTGTCCTTGTTGAGCGATGCTATAAATCCTGCATGGAATAACTTTGTTGTCACGGAGTCGCTGCTGCCTTCGAGCTGTGACCTCATCTGTGGCAGAATACCGTCAACAACCTGCTTAGCGATGGTAGCACCAGCGTTGTAGGCTACAAACTGTGGGTCGTTGGCCTTGCTGATGGCATCCTCGTAGCCTTTGATGAAGTCGGCCATGAAGACGGTGTCTACGTTCATGCGGCCTGTAAGATAAGGCATCAGTCCCTGTGTGGCGGCTTTGCCGGCCATGTAGCTTACAGAGTCGCTTGATGTCACGATGGTGAGCTGCTCTACGGGAGCTGCCTCCTTTGACTTCTTCTTGTCCTTCTTGCCGGCAAAGGCCATGTTGGCCGAACCAGCCAGAAGGATAAGTGATAATAATACTGTCTTATTCATTTTTATATTATTATTTTCCTACAGAAATAAGTTCTATCTTGAAGATAAGAGTTGAGAACGGCTTGATATCGCCAGCCTGACGCTCGCCGTAGCCCAGTTCCTGAGGAATGTATACCTCCCATACACTACCGGCAGGCATGTGTGTAAGTGCCTCTGTCCAGCCAGGGATGAACTGCTTTGGACGGATTTCTACAGGCTGACCGTTCTTATAAGAGCTTTCGAATACCTTTCCGTCGATGGTGCGGCCCTCGTAGTGAACCTTTACCATGCTGGTGTCAGCAGGAATGACTCCGTTGCCCTCCTTTATGACCTTGTACTGCAGTCCGCTTGGCAAGGTAACCACGCCCGCCTTCTTCTTGTTCTCAGCCAGCCACTTCTCGCCAGCTTTCTTGTTTGGTCCGTACTCCTTCTCCATGGTGACAGCCTTTATCTTCTTCATCTTTGCCTGTGCTGTCATCTGAGCCTCGTCAACAGTCATAATGCCCTTCTTGCCAGCAGCGCCTGTTACGAAACCTGCGAGGAGGTTCTTCAGAGAGATGGTCTTGGTAGAGTCTGTGCCGAACACCTCATGGTTTACACCCTTAACGAGCTGGTTGGCGAGCTGCTGACCAATCTGCAGACCTGTATAGTAAGCGGATTTCTTCTTGTCGTCACCTGCGTTGACACCTTCGTTGATACCCTTGATGAACTCGTCGATGTATACGGTATCAATAACCTGTCCCTGCTCGATAGCCTGACGGATATACTGAGACTGTACGAGACCAATGGCGTAACTCATGGAGTCTACATCGTTCTTCATGTCTGCCTTGGGTGTAGAGTTGCCGCAAGAAGTGAGCGTTGCGGCTGCAATAGCCAAAGAGGCTACAAATGTAAGTTTTTTCATCTTGTTTATTTGTTTTGTTGTTTTTTGCTTTTTTGTTGAGGTATGGTGGTGTAGGTGATTTTGCGTTCAACCTTAACAGACGCTTTATTTCACCTCAATAAGCTCTACGTCGAATATCAGGGTAGCGTATGGAGGAATATCCTGACCAGCGCCACGTGTGCCGTATGCGAGATTGAATGGGATGAAGAAACGATACTTTGCGCCTTCCTTCATCAGCTGCAGACCTTCGGTCCATCCTGCTATCACACCGTTGAGCGGGAATGTAGCAGGCTCGCCGCGGCGGTATGAGCTGTCGAAAACCTTTCCGTTGATAAGTGTACCCTCATAGTGGCACTTTACCTGGTCGGTAGCCTTCGGGCTCTTGCCGTTTCCTTCCTGCAGCACCTGATATTGCAGTCCGCTTGGCAGGGTTACTATGCCTTCCTTCTTGGCGTTGTCAGCAAGGAAAGCCTCTCCCTCAGCCTTGACATTCTTCAGTCTTTCCTCACCTTTCCTCTGCAGGTATTCCTGCACCATTGCCTGCGCTTCGGTCTCGTCAATCTGCAGCTGAGCACCTGTGAGCACGTCTTTCATTGCTGCTGCGAAATCTTCTGTAACGATGTCGTTGGCTCCCATGTCAGCAAGCTGACGGCCAATGCCTATTCCCAAAGCGTAACTTACTTTATCCATAAATAGTTTACTTGTTTATAACCTTTTATATTAAAAATCGTGCAAAGATACTATTTTTATCTCTCTTAAACATCTATATTTCCAAAAAATTAGTATTTTTGTGCAATGTTAAGACACTTTTCGTCTTAACCGACAGATAATAACAATAGGTGTATGAAGAAGAAAATTGTTTTTCTTACCGGGGCAGGAATGTCTGTTGAGAGCGGCTTCAAAACATTCCGCGGCAACGACGGATTGTGGGAGAACTATCCTGTTGACCAGGTGGCATCGCATGAGGGATGGCTCAATGATCCAACCCTTGTTACTAATTTTTACAATATGCTACGCAAGAAGCTCTATGCCGCTGAGCCTAATGACGGCCATAAGCTCATAAAGAGCCTTGAGGAAAAGTACGATGTTTGCGTCATCACACAGAATGTCGACAACCTGCATGAGAGGGCTGGCTCAACAAAGGTTATCCACCTGCATGGCGAGCTTACCAAGGTATGCTCAAGCAACGAGCCATACGATGAGCGTTACATCATAGACTTGCCTGCTGACAACTGCGAGGTGACACCCGGAACCAAGGCTGGCGATGGCAGTCTGCTCAGGCCGTTCATAGTATTCTTCGGCGAGAGCGTACCGATGATAGAGCCTGCTGCTGTGGAGGCTCAGAGTGCTGACATATTCGTCATCATAGGTACAAGCCTTAACGTCTATCCGGCTGCTGGTCTGGTACAATATACCAAGCCCGGTATTCCTATCTACCTTATTGACCCTAATGAGGTTATGAGGGGTGGTTACAGGAATATCACGCACATAAAGGAAGGAGCCAGCGCGGGAATGAGAAGGCTGATTGAAATATTAGGGTGAGACCACGTCCCTGTGTGGAGGCGTGTTAGAAGAGCAAGAAGATTATTGTATATGAGGCACGACAGACTTGGCGAGCGTGTGTTGCTTGCGGAAAAGAGAGTCGTGGACCATCATAATGACCTGTAGACGTTTAGCATTTCCTGCGCCACATTTCCGTTTTCGAAACGTCGGATGTAGTCAAGGCTGCGTGTCACGATCTGCCTGGCCGCATCGGGATTGTCGGTGATGCTCTTTATGGCCATTGCCATTTCCTGCGGTTCGTCAGGGTCTACGTATACGTTGTCGGGGCCTCCAGCTTCTTCAAGACAGCTACCTGTGCAGGCTATTACGGGCAGACGGCTCTGTATGGCTTCTATAACCGGTATGCCGAAGCCCTCGTAACGCGACGGATAGACGAAGCATTCTGCCTGCTGGTAGATGGCATAGAGGTCGGAGGTTGGTACGCCCGACAGCATGTGTATACGGTTGGCCAGTCCGTTTTGCCGTGCAAAGGAGGTAATGGTCTTGGCATAGGCTGTCTGTCTGCCAACGAGAACGAGGTGTATCTCGTCGGACAGATAGGGTAGTGCCTGTGCTGCAAGAAGTGCATTCTTGCGTTCCTCTATCGTTCCGACGAAGAGGATGTAGCGTTGAGGCAGTGAGTAGCGTGAGCGTACCTCGGCTTTCTGTGCTTCGCCAACCTGCTGGCAGAAGCGTGTGCCGCAGCTCTGGTATACCACGTTGATGCGGCTGTCGTCAATCTCTCCCAGCTCCATTATGTCGCGACGTGTACATTCGCTTATGGCTATTATGCGGTCTGCCTGCTTGCACGTGTTACGGAATTTCCATTTATATATAGCCACATCAACAGGGTTGTAGTATTCCGGACAGCGCATGAAGATGAGGTCGTGAATGGTCACCACGCTCTTTATTCCTGCTTCAGAAAGTCCGAGCGGCAGTTCGCCTGTAAGTCCGTGATAGATGTCGACACCGTCGCGCTTCAGGTCGTTAACGATACCTTTAATTCTCCAGAGCGAGCGCAGCGGTTTGACAAGCTTGTTTGCCGGTGTGACGAAGCTCATGTTACGGGGCATGTCAAGCTGTGAACGCAGGTCGTCACGCCCGAGGTCGGGAACGTAGAGCCTGAAAGAGTCGGTTGTGTCTATTGTTCCCAGGTCGTTGAGCAGCGTGCGGCAGTAGTTTCCCAGTCCGGTGCCGTTGCTTACGGCACGTTTGGCATCGTAGCCTATGGTGAGATGTAGTGGCATATCGTATGGTATTTTATTTGCAAAGATAATAAAGCCAAAGATAATGGCAAAGCAATTCATATTTTTTTGTTACCTTTGCAGAAAATCTGAATTTAAAAAGCTTAGTTATAGAAAATAATGAAGAATGTTGTTGTAGACTTCTCCCACATAGGAGCCATGTGCGGTTTTGGAGAAATATCGCGCAATTATTGTCCACGTCTTGCAGCCGCCAAGGTGCCAGGCATTCATTTTATTTTTATTGTGCCGAGAGCTTTCTTCGGTAAGTTCGGTGACCATATAGACTATGTGTCGCGTGAGAACAAGGAGGAGGAAATGAAGAAGTGGAAAGGAAAAATAGACCTTTGGCACGCTACAGACCAGCTTTTCAAATACAGGATGAGGGGTGATGGCATCATATCGCTCCTTACGATACACGACCTCAACTATCTTAAGGAAAAGAAGGGTGTGCACAGGATAAAGCATATCTTTAAGACCAGATGGCGCAGCCATTGTTCGGATTATATCACCTGTATATCAAATTATGTCAAGGACGAAATAGTGAAAAATATAAATCCCAAGGGCAAGGGTCTGCAGGTGATATACAACGGCATTCAAGACATAGAGAAGCAGAAGCAGAGCAGACCTGCTTTTGTAGCGGAAGGAGAGAAGTTCTTCTTTACAATAGGGCAGGTGAGGGAAAAGAAGAATTTCCACACTCTTGTGCCCATGATGAAGTATTTCCCCGACATGAAGCTCTATATCTGCGGTGACCCGCATTTCAAGTATGTCAAATCGTTGCAGGCTCTTGTTGATGCAGAGGGTTGTGGCAGAGTTGTTCTGACGGGCAAGATAAGCGACGAGGAGAAAAACTGGATGTATGCCCATGCCGAGGCATTCCTGTTCCCGAGTCGTCTTGAAGGGTTCGGCATACCGGTCTTAGAGGCGATGCGCCTTCGCTGCAAGGTGTTCTCGTCAAGGTACAGCAGCCTGCCGGAGGTTTGTTCCTCGCATGCCACTTACTGGGACGACTACAATCCGGAGAGCATGGCAAAGGTTGTTGCCGACGGTATAGCGACATGGCAACGTGACGGGAAAGAAGCGGATGAGGCCTACGAATATAGTCGCGGGTTCTCTTACGACGAATATACAAGGCAGTATGTGGAACTATATACCAAGCTTCTTGCAGAAGGCAAGTAGGCGAGGATAGACTATGCCGACGGTTATGGCATCGTAGCGTGCCGCAGCATCCATATCTCTTAGTGAGGCAGCATCGATGATGTCGGCAGGAGATATACCTTCTGTCGGTATTTCATCATCTTCTGGCAGCCATGTCCTCTTGCTTGCTATGGGCGAGCAGATGACGAACGAGGGGCGTTGCATGGCATGCACGATGTGACGCGCACCACCCTCGTTGCCGAAGTAGAATGTAGAGAGCGAAGCCATGGCGGCAAGCTGACGCGGGCTTTTGGCTTGTATGTCCATATGGATGTCCTTGTCTGCACCGAGCATATGCCATATCTCTCGTGCGTTCTCTTCCTCTTTTCCCGGAGCGTAGTTGAATATCATCTGGCATTGAGGGAACTCCCTGTGCAACATCTTTAGAGTTTCTGCCATGCGCTGTTTGTCCCACGTCTTGTTTTCGAGCTTTGCTGTAACACCGGCTATCATTATCGGACGTGAGAAGTCTATGCCTTTCTCAAGCATCATTGTTCTGAATTCCTCCTTTTCAGAATCTGTTATGTCGAGTGTGAACCTGTTGTGCTTTATTCCTTTTCCACCCTCAGGCAGCAATGGCAGTATCAGCTTGAAGTTGTGTTCCATCATGGGCTCGTCGTGTTTGCATCCTTTTGGCATGTGATTGAACAGTAGCCTTGTGTATGGCTTCCTGATTCCCGCCCTGAATGGTGTGCGCAGGCTGAAAAGTGTGAAGGGTAGGGTGTTGATGGTAGAGCGCATGTCTATGATGGCATCATAGCGTTTGGTATGGACTGTTTTCCATACCTTTATAAGGTAACGGCGGAAGTTGTGCCGTTCTTCATCGGTAAAGGTGATGATGTTGTCTATGCTTCTGTGTCCCTCGAAGAGAGGCGCTATGCGCTTGTTGAGCACAACATCTATGCAGGCATCGGGAAATGCCTGCCGTAGGGCATTTGTCATGGCTGTTGCCAGTATCATGTCGCCCATCTGGCGGAAACGTATTACGAGAATGTTCATTCTTTAGCTGATAGTTGGTCGTTTGATAATGGGAAGTTGTGAGATTACAACTCAAGATTAAATTCTATTTCTCTTTTCCTTTGATATCTTGTCCAAAAACGTCTGCGTTCTTCAAGGCATATATTCATGCTCGACGAGATGTCGTATCCTGCAAGTTGTGCATATTCACTGACTATGCTTACTATGAATTCTTTCGGTCCCCACAGGCGTGAGAAACTACAGCAAGCCTGCTTTTGGGTTATGGTGCCAAAGTGCATACGGTTGATGTCAACAATGGAGAAAATGATGTTTCCGTCATGGTCGTAGTCCCAAAGAATATTCCCGGGTGAGAAGTCAAGGTGCAATACTCCCTTGCTGTGCATGTCGTAGGCGAAGTGAGCAAGTGCCTTGGCCATGGGCATGTACTGCTCTTTGCTTGCATTGCCCATCTCGTAGAGCAGGTGCGTGTATGGGCATTGGCGTGTTATGAGAAAGCTCTCTGCAAGCAGTCCCATATGCCGCTGCTCAATATATGCTATAGCCTCGGGTGTTGGTATGCCAAGCTGCTGCAGCCTTGTTGCATATTCGTATGCCCTTTCTCCTTTAGGCCTTCTGATACCAAGTGAATACACGAGTTTGTTGATGCCTTGTGGTATCTTGTATCTTTTTACGTTTACTACAGTACCATCGGGGGCTGTGAACTTCTTTATGAGGTTTCGCCTGCCACCATAGATATATGTGCCCTCGGTATCCATAACTCCAGGCAGCAACTTTATGAAGCTCCTGATGTTATTGTATTCCTTCTTTATTGTGATTTTTCTTTTCATTGTTCATGTTTCTTTGTTGACAAGCTTTAATCTTTCAGGCTTCCTACAGGTACTACCCATACCCCGTCATCACGTTGGTAGGCATAGTCTCCCAAGCCTGTCATTACCATTAAGAATGAAGGTGTCTTCATCTTTGTCGTGTCTATCTTGCCAGCCAATTCCTTGAGGGTGGAAGCACCTTCTTCTATGAGGCTGTCACCCCCGAGCTTTATTTCAATAAGTCCGTATGATCCGTTGCGAAGATGAACGACTGCATCGCATTCCAGTCCGTTCTTGTCACGGTAATGATAAACCGTGCCGCCCAGTGCGTCGGCATATACTCTCAGGTCTCTCACGCACATGGTCTCGAAAAGGAGTCCGAATGTATTAAGGTCGTTTATCAGGTCTTTGGGGCCTAATCCCAATGCCGCTACAGCTATTGAAGGGTCAACGAAGTATCTTGTGTCTGATGTCCGTATGGCCGTCTTGGAGCGCAGGTTCGGATTCCATGCAGGCATATCCTCTATGACGAATATCTTCTCCAGAGCCTTGATGTATGCCCCTATAGTGTCATCGTTGACGGTCATGGCATCGTTGGCTTTCACATCGTCCTTTATCTTGCTGATGGAAGTCTGTGAACCTTGGAACCGTGCGTATGAGCGCATAAGCCTTTTTGTACGTTCCGCATCTCTCTCCACATTGTCAACTCTGCTTATGTCTGCATTGACAACGGCATCATAGTAGTCGAAGACCCTTTCGAGTGCAACATCCTTCTTTTGCATGGTAGCCTTTGGCCAACCACCACGGCACACGAGAAACGCCATGTCTTCAAGGCTCTTCTCATCCGTAATGGCAGTCTGTGCGTTACCATTGAACAAAGCTCCAAGACTGATAATGCCGGTTGAGTCTTCCGACTCCCACAGACTCATGGTGCGCATTTTTATTCTTGCGAAGCGTCCTGTGCCTGTATGCCATATATCATCGGTCTTTGCAGGTACGGCAGATCCTGTAAGAATAAAGAACCCTTCGCCGTCACGGTGGTCTACTTCAAAGCGTATGGTGTCCCACAGGCTTGGAGCAAGTTGCCATTCGTCTATCAGTTTCGGTGTCTCGCCTTCAAGAAGGGTTTGCGGACTCATCTTTGCCAGTTGCATATACATGCTGCTCTTCTTGGGGTCGTTCATATAAACGATGCTCTTTGCTTTCTGCTCTGCACAGGTTGTCTTGCCGCACCATTTAGGTCCTTCTATCAGTACGGCTCCTATGCCTTCAAGCTTCCTGTTGAGCAAGGTGTCTACAATGCGTTTCTTATACCTGTTTATCATATTTTTTGATTTATGCTGCAAAAATAGCATAAATAATTGAGAACCACAAGTTTTCTTTTGGCTATTTTATATCTGTTCGGCAATTTGGCTGAGTTTCGTTCGGCAATTTGGCTGAGTTTCGTTCGGCAATTTGGCTATGTAAGTTTTGAATTACGAATGTTGAATTGTATTCTCACTTTGCTGCAATTAAGAATTATGAGTTTTGAATTATGAATTACAAATTATTCTCGCTTCGCTGCGATTAAGAATTAGGAATTAGGAACTCGTAATTCATAATTAGTTAACTTTTTGGTATCACCTTGCCATTAACGACATCAAAATGTTTGTCAAACTCTTTCTTTGTGCGTTTCCATCTGTTGTGGGTCCATAGGTAGTATGCTGGTTCTTTGCGTATAGTCTCTTCAAGCATAGCAAAGAATCGTTTTGTAATCTCGTGCTCAGGCATTGACTGAGGCTCTTTAGTTATGAGGTGATATGTACACGTATAATAACCTCTTTTTGGTCGTGACATCTCCACGTAATATACAGCGTTATTCATTTTCCTCATAAGCCGTTCAGAGCCTGTGAATACCGGTGTGTCATGATTGAGAAAAGAGAGCCAAAGGTGTATGTTCTCCCATTTTGGAGATTGGTCGGCTATATATCCGAATATAGAGTTGATACCATCACGCTTGTATGCTACGAGGTATCTGAGAATGTCCTTCTTAGGTACAGGTACACCATTGGGCAGACATGAACGTATCTTTCTCCATAGTCTGTCAACGACATTATTGTATATTGGGTGATACACCAGTCCCACTTTACTTCTTTCTGGTAGGTCAAGACCAACACATGACAGCCATTCCCAATTGCAATAATGGCCTAAAATGGCACCAACAGATTGCCCATTACGGAAGCATTCGACAATCTCATCGTTGTTTGTTATTGTGAACCTTCTACGCAGTTCGCTTTCGCTTATACTTAATAGTTTCACAGACTCAACGACATAGTCGCACACCCAATGGTAGAATTTTACCTCTATTTCTTTTAACTCTTTGTCTGTTTTATTTGGGAATGATGTAGATAGATTGCGCCTAACCACTTTTTTCCTGTAACCTACAACTTTATATACTATAAGGTAAAAGAAGTCGGATATACAATATGAGATGCGTAATGGCAGTAATGACAGACTGTAAAACAGTGCATACGTAATGCCATATAGTATATCATTGATGATTTTTTTCATATCTTGTTCTTTAATTGTTTTCCGTATCTCCAAACCTTATGTTTTACAACTGTTGATAAAGTTCCTATTGCTGC
Organism: Prevotella sp. P3-122; assembly: GCF_002251365.1. Classification (GTDB taxonomy): domain Bacteria; phylum Bacteroidota; class Bacteroidia; order Bacteroidales; family Bacteroidaceae; genus Prevotella. Next base: position 29,113 of record NZ_NPJH01000005.1, read on the forward strand.
ATGTCATGCAGTTTCCTGTAATATCCGTTGGCAGACATCAGCTTATCATGACTGCCTTGTTCCACTATGTGTCCTTCGTGCAGTACGTATATCTCATCGGCGTTCTTTATAGTCGACAGGCGGTGTGCTATGGCAACAGTTGTGCGTGTCTTCATAAGGCGTTCGAGAGCATCCTGGACAAGTCTCTCGCTTTCTGTATCAAGAGCCGATGTAGCCTCGTCAAGTATCAATATAGGCGGGTTCTTCAGTATGGCGCGTGCTATGCTGACCCTCTGTCTTTGTCCTCCGGAAAGTCGTCCGCCGCGGTCTCCAATGTTGGTATTATACCCTTCTTCCGTCTGCATTATGAAGTCGTGTGCGTTGGCTATGCGTGCAGCCTCTTCTACCTGTTTCATTGTGGCGTTCTCTACCCCGAAAGATATATTGTTGAAGAAAGAGTCGTTGAAGAGTATCGCCTCCTGGTTGACATTGCCTATAAGCAGTCGGAGGTCGTGTATGCCAAGGTCCTTGACGTTGACTCCATCTATGAGTACCTCGCCCTCCTGCACGTCATAGTATCGTGGTATGAGGTCAACGAGAGTGGACTTGCCTGAGCCACTCTGTCCTACGAGTGCTATTGTCTTTCCTTTTGGAATAACTATATTTATATCCTTGAGCACCCATTGCTGGTCGTACTTGAAACTTACGTGGCGGAACTCAATCTGGTGTTCGAAGCTGCTTATGTGTACAGGCTTCGCAGGTTCCCTGATGTCGTTCTCTGCAAGGAGAATCTTGTCGACACGCTCCATGGAGGCAAGCCCCTTGGGAATGTTGTACCCAGCCTTGGAGAAGTCTTTCAGTGGCTGTATGATAGAGTAGAGGATGATGAGATAATAGATGAATGTCGGAGCCTCTATTGTCTGGTTGTTGAGTACAAGTACACCACCGAACCACAATACAATAACAATCATTACCGTGCCGAGGAACTCGCTCATTGGGTGTGCCATCTGCTGCCGTATGTTCACCCGTTTTATATGGTTGCGGTATTCGCTGTTGATGCGGTCGAAGCGTGAGTTCATCTTTTCCTCAGCGCAGAAAGCCTTTATGATGCGCAGGCCGCCGAGTGTCTCCTCAACCTGGCTCATGGTGTCGCTCCACAGGCTCTGTGCCGTGATGCTGCGGGCTTTGAGCTTTCGTCCTACAAATCCCATAAACCATCCGAAGATGGGTACAAAGATGATGGTGAAGAGTGTGAGCTGCCACGATATGATGATGAGTGTCGAGAAGTAGGCGATGATAAGGATAGGGTTCTTGAACAGCATGTCGAGGCTCGACATTATGCTGTTCTCGATTTCCTGAACATCACCGCTCATTCGTGCTATTATGTCGCCCTTGCGCTCTTCTGAGAAAAATCCGAGTGGCAGTGAGGTTATCTTGCGGTACAGTTGGTTGCGTATATCACGTACCACACCAGTCCTGACAGGTATTATTGTTGCTGACGACAGGAAGTAGGCTGAGGTCTTGAGGAATGTCATGAAAGCCAGGAACAGTCCGATGACGAGTAGGGTAGTGGTGGCACCCATCTCGCCGATGAGCTGCTGCACGAAGAAGTTGGCATTGTTTGTAACCACCTCGCGTGCCGATGCACTGCCCCAGGCAATATATTGCGTTGCTGTTTCGGCATCACCTGTGTTGAACAGTATGTTAAGTATTGGTATGAGGGCTGCAAACGAGAAGATGTTGAGAATGGCCGACAGAATGTTGAATGCCACGCTCAAGGCAAGATATTTCTTGTATGGCGGTACAAACCTCCGCAGAACCTGTAGGAACTCTTTCATGGCCTATACCTCCTCTGCGAATAGTGTAGCTGATGTAGAGCTGGTGATACGTACCTTTACGATGTCTCCAGGCTTGTGGCTTCCACGTGCTATGATGACGGCCTTGTTCTGCTCTGTACGTCCCATTAGTTGCTCACGGCTACGCTTTGCATACGACTCTATGAGTATGTCGAACTCCTTGCCCTCGTCCTGCTTGTTGCGCTCTGCGCTAATCTGTGTCTGTAGCTGTATGAGTTCGTTGAGGCGTTCAATCTTTGTTTCCTCCGGCACGTTGTCGGGCAGATGCTTTGCCGCATACGTTCCAGGACGCTCGGAATACTTGAACATGAATGCGGAGTCGAAGCCAACCTCCCTGACGAGGTCAAGGGTCTGCTGATGGTCCTCGGGTGTCTCGTCGTGATAACCCACGAATATATCCGTAGTTAGTCCGCAGCCTGGGATAATCCTCCTGATGGCCTCTACCTTGTCGAGGTATTCCTGTCGTGTGTATTTGCGGTTCATCAGCCTGAGTATCTTGTCGCTTCCACTCTGTGCGGGGAAGTGTATGTGCTTGCAGATATTGGGCTCTTCGGCTATGGCGTGAAGAATGTCCTCGGTCATGTCCTCGGGGTTTGACGTTGTAAATCTTACCCTCATGTCAGGAACCTCGTGTGCAACAGTCCTCAGGAGTTGTGCGAATGATGTTCCATTCTCTGGTCTTGAGCCGTTGGGAAGCAGTCCGTATGAGTTGACATTCTGTCCGAGAAGCGTCACCTCCTTGAAGCCTTTGGCGTGCAGGTCTCTGACCTCAGCCAGTATGCTCTCCACGTCACGGCTTCGCTCCCTTCCTCTTGTGTAGGGAACGATGCAGTAGTGGCAGAAATTGTTGCATCCCCTCATAATGGTTACGAAGCCGCCAACATGATTGCCTCCAAGTCGTTGTGGCACTACGTCACGATATGTCTCGGTCAGCGACAGCTTTATGTCTACGGCGTTGTTGCCGTTCTCACATTGGGCTATCATGTCGGGGAGGTTCAGGTAAGAGTCTGGTCCGCATACCAGGTTGGCATGATGGTTGGCAATGAGGTCGTCCTTTACCCTCTCGGCCATACATCCGAGTACGCCGATAATGGTTGGCGACGTCTTCTTGCGTGCCATGGCATGCAGAATGTCGAGGCGGTTGTAGACCCTGTTCTCGGCATTCTCGCGTATGGAGCATGTGTTGAGGAAGATGGCGTCGGCCTCGTCCTCGTTCTCGCAGATGTCGTAACCGGCCATCTTCATTATGGAGGCAACGACCTCCGAGTCGGCTACGTTCATCTGACATCCGTATGTCTCAATAAATAATTTCTTCATCACTCAAACTCGTATTAATAGCGGTGCAAAGTTAGTTATTTTTGTTCAATCCTCCAAACAACCATGCTTATAGCTTCTCCATTGCCTATCGCCGTGCCTTCCCTGTGAGCATGTTGGCAGACAGATGCATGAAGAGGAAGTAGAATGCCACACCAGTGAACAGTCCGGCAATGGCATCAATGGCATAATGCGCCATGATGTAAACCGTGGCGAGACACATGAGCAGGAAAAACGGCAACATGAAGAAGAACATCTTGCGGTTCCCGCTGTGCCACGCAAGCAGCATGAGCACGGTGGTTATGCCAACGTGCGAGCTTGGGAATGCTGCTGTTGGGCGCTCTCCGGCATCGTGTGCCTGCTCCACAAGATGATAGAACGGACCGTCTGTCCAGCCAGGGCTTATCATTCTCTCTGCATGAGTGCTGAAATAGTCGTTGAGGTTTGGGAATATGCCTTTTGCTATGTCTTCAAGTCCTACTGCATGATAGTAGTATTGCGGGCCTGTAACAGGCAGGTAGATGAATATCACGTAATATGCGAAGAAGGATGCTAGTATGACGAACGATGCACGCTCGAACTCACCGTAGCGGTAGAAGAAATAATACAGCGTAACCAGAACTATAAGGGGATAATAGCTGGCATAGCCAAGGTCCATAAGCTCGCTGAACCAGTATTGAGGCATGGACTGATGGAACAGTAGTGCAGGCTGACACCCGAAGACGCTCTGCTCGGCTGTCGCAAATATATGGTCGAGGTTGGGGAACACCCTGTTTATCTCGAATGTGTCTGGATACCACCATCCGAGGAGTATGAGCTGCACAATCACTCTTACCAGTCTTGTGGCCTTGCATGGAAGCAGCCTGTACACAAGCCATACGGCAAGTGTGCATGCCAGCACGCGAAGCCTTCCCCATATCATGGCGTCGGGATGCTGCAGTTTGGTAGATATGAATAGTACGGTGAGCATGGTGAGCATGGTATATGCTACTATTACCCACTCTATGGCGAACAGTCCCTTGTGCGGTTTCTTTTCCAGACTGAACAGGCCGGTTATGTCTTTAGTCCTAATCATAGCCATTTGTTTTCCTTATACCATTTGATGGTCTCGTGTGTGCCACGCTGCAGGTCGTATTGCGGACGATAGCCCAGTTCGGTAATGGCAGGCTTTATGTCGCACCGCCAGTTGCGTTGCTTAAGAATGTTGAACTTGTCGCGGTTGAGGGCCGACACCTTGCCTGTTGCCTTGCTTATTCGCTCTGCTATGGTTGTAACGGCCTTCAGAACCCAGATGGGTGCTGTTATGCGTATCCACCATGGCTTGCCCAGCTCTTCGTGTATGTAGTTGCTGAAATCGGTAGAGTGGTATACATTGCCGTCGGAAAGGAAATATTTGTGTCCGTCGCGTCCCTTCTCCAGTGCGAGGAATACCGCCTGCACCACATCCATGACATACACGAACGTTATGTCCTGGCGCTTGTAGCCCACGGCGAAGTCCATGTGCCGGCTTATGCTCTGTGCCATGAGGAAGTAGTCTTTCTCCCTTGGGCCATAGACACCAGTCGGTCTGAGCGTCACACAAGGGAATGACTCCAGGCTGTCTATGTATTTCTCCGCCTCAAGCTTGCTGCGTCCGTATTCTGTGTTTGGCTGTGGTGTGTCCTGATTGCTTATCTCCGCATACGGCATCTTCTCCCTGATGGCTCCGAAGACGCTTAACGAACTTATGAATACCATTCTCTTTATTGGTATGCCCATGTTGATGATGGTGTTGACAAGATGGCGTGTACCCTCGGTGTTGACCTTCCGGAAATCGGCAGGGTTGCTGCATTTGGTAACTCCCGCTGCATGAACGACATAATCAAACACGTGCCCTGTGAGTTGTTCTCGCAGTCTGTCCTCCGAGCTCAGGTCAAGCTCGATAAAGTTTATTCTCTTGTCTGAGAGGTATTCGCGGCTGCTGCTCTTTCGTACTGCTGCCCACACTTCCATACCTCTGTCGATAGCTTCCTTTACTATGAAGCTGCCAATGAAACCACTGGCACCTGTAACTAATATCTTCATCAAAATGAAATGCGATGGTAATATAAATGTTACAAAGGTAATAAAATCCCGTTTAATTGCAAAATATTCCAAACGAAATAACAATTTATCAGTTTTATTTCGTTACTTTGTATTCAACTAATATCTATAAATCATGGGAAAAGCTAAAAGAATGGCCAAGCGCATGGGCAAGAAGCAAATAGTGGAGAAATTGTCGGAGTTGTTCTCGTCACAGCCGGGTAAGTCACTATCCTTTAAAGATATATTCAAGGCACTTAAACTGGTTACGCATCCGCTAAAGATGCTTGCCATGGATACTATGGAGGAGATGGCTTGGGACGATTATCTAGTCAAGACATCCGATAACTCATACAAGCTCAATACCAATGGGCAGGTGCAGGAGGGAACGTTCGTGAGGAAGCTCAACGGCAAGAACTCCTTCTTACCGGCAGATGGTGGCAAGCCCATCTTTGTGGCTGAGCGCAACTCCATGGGTGCGCTCAATGGCGACAAGGTGAGGGTAAGCTTCATGGCCCGCCGCACCAACCATATCAAGGAAGCGCAGGTAATAGAGGTTCTTGAGAGAGCCAAGGACACATTTGTCGGAAGATTGATGGTAGACAGCGATATAGCATATCTCGTACCGCAGAACGATGTGTTCTCGCACAATATAATCATCCCCAAGAAAAAGATTAAGGGGGGAAAGACAGACGACAAGGCTCTGGTAAGAATTGTACAATGGCCTGACGAGGAACGGAAGAGTCCTGTTGGAGAGGTTATAGACGTGCTCGGACAGAGTGGTGACAACGATGTAGAGATGAACACCATCCTTGCTCAGTACGGACTGCCGTACAAATATCCGAAGGCCGTAGAGGATGCCGCAGCCAAGATTACCGGAGAGATTACTCCCGAGGACCTTGCCGAGCGAGAGGACTTTAGGGATGTTTTCACATGCACTATTGACCCGCGTGATGCCAAGGACTTCGATGATGCGCTTTCAATAAGGAAACTCGACAGCGGACTGTGGGAGGTTGGCGTGCATATTGCCGACGTGTCGCATTACGTTACCGAGGGAAGCATCATCGACAAGGAGGCCGTAAAGAGGGCCACGTCGGTATATCTCGTCGACCGTACTATTCCTATGTTGCCAGAACACCTTTGCAACTTTGTATGCTCGTTGCGTCCCGACGAGGAGAAGCTGTGCTACAGTGCGATTTTTGACCTTGACGATGATGCCAATGTCAAGAACTACCGCATAAGGCATACCGTAATAAAGAGTGACAGAAGGTATGCCTATGAGGAGGTGCAGCAGATACTTGAGGACAACGGAGTCGTTGACGGCACTGGGCAGCCCGCTCCACCCGCTACTCCCGACAAGCCGTACCGTGGAGAGAATGCAGCCTTGCTCATCAAGCTTGACGAGCTGGCCAAGAAGCTCAGGGCGGCAAGGTTCAGGAATGGTGCGGTGAAGTTTGATTCAGAGGAACTGCACTTTGATGTCGACGAAAAGGGAAAGCCCATACGCTGCTACTACAAGCGTTCGAAAGATGCCAACAAGCTCATCGAGGAGTTCATGCTGCTTGCCAACCGTACCGTTGCCGAGAGCATAGGCAAGGTTGCCAAGGGCAAGAAGGCAAAGACATTGCCATATCGTATACACGACAATCCTGACCCACAGAAGCTGGAGACGCTCAGGCAGTTTATCGTAAAGTTTGGCTATAAGGTGAAGACAGAGGGTACACGCGGGGCTATGGCCAAGAGCCTTAACAAGCTTATGGACGACTCCGACGGCAAGCCAGAGCAGAAGGTTATACAGAGGGTGGCACTAAGGGCTATGATGAAGGCTAAATATTCCGTACACAACATCGGACACTTCGGTCTCGCCTTCGACTATTATACCCATTTCACCTCACCCATCAGACGCTATCCCGACACCATGGTTCACAGGCTTCTGACCAAGTATCAGGCTGGTGGACGCTCGGCCAACGAGAAGCATTACGAGGAACTGTGCAAGCATAGCTCTGACATGGAGCAGATAGCACAGAACGCAGAGCGTGACTCGATAAAGTACAAGATGGTTGAGTTCATGGCCGACAAGATAGGCGAGACTTACGACGCGCATATCAGCGGAATAACAAGCTACGGCATATATGCCGAGATTGACGAGAACCATTGTGAGGGCATGGTGCCCATGCGCGACCTTGATGACGACTACTACGACTTCGACGAGCGCAACTTCTGTCTTGTTGGCCGCCGCCGTCACCACAAATACCAGCTTGGTGACAAGATAAGGATTAAGGTGGCATCAGCCAATGTGGAGAAGAAGCAGCTCGACTTTGTCTTGGCGGCGAGCAAGAAATAGGATTGCAGTGAGGCTTTTTAATATCCGACTAACAGGACATGAAGATACATTTCAACCATAAGGAAGAACTCTGGAACTCATGGTCGCACGCCGGAGGCATAGCCATGGGCGCAATAGTGGGTATCGTCTTCCTTGTGTGGTGTGTGCAGGGCGAGAACGGATGGGCAACGGCGGGCATAATACTCTACCTCTTCGGCATGCTCATGTCGTATCTCGCATCTACAGTTTACCATGCGTTGTCTGCCTGGAGCAAGTGGAAGGAAAGGTTGCGCAAATGGGATCATGCGGCAATATACTGGAATATTGCTGGCAGCTACTCGCCGATAACCCTGATTGCCCTGCGCGATCAGGGGTATTGGGGATGGGCGTTGTTTATATTTGTATGGACGGCGGCCATTGTGGGAACGGTGATGAGCTTCGTAAAGCTAAAGGACCACAGCAATCTCGAGACACTATGCTTCGTAGGCATGGGAATGAGCGTGCTGGTGGCCTTCAAGCCACTTGTCGACAGCGTATCGCCAGCTGCCGTTATGTGGATAATAGGGGAGGGGATAGCCTATATCACGGGAGCTGTCTTCTACAGCCTGAATAAGAAGCGGTTCATGCATACCGTCTTCCACTTTTTCGTTCTGCTCGGTAGTCTGTGCCATATCATTGCCGTATGGGACATTTTGATGGAATATTTGTAAATATCATTTTAAATTCGTAACTTTGCCGCTACGTTCGAAAATTAGGAAACTTATCTTCAGATAATATGGCAAAGACAGAGAAGGGACTGACGCCGATGATGCAGCAGTTCCTTAACTTAAAGTCCAAACATCCAGATGCCCTGCTGCTGTTCAGGTGTGGGGACTTTTACGAGACTTATTGCGACGATGCTATCGAGGCATCGGGCATTCTTGGCATAACGCTCACGAGAAGGAGCAACGGCAACGGACAGAAGGACACTCCCATGGCAGGATTTCCCTATCATGCCCTCGATACCTATCTGCCGAAACTTATTAGGGCAGGCAAGCGAGTGGCCATCTGTGACCAGCTTGAGGACCCGAAGCTTACCAAGAAACTTGTCAAGAGAGGCATCACGGAGCTTGTGACGCCAGGTGTCGCCATGTCCGACAACGTCCTCAACTACAAGGAGAACAATTTCCTTGCGGCTGTGCATTTTGGTAAGGGCGCATGCGGAGTGAGTTTCCTCGACATCTCTACAGGCGAGTTCCTGACAGGGCAGGGCACCTACGACTACATAGAGAAGCTGCTTGGCAACTTCTCGCCAAAGGAGGTGCTGTACACAAGGGGACGCAAGCAGGATTTCGAACGCTACTTCGGCAACAAGTTTTGTGTCTTTGAGATGGACGAGTGGGTGTTCACGGAGCAGAACGCAAGGCAGAAACTGCTAAAGCATTTTGGAACGAAGTCGCTCAAGGGCTTCGGTGTCGACCATCTGCACAGCGGCATAGTGGCAGCAGGAGCCATCATGCAATATCTGGAGATTACGCAACACACAAGTATCTCGCATATAACATCGCTATCAAGAATAGAAGAGGACAAGTATGTCCGGCTCGATAAGTTCACCATACGCTCGCTTGAATTGCTCCAGCCCATGCAGGATGATGGGGCGAGTCTGCTCAATGTCATCGACAGGACAGTAACGCCTATGGGAGGCCGACTGCTTCGCCGATGGGTTGTGTTTCCGCTCAAGGATGAGTCTCCGATAAGACAAAGGCTCGACATGGTTGAGCATTTCTACCGCGAGCCAGATATAAGAGAGGTGATAGATGAGCAACTACATCGCATAGGCGACCTGGAGCGCATCATCTCGAAGATTGCCGTGGGAAGGGTGTCACCAAGGGAGGTGGTGCAGCTGAAGACGGCCCTTGAAGCTTTGGCTCCTATAAAGAGGGCCTGTTTGGAAGCCGACAGCAAGGGACTGAACATGATGGGTGAGCAACTGAACCTGTGCGAGAGCATCAGGGAGAGGATAGAAAGGGAGATACAGCCAGACCCTCCGCAGCTTGTCGCTAAGGGTGATGTCATAGCTACAGGCTACTGCAAGGAGCTGGACGAGCTGAGGGAGATATCGCATAACGGCAGAGGATATCTGCTCGAGATACAGCAGCGAGAGAGCGAGGCTACGGGAATAGCATCGCTAAAAGTGGGCTACAACAACGTCTTCGGCTACTATCTGGAGGTTAGGAATACGTATAAGGACAAGGTACCGGCAGAGTGGGTGAGAAAGCAGACCTTGGCTCAGGCCGAGAGGTATATCACTCAGGAACTGAAGGAATACGAGGAGAAAATACTCGGTGCTGACGAGAAGATAGTGGCACTTGAGACAAAACTCTTCAACGAGCTTGTGGTAGACATTCAGGAGTTCATGCCGCAGATACAGATTGACGCCAACGTGGTGGCTCATCTCGACGTTTTGCTGGGCTTTGCAAAGACATCTGAGGAACACAGGTATGTCAGACCGGTGGTTGACTCGTCGGACGTAATAGACCTCAAGCAGGCACGACATCCCGTCATCGAGATGCAATTGCCAGTAGGGGAGAGGTATGTGCCCAACGACATATTGCTCGACAGCGAGAAACAGCAGATAATAATCATAACAGGACCAAACATGGCAGGAAAGTCCGCTCTGTTGCGTCAAACGGCTCTCGTGGTACTGATGGCGCAGATGGGGTGCTTCGTGCCCGCAGAGAGCGCGAGAATAGGCTTGGTGGACAAAATATTCACACGAGTGGGAGCGTCAGACAATATCTCGCTCGGAGAATCTACGTTTATGGTGGAGATGACCGAGGCATCTGACATTCTAAATAATGCCACACCCCGCTCGCTGGTGCTGTTCGATGAGCTGGGACGCGGAACGTCTACTTATGACGGCATATCCATAGCCTGGGCCATAGTAGAGTATCTTCACGAGCAACCGAGAGCCCGGGCCAGGACACTCTTTGCCACGCACTATCATGAGCTTAACGAGATGGAGAAGAACTTCCCAAGGATAAAGAACTACAATGTGAGTGTGAAGGAGGTCGATGGTAAGGTTATCTTCCTGCGAACGCTTGTCAGGGGAGGGTCTGAGCACTCGTTCGGTATACATGTTGCCGAGATTGCCGGTATGCCGAGAAGTATCGTCAAGCGTGCGAACGTTATATTGCAGCAGCTTGAGGCCGACAACTCCCAGGTGGGAAGCGTTGGCAAGCCGTCGACGGGAAATATTGCCCAAACAAGAGAGGGCGTACAGCTGAGTTTCTTCCAGCTTGACGACCCCGTGCTGAGCCAGATAAGGGACGAGATACTGCACGCCGACATCAATAACCTCACTCCCGTTGAGGCGCTGAACAAGCTTAATGACATTAAGAAGATACTGACAGGCAGGTAGAGGGCAAAATACACCCGGGTGAGTGACCGGTCTCACCTGCTTGAGTAGCCTATCTCACCTACGTGTGTTGCTTATTTTACCTACGTGCGCTGTAACTAACACGGGCTGCAAGTCGATGCTTGCAGCCCGTGTTGGTTATTGGATAATTATGGTCTTGTCTTATTTAACGAGTACTTTCCTTACGCTTCCGTCGGCCATCTTGACGATGTTGATGCCACGCTGCATCTTCTGGATGCGTGTACCGTTGATGCTGTAGATGCCAGCAGGAACAGCCTTCTGTCCGGCAGCCTCGCTGTTGATATCCTCGATACCTGTAGCAAGCTGGTTCTCGCGTGCTGCTGACTTCTCGCCGTGGTTCATGATGTAGATGTCGTAGAAGCCTGCCTTAGAGTTGCCGTCAGCGATGCGTGTGCGCACGTATACCTCGTCGCTGCCCTCATAGCTGCGGGTGAACTTCTTGTACAGACGCTGGGTTGCGAGCACGCAGGTGTCGCCAATCTGCTCCCACTCTACGCTGTCCTTGGAAACCTCGAAAACGATTAATGGTGAGCCGCCGCTGTTACCGTTGGAGATGAATGAAACTACGTCGAATGGACCAGCATGCTTTGTGGTTGTGGCGATGACGCCATTGCGTGGATTGTTGGTGTTCCATTCGCCAATGTTGATGTAGTAGTTTGTGACAAGTGTGTCAAGGTCGTCAACAGTTGCGGGATTGTATGCTGTGCCTACGCCGATAACCTTGCCGGGCTTGATATTCTCCCATATCATAACGTGACCGCGGGATACTATCTTCCAACCGTTACCGAAGTCTACGGTCTCCTCTGGGTTCAGTTTAGTATATACGATAGAGTCCTGACCGTCAGAACCTGTTACGACTTCAGCTGACGATTCGTCGTAGTAAGAATATGCAGACTTGTCCTTACCCCATGTGAAGTAGTACTTTGTAGATGTAGAGCCACCGTTGTATTCTGTTGGGTTGGCGTCCATGTGTGCAACTTCGTCTATGCGCAGTTGGGCATTACGGATAAGGATGTCCTCTGTTGCCAGCTCACTCTGGACATATGCCTCGCTGATGGCGAATGCAGAGATGGTCTTGCTGTCGGTGAAGGTGAGGGGTTCTGTGTACTTGGAGCAGCTTGTGCTGTCTGTGCTTGCAGAATAGTTATACCAGATGGTAGCGTCGGGAGTCTCGCAGCTGATGGTAACGACGGTCTTGCCATCGAGCAACTCGGATGTGATGACAGGTGCTGCGGCCTGGTTCTTCATTTCTACGAGTATCTCGGCAGCATCGCTGAGATTGTAGCCCTCTGCTATGGCAGCAGCCTTGACAGTTGTCTCGGCGGTAAGGTTGAATGGGCCTTCATACAGAGTGCTCTCTGTTGTTGGGTCAGTACCGTCGGTGGTGTAGTAGATCTTTGCGCTGGTGTTTGCGCACTTGATGGTTACGTTGGTATTGAGATTCTTATATTCCAGGCTGAAAGTAGGAGTTGGAACTTTTGTAATCTCACTCTTCGAGTCTGCTACCATGCTGATGGCGTTGTTAAGCAGGGTAGTGGTGGCGTCAGCCTCCTGGTAAGCATCTGCGAGTGCTTCCTGTGTCAATGGCAGGTACAGGTAACCGTTGTGATAGATGTTGTGGGCGTGTGAGATAACAATGTCTTTTTCCGTGTCGGTAATAATAATGTCATCGTCAGCGAAATATGAGCCGAGATTTACACCTGTTACCGGTGTGCCATTGGTCAATACTATACCAGAATAACCTTCTTCCAGTCCTGCTTCCGTATTTGGTATGAGGGTGATGTTGTCGAAGAGGTCGTTATTTGGAACGTTGGTCTTGCCGAAGCTGCCAGCCTGTACAGCCTCACCATACTGCTCGCCCCAAGCTGCGTACAGGCTGGGGTTGAGGTTGAGCACGGGTGTCCATGGCATAGCCTCTTTGAGAACGCCAACGATGCTGTTGTCGGCGGCTATGGTAGAGCTTGCAATTGTAACATCGAAGCCTTGCAGAGAGTCGGCCGTAACTTCACTAATATCGCCGGTAACATCAATGGCTGTCACTTGATATGCCTCGTTGGCAGAAATGAGAGTGAGAGCGTTGTCAGCATCTGCGCTACCGCCATATAGGTAGCCAATCTTTGTCTTGCTGTCGTTGGGGTCATCACCCTCGCCTGCAATCATATAATAGATGTGGCAGCCGTTGGTTGACTTGATGGTTACTGCTGTGTAGTCGTCAACGTCGGGGGTATCATCAGGTATGTCGTAAACCACCTCGTTGAAGAATTTTGGTGTCTGGTTACCCTCGGTAGCGGTCAGGGTTACTCCGTCAACAACAACGTTGATACCACGGGCCTCTGTGTTCTTGTGTGACTCAACACCTATGCGCAGAGTTGTGCCTTTCAGCACCTGCTTGATTTTGAATGTCAGTCCCTTGCCGTTGAGCCAGATGAAGCCTCCGTAGGCTGGATACATACCGTTGGGAGAACCTTCGTTTTCTGCCTGGGGATAGCCGGTAGCAAGAATAAGACCTTTGGCTTTGATGCCTTTCATGTCCAATCCTGATAATTCCGGAATAGGTACTTCTTCACCGTTGACAATAGTTACGGCTTCATTGTCTGCATTGACGGTAGAACCATTGTCGGCACACCAGAATGTGGAACCGAATTTTCCTGATTGGGTAGCATCTTTCTCCCAGTCGCGCCAATGTGCAGCCGTACCGTTTTGTTCCATGTCGGCATACAGGTTGGCTACAGTTGCAGAGCTAAAGCCTTCTCTGAAGTCCCAAGTCTTGCGGACCTTCTGAGCGTTTGCACTAACGGCCAATAGCAGGCCGAGTGCTGCTAAAGTAAACGTCTTGTTCATGTTCGAATTGTTTTAGGTTTTTTATATGTTTATGATAATTTGTATATCTAGCGTGATGCTTGTATCTCGTTGATTAGGTCAAATTTGTTGTTTGATTGTATTCTTTTTTTTGATTATTTAAGTAGTGTTTTGTCCGTAGACAATATATCTTGTGGCAAAGATAATTGAATTATTTGTATCATCCAATTATCTTTGCCTTTATTTTTTGATAATAAACTTGGTTTTTTGATTTATTACTGTTTTGCTCCCAGCCTGCCCATCCATTTTCCGCCTTTCATGCATGCTACACCAAGTATGACGAATGGTATGCTGAGCAGCTGTCCCATGTCGAGAGGCATGCCGGCCTCGAAGTCTACTTGTATGTCCTTTGTGAACTCCACAAAGAAGCGGAAAGTGAATATTAGCGTAAGGCAAAGCCCGAAGAAGAGTCCCGTGCCAACGCGCGTCTTGGCTTTCTTGTATAAGAACCAGCCCACGAAGAAGAACAGGGCGTAGGCTATGGCCTCATAGAGCTGGCCAGGATGGCGAGGATATTGGTCAACCTTCGTGAAGATGAACGCCCAGGGCACGTCTGTCACCTTGCCTATAATCTCGGAGTTCATGAGGTTGCCCAGGCGTATGAAACAGGCGGTAATGGGGGTTGCTATGGCTATGTTGTCAAGAACCGTCCAGATGTTCATCTTCAGGTTGCGGCAATATAGCCACAGGCCGATGATAAGGCCGAGGGTACCACCGTGGCTTGCCAGTCCCTCATACCCCGTGAACTTCCATGAGCCGTCGGCAAGGTGACGCATAGGAATGAGCATCTCCACGAAATGGTCCCATGACGAGAGGTAGTAGGCAGGGTCGTAGAACAGGCAATGGCCGAGGCGTGCACCAACGAGGATGCTTACGAAGCAGTATAGGAACAGCGGCTCGAAGAGCGACTCCTTAATCTGCTGGTCACGGTACAGCCATTTTACCATGAAGTAGGCTCCGGCAAGCCCTGCCAGCCAGCACAGGGAGTAATACCTTATGCCAAAGCTGCCTATGCGCAGCAGGGTGTCGTCGGGATTCCAGAATATGTATGACAGTAGCTCCATGTAGTCAGCGGAAATTATACATTAAAATATTATACTGTCATCAAACATTAAACCTGAAGTGCATGATGTCGCCATCCTGAACAACGTACTCCTTGCCCTCGATGCCGAGCTTGCCCGCCTCGCGGACAGCAGCCTCAGAGCCGTATTGTATATAGTCGTCGTACTTGATGACCTCTGCGCGGATGAAGCCTTTCTCGAAGTCGGTATGTATTACTCCGGCACATTGTGGCGCCTTCCATCCCTTGTGATATGTCCATGCCTTCACCTCCATCTCGCCGGCTGTGATGAAGGTCTCAAGGTTCAGCAGGGCGTATGCCTTCTTGATGAGGCGGTTGACGCCACTCTCCTCAAGCCCAAGCTCCTCCAGGAACATCTGTTTGTCCTCGTAGGTCTCAAGCGAGGCTATGTCCTCCTCGGTCTTGGCGGCTATTACCATGCACTCGGCACCCTCCTCGGCTGCTATGGCCTCTACCTTTCGTGAGAAGTCGTTGCCCGACTTGGCGCTTGCCTCGTCGACGTTGGCAACATACAGTACAGGCTTGGTGGTCAGCAGGAACAGGTCGTGTGCGGCCTGCTGCTCTTCCTTGCTCTCGAATGTTACCGAACGTGCGTTCTTACCCTGCTCAAGCACTTCCTTGTATGCCTCCAGTACCGTTACCAGCACCTTGGCGTCCTTGTTGTTGCCGATGGCGGCTATCTTCTGGTTCTTGGCAAGCTGTGCCTCCACCGTCTCAAGGTCTTTGAGCTGCAGCTCCGTGTCTATGATGCTCTTGTCCTCAAGCGGGTCTACGGGCGCACCTCCCTCGCGAACGATGTTGTCGTCCTCGAAGCAACGTACAACATGTATGATGGCATCGCACTCGCGGATGTTGCCAAGGAACTTGTTGCCCAATCCCTCGCCTTTCGAAGCACCTTTTACAAGGCCTGCTATGTCGACAATCTCGCAGGTTGCGGGAACTATTCTGCCCGGATGGACAATCTCGGCGAGCTTGGTAAGTCGCTCGTCGGGAACTGTTATCACACCAAGGTTTGGCTCTATTGTGCAGAAAGGGAAATTGGCTGCCTGAGCCTTTGCGCTCGACAGACAGTTGAAAAGTGTGGACTTGCCCACGTTGGGCAGTCCCACAATACCACATTTTAATGACATGTCTTTATATAGTTTTTCTGTTTTTGTTATAACGTGGTTTCTGCGTAAATACGCATACTCTGTTGCAAAGGTACTAATTATAACTGAGTCTACAATATTTTTTTGCGTAAATTGCAATCATACATTTGCCTGATGCTTGATGCATGGGCAGCGAGCCCAATCGGGGCCGGCCTCCCATGCCTGCTGTTTGTCAGTGTGCCTCAAGCCAGTTGCTTCCCCATCCGGCATCTGCCACCAAGGGTACGTTCAGGATGTATGCCTTCTCCATTTCCTCCCTTACAATCTTCTCCACCTGTTCCTTTTCCTCAGGGTAGACGGAGAAGTTGAGCTCGTCGTGAACCTGTAGTATCATCTTCGAGCGGATGCCCTCGTCGGCAAACCTCTTGTGTATGCGTATCATGGCAACCTTAATGATGTCGGCTTCAGAGCCTTGTATGGGTGCGTTGATGGCGTTGCGCTCAGCAAATCCGCGCACGGTTGCGTTCTTTGAGTTTATGTCCTGAAGATAACGTCTGCGCTTGAAGAGGGTCTCGGCATATCCCTTTGCTCGGGCCATGCGCTTGGCCGTCTCCATATATTCGCCAACTTTTGGGAAGGTACGGAAATAGTCGTCTATGAGCTGTCTGGCCTCCTTGTTGTCTATTCCCATGCGTTGTGCGAGTCCGAAAGTCGTTATTCCATAGATGATGCCGAAGTTGGCCTGCTTGGCTTTCTTTCTCTGTGCTGGTGTCACGTCGGCCAGTTCCTCATGATAAATCTTTGCTGCAGTGGCCGTGTGAATGTCGTGTCCGCTGCGGAAAGCCTCCATCATGTTCTGGTCTTCAGACAGGTGGGCCATTATGCGAAGCTCTATCTGGCTGTAGTCGGCAGAGAAGAAGAGGCATCCGGGCTCGGGAATGAAGCATTTCCTGATTTCCTTCCCGTCGTCATCCCTAACGGGTATGTTCTGAAGGTTTGGGTCGCTCGACGATAGACGTCCAGTAGCCGTAACAGCCTGATTGAACGATGTGTGGATGCGGCCAGTCCGTTTGTTTACCAGCTTTGGTAATGCCTCTACGTAAGTGCCAAGCAGCTTCTTCAAACCACGGTAAGCCAGGATGTCGTCTATTATTGGAGCTTTCGAGCGCAGGGATTGCAGCACTTCCTCATTGGTGACATACTGTCCGGTCTTTGTCTTCTTGGGTTTATCCATTATCTGCATCTTGCCGAAAAGGATATCTCCAACCTGCTTGGGCGAGGAGATATTGAACTGCTCTCCTGCCTGCTCGTAGATGCGGGCTTCCAGGGTGCTCATTCTCTCGTTGAACACTTTGGCCGTGTCGGCAAGCGCCTTGGTGTCTAAGCACACTCCGTTCATTTCCATGTCTGCCAATACTGGTACCAGCGGCATCTCGATATCCCAGAACAGATGCTCGCCGCCAATCTCTTTCAGTTTTGGTTCGAGCACGTTTTTGAGCCGTAGTGTAATGTCCGCATCCTCGGCGGCATACTCATACACCTCGCTTGGGTCAAGGTCGCGCATGGACTTCTGGCCTTTGCCTTTGGGACCTATCAGCTCCTCGATGTGTATGGTCTGGTATTTCAGGTACACTTCGGCCATGTAGTCCATGTTGTGTCGAAGCTCTGGTTGGATGATGTAGTGTGCGAGCATCGTGTCGAACATCCTGCCTTGTAGCCTTATGCCATAGTTCATCAGAACCTCGTAGTCGTACTTGATGTTCTGACCGACCTTGAGGGTGGCTGGGTTTTCGTAGAGTGGTTTAAGAAAAGATAGGATTTTTAACGCATCTTCACGATTGCTTGGGATAGGAACATAAAAAGCCTTATTTTCCTCGACCGAGAAGCTCAGACCAACTAATTCTGCATCAACAGCAGACGTTGAAGTTGTTTCTGTGTCTAAACTTAAAATTTCTTTTGTCCGTAAAAAGTCATATAACTCCGTTAGTTTCTCTTGTGTATCAACGAGTTTGTAGTCGTGTGGGCTGTTTTTTAGGCTTGCGAGAATTGAATTTTCGCTTTCATCCTTCCCGCTGGTCGGAAATTCTTCAAAGAGAGAAAGTTGGATGTTATCTGTTTTTTGTTTCTTTTCACCTTTATTAAGAAACTTGTCTGCAAGTGTCTTGAACTCCAGTTCTGCAAACAGCGAGCTTAGTTTTTCCTTGTCAGGCTCTACGAGTCTCAGACTGTCGAGGTTGAGTTCTATGGGAACGTCCGTTCGGATAGTAGCGAGGAACTTCGACATTCGGATGTCGTCTGCAGCTGCCTCGATTTTTTCCCTTAGTTTGCCTTTCACCTCTTCAGACCTGCTGATTAGTTCCTCTACGGAGTTAAAGTCGTTGATAAGCTTTACGGCTGTCTTCTCACCGACACCTGGGCATCCGGGAAAGTTGTCGGCCTTGTCGCCCATCAAGGCCAGCAGGTCTATTACTTGTGCGGGACTCTTTATGCCGTATTTCTCTTCTATCTGTCCTGCGCCGATAATGTCGTACCCTCCGCCATGTCGTGGCCGGTAGATGAACACGTTCTCCGTGACCAGTTGGCCGTAGTCCTTGTCTGGTGTGAGCATATAAGTTTCTATCCCCATCGCTCCAGCTTTGGTGGCGAGGGTGCCAATAACGTCGTCGGCCTCGAAGCCGTCACATTGGAATATGGGGATGTTGAATGCGGCGAGCAGTTCCTTTATAATAGGTACAGAGAGTTTTATGTCCTCGGGAGTTTCTTCCCGTTGTGCCTTGTATTCAGGAAAAGCTTCGTGGCGGAATGTCTTCCCATGGTCGAAAGCTACTCCGATATGCGTAGGGTGTTCTTTGTTGATGATTTCGTTCAGTGTATTGCAAAAGCCAAGAATGGCCGACGTGTTCAGCCCCTTGGAGTTGATGCGTGGCGTGCGGATGAATGCGTAATAGGCCCTATAGATGAGGGCGTAGGCATCTAAAAGAAATAATTTATCCATAAAATCTTTATATTTGCCGTAAAATTACTAAAAAATTGCCACAATTCCCGATTTTTCACTAATTTTGTATCAAATTTCAGTTTATGGATTATATTAAACAAATACGCCAGCCTATAACGACCGAGCTTGATGACTTCATCTGTATGTTCAATTCTACGCTCAGCCATGCCAACGGTCTCTTGTCCCAGGCTCTTGAGCATATCAAGAATAGGGGAGGGAAGCGGATGCGTCCGATGCTGATATTGCTGATAGCAAAGAATTTTGGCGATGTCACCGATGTTACGCTCCGTTCGGCCATCGGATTGGAGCTGCTTCATACAGCAAGTCTCGTTCACGACGACGTTGTGGATGAGAGCAGTCAGCGTCGCGGCCAGGCGAGTGTAAATGCCACCTACGATAATAAGGTTGCCGTGCTTGTTGGTGACTATATTCTGTCCACCGCACTACTGAATGTCGCCATGACAGGCTCCAAGGATATTGTGGCATATCTGGCACGCTTGGGGCAGACCTTGTCAAATGGTGAGATTTTGCAATTGACAAATATTTCCAACCAGGTTATTTCCGAGCAGGTTTATTATGATGTTATACGTCAGAAGACAGCTGCCCTTTTCGAGGCTTGCGCAGGCATAGGAACACTATCTGTTGGAGCATCGCCCGAGGTTGTTGAGGAGGCAAAGCGGTTTGGCTCTAATATAGGTATGATTTTCCAGATAAGGGATGATATATTCGATTATTACGAGTCGACCGAAATCGGAAAGCCCACAGGAAACGATATGGCAGAGGGTAAGCTCACCTTGCCTGTAATCTATGCGGTCAAAAATTCGGATGACCCTGTAATTAGACAGTTGGCATATAAGGTCAAGGATCAGACAGTTACACCCGACGAGATAGCTACCCTTGTTGCCTACGCCAAGGAACATGGGGGAATTGAGTATGCGGTCAGCCGAATGAGGGAATTCTATGCTCAAGCCCAAGAATTTATCGATAAATACGTGGAAAAACAAGATGTCAGGCAGGCTCTTCAGGCTTATCTTGACTTTATGATTGAAAGGAATCTTTAGCTGACTTATAGCTATTTACGACAATATTATAGCCGTATCATTTCCCTTTAGATGGATTTGATACGGCTATATAATTATGTCAATGGCTTCATGTCAGCCACTCAGACCTGTTTTTCCTCAGAAGAATTTTACCTCATTTCCCTCAATCTCACTCAGCAGCAGGTTTGCCAATCTGCTTGTTCCAAGGCGCAGCCATTTGTTGGTAAGCCATTTTTCGCCCAGAACCTCTTTTACGATGGTGTAGTAGGTAATTGCATCCATGACGGTATTGATGCCTCCAGCTGGCTTAAAACCTATCTGTATGCCCGTTTCATCGTAGTATTCCTTAATAGCCTGGCACATAACGTATGCAGCCTCTGGGGTAGCAGAGATTTTTTCCTTGCCAGTAGAGGTTTTTATATAGTCCGCACCGGCGTACATGGCAAGAATGGAGGCTTTCTTGATGTTGCTTGCTGTAACAAGGTCGCCTGTTTCAAGGATGACCTTCAAGGCGTGGTCGCCACAGACGGCCTTCATTTCCTGTATCTCGTCACTAACGCCCTCGTAGTCGCCTTGCAGGAATTTTCCTACAGGCATCACCATGTCAATCTCGTCTGCGCCGTCCTTTATGGCCAGAGCCGTCTCAATGGTCTTTACTTCAAGCAGGGCCTGTGAAGAAGGAAAAGAGCCTGAAACGCAGGCTATGTTTACACCTTCCACTTCCAGAGTTTCCTTCACAACCTCAGCGAAGCATGGATACACGCAGATGGTTGCCACGTGCGGGATGTCTGGGTACTGCTGGTCGAACTGGTTGACCTTCTCGGTAAAAGCCATCACGCTAACGTCAGAGTCAGTAGTCTTCAGGGTAGTCAACTCTATGCTGCCAAATAGGAATTTCTTTACATCGGCTGTGTCGTTCTCGTGAACCTTCTCAGCAATAATCTTCTGAACGGCTTCACGTACTTCCCTGTCGTTGAGGCTGGTGTTGTATTTCTCCAAAGCCTCGTCGTATTTGCTTTTTGTCTCTTCCATTTTGTTAGTTCTTTATTTAAGTTTTTGGTTTTCTCGATGTCTGTTTTTATCTCTTTTAGTTTTCTTTTCTATGCTTTTTTGTAGCTCTTCAGTAAGATCTACCCCTGTTTGGTTGGCCAAACAGAGCAGAACCCACAAAATATCTGCCATTTCTTCGCCGATATTTGCCTTCTCTCCCTCCTTGAAACTCTGGTCGCCATATTGTCTGGCCATAACCCTTGCGAGCTCTCCTACCTCTTCTGTCAGACAGGCCATGTTGGTCAGTTCGGAGAAGTACCTCACCCCATAGGTCTTTATCCAATCGTCGACCAATTTCTGAGCGTCACTTATTGTCATATTGTCATTTAATTTCTGCTATTCCTTATTTTTTGTATCCATACATATTGTCACAGGTCCGTCGTTTAGCAGTTCCACTTGCATGTATGCTCCAAACTCTCCCGTGCCAACTTCCTTTCCGAGAGCTTCACTCAGTTTGCGGCAAAAGCACTCGTATAGCGGAACAGATATCTCATGCCTGGCGGCTCTTAGCCATGATGGCCTGTTGCCTTTCTTGTAGCTTGCGTATAAGGTAAATTGGCTAACGACCAATATTTCACCTCCGATGTCCATTATTGAACGGTTCATTACTCCGTTCTCGTCATCGAACACACGAAGACCTATAATCTTCTTTACTAACCAGTCTACGTCTTCCTCGCTGTCTTCCTCGCAAACACCGAGCAAAATCAGGTAGCCTTCGCCTATAATTGATTTTACATTGTCGTTTATTGTCACAGAGGCATGTTTTACCCTTTGAATTACCGTTCTCATGTACCTTTTTATTGCAAAGTTACCTTTTTTTTATATATATACAAATTTTTTTTGCCTTTTTTCTTTGCAGTTTCCGCTTTATTCTCTATCTTTGCACCTGTTAAGCTAAGATATTTCCTTTTTGGAGTATCAAATAGCCCTTTTATCGAAAATCGTATAACACATACAATTGCCGCCAAGAGTGGATAACGGCAATTATAGCACTTGAGTATTAGTTTGAGTTGAATCATTCCGCTCGTGAGAGTATTATGACTTCGTTATTAATTTGCAAAAATTTATAATGGTTTCCGGGTCGTGAGACTAGGAAACCTTTTTTTTATTTTATGTTCTCTTCCTTTCCATTTAGACTTTGTGTTCACAAAAAATATGTGAATCTTGAGTACTGCAGAAACTTCCCGGGAAGCCACAGTGACCTATATGGTTAATCTTTTCTCCCCTTTTATCTTATCTCGAATAGGACGGACGCTTTTCTGCCAGTTTTGTCCATCTTAAACGCAAAGCTTTGCAATCGCCCACGCAAAGCTTTGCAATCGCCAACGCAAAGCTTTGCAATCGCCCACGCAAAGCTTTGCAATCGCCCACGCAAAGCTTTGCATCCGCCCACGCAAAGCTTTGCATCTGCCTATGCAAACGTTTGCTGGAAAAGGCGCCTTCATTTAGGATAATATATTTCATGACCGTCAATGCAAAACATTGTGACTATCCTTGCAAACGTATACTTGTGAATGCCCTTTTATTTAGGAATCCATTGAATTTTCGTAACAAGTCAAAACACGGCTTTTTAGATAATAATTAATAGTTGTTTGTTCCTGTTACAATTGTTTTTTTTAATGTATTACAATATCCTTTATATTGTATAACTACCAGAGTATTAATTAGTTATATACAAAATTAAGGTTTGTTCTTCGGATTTAAAAGGAACAACTCTATATGCTTACAAATTCTCTTTTAATATCTTTGCCTTCGCCTGTCCTATGACAGTAGCCACTTCCTCTAACGAAGCCTCCTTCAGCCTTTTTATTGTTTTGAAGTGGCGGAATAACTGTTCCTTGGTCTTCTCGCCAATTCCTTTGATGTCATCCAGCTCGCTATGCAGTGCACTCTTGCTACGCTTGTCTCTATGGAATGTTATGGCATATCTGTGAACCTCGTCCTGAATGTTTGTCAGTACCTTAAATAACTCACTCTTCACATCTATTCCTATTGTTTTAGGAGGCCACCCAAACAGCAATTCGTTTGTTCTGTGGCGATTATCTTTTGCAAGACCGGCTATTGGTATGCTGAGCTTCATTTCGTCCCATATAACTTCTTTTACACAGCTCATTTGGCCCTTTCCGCCGTCTGTAATGATTAGGTCTGGCAGAGTTGTACCCTCTTCACGCATTCTTGTATATCTTCGTCTGACAACCTCCTGCATGGATGCGTAGTCGTCAGGTCCAACTACCGTCTTTATTATGTATTTACGGTAGTCTTTCTTGCTCGGTTTCATACCTTTGAAAACCACACAGCCAGCTACGGCATCGGTTCCTGATATGTTAGAGTTGTCAAAACATTCTATATGGTATGGCATTTTTTCCAATCCCAATAGCGTCTGGAGCAGCTTCATTAGTCTTACAGATTTCTGTTCAGGATTGAGTTTCTCAGCCTGCTTAAGACGGTCAAAACGGTATTGCTTTCCGTTCATTACAGATAGTTCTAACAGATGTTTTTTATCGCCTCGCTGAGGAACGAAGAAGTCTGCATCCTTCATTTTCCAGTCTATCTCGAACGGCACTATTATCTCTTTGGCATGGCTGTCAAAACGCTCTCTTATCTCCTGTATAGCGGTCAGCAGAAGCTCCTCTTCGGTCTCATAGAGCTTACGCCGGTATTCGAATGTGAAACTCTGGTTTATGGTTCCGTTCTTAACGTGCATGTAGTTTATGAATACCATATTGTCGTTCTCTTCGGTGACTATAGAGAACACGTCAATATCCTTTATGGTGTAACTGACAACCTCGCTTTTTGCCATGAAATTCTCAAGCATTACATATTTTCTCTTGAGTTCCTCAGCTTCTTCGAATTTCATTTCTTCTGCCTTCTTCAGCATCTCGTTGTATAGCCACATACCAAGCTCTCTGGTGTTGCCATTCAGAATCTCTTTCACTTGCCTGGTATTTTCCCTGTACTCTTCCATAGATATCTTTCCGATACAAGGTCCGTAGCAGTTGTGTATATGGTATTCCAGGCATGGCTTGTATTTTCCCGAAGTTATGCCTTCCGTGGTCATCGGCATGTTGCATTTCCTTGGCTTGAAGATTTTCGCTATAAGTTCCAAAACCGTATACATGCTGCCAATGTTGCTGTACGGACCAAAGAATGTGCCTGTCTTTTTGTTTATCGTTCTTGTCTTGAAGACCCTTGGAAACTCTTCGTTTGTTATGCAAATACTTGGATATGTCTTTCCGTCTTTTAGTAATATGTTGTATCGGGGATTGTACTTCTTTATGAGAGAGTTTTCGAGCAGTAGGGCATCCTCTTCGCTGTTTACGACCGTATATGTAATGTTCTCAATCTTCGATACCAGCACACGTGTTTTGTATCTGTCTACCTCTTTGTGGAAGTAGCTTGATACACGCTTCTTCAGGCTCTTGGCCTTTCCTACGTAAATGATTTCGTTGTTTATGTCGTAAAATTGGTAGCTTCCTGGCTTGTCCGGCATATTCAGAACTATGTTCTTTAGCCGTTCCAACCTTTTGTTCTCTTCCTCTCTCTTCATTATTAATTAAGGTCTTCAAATAATATTTATTAAGGATGCTGTTCCACGTGGAACGACATCCTTACGCTTGTGCTTTGAATTTAGAATTTTAATAATGAGGTAATCTCAACGTCCTTGTCGAATATGTCTCTGCTATTCGGGAACTCCTCATTCAGTTCAATGATGAAGTTACAATAAATTTTCTTTGGGTTAAACTTACGTACGAGATCGCATGCGGCCTTCATGGTTCCGCCTGTTGCGAGCAAATCGTCGTGAAGTAGGACCACGTCTTCTTCGTTTATGGCGTCCTTATGTATTTCTATTGTGTCTATGCCGTATTCCTTGGCGTAGCTTTCCTGTACGGTCTCACAAGGCAGCTTTCCCGGTTTGCGGCATAGAACGATACCTGCGTTTAGTTTTAGCGCTATTGCACTTGACATGACAAATCCGCGGCTCTCTATGCCAACAATTTTTGTCACACCTTTATCCTTGTACATGTTGTACATCTCTTCGGTTATCACCTTCAGGCATTCGGCGTTCTTGAATAGTGTTGTCACATCCCTGAAGTTAACTCCCTTGATTGGCCAATCCTGTATACAGCGCAGGTTGTCCACTAATAGCTGATTGTTCATTTTTTAAGTGATACTTTAATTATTAATTTATTTGTTTTCAATGTTTTATGTTGTTTCTTGTTTCACGTGAAACAAGAGTTGTGTGTTGTGTAACGTTGTGTGACGGAGCGTGAAGTGAAGTGTTCCGGCCTGTTGCTTTATCTACCCATGAGTACGAGCAGGACATTGATGTCGCTCGGGCTTACTCCCGGTATTCTGCTTGCTTGAGCAAGGGTCTCGGGGTTGATTTTCTCCAGCTTCTGTCTCCCTTCGGTTGAAATTTCGTGGAGCTTTGAATAGTCGAAATGTCCACGAATCTTTATGTTCTCAAGACGGTGCATTTTGTCGGCCACAACTTTCTCTCGTTCTATATATCCCTTGTATTTAATTCTTATCTCGGTAGCTTCGGCTATTTCCTCCTTACGGTTGTCGGCCTTATTGATTTCTTCCTTCAGTGCCGGGATGATTTCCTTTAGAGTGTCCATGCTTACTTGCGGACGTGCCAAGAGGTCGGCAATCTTGCAACCCATGCGGAGTGGGGTAGTGCCGATGGCTTCCAATGCAGGATTTATTTCCACAGGTTTTACCGATGTGTTGTAGCAGAAACTCTCCAATCTTCCGATAGCAGCCTTCTTTTCCATCCACCAGTCCATACGGTCCCTTTTTGCTATACCAATATTATATGCCTTCTCCGTAAGTCTTGCGTCAGCATCATCCTGACGGAGCAATATCCTGTATTCCGCTCTCGAAGTGAACATCCTGTATGGCTCATCCACACCTTTTGTTACCAAGTCATCGATTAGCACGCCTATGTAGCTCTCGTCCCTGTTCATGACAAACGGACTGCCGCCACCGCACGAGATAGCGGCATTGATGCCAGCAACCGTTCCCTGGCCTCCTGCCTCCTCGTAGCCTGTTGTTCCATTAACCTGTCCGGCGAAGAACAAACCTTTCAAAATCTTCGATTCGAGCGAGTGGTTTAGTTGTGTAGGATCAAAGAAGTCGTATTCTATAGCGTACCCGGGTCGGTAGGCTTTTACGTCCCTAAGAGCCGGTATCTTCCTTAAGGCCTCAATCTGAACGTCCATAGGCATACTTGAGGAGAAACCGTTTAGGTACATCTCGTTTGTGTCCTCGCCCTCAGGTTCAAGAAACAGTGGGTGCTGCTCCTTGTCGGGGAAGGTTACGAGTTTTGTCTCGATGGACGGGCAGTACCGTGGACCGATGCTTTGTATCTGTCCGTTGTATAGAGGTGAGTCAGCAATCCTTTCTTTCAGGGTGTCGTGGACCTCCTTGTTGGTATAGCATGTCCAGCATGGAAGCTGCTGCAGTTTCCTCTCACGTCCCATGTAGCTGAACTTGTGGAAGTCGTTCTCGCCAGGCTGAACCTCCATGTCCTCGAAGTGTACGCTCCGCTTGTCTATTCTCACAGGTGTGCCTGTTTTCATTCTTGCCGACCTGATACCCCACTTGGTTATGCTTTCCGTGAGTCTCTCCACGGCGGGTTCGGCGCATCGTCCTCCTGGTAGCTGTTGCTTGCCTACATGCAGCAATCCGTTGAGGAAAGTTCCGGCGGTCAGTATTGTTGCCTTGGCATAGAAGGTTACTCCCCATACTGTCTTCGCCCCAACAGTCTCGTTGTTGCTGACAATAATCTCGCATACTTGGTCTTGCCATATGTCAAGGTTGGGCGTGTTGTCAAGAACCCTTCGCCATTCCCATATAAACTTTCCTCGGTCGCATTGCGCTCTTGGTGACCATACGGCAGGTCCTTTTCCTCTGTTGAGCATCCTGAACTGTATGGCCGTGTTGTCTGTCACCATAGCCATTTGTCCGCCGAGAGCGTCAATCTCTCTTACTATTTGTCCTTTTGCTATTCCTCCGATGGCGGGGTTGCAGCTCATCTGTCCGATTTTGTTCATGTCCATGGTTATCAGGCAAGTCTTTGCCCCCATGTTGGCAGCAGCTGTGGCAGCCTCGCATCCGGCGTGTCCTCCTCCGATTACTATGACATCATAGTTGAAAACCATATTTGTTTGTTTTTGTTGGTTGCCGCTTCTGTTGGCGGCAACAATTTTGTATGTTTTGATTTTGTTTGCAAATGTAGGAAATAAAATTGGATTTTTCTAAAAAACTTTTTGATTTATCATCATTATTTATTATTTTTGCAGTCAGAAAGAGGCTCCTTCTACCTACAAAAAGGGAGGACTGGGCTGTCAGTCTGATACATGTTGAAGTGGTTTGTTTGAGGAAATTTAATTTTTCTAACATTTAAATAATTAAAAATCAATCATTTATGTGGTTAATCAATTCATCAATTGGTAGAAAAGTGGTGATGTCCGTAACTGGTATCGCACTTATTCTATTCATGACGTTCCACTGTTGTATGAACGTTGCGGCACTCTTTTCCGGAGAGGCTTATAACACGATTTGCGAACTGCTTGGTGCTAACTGGTATGCTGTTGCAGCTACCCTTGGTCTTGCGGCTTTGGCAGTTTGTCACATCGTCTATGCATTCATTCTTACAGCACAGAACCGTCGTGCTCGTGGTTCAGAGCGCTACGCTGTTACCGACCGTCCTGCAAAGGTAGAGTGGGCATCTCAGAACATGCTTGTCCTGGGTATCATCGTTGTGCTTGGTCTGCTTCTTCACCTGTTCAACTTCTGGTACAACATGATGTTTGCAGAGCTTGTAGGCATGGAGACTGTTCTTTCACCCTCTGATGGCTTTGGTCTTATGAAAGAGACATTCGGCAACCCTGTCTTTGTGGTGCTGTATGTCATCTGGCTCGTTGCAATCTGGTTCCACCTTTCTCATGGTTTCTGGAGCGCCATGCAAACACTCGGTTGGAATGGTAAGGTTTGGTTCTGCCGCTGGAAGGTCATCGGCATAGCATACGTTACTATCCTGATGGTTTGCTTCCTCGTGGTAGTTCTCGCGTTCTTCTTTGGCTGCGCCCCGAGCCTTTGCTGCTGCTGTTGCGCTGCATAATCCTTAATTTATTGTTTGAAATCAAATAGAGAAATAACATTATGGCTAAGACATTAAATTCCAGAATACCTGAAGGCCCCGTGGCCGAGAAATGGTCTAACTATAAGGCTCACCAGCGCCTGGTGAACCCCAAGAACAAGTTGAAGCTTGATGTCATCGTTGTTGGTACCGGACTTGCTGGTGCAAGTGCTGCCGCATCGCTTGGTGAGATGGGCTTCAACGTATTGAACTTCTGCATTCAGGATTCTCCCCGCCGCGCACACTCTATCGCCGCACAGGGAGGTATCAACGCAGCAAAGAATTATCAGAATGACGGCGACTCAGTATACCGTCTGTTCTATGATACTGTAAAGGGTGGTGACTACCGCGCACGTGAGGCCAACGTATACCGTCTTGCTGAGGTGTCCAACAACATCATCGACCAGTGTGTTGCCCAGGGCGTTCCTTTCGCACGTGAGTATGGTGGCATGCTTGCCAACCGTTCTTTCGGTGGTGCTCAGGTATCGCGTACCTTCTATGCCAAGGGTCAGACTGGCCAGCAGCTTCTGCTTGGTGCCTACTCATCTCTGAGCCGTCAGGTTCATGAGGGTAAGGTAAAGCTCTACACCCGCTACGAGATGGAGGATGTCGTAATTGTAGACGGCCATGCGCGCGGTATCATCGCAAAGAACCTTGTTTCCGGCAAGCTGGAGCGTTTCTCCGCAAATGCCGTTGTTATAGCAACTGGTGGATACGGAAACACATACTTCCTCTCTACCAACGCCATGGGCTGCAACTGTACAGCTGCCATCCAGTGCTATCGTAAGGGTGCCTATTTTGCTAATCCGTCATACGTTCAGATCCACCCAACTTGTATTCCTGTTCATGGTGACAAGCAGTCGAAGCTGACACTTATGTCTGAGTCTCTGCGTAACGATGGACGCATCTGGGTTCCGAAGAAGATTGAGGATGCCAAGAGACTCCAGGCTGGCGAAATCAAGGGCAGCGATATTCCTGAGGAAGACCGCGACTATTATCTGGAGCGCCGTTATCCTGCATTCGGTAACCTTGTTCCCCGTGACGTTGCCTCACGTGCTGCCAAGGAGCGTTGCGACAAGGGCTTTGGTGTGAACAACACAGGTCTTGCCGTGTTCCTTGACTTCTCTGAGTCTATCAACCGTCTTGGCATCGACCAGATCTTGCAGCGTTACGGCAACCTCTTCGACATGTATGAGGAGATTACCGATGTAAATCCTGGCGAGTTTGCTAAGGAAATCAATGGCGTGAAGTATTACAACCCGATGATGATCTTCCCTGCTGTCCACTATACCATGGGTGGTATCTGGGTAGACTACGAGCTGATGACAACCATTCCTGGTCTGTTCGCCATCGGAGAGTGCAACTTCTCTGACCACGGAGCCAACCGTCTTGGCGCTTCTGCCCTCATGCAGGGTCTTGCTGACGGCTACTTCGTTCTTCCATATACAATCCAGAACTATCTTGCCGACCAGAGTCTGTGGCCACGCCTCTCTGTTGACCTGCCAGAGTTTGCCGAGGCAGAGGAGGGCGTACAGAAGGAAATCGACCGCCTGTTGGGTATACAGGGCAAGCGCTCTGTTGACTCTATCCACAAGGAGCTTGGCCATATCATGTGGGAGCATGTTGGTATGGGACGTACCAAGGCTGGTCTGGAAGAAGGTCTGAAGATGCTTAAGGCTCTGCGCAAGGAGTTCGACACCAACCTGTTCGTACCAGGAAAGAAGGAAGGACTCAACATCGAGCTTGACAAGGCTATTCACCTGCGTGACTTCATCCTCATGGGTGAGCTTATCGCCTACGACGCACTCCACCGCGAGGAAAGCTGTGGCGGTCACTTCCGTGAGGAGCATCAGACAGAAGAGGGAGAGGCTAAGCGTGACGATGCCAACTTCTTCTATGTTGGCTGCTGGGAATACCAGGGCGACGATGCCAAGGCTCCTGAGCTTATCAAGGAACCTCTTGAGTATGAGGCTATAAAGGTACAGACACGTAACTATAAGAATTAATTTTGTTTCAGTTGTCAACTCGTTTACTTGTAAACTTAAAAAAGATATGGCAAGAAATATTTCTTTTACATTAAAATATTGGAAGCAGGATGGTCCTAATGCAGAAGGCCATTTTGACACACGAGAGATGAAGAATATTCCCGATGATACCTCGTTCCTTGAGATGCTCGACATCCTCAACGAGGAGCTTATCGAGGAAGGTAAAGAACCTTTTGTTTTCGACCACGACTGCCGTGAGGGTATCTGCGGTATGTGCTCGCTCTACATCAACGGAACTCCTCACGGAAAGACCGAGAGTGGTGCTACGACATGCCAGCTCTACATGCGTCGTTTCAACGATGGCGATACCATAACCGTTGAGCCATGGCGTTCAGCAGGCTTCCCTGTCATCAAGGACTGTATGGTTGACCGCTCTGCATTCGACAAGATTATCCAGGCTGGAGGTTACACAAGCATCCGTACAGGCCAGGCTCAGGATGCCAACGCCATACTTATTCCGAAGGAGAATGCCGATGAGGCTATGGACTGTGCGACATGTATCGGTTGTGGAGCATGCGTGGCAGCATGCAAGAACGGATCTGCCATGCTCTTCGTAAGCTCTAAGGTTAGCCAGCTGGCACTCCTGCCACAGGGACGTCCAGAGGCTGCCAAGCGCGCCAAGGCTATGATTGCCAAGATGGACGAGCTGGGCTTCGGTAACTGTACAAACACACGTGCCTGCGAGGCTGTTTGTCCTAAGAATGAGAGCATTGCCAACATCGCACGTCTCAACCGTGAGTTCCTGAAGGCTAAGTTGGCTGACTAATCAGACACTACACAGCAATGGGTTGTGCGTTTGCCGACCCGTATTGTATAAAATGCGGCTCCTGCAACATTGTTTGCGGGAGCTGTTTTTTTTATGTTGTGTGGAGATATTTTTATGGGGAGAAGTCGATAATCCTCTTTTTTATTGCTCATTCCATGAAAATATTGTAAGTTTGCAATTGGAACATATTTAATATTGACCAGAATGATGCATAAGGTTTTACTATCTTTTGTGGTGTCGCTATTCTTTACGTGTGATTCCTGGGCGCAGGAGTCTCGGCAGCTTTATGCCATGCCGATAACATTCGGAGATTTCCGTGTTATGCCCGACACAACAATCGAGAGTGTTTTCAATATCGGTCTTATCAATGGCGTGACTAAGCAGAAGGGATTGTCTATAGGAGCCATCTCCAATATAAACAACCGTCTGAGAGGTATCCAGATTAGTGGAATCACCAATATCAGCTCTGGTGTAGACAGGGGGCTACAGATAGCAGGCGCAGCCAACGTCTCCGCTTCCTACATGCGTGGTTTGCAGATGGCAGCCTATAACTATGCCGACACGCTCAACGGGTCGCAGATAGGACTCATCAATGTTGCCCAGAGCCATCCACGTGGAGTACAGGTAGGACTTGTCAACTATACCCGCGACACCATAGCACACAAGATAGGACTTGTAAATATCAACCCCAAGACGCGCATCGACTATATGGCCTTCGTAGGCACGGGCTCGAAGATTAATGGCGCACTACGTTTCCGAAACCGTTCCACATATAATATTATAGGTGTGGGAAGCCATTATATGGGTCTTGACTCGAAATTCTCTGGCTCCGTGTTCTACCGCTTGGGACAATATTTCAACGTCACGCCCCGTCTGTCTTTGAGTGGCGATATCGGCTATTACCATATAGAGACCTTCCGCGACGAGGCTGACAAGCCAGAGAGACTCTATTCCCTTCAAGCACATCTGAATGCCGACTATCAGCTCAACCGCTACCTCGGTCTCTATGGCTCCGTGGGCTATGGCGACACTCGCTATTACGCCCATAACCGACATTATAAGAACGGGCTTGTAGCACAAATGGGTCTTACGATGAGATACCATAGAAGCGGCTCTGCCCAGCTGCCTGATGTAAAGCGCTTTGACGATGGGGTAGGGGCTACATACAGTGATGACGGCACATCCAAGCATCCGTGGATAGCAGCCCTTGAGGCCGCAGGCATCAATGTCTTGGTACATTGCTTCGACCGCTTTGTTCTGAATGAGGAGTTTGCCGAGGTCAACATGCACACCATACACAAGAATTTCCAGAAGGGCTTTGTGTGGGACAACGATCAGTTCTCCACCAATCTGTTCGCCCATCCTTATCATGGCAATCTCTACTACAATGCCGCCCGCAGCAACGGGCTTACCTTCTGGGAGTCTGCCCCGTATGCCCTTGGCGGCTCCCTGATGTGGGAGTTCTGTGGCGAGATAGAGCCGGCTGCCATCAACGACCTCATGGCCACCACTTTCGGAGGCATCTGCATAGGAGAGATTACCAATCGCGTGAGCAACGTCATTCTTAACGATCGCACCCGCGGTTTCCGGCGGTTTCTTCGTGAATTTGCCGCTACTGCCGTCAATCCTATGCGTGGTCTCAACCGCATGTGCCGTGGCGATGCCTGGAGAGTACGGCCAGATGCCGAGCCTTATCATGACTACAGGCGTTTTCCTATTGATTTCTCTGTTACTGCAGGAGCAAGGTATCTTGCAGACGACGGCTCCATGTTCCGTGGCGAATGGAATCCGTACGTAGGAATATATCTTGAGTATGGCGACCCGTTCAACGAGCGTGAGAACAAGCCATACGACTATTTCTCTGCCGACGTGAAGATTGGTATGTCGGCCAACCAGCCCCTCATCAACGCCCTTCACCTTATGGGCAGAATATGGAGCGCGCCAGTCTTCTCTGAGCGCAGGCTTGATGTGGAGTTCGGCATCTATCAGCATTTCAACTATTACGACTCAAAGCCAGTCAAGGATGGCAGCAGCCAGACACCCTACCGTATATCCGAGGCGGCCTCGTTCGGTCCTGGTATAATGATGCGTTTCCCACAGACAGGAGCACTCACGCGACTGGAGCAGCGAGTATTCCTTAGTGGTATTCTTCTTGGCGGAACCAAGAGTGACTACTATAACATTATCGACCGTGACTACAATATGGGCTCTGGCTTCTCGCTAAAGACCAAGACCCATCTGGAGTTCAGAAACTTCGGACGTTTTATCCTCAAGTCCGACTACTACCGCATCTTCACATGGAAGGGCTACGAGCACAAGGACCTTGCCAACACAAATCCTCTGTTCCTCAACGCCCAGGGCGACAAGGGCAATGCCAGTCTGTTGGTCATCAATCCTATATGGGAATTTGATGTCAAAGGCTCTGTGAGCATCAATGCTTCCAGCGGCTACTTCATCCGTGCCACCCACTATCATAGCCATCCCGATGTCAATGCCAGCACTTTCGAGTTCCGTATCGGGCTGACATGCCATTTGTAGCAGACTGTAGACAGAGATACATTTATGAATACCGAAGAATTCATACGCAAGCATCGTGAACAGGATGTCCGAGACCTGGCCTTCGTAGCCTCCCGCTATCCCGAGGTTGATACAGCCTTTGCCCTCGACCAGATACGTGGTTGGCAGGTTGCCGTGCGCAAGCTACCGTCTTGGGCTTGTACTGACGGCCTCTTGTACCCTCCGCATCTCTCCATGGAGCAATGCTCGTCTGAGCAGACCGCAGCCTACAAGTCTGCCTTGGTCGCCAGGTTGTTGTCTGAGGGCACACGCACTGACCAGGAGTCTGTTTTCGTTGATCTTACTGGTGGTTTTGGTGTAGACTTCTCTTTTCTGGCATCCTCACTTGGCATGCGTTCCGTTTATGTTGAGCGCAACAGGCAGCTGTGCGACCTCGCCACCCATAATCTTCCTCTGCTTGGACTCCCTGATGCCGAGGTTGTATGTGCCGATTCCGTAGCCTATGCCTCGTCTATGCCTTTCGCGTCAGTTGTATATCTCGACCCTGCCCGCCGCGACTCCCATGGCTCCCGTACCTATGGCATCGAGGACTGCACCCCTAACCTTCTTGAGCTGCTACCCTTGCTGATGTCAAAAAGCGAGGTGGTGATGGTGAAGCTGTCGCCGATGCTCGACTGGCATAGTGCCGTGAAGTCCGTCAATGCCCGCCTAACCTCCGCCTCAGCCTCCGAGGTGCACATCGTATCTGTTGACAACGAGTGCAAGGAACTCCTTATAGTAGTCACCCACGGCAAGAAGCCTTTCTCTCTTACCTGTACCAATAATGCGCAGGTGTTTACCGTAGCCGATGAGAGCCTGGCTTCCGACATTCCCCTCCTTCCGGCAAACAACATCATTCCAGAATATCTTTTCGAGCCAAACGCTTCCATCATGAAGGCAGGATGCTTTGCGCACCTGTGCCGTCAGTATGGCATCCGTGCCGTAGGTCCCAATTCCCACTTCTTTGCCTCGTCCATGGATCATCCTGATTTCCCAGGCCGCCGCTTCCGCGTCGTTGCCCAGTCGACCATGAACCGCAAGGAACTGCGAGCCATGCTGGCCGGTCTTGACAAAGCCAACATCACGGTACGCAATTTCCCATTGACAGTAGCCGAGTTGCGCAAGCGTCTTAAGCTCAAGGATGGTGGCGACACCTATCTGCTTGCCACCACAACATCCTCGTCGGCTCATGTCCTCTTCCGTTGCCAGAGGCTTTGAGTGGTTTTTTATCTTCGCTGAGCCGTCAAGGCATCCAAGAAAACTCAAAAATCCTTATATATCTTGGTGGTTTCGGTTTTATTTCATATCTTTGCAAGGATTTATTCCCGTAAGTGGAGTATGCCAGATCTGTTTAAAAACCAAGTTTAATATGGCAGCTACAGTCATGCTGCCTAAGATAAAAAAACAATACCCAGATGTCATCAGTAGAAATCAGGAAGGTCGAGACCAAGAAAGACCTGCAAGCCTTCATAGAGTTCCATTATGACTTGTACGAAGGCAATGAGTATGATGTGCCTACTCTTTATAGCGACGATTACAACACTCTTAGCCACGACCGTAATGCGGCCTTCGACTTCTGCGAGGCTGAATATTACCTTGCCTACAAGTCGGGCAAGATAGTCGGACGCGTTGCCGCCATCATCAACCATAAGGCCAACAAGCGTTGGGATCGCAAGAGCGTGCGCTTTGGATGGATAGACTTTATCGATGACCGGGAAGTGTCGGCAGCCCTGCTCAAGGCTGTTGAGGACTATGGCAAGTCCAAGGGTATGACGGAGATTGTCGGACCGCTCGGCTTTACTGATTTCGACCCAGAGGGAATGCTTACCTGGGGCTTCGACCAGCTTGGCACGATGCCGACAATATACAACTATCCATATTACCCCGAGCATATCGAGGCCATGGAAGACTATATTGTCGACAACAAGTATGTGGAGTTCAAGGTCACTGTTCCCGACAAGATGCCCGAAAGGTATGCCAAGATAGCACAGATGGTTGCCAAGCGTTACAACCTCAAGATTAAAAAACTCACCAAGAAGGATATCTTCCAGGGTGGATATGGCCAACGCATCTTCCAGCTAATCAATGAAACCTACAAGGACCTCTATGGTTTCTCGGAACTGACGCAGAGGCAGATAGACCAGTATGTCGACATGTATCTCAAGTTGGCAGACCTCAATCTCATCACGGTAATCGAGGACGGCAATCATGGCGACAAGCTGGCCGGACTTGGCATCACCATTCCCTCGCTTGCCAAAGCCTTGCAGAAATGCCATCGTGGCCGTCTCTTTCCGTTTGGATGGTGGCACGTTCTCAGGGCCATCAAGTTCCACAAGACTGAGGGTGTAGACTTGCTGCTTATAGGCTTCCTGCCTGAATATCGTGCCAAGGGTGCCAACGCCCTGCTCTTCTACGACCTTATCCCACGCTATCAGGAATACGGCTTCAAATGGGGCGAGACACAGGTGGAGATGGAGACCAACTCCAATGTACAGGGACAATGGGATGCTTTTGAGACACATCTCCACAAGCGTCGCAAATGTTACAAGAAGTTTATTTGATACACATAAGTACTACACCTACAACCCACAAATATACTGATAAATGCCAGATACTATAACCAATATTCCTGCCGGCACAGAGCCGGACAACGTGAGTGCGCAGGCCGGCCAGCAGCCTGTTGAGTATACCGATGACAACATCCGACACCTCAGCGACATGGAGCATGTGCGCACACGCCCCGGTATGTATATAGGCAGGCTGGGCGACGGCTCCCTTCCCGAAGATGGTATATACGTGCTCCTCAAGGAGGTTATCGACAACTCCATCGACGAGTTCAAGATGCACGCTGGAGACAGGATAGAAGTAGATGTCACCGACAATCTTACCGTAACAGTAAGAGACTACGGCCGAGGCATCCCGCAAGGAAAGCTTGTCGAGGCGGTCAGCGTGCTCAATACAGGAGGAAAATACGACTCCAAGGCGTTTAAGAAGAGTGTCGGACTCAACGGAGTGGGTGTGAAGGCCGTCAATGCACTAAGCTCGCACTTCGAGGTCAAGTCCTTCCGTGACGGGAAAGTACGCCATCTGACCTTCGAGAAGGGAAATATCACTGGCGACACTACTTCCGACACAGACGATGAGAATGGCACGCTAATCTACTTCGAGCCCGACAACACCCTCTTCAAGAACTATTCCTTCCACAACGAGATTGTGGAAACCATGTTGCGCAACTATACTTACCTCAATTCCGGTCTTACCATCATGTACAACGGACGCAGGATAAAGAGCCGCAACGGACTGGAGGACCTTCTCAATGACAATATGACCAACGACGGACTCTATCCCATCGTGCATATAGTCGGCGAGGATATAGAGATTGCCTTCACTCATGCCAACCAGTATGGTGAGGAATACCACTCTTTCGTCAACGGCCAGCACACCACTCAGGGCGGTACCCACCAGAGTGCGTTCAAGGAGCACATCGCCAAGACCATCAAGGAATTCTTCGACAAGAGCTACGAGTATACCGACATCCGCAACGGCATTGTGGCTGCCATAGCCATCAATGTCGAGGAGCCTGTCTTCGAGAGCCAGACCAAGATTAAGCTGGGTAGCACGCTCATGGCACCTGATGGCGAGACCATCAACAAGTATGTCGGCGACTTCCTCAAGCGTGAGGTCGACAACTACCTGCACATCCACAAGGAAGACTGTACCGACATTCTGGAGCAGAAGATTAAGGAGAGCGAGCGGGAGCGTAAGTCTATGGCTGGCATCACCAAGCTGGCACGTGAGAGGGCAAAGAAGGCCAACCTGCACAACCGCAAGCTGCGCGACTGCCGCATACACTATTGCGATGCGAAGAACGAGCGGAAGGAGGAAAGCTCCATATTCATCACCGAGGGTGACTCGGCAAGTGGAAGCATCACCAAGAGCCGCGATGTTAATACACAGGCTGTATTCTCGCTACGCGGAAAACCCCTCAACTCATTCGGACTTACCAAGAAGGTGGTTTATGAGAACGAGGAGTTCAACCTCCTGCAGGCTGCGCTCGACATAGAGGACGGCCTCGACACACTGCGCTACAACAAGGTTATTGTGGCCACCGATGCCGATGTCGACGGCATGCATATACGGTTGCTCATCATAACCTTCTTCCTTCAGTTCTTCCCCGACCTCATCAAGAAGGGACATGTCTACGTTCTGCAGACGCCTCTCTTCCGGGTACGCAACAAGAAGACGAAGATAAAGAACAAGAAAGCCATAGAGGATACCCCCGCAACGGCTAAGAAAAGCGAGTTCATAACGCGCTATTGCTATAGCGACGAGGAACGGCAGCAGGCCATACAAGAGCTGGGGCCCGACCCGGAGATAACCCGCTTCAAGGGTCTTGGAGAGATAAGTCCTGAAGAGTTTGTCCATTTCATCGGTCCCGACATGCGGCTCGAGCAGGTTACCCTACACAAGAACGACCAGGTAGCAAAGCTACTTGAATACTACATGGGAAAGAACACCATGGAGCGCCAGAACTTCATCATCGACAACCTTGTCGTGGAGAAGGACATTGCGGAGGAGAGTGAAGAGTGAAAACATATTGAAATGAAAATACTATCTTATAAATTTCTTAGTGCCTGCGTGGCACTTCTTAGTCTCGCGCCAGTATCAGCAGGCGCACAGCTGAAAATCAATTTCTCCGGCGACAGCCAGCTGCGCAAGTTGCAGATGGCTGAGATGGCTGTTACCAACCTTTATGTGGACTCTGTCGACGAGGAGAAGCTCGTTGAGGATGCCATTGTGGGCATGCTTTCCAAGCTTGATCCTCATTCGTCCTATTCTACTGCCAAGGAAACCAAGGCACTCAACGAGTCGCTGCAAGGCTCTTTCGACGGCATTGGTGTGCAGTTCAACATGGTCGAGGACACCCTCCTCATCATACAGCCTGTCCTCAAAGGCCCGTCAGAGAAAGTCGGCATCATGGCTGGCGACCGTATTGTGACAGTCAACGATACGGCAATAGCGGGCGTGAAAATGTCGAAAGAGGAGATTATGAAGCGTCTGCGTGGAAAGAAGGGCACTACCGTGAGGCTCGGCATCCTGCGCCGTGGTGTCGATGGCTTGCTGACCTTCGATGTCATGCGCGACAAGATACCCGTCACCACCGTCGATGCGGTATACATGATCAGGCCGAAAGTGGGCTACATACGCATTGGCAATTTCGGAGCAACCACATATCAGGAGTTTATGGATGGCGTGGCGAGGCTCAAGGAACAAGGCATGAAAGACCTTATCCTGGACTTGCAGGAGAACGGAGGTGGATACCTCCAGGCTGCCGTCGACATAGCCAACGAGTTCCTGCACAAGAACGACCTTATCGTTTACACAGAGGGACGTACCGTAGAGAGGCGCGAATATCGTGCACACGGCAACGGAAAGCTCCTTAACGGCAAAGTAATGGTGCTCGTCAATGAGTTCTCGGCATCCGCTGCAGAGATTGTCACAGGCGCAATACAAGACCAGGACCGTGGACAGGTGGTAGGACGCCGTTCCTTCGGCAAGGGACTGGTGCAGCGCCCCATTGAGTTCCGTGACGGTTCCATGATTAGGCTCACCATAGCCCATTACTATACTCCTTCGGGACGATGCATACAGAAACCTTACAAGAAGGGCGACAAGAAGGGCTACGAGATGGAACTTGACGACAGATACAAGCACGGAGAGCTGTATAGCGCAGACTCCATTCATTTCTCAGACTCGCTGAAGTACTACACCCTGCGCCGCCATCGTGCCGTATATGGCGGAGGCGGAATTATGCCAGACTTCTTTGTTCCCCTCGATACTACCCGCTACACCAAACTGCACAGACAGCTTGCCGCCAAGAGCATCATCGTAAATGCCAACCTCCGCTATATCGATGTCAATCGTAAGGCTTTGCAGGCGGAGTACAAGCAGTTTGACAAGTTCAACAACAGCTACGAGATACCGCAGAGTGTCATCGACGGTATCATCGAGGAGGGAAAGAAGCAGAAGGTTGAGGCTAAGGACGACGAAGAGCTGAAACACACCATTGCCGCCCTGAAGGTTCAGCTGAAGGCACTCGTGGCCCGTGATTTGTGGGACATGTCCCAGTATTTCCAGATTATGAACGAGACCAATGATATCGTCATGAAGGCTGTCGAGCTGATTAAATGATATCGTCATGAAGGCTGTCGAGCTGATTAAAGGTGGAAATTATTAAAACCACCTAAATAGCCCCCGCTTCTGCTCCTCACCAAAAGCGAGCGGAGTAAACAGAGCTATAAGAACTACGGTTTAAGGTCAAAGGACGCACTCTACATTTAGGGTGCGTCCTTTGACCTTTTCTGTGGATTGCAAAAGATGGGTCATCCGACATTTCGAGTGATTACCATTTATAGCAGTGTGCTCTGCATTTGTTATCTTCATTGCCGATAAGGTTAAAAATTTTGTCTGTGGCGTATTCATATTTGCGGTTCATGCTATATCTCGAGTGACAATATATTGTTGCGTGGTCTATGTATATATATATCATTGCCGATAAGGTTAATAACCTTACGCCTGCAAGGTTAATAACCTTAAGGCCGTAAGGTTATTAACCTTATCAGGGGTGCAAACGTATTCATCTCCTATGGCAAACGGTTTCACCCACTTCATTTAATCCTCAAATCCGCAACTACGCGCCTAATATGATACAGAAGCGAAAAGAATCTGCATCGTTAGTAAAAAGGGGGCACAGTGCATCGAATGTCACCATAAAGACATATAAATGTCCCTTACCTCACCATGCGACTTGAGGCAATACGCAAAATCACGACCATAAGTTGTCGGTGTTATCCAAAGTCATTCTGGAACACATCAGCATAAGCGTTGTTGCATGAATAGATATTCAGCATGTCTGCCGTGTTGAAGTCGTAGGTCTTGCCAGTGTCGGATGTGTAGGAAATGTTATCCTGGGTCAGTTCCTTTATGGCTCTGAGAGTCGTGTCGGTACTGCATGTGCGAAGTGTCGGATGAAGCGAGAGGTGGTACATCAGATGAGTGGTGACATCCTCTATGCATGAGCCGCCACAGAAATAAACGCTCATAAGCGAACGGTTTCGTTAAGCCAGATGAGCAATGATGAGCTTGCTCGGGCATTGTCATGGCGAGAAACGGTCGGATAAAATCCAACGGATGATTTCGCTGTATTGATAACCATACAGCCTGCATCTCATACCGAGGGTTGAGTCGATTACAGATGAGAGATTGGAGTCAAATTGCTCCATTATTGAAAACATTCCTCCAAAAGGAGTGATCTATTCGGATTTTATTGCTACCTTTGCCATGTCTGTTACGCTTTTTATTGTCTTTGGATTCGCAACACTAAGATAAGTGAAAAGTCTAACATGACAAATTCCTGGGTTGCTCGGCTTTGCCGCTTGCCACAAGCAAGAACATTTTGCTGCCCAGGAACTTATAAAAAATAATTAATTATGTTGCGGAATTAAGGATATATAGATAATTATGAAAAGATTTATAGTATTGTTGACCATTTGCTGCTTGTCATTTACTACAGTCAATGCAGATGATGACGTGAAGGTAGTGATTTCAACGAGCAAAAGCACAAACTATGTTCTTTATCCTGCTATAACAGGTGTTTTTCTGAAGCTTGACACAAGAGACGGAACAATCCAAGCCATTGTTCCTTCAAACCCTAAGAAAAACCGAGTGCTTAATGCAGAACCTCTTGCACTTGACAAAAAACCGGGCCGTTTTGAAATGTATCCGACAGACAGCAGTTGGGTCTGGGTGCTGTTTGACTCTGAGACGGGCAATCTGTGGAATGTCAATTGGAACGCAAAAAGCATTGTATTGTCAAAAATTCCAGTCACAGAGGCAGCTTATTGAGGTCATAAAGATAAAGGAGGCATATAATCAACTGACGTGAACTCAATACATAAAAGATAAACAAATGATATTATGAAGACTATCAAATTATTTTTTTCTACATTGCTTGTCGTTATCATTTCTGCTATCGGAATGGCATCATGCAATGACGATGATGAACTCAAAGACAAGGTGGTCGTGATTACTATGTCTGTTTCAGAGAACACAGACATCATGTAT
The DNA here is from genome assembly GCF_002251365.1 of Prevotella sp. P3-122. GTDB lineage: Bacteria > Bacteroidota > Bacteroidia > Bacteroidales > Bacteroidaceae > Prevotella. Next base: position 70,815 of record NZ_NPJH01000005.1, read on the forward strand.
TCGTTATTTGATGACAACAAGGAGAATCCCGTTGAGTGTATGCTTGTCATGGAGGATGGCGTTGACCAGACCTGGCGAAAGATGAGTTTCTCTTATATAGAAGGATTTACGTATGAGAAAGGGCATAGGTATAAGCTGAGGGCAAAGAAGACCATACTTGCCAATCCCCCTGCAGATGGTTCGGCATGGAAGTATGAACTTGTCGAGGTGTTGGAAGATAAGGAAATTACAGGTCCAGAACTTCCTGTAGAAGACGCCATAAAGTCTGAGGCAGACATTGTCTATGAGGAACAGTGCCCTATAGAGAAGTATTCCGTGTCCTCTCCATTATTTGTTGACGGCAACGGGAAAATATACAGTTCAGAGGGAAATGAAAGACCATCTTACAAGAACTGCCGCATCTATCTGAATAATACTTTAGACCCAACAGACACTGATTGGGTGAGGTTCAATAGTACAACGTATATGGCCCGCTATGCATACGTTATCTCTCCTCTTTCTGACAAGATACGTCTTGTGGTGGCATCTGGCGGCGGTCCCATGCTGAAATATATCGTTACGGAAGACGATTTCCGTTACATGACTACCACGTTGAAGGAGAAAGAGCAAATTACATACGTACTTATTCTTGCCAATGCGAATAAAAGGGGCATCCAAAAATTAGAATTGGCATTTGAACGTAAGTAATGTGTTATAAAGAGGGTCAGGGGACAGGTACTTGAACCATCTATATACAATTGAGAAGACCGAACGAATCAGGTACCTGTCCGTGTGCCACGAGGTGCACATCTATATATAAAGGGTTGGCTACCTTCCATATAAGATGTAGCCGTAACTGCCAATGAGATGAGAGAAGGTCTCTCGGTGTCGGTGTGCAGGCACTGGCATCAAACCCTCTGCAAGCTGCTGCAGTCGGAAACGTTGCGGTGGTGAGCGTTGCAGAGAGGTACGTATTACTGAGCTGAACGCAAGTGAAC
>NZ_NPJH01000050.1 GCF_002251365.1 Prevotella sp. P3-122
GGAGACCATCAGTAACTGGAATTTGTAACCGGCCAATCCAACCCGCATGAAATATTATCTTATAGTAGGCGAGGCCAGTGGCGACCTGCATGCCTCGCACCTCATGTCATCGCTCGCCAAGGCTGATGCCGGGGCGCAGTTCCGCTTCATCGGGGGCGACATGATGAGGGCCGTAGGAGGAACCATGCTCAGGCATTACCGTGAGCTGGCATATATGGGCTTCGTGCCCGTGCTGCTCCATCTGAGGACCATCTTCCGCAACATGGCCCTGTGCAAGGAAGACATAGTCTGCTGGAAGCCCGATGTCGTCATACTCGTCGACTATCCCGGATTCAACCTCGACATAGCCAAATTCCTGCACGCAAGGACATCCATACCGGTCTACTATTATATCTCACCAAAGATTTGGGCATGGAAGGAGTGGCGCATAAAAGCCATCAAGAGGGATGTGGACTCCCTGTTCTCCATCCTGCCCTTCGAGGTTCCGTTCTTCGAGCAGAAGCATGGCTATCCAATAAACTACGTCGGCAACCCGACTGCCGACGAGGTACGCAGCTTCAAAGAGTCATACAATGAGACTTTCGGTGAATTCTGCCAGCGCAACGGGCTTCAGCAGGACAAGCCCGTCATTGCTCTGCTTGCCGGAAGCAGGAAGCAGGAGATTAAGGACAACCTGCCCATGATGATAAGGGCGGCGTCGCAGTTCACGGATTATCAGATGGTACTGGCCGGAGCACCATCTATAGACCCTGAATATTATGCCCCCTTCATTAGCGGAACCAACGTGCGCGTTGTCTACAACGACACCTATGCCCTGCTGTCACATGCCACGGCAGCCCTCGTAACCAGCGGTACGGCCACACTCGAGACTGCCCTCTTCGGCGTGCCTCAGGCCGTATGCTACCGCACACCATTGCCAAGGCTCATGCGATGGGCGTTCAACCATATTATTAAATGCCGCTACATCAGCCTCGTCAACCTTATTGCCGACCGGGAGGTCGTGCCGGAGCTTTTTGCCGACAGGTTCACCCTGGAAGTCATTTCCTCGCACCTCCGTGACATCCTGCCCGGTGGCAGTGCCCGAGAAGAAATGCTCTCAGGCTATGGTGATGTGGCAGACAAGCTTGGCAATACCGTCGCACCGGATAATGCCGCGGAAATAATGGTCAACCAACTGAAGCAGATTAGAGAACGGCTATGAGAGGAATAACTCTGGCTCATGTCATTTATCTCCTCTTATCTTCATTTTTCTCCTTTTTGCTACTTGCGAAGTTTAAATAACTTTATACTTTATTTGGTCACAATGGACAGAGTTGGAATACTGAAACAGCTTGGGGAACAGAAGAGCGCTATTTATTGCCAATACGAAGAGAAAGCGGAGGAAGTGACTGGGGAGATACGCCACTGCAAGAAGAAGGGCAGATGGTTTGTTGCAGCCCAGTTGTCGACATTCCTTTTAGCTGTGGTTTCTATCGCCATATATGCCACGTATTATGCCGAAATGATTATTGTTGCGTCGGGCATATTCTTTGTCTTGGCTTATATCGCAGCACGAAGGCTGGACGACGCCAATAGTGAGAAATTGGAGAGGTTGAGGGCTGTGCGTGCTGTGTATATGAATGAGACGGCTTATCTCAATGGTAATCTCACGGCATTTCGCAATGGAAAGAAATATGTCAATCCACATCATGAGTTCTCTTTCGATATGGATGTTTTTGGTGAGCAGTCGCTCTTCCAGCGCATCAACCGTACTGTCACATCGGGTGGTAGCGACCTCCTTGCCGGGCAGCTTTGTATGACTGGAACAAAAACAAAGCTGGAAATAGAAAACCAAAGGGATGCTGTCAACGAACTTGCCATAGACGAGAGTTTGCGAACCTCATTCATGGCTGTGGGGCAGTTGAGAGGAGACTTAATAGATACAGACGAGGTCGTGGCAGTTGTGGAAAAGGCAAAATCACTGCCGTTGCCCTCGTTTGCATCTTCTTCCGTGTCGATGGCGGTTGCCGTGGTCTCTATTGCCGGGTTCCTTTTTTCCTTCATTGCCGCTTTGCTGGATGTCGTTCCGTCGAGTGTGCCGTTTCAGTGGGGATTACTGCAACTGCTCTTGATGATTGTCTTGTGTTCACGGCCATTGCATAATATCAACAAGACTGTAGGGGCGGTAAGCAAACAGATGAGCATGTATGTCTCTCTGATGGAGATTATCTCCGGGTGTCATTTCTCTGCCAAGGACAATGCCGACATACTCTCGCGCCTGTCAAGTGCCGACGGAAATGCGCTCCGCTCTTTCAAGCAACTAAAGAGGCTGATGGACAGCCTTGACCGCAATGGCAATCCTCTTTATCGTATGCTGTGCGATGCATTCTTTCTCAACGACCTCTTCCTCGTCAGACGGTTTGCAAAATGGAAATCGTGCTATATGCCGAGGATGACAGAGTGGATAGATGCCGTAAGCCGTTTTGACGCACTCGTGTCGATGGCAACATTCCGATATAATGAGCCATGCGCAAAGGAGGCGGAAATTGTCGATGCAGACGAGGTGGTTTATTGTGCGGAAGGGATATGCCATCCGTTCTTGGGAAGTAAGGCCGTGCCCAATGATTTCACTATCACCGACTCACATTATTATATTGTGACTGGCGCCAACATGGCAGGCAAGAGTACATTCCTTCGTTCCATAGGAGTTAACTATATCCTTGCAATGTGTGGCATGCCGGTTTTTGCCAAGCGATTGAGGGTCAGTACCTTTTCCTTGTTCAGCAGTATGCGTACTTCCGACGACCTTGCCCACGGCATCAGCTATTTCAATGCCGAACTGTTGCGCCTGAAACATCTTATTACTGCTTGTCGTGAGAACAGCCACACGCTGATAATACTCGACGAGATACTGAAGGGAACAAACTCTGCCGACAAGTTAAGTGGTTCGAGGATGTTCCTTGAATACATATCCCAGCTGCCGGTCACTGGCATCATTGCCACCCACGACCTTGAACTCTCGAAGATGTCCGATGAGCGTCCATCCCGTTTCCATAACTACTGCTTTGAGATAAAGTTGACGGATAATGTGACGTATAGTTACAAGATAACCTCTGGAGTGGCTCGCAATCAAAATGCCACCTATCTGTTGAGAGGAATCCTGATGTCATAATATTTCCAACGCGATAGCAGCACACGCCTCTGCATCTGCCAAGGCATGATGGTGGTTCTTTAAGTCATAACCGCATCTGGCGGCGATTATGTCGAGGTTGTGATGTCCTCCAGGCCAACGCTTGCGTGATGCTATGCAGGTGCATTTTATGAGAAATTAGGACAAGACAATTGCTAGTCTCTTTATTATAAATAGTTTCTTTCATATAATGAGATTCACACAAGGTTACCGAAAATAAATTCTTATATGATACAGATTATCCACAGGAATAATTTCATTCCTGCAAATAATCTGTATCATTCAACAATTCCTCATAAATCCAAATAGTCTTGAATTAGCCATCCGCATTTGTTCACCGTCACCTTATAATAACGACCTGTCATGAGACGCAAATCTGTAGTATAATAAGGCGCAAACGATTTGGATGGTAAACTCTCAACAAAGTCTTTCAAACTCATGAATAAGTTCTCTGTTTCCTTGTCAGGATTATTTGGCAGCAAAAGATCTATCGTGTAAGTAACTCTTTTACTTCTTGGATAGGTCTTGGCATATAACAAAACAGAGAATGTTTTTTCTGAAGTCTTCGCATGTATCATTGTATTCATGCCTTGTAGTACCCCCAGCAACCGAGCACCTCCACTTACATCATGATACCATTCCCCATCCAGTACGTTAGAATAATGATTTGCATACGCAAAAAAGTCTGAGTAATTTACACTTGGAGATCTTCCTATTAACTTACCATCCATGTATACTTCCATACTAGCCGCTGGTGAAATAACATAGCCCATATACCTGCGAGGAGACTTTAATGAGATAATCTCGCCATTCATCATTTTCTTCAGTTCGTCATCTTTTATTTTCTTTAATAATGCCTCTTGTGGAGTCCCATTCTTATCTAAAAGGTTTACGAGTCTAGGACTTCCAAACCAACGCCACACACCACGACTTTCTCTAATCTCTTTCCTGGCATGATTTCTTAGCGGAGACAGCAGCATCACACCTTCTCCGATTGAGCCAAGTCGCATGATGGAATCAAATCCCTCATAAGGTGAAGCCATGAATTTGACATCCTTATACTTAAAGAACGCCTCCTTCATCTCTGCAACACTAATCGTATCCTTAAAATAACGACGACTAAAATCCAACAGGCCATACTTTGTTTCTTGTTGATAATCCGACCATCTCTCACTTAAGTAATCATACCTAAGAGCTTTTTGGATGGAAAACTGGGCAAATACTCCTGTCGTTGAAGTGAACAGCAATGTAAATAACATTGCAACATACTTAATTTTACTCATAACCATTACTATCAATATTAATAACCATGCTCTTGTAACCATTCTTCTTGTGTTTTTGTATATCTATGGAGCTATCGCTGCTTATTGTATGTTTCCTAAGAAGCCGTGTATCAATGTACAACGTACAGTTGATACACAGCTTTCATTGTTTTGAATTCATCGAACTCACGTTAGATTACATCTTTTATGTTACTTCATTAAAATCCACTTACAAACTAAATCAAGGATTTGTTCTCGTCTAGAGTAATCGACGTCACTACTTCGCCCATGTTCCAGTTTTCGAGACTCCGAGACCGATATCAGGTAGTGAGTTGCATCCACTAATAGCGTGTTGTAATCATTGTGATGATTCTCGTTCATGATTTTCTCAAACTCGAAGATATTAGGATAGCAAAGCGCATTTCTGTCGTCTGTTGCCTGCAAAAGTAAAATCGGACACTTGACATTTTCATAATATGGCTTTGAATCCCAATGGAGTCGAGGAACTACTCCTTCTTGTGGGTCTGTCACCTTGGTAATGAGGACCTGCATAGCAATAGGAAATTCTTTTTTCTTCTTCGTCGCTTCACCACCATATTGTTTAACCAATTGTTGTTCTAAGGCACTTTTATCCACTTTCTGGTGAGTCATGCAATAATTAAAGATATCCTGAACTATTTCAGAATAGACATGGTAAGAAATACCAGCAAAAGCAGCCATCCCTAACGATAATTGCGGGGCATAAATTGTAAATGTTTGCATATCTTTCTCATGCTGTGGAATGATAATGCTCACCATTTGAATGAGAAAGGCCGGGTCTGGTACTTTTGAGGCTGCAATCAGTGCTGATGCGGCTTCTTCACTTGCCCCGACAAACCCCATCTTATATTTCCGGAACATTTTGATGGCTTTCAGCGTTTTATATACAGCCACCGCATCATCTGCCATGTCAAACAACGTGATAAACGAGGAGTCTCTTTTCATGGCAGGCCTGTTTTCGAAGTAGCAAACAGACACCCCCTGGGCGGACAGTCTTTTTATCATATAAGTATATAATGGGCCACTTCCTTCTGGAGTCCTATGACGATGGTTCACAATAATGACCATCTTTTTCAGGTTCTTCTCCTGAGGAGTTATCACTGTGCCATGCAGCGTGATTCCGTCACTCATTCTGAAATCACAGGGAATAGAGTCGCAAAAGCCTTCGGTCGCAACAAATAACAGAAGTATGGTAATAATATAGTTTTTCATCCCTTATTTAGTTAGTAATTCCGAAATGCTTTTAGTAATTTCTTTCACTAATGTCTCTCCGCTATAATAACAGATTGGGTATGAGTATCTGACCTGATATTTGTTGCCGCAAAGACAAAGGTTCAGATAGTCCACATCTAACAACTGTTGATTGTCACTATCATAAATAGGGAAAACAGCCGCACTAATCTTACTGAGACAGCTATCCAATGAAAATCTCATTATTGAACTGCCGTAGTTGCTTTCCAGCAAGGCATATAACGCCGCCATATCGTTGTCAGCATTCTTTGGCAGACGAATCCTCTTACCTGTTTTCTTATCGGCAATCATCTTGAATACCTTTTCCAGATACCGTTCTTTGCTGCCATCAAACGATATGGAGTCAAGCATTTCCATATTCTTCTTGAAAGACATTTCACCATACAGAAAGCGGTCACCATCATTAAACGCGCCACATATGGTCAGCAGAGCCTTTACGCTGGCTTCAACAGATGCTAATTCCAACCCTACGAAAGAAGACTCCCTGTCGGTAAGAACAAAAAACTGAATCGTGTCATTTTGTTCATGATACTGTCTGACGGTCTCCTTGAGTCTGTTGGCGTACTCTTCTATAGACTTGCTATCGTCAATAACGAATGTCTTAATATCAATTTCCATATCGGAAAGTCCCTTAGCCAACTTCTCCAAATCAATGGGCTTCTCATTCTGATAGTACTGAAGACTCAGCATCAGCCCCTTCGCCATCAACTGATGATTACCACAAAATAAGAGTAAGATATTTAGTATTAATAATTTCATTACAATTACTTTAATTAACGTGAGTTCGACGAAATATAAGTGCTTGAAAATTTGGTGATTAGCGAAAATCGTTATAACTTTATAGTGTTGAAATACAAAGAATTACAAACAATAATCGCTATGATCACCGAGGACAAAGTTACAGAATTATTTTGTATTGCAGATGATTTTTGCAATTTTTTTGATGCCATGATGGAAAAATATACACTGAAAGCAGATAAGAAACGGCAATATCACCGCAAGTCAACCATGTCAAAGGCAGAAATTATGGTAATCATGATACTGTTTCATGATTCAGGCTACCGTTGCCTGAAACATTTCTATATAGAAAAAGTATGCAGACATATGCGTCACCTCTTCCCGAAAGTTGTCTCTTACAACCGATGGAGCAGCGAGAGCAGAAGCCAAACTTGTTTGGATTATGCCGAAATATCGTGCAAACGAGAGCAGAGTCAAGCTTGCTTGGCTATGCCGAGTGCAGCCGATATTCAACGAAGTTAATCGCGACAGAGGAAGACGATAGTCAACCGATTCGTGGAACTTGAAAAGGAAGTAGCCATCCCTTTGGCTTTATTCATCAAGAAGGTACTGCTCGGAAAATGTACTGGCATAAGTTTCGTGGACAGCACTCCCCTTAGAGTATGCAGGAACCAGAGGATACATATCCACAAGGTATTCAAGGGCATTGCGCAAAGAGGCAAGTGCTCCATGGGATGGTTCTTTGGCTTTAAGCTGCATCTGATATGTAACGAGAGGGGTGAGTTGCTGAACTTTATGATAACCCCGGGAGATGTGGATGACAGGAAACCATTGGAATACAAAGCCTTCGTAGAATTCATATATGGCAAGCTGGTCGGAGATAAAGGGTATATCAGCAAGAACCTTTTCCAACGCCTGTTCGTGGATGGCATACAGCTTATCACCAAACTTAAAAACAACATGAAAGGTGCATTGATGAGCGTGTCTGACAAGCTGCTGCTTAGGAAACGAGAAATAATAGAAACGGTAAATGACGAGTTGAAGAATATTGCACAAGTGGAACATTCAAGACACAGGTGCTTTGACAATTTCATCGTGAACCTGCTTGGAGCTATCGCTGCTTATTGTATGTTTCCTAAGAAGCCGTGTATCAATGTACAACGTACAGTTGATACACAGCTTTCATTGTTTTGAAATCATCGAACTCACGTTATTTATTATGTGTCAATACTTGGTATTGACGCTGAGATATAACATTTGGAATGGTGTAGAGAATTTCTGATCTAAATTATAATTCATCAATTTGCCCTTTTTTCGAATCAAAACCTGTCCAAAATGGACAATTTATATTGAAATATTGTGTTAAATCACGGCCATAGCTTGTGGGAATGAAGAAAAAATATTATTTTTACAAGGCAAAAATTGTGTAACAATGTCCAATAAGAATATTTAATATTGAAGATATGGCAATAGCAATAAAAGCAATACCAACACTTTACGATGAGGATGCCGTTCGATTTCGTGAAGCAATAGAGCAGACTGACCGTGAGTTTGATGCTCGTCCTCGTCGTGACATCACCAAAGATGCACGATATATCATGATGAAGAACATACTTCGTAAAGCAAGGATATAAGAAGAGGATGAGTTTTATTGATCAAAAATGTACGTTTGACGTTCTTTCTGAGGATGTCCTTTCAGAATGCTAACCCTTCACATGTAGAGAAGATGATGATATGGACGAGTTCTTCAGCAAGGATGCATTGACCTATGCTCGACGGAGAATCGGCAAATCATATTGTTTTCGTTTAGAGGAGGACGAGAAGCAGATTGTTGCTTGCTTCACGCTGTCTAATGATAGCAATAGCATTCGCATCTGGGATCTCGGTAGTTCAAAAAAGAATGCGATGTGGAAGGTACTAAAGTTCTACGAGAAGAACGGATTTCGCTATCTTTTCAACAGAGATATAGACGAGGATTTGTATATCAAGCCTCCTAAAAATGAAGAAGAACGGAAAGAACGTGTTCAGCATCCTCGTACATTGACAACACGCTTAATGTATTGTGATTTGTTAAGTGATTAGTACATACAAAGAAATCTTGGCAGAAATGACAGATTGAAGATAATGGATCTTCACCGCTCTTGTTCGTAATCTTTAGAATACCGTCAAAAGTTCACTCGTAGAAAAACTAATTTGAGATAATCTCGTATTTGAAATTACCATTTTATAAAGTTCGTTACTCAATTTTTATGATGCTTAGATTCTTGATGGGATGATAGAACGTGTTGTGCATCCGCTCGTTTTGATACTTATACTCATAAATCTCTGCTGGCCCCCACGACAGTTGGAAATGGTAACCGAGATTTTCAAACTGCCTTACAGAATAGCCATTATTGTATGCCATTGTAAGCAAAAGGGATTAACTCATGGAGGTGATTGTATCCCATCTGTTCATGGCACTCTTTATTACAGATGCCATGTCATAATACCTATATTCAGCCAGTCGCCCACCAAAGATGACATCAGTCTCCGCATCTGCCAATGCTTTGTACCTTTGATATAAATTGTTGTTATCTTCGTCATTGATGGGATAGTAGGCTTCCATTCCCAGCTTGTACTCCGCAGGGTACTCACGGGTAATCAACGTTTTCGGATTCCGTTCCACCGCAGCCCCGAAAGTCTCAAAGTGCTTATGCTCAATGATGCGCGTGTAGGGCGTTTCCTTGTCTGTATAGTTCATGAGTGCTCCCCCTTGATAGTTCGCTATATCGAGTGTCTCTGTTTCAAACCTGAGAGAGCGATATTGGAGAGATCCTAACTTTTGATGGTAGAAGTCGTCAATCTTGCCAGTAAAGACAAGTTTGTTTGCCACGTTACGCCACGTCTTGTCCATTCCGTCAAAGAAATCCACCCCTGTCTGAGTGTCCACACCCTTAAGAAGTCCGTCTATTAGTATGTTGTAGCCGCCAATGGGCACACCTTGGTAGGTGTCGTTGAAGTAGTTATTGTCGAAAGTGTACCGCACAGGCAACCTCCGTATGATGAACGATGGCAACTCCGTACACGCCCTACCCCACTGTTTCTCCGTATATCCTTTAATCAGCACCTCATAGATGCCACGTCCAACCAAGCTTATAGCCTGTTCTTCTAAATTCGTTATCCGTCCAATCTCTTTCCGTTCTTCTTCAATCTTACACATCGCCTCATCGGGAGTCCTAACACCCCACATCTGGTGGAACGTGTTCATGTTGAAAGGCAAGTTATAGAGCCGCCCCTTGTAGTTTGCCACTGTCATCAGCGTGAAGCGGTTGAACTCTACGAAACGGTTCACGAACTCCCACACCTTTTTATCAGAGGTATGAAAAACATGCGGTCCATACTTATGCACATTAATACCCTCCACGCTCTCGCAGTACACATTGCCGCCTAAATGAGGACGCTTATCTATCACCAAGCATCGTTTCCCACTATCAGTAGCAAGGCGTGCAAATGTGGCACCAAATAAGCCAGAGCCAACTATCAGATAATCGTATTTCATCATGATTGCCCTATTATATATTAAAGTTTATATTACAGTATATTACTTAGTACTTATCCCCCTTGTTATTAAAGAATGTATTGATTGGCTGAAGTAACAAATCAAAGATTGTATAATCTTGTACTATCACAGATACAGTTCCTCTCAACTTATGCTTATAGTTGAGCACTTTATCAGAAGTTGTGACTATTCCTTTCGGAAACCTAACTTTTATGATGTATCTATCGTCTTCTATAGGGAAGGCACTAATACGCTCTACATATCCTATCAAATTACCATATTCCTCACTTGGATACTTGTATGTTTCCACAATACATTTGTTTCCAATACACAGCTTGCTTATATCATTCTCAGAAACTTCTGCCCACCCTGCTACTTCCCCCGATTTATCTGGCATAATGTAACAAATCAAGCTTCCATGTTTTATATATTGATTCTCGAAAAGAGGATACGAATAATTAACAGTTCCATTAATGGGACTTTTTATGTGATACTTGGTGTCATTGGTTCTGACAACTGCTAGGTCTGCCCCAGAGATTATATTGTCCCCATCGTCTGCGCAGACATATTCCAACCATCCTGAGGTTTCAGAAATAATAGGAATTGCAGATACGGAATTTGTTATTTCTATATTAGCAGCTATTGTCTGTGGACATTTGATGTGCAGGGCCCCCACAATGGCGCCAATAAATACAAGCGGAACCAAAACTATTGAAAATACAATAAGTTTTTTGGATGGCTTTCCAATTAAGTCTGAAACATCTCCAGACTTCAGGTTCATTTCGCTAATGTTCTTTATTCTCATTTTTTATTCGTTGAAATTCAGTTGATTTTTTACAAGATTATAGTACCATTTCTTTTCCTTCAGTAATTCTTCGTGAGTTCCTTGCTCTACAATCAATCCATTGTCCAATACAACAATATTATCTGCTTCGCGAATCGTACTTAATCTGTGAGCTGCAACTATGACAGTTTTTCCTTCATAGAAATCATGCAGATTTCGTACAATTTGTCTTTCATTGTCTGAATCAAGCGAGTTTGTTGCTTCGTCTAAAACAATGATTTTGGGATTTTTGTATATAACCCTTGCGAGCAAAATCCGTTGTTTTTGACCTTGACTTAAACCGACACCATCGACACCAATTTTGGTTGAGAAATTCAAAGGTTGCGAATAGATGTAGTCAAGTAGATTAGTTTTTTCTGCGGCCTCATATAGTCGTTCCCTGTCAACATTGCCCATATAGGAAAGAGCAATGTTATTAGCAATAGTATCAGAAAATACATATCCATCCTGCATAACAGAACCAACATTACTACGCCAAACCATAGGTTTCAGCGATTGCAAAGGAATTTTATCATACAAGACAGTTCCTCTATGCGGAGTGTAGAATCCCAATATCATTTTCAACAAAGTCGTCTTGCCACTTCCACTTGCTCCTACAATGGCAGTGACTTTTCCATGAGGTATATTCAGTGTTATATGTTGAAGCGCAAAATTTCGGTTCATTCCAGAATAACTGAATGACACATCATTGAAGGCAATATCTCCAATGGGAGGTAATTCCGATAATTTACTTTCTTCGTCCTTTAATTCGTCGTCTTGACCATTAATGTCATTCAGACGTTCCATACTGATTTTTGCATCTTGCCAACTATGGGCAAAACCTATGAAAGAACCTATAGGGCCAGACACTTGGCCCATTATAAAGGAAAGAGACATCATCATACCTAATGTCATCTCTCCTTGAACGACTAAACGGGCAGCCATGTATGATAGAATGATGTTAGTTGTCGTTAAAAAAAACACTGTTCCTGATTGCTGAATCTGTCCTATTTTCATCGCTTGTAGGCTTACCCTATACATACCAGCTTGGATTGATTTCCATTCCCAAAGCTTCATTCGCTCCAAATTGTTCAGTTTAATCTCTTGCATACCTTCAATAAACTGAACCATATTGTTCTGTAGGTGAGATGAAAGTGCAAAAATTTTATTATCTATTACCCTTCGATACTTCATAAATAGCCATATCCATAAGATATATACGATGTTCCCAGCCATAAAAACGGAAAAAATTTGCCTGTTATATATTGCAAGAATGGTGCCAAAGATTAAAAATGTGCTTATGGAAAAGACAATTCCAATTACATTATTCATTAAAAATGCTTTAATTCTTTCATGATCACCCACACGCTGTAGTAAGTCGCCCAATGTTTTAATCTCAAAAAAAAGTAGTGGCATCCTTGTCAACTTTGTTAGATAATCTTCTATAAGATTAATGTCAATCAGCGTATGCATATGAAGGGATAGCCAACTTTGTACAAACTGAATTGACATTTGAGACAGAGCAATTACTATTTGTATCAATACGATAATCATGATATAATTTATGTCTCGATTCTTGATACCAACGTCTACCATGGCTTGGGAAAGAAACGGTGTACAGTAGCCAAGCATCATAACGACCAAAGTGCCAACGAGTAGGTGCAAATAACGGAATTTGAATGGAATTATATGTTGTAAAAAATATTTCAATCCTTTCATTTCATCATCTGCATTCTTTTTGTCTTTCATATTGAAAGTCTCTGTTTTTTCCACTTGCATAGCAAGTCCGATATCATCTCCTTTTATGGAGCCTGAGACCCAATGTTGTCGCATATCTTTCATTCCACACTTCATCTTTCCAATTGCAGGATCCATTATATGAAATGTTCGTTTGTCTCCCTTGCCAGTCACATCAAAACACACGACGAAATGATTTTGATTCCAAAACAGGATGCATGGCAATGGCATATCATTAGCTAATTGGTCAATAGTTATTTTAACTCCTATTGCCTTTAGTCCAATTTCTCGAGCTGCTTCACACAGACCGAGCATTGATACTCCTTCACGAGTCATGCCACTCATTGAGCGAACATGACGCAGTGATATGTTTTTGCCATAGAACATTGATATAGCTTGCAGACAGGCAGGCCCGCAATCCATAGAATCAAGCTGATGAATTGTCTTTAGTTTCATTTCCTTCCAGTACCAGATATGTTCCAAAGTACATGTAACATAAAATAACGGCGCATATTGTTTGTTATGTATTCAGTACTCCCTTGTGCGTTAACATAATTATAAACATTCTTTCGTTGATTTAGAATATCGAATGCATCGCATTTCACAGACCACGAATTATTAAATGACTTTTTCAAGCTGACAGACCACAAAAATTCATTATCATTCATACTACTATAATTGTATCCTCTGCGGCTGACAGATAGAAATTTGGTCTCAAAGAAATAGTTCCGAGGTAACTCATAACTCAGATTACATCTTAATCCAAAATTGATAGCGTGGAAATCATCGAAATCATTTCTCTTGCTTTTGGTGTATTGATAGATTGCATATAAGGTACCTTTACATATAAATTTGTGGTTATTGGAATGAAGATCAGCTCCAATGTTTTCTGATATAAAATAATTGGACACGGAGCTTATGTTAGTATTTTCCAACGATTCCGTGGATTCATAATCAGAACATTTGTTCATCATGAAACGAATGTCGTGAATAAATTGTGACGCACGCCCTTTTTTGAAGAACACATTGTTGACAAAATTAATATTAAATGTGCTGTTACCGTCTATGTTCATGGGAGAAATTTCAGTGACACCAGTGCTTTTGTCAAAATATCTGATATTTGCCACTTGATTGTCAATAATAACAAAAGTAAAATTCATTCTATGTATATTCCCGTATGAATTCTGCCAGAAAAATTGACCGAAAAAATTATGTGTTCTGATATTTTTCAAATTGGCATTGCCTTTTACAACTAAAAGCGGATTTGAAGTGTTTCTAAAATCAATCATATTATACAGTGGGGGAAAATCCACTTTGTACTCGTAATCAAATGTACAGAGACGTGCTCCTTTCCCAAACTCTGAATATCTCTTTTGAAAATTTAAAATTAAATTGGGAAGAACCCCGTTCCTTTCTATTTGGTTTCTCTCATAGTCCCTATAAAACGTCAAGCGTTTCCTGTTGTAGGCGAAAGGGATGTTTACAGAGAACATTGTGTACTTGCTCCCCTTTTCCAAAGAATAAGTATATTTTAGATTGGCAGTTTGGTTGTTTTCTGCCTGATTATATGAATGACTGTTGTTTTTGTCTAATTCCATCAAAGCCTTTTCGTGCGAAGGCAATACATTGCCGTTTAGATTGGCTTCATAATCTATCTTATGAAATGCGTAAATGGGATTTTCATTATTTATTGTAGCCCTATTGAAGTTATATCCAAATTGTAAAGAATGATTGTTTAACACATATGTATAATCAGCATGGATTTTTCCTTCAATTGTTTTTATATTATTCTTCTCAAACTGGTTCAATGTTTCGCTAGTGCTAGTTTGATAGTATTTAATGAAATTACTGCTATTGTTGTTTGTTGATAACGTATGAAAGCTGTATCCTGCGTTTAAATGAATAACATCCTCTGTATGAGCGATGTTGATATCCTTCTGTAAGTCAACCCACGTCTTTATGGATGTCGCTTCATTGGTCGTTTCCTTCCAGTTACTGTTTAATCCATACAAATTCAATAAGTTTCTATTTTCGTCTGTTTGCAAACTATCCAACCAATCCTCGCCAAGAACATTGCTCAAATTTTCTCTAAAACTACTGCTTTGCTCAAAAATATTCATCTTTCTTCTTTCATAAATGATGTGAGGTTGAATTGTGAAGTCGAATGCAGAATTACCAAACAAGTTCCAATCGTTATCCGAACTCGTTTTGAAATAATAAGTATGATTGTTGTTATCGTCGCGGCCAAATATATCGCCCGTCTGGTAGAACATCCGTCTGAAGGTTTTATTTTCAATATATGAGTCCTGGTAACTGATTAACGCATTGCCATTCAAGGAATACACCCCCCTGATTTGATCGAAATTATACGCCATCACCCATTTGCTGTTTTTAATCTTGCCATCACTCGCATCAACACTCCTGTAGCCTCCATTTCCATCAGAATACTCTTCTTTATTAATATTATTCAAATTTATGGATGTGGAAAAACGGCTAACGGGATTTAGACGCATCCCAAAAGCCTTCAAAAAATATCTGTTGTCCGTACCATAGCCGACGTCAGCATTAGCGACAAGAGCGGAATTGTATTCTCTTTTCAGCTTGACATCCATAACATAGCCACTAAATTCCCTCTCTCTCTTTATAAGTGACAAACTGTCCTTTTCTTTTGTGTAAATCTTTACGTTTTTCACCATGTATGCTGGCATGTTCTCCAATAAGGTTTTCCTATCACTGTTGAAAAAATCCTTTCCATTGAGCAGCAGTTCGTCTATTTTTCTGCCATGCACTTTAATTTCACCATTTGGATGCATTTCCAGACCCGGCATTTTCTTTAGTATGTCATTCAACACAAATCCTGGTATTGTAGCGAAGGCGTCCGCATTGTATATTAAGGTGTCGTTGTTGAAGTAGAATTTTACTTTAGTCGCTTTTACTACGACCTCCTTAAGATCGATAGTGTAATCAACATATGGTTTGTGCTTAAGCAATAAGGGTTCTGTCCGTATAGTTCTCTCTCGTCGGTGGAATTTTATGTTGATTGTTTTGTATAAAGCATAATAGTTCTTTGAAGATTTTATATAGATAATATACTTCCCTGGATTGTTCACGGGAATTTCAAAAAATGATTCTCTCTTATGCCCGTGTTGATGTGCCGGAGTATTATAAACAAATCCAGTACTCACAATTGTACTGTCCTGTGAAAGCAAATGAACAGATAGTGTATCTTCAATGAAATCGTTTGTGATGTAATCCATTATCTTTCCACAAATCAATTTCTCATCGTCATTATTAGCATGAATATAGTTTGTGAAAAATATCGCAACGATAAGTAATATATATGTTCTCATTTCTGCTTTAACCTATTTTATGTCCTAGCAAGTGTGAGAAATATAATTTCTAACACTTGCTTGAACAAGATTATATACTAAAATCCTTGTGACTCAATAATCATTGTGGAAGCAAATAGGAGTTTAATAAGTCCAAGAATAGCCTGCATGATGGTGCTTGTTGCTGTCATCTGCTATCCATTGCTGAAAACTTCTTTCCCAGCAAGCTGTGTTGGGGTCATAAATCACGGCTCCTGTTGTTACAGGTTCTGGAAGCCCTGTTTGCTTATACATTTCGGAATTGGGGCTTAATAGGTAAGTCCAAGTTTCAATACAACTATCGCCTTTTTTGGTACAGTTACAATTCCAAGTGTGGTTGACCAAATGTTTTCCGCCGCAAATTCTACCAGCTTCGGAAAAATCCAACACCTGTTCTGGGTGAAGGGTTAATTTCTTAATTCTTTTCATAATTATCTCCTCCTTATACTTCCTACAGGTGTGTGACTTTTTGAACCATTTGAGATGCTACTGCATTTCTGAATTTGATAAAGTTCATAGCCAGGTTCATATGATGTTGCTAGTTGATAGGCTCCAAAGATTACCCCTCCGACTGCAACATAAATGTTTCCCGATTCAGCCGCAGAATATGCGGTCAATCCTCCGGACGCAGCTCTTTCTCCATCAAATGACCAATCATATGTCCACACCTGCTCGCAGGTGTTCCCAACTGTTGTACATTGGCAATTCCAAGAATAGCCAGTGCATACGTGTCCTCCACCAAGAACCGTTACCTGTTCTTCTGGGGACATGCATTGTTCTGATGACAATGCTAGTTTTCTGATTTTTTTCATAACAGATAAATTTTAATTAGTTATATCTGATGCATATGCATTAGATTTCCCTTTTTTATTGACACTTTAATTGCTGCTTCACTTATTCTCTATTTATTAGATTAAGACCAAGTGAAGTTATTCCATTCAAAGACAATCGGTTAATAGATGCATTATTTATTACTTCATCTATAGACATAATTTCTTGTCCACTTAAATCCAAGTCTGGCAGATTAATATACTCCCTATATAAAACAGATTGCCAATTCATATATCCGCATTCCAATACATTGAACCAGTCAGACAAGCCTGTTTGAGGAAATAAACTTGGAGCCATCTGTTGCGCAATATAAAAATTACAATCTTCATTGGCATAGATCGAGGGGTTTTCCTTTATAAATGAATACCAAAAGGCTTTATTAGATTGCAAATGTTCATTCTCGCAATCGGCTTCTTCGATTCTCCTCAGCACATACAATATCGAATTAAGATAACATGATGTCAATGACATCTTGTCACCATACTCCATAATTTCATCTATAGCATTCAAAGCGTATTCAAGATTTTCGGGCTTCCCTGATTGGACACAGTATAAACCTTTTGAAAAAACAGGAAATGCAGTTTTTAAGTCTTGCTCAATCTCTATAGACGAATATGACTGTTTTACAATTGTTTCAAAATCATCAAAAGCATCATCTGAAATTTCAACGAATCCCTTTTGTTTCATATACCAAATAGCCCATCCAATACCATATAAACCAGAAGAAAACACTCTATTAACATTCTTCAGATAATGCTCTATCGTATAGTCGACAATAGAATCCGCTATATCAAAATAACTTTGCAAATTATTTGTTTTTGCATAGTGATAAATATATAGAGCCATGCCAATATTCCCTTCCAACAAACCTGTTATTGATGCTTGTTGCACGTTCAAAACAAGACAATTTGCAATTCTCTTAAGTATTATATTCTCCATCATTTTTTATTTTTATGATTTTTCTAAAATAGTCAATCAAGTCTTGCATATGATAATCAAACGAAGACTCCATTCTGTGTTTAAGGACATTTTCCTGTAATCTTCTTATGTTTTCTGTATCTTTCAATTTACAAATCAAATCTTCTATATCAGTATAAAAAATACCACATCTACGTTCTTTGACATATGAAAACATTGCAACAATATGTTTGGAATTATCCTTTTGAATTGTTGGAATACCTGCCGCCATCATTGTAGACAATCTAGCAGGTATGTTTATATCGTTCCATCTAACCTTATCGTAATAGCCTTGATTTTCACTGTCAAAACAATGTAACCAGCCAATGTCGTATTTTGACAGTTCTTCTGTCCAATTGTTAGGAGAACAATGTTTATGAATATGAAAATGGTTCGGCGCAACTATCATGGCTTGTCTGAAAAACTCACTTTTGGCACCCTCATAGCTCTCATTATACAAATGTATATGAATACCATTTTTTGCAAGACATCCAATCTCTTCAATGGTGATGCCAATTAATCTACCTGCAACAACAGTGTGTATTTCACCGTCCTCATCGGAAAGTTTTTTTGAAAAGTCGTTAGTAAAATAATCATCTTTAGGCAAATCTCCATCCAATATAAATGGAAACTTTGATTTCGGAATAAATTGTTCATACCATTTTTGTGCCTCTTTATTCAAGTATATTTGACCGTCTGACTTCGTATATAAATCAATCAATTTCTCAAATATTCCATGTTCTATACACAAAAAAGGACCCTCTTTGAAATGCCATACAAATGGAATGTCTTTGCATTCCATTAATACTTCATGTGCCAGTTTAACAGCGCAGAAGTTTGTCAATGCATATATAATGTCGGGCTTGATTTCCCGAATCTGCTTTTTCCAATTATCCTTATCCAAGTCTTGGATATGTCCAAATGGCAATGGTCCTATGTTGGAGAATGCAAATAATGGTTTTTTCACCCATAATCCATATAAGACATTTCCGGCCTCTTCAAAGGCGTAAATTCTTTCAGGGTTATAAGAGAGTTCGCCGACCAACAGAATCTTCAACCCCTTTTTTTGTGGTGTACATTTTCTTCTGAAATTTTCAAATATCTTTTCTTCGTCATAGAATTTTGAATCAGAAATTTTTATTTTAATCGGCGTTTTCACGTTGTAAAAACATCTATATTTGTTCACGTGTCCTCCGAAATTTTCACAAATTATACGATGTCTCTGATTAGGGTGTATAGTCCATTGGCATGTTATTTCAGATGAATACACGAAGTTACCTTTGTTTATCAATTTATGCCAGAATGTCTTATACAAATCTTCTGATACCCATTCTGAACGTTCAATCCATCTGTCTGTAGTTCTTTTATGAGCAGTCTGAACCATTTGTAGGGAGTGGTTAAAACATAAGCCATTTATTGCTATGTTCTCTTTTTGTAAAAGAGAGTCCTTGACTTTTGAATTCATTGTGGTATAGACAAGCACATTGTCATTGGATAATTCGAACTTTTCCTTTAATGTTTGCAGATGGTTTTCGTAATAATAATCATCGGATGGCAGATACGTAATATAATTGTATCGTGCGATGTCAAGTCCTCGATTTATTGCATACCCAATACCTTCGTTCTTTTTATTCCTGATGTATGTAATGCGATTGTCTTGAAGATAATCACATATAAAATCCTTAGTGCCATCAGTACATCCATCATCAACTATTATGAGTTCCCAGTGTTTGTAAGTCTGGGCGAACAAACTCCTAATGGCATTTCTTATAAACCCCTTTTGATTGTATGTGGGCATTATTACTGAAAATTCTACCATAATCTACACCTTAGATATTTTGTTTTTAAAGTATATAATTGTTTTCTGCAATCCTTCCTCAACTAGTATTTTCGGTTGCCAACCCAACATCTTTTTCGCTAAACTGATGTCGGGACGGCGTTGGCAGGGGTCATCTTGGAGAAATGGGTGATACTCTAATGTGGAGGGGGAGTTTGTGAGCCGAAGTATCTTCTCTGCCAATTCCTTCAGTGTATATTCTTCTGGGTTGCCAAGGTTCACAGGTCCAGTAAATTTGTCTGGAGTCTGTGCCATCAGCAAGATACCGCGTATTAAGTCATCTATGTATTGGAAACTGCGGGTTTGCATTCCATCCCCATAGACGGTAAGGGGAATCCCCTGAAGTGCTTGTGTGATAAAGTTTGAAACCACACGTCCATCATCCTCTGCCATATTAGGGCCATAGGTGTTAAATATGCGAACAATCTTGACAGGAATACCGTACTGACGGTGGTAATCCATACAGAGACTTTCGGCACAACGTTTCCCCTCATCATAGCATGAACGAATTCCGATGGGATTCACATTGCCATAATAGTTTTCTGTTTGTGGATGAACAAAAGGATCGCCATAAACCTCACTCGTTGAAGCTTGCAATATTGGACAATGATTCGCTTTAGCCAACTCCAATAAGTTAAGAGTGCCCAAAACTGCTGTCTTTGTTGTGTAAATAGCGTCTTTCTGATAATGGACTGGGGACGCAGGACATGCAAGATTGAAAATTAACGAAACATTGTCATAAGACATCGGATCTGTTACGTCATGTCTAACATACGAGAAGTTTGTGTTATCCAAAAGATGTTGGATGTTGCCTATATACCCAGTATAGAGATTGTCTATGCACAGAACACTATATCCTTCTTTGATAAGTCTATCGCACAGGTGGGAGCCGATAAAACCTGCTCCACCTGCAACAATAGCTTTCTTCGTGTTCATTACTTGCTTCATTGCTCAATTTCAATTATACCGAAATATTCGACTTCGTTGACAAACACTACAATGGTGTATGTACCTTCCGAAAGCGGACTTAATAATATTGAGTATTCTCCATTGTCATTAAAATTACAAGAATCAGATGTTTCAATATCCCCTTCCGCATTATATATAATAAATGAGACTTCACCGTCATTATTCCCAATAAATGTAACAATACCGCTGTTGAAATCAAAGTACACTTCAACTGGCGAAGTTGTTTGTGCGGGACAACGAGAAGGACGGGTAGCTCCTCCAATTGGATAGGACCTTCTCAAACTAATCTGAGAACCATTAATAACTGTTGAATAGGCATTAGTAAAGAATAAACTCCATACCAATGCAACACTAAAACTTTTAATAAACCTTTTCATATACGTCTGCTTTTATTGTTTAGACGCTGCAAAATTAGTTCTTTTCTACTGTATAATCTTGCCAATCTCGTTTCAATGTGTTTCTATCAAGTGTTAAAATATATTACCCTCCCCAAGTAACTGATTTTATCTAACTGCATATAAGTCATTTACAAAATTATCCATCGCTAACTTAGAGAAACAAAAGAAACAGTTATTAGAAACATTAAGAAACAATTTTTGAACGATTTCATCTTTGAATTTTGTCAAACACAAAATTATCATTACCTTTGCGAACTAATTAATGTAGAATTTATGATTTATAGTCGTTTTAGCAACATTTTTACAACTTTCTCAATCCTGTTGTTACTTTCTTGTTGTGACAACAGAGATTCGAGTATGTCAACAAAAATTGATTACATTAAAACCATAGGGGATACCAATGCTATTTTAGCTTTGAAAATGCTAGACTCTTTGGACACTAATATTCGAAAACAGTCAGAAGATGTCATCAAAAAATATGATATGGCTCGTTTGCGTGTACAAGACAAGGCGTATATTGCAGCAACTTCAGACATCGTAGCCAAACAGCTTGTCACGTACTACGAAAATAATGGTTCGAACTTGGAGAAACAGGAGGCATATTTCTATGCTGGCAGTGTATACAGGGATTTGCAAGATACACCGCGATCATTGGAATTCTATTTCAAGGCATCAGAAGTCGCAGAGAACGGCAATCGGTTTGACTCGCTGATGCTGAAGAACACCTATTCCAACCTCCATTACCTTTTTTATAACGTTCAAGACTACCCGAAAGCCTATGAATATGCGATGAAAGAGTATAGCCTGTCCCGAAAAATAGGAAAAACGGAACTTACCTGTTTGACTCATTTGGGAATGTCGCTAATGGCCCTTGATAGCATTGAGCGTGCTAAAGATATATTTGCATTTGCACTTGACACAATATCCTCTAATCAAAGATTGAAAGAGGACACAGAGGTGCTGTGTTCGCTTTTGTTCAATTTCTCATATCTAAAAGATAGTGCTCATGCTGCCAGATGCATATCGTTCCTTGAACAACTGAATATAGATGAAGGTAATGCTGCCATGAATTATGCTTTCGGAGAATATTACAGAATGATTGGGAAAAGGGATTCCGCTATAATCGAGTTCAACAGAATACTACAGAACAAATCCGACCTGCTGAGAATGTATGATGCATCAAAAACCTTATTGCAGATATACGATGACGGAGGTGACTTAGTTGAGGCAAACAAATTAGCCAAATTGTTTGTTTCTTTAACCGATTCAATAGACCTTGGAAAACGACAGGAGTTGGCTGCCACAGTAAAAAATGAATTCCAATATCACAGAGACCAACAGCACGAACAAAGACTGATTAGCGAAAAGCAGCAATTTCAATCGTGGCTTATTTCGGCAATCATTGCCATTATCATAATTTTGTTTTCTGCTATAGCAGTTGTCTTATATAGGCGAAATATATATTTAAACAAGTTGCTGTCAATATCTAATGAGTTAAGCAAACAAACCGCAACAAAAGACCAGTTGCAGGCAAAAATATATGAGAAGGAAAAGGAGTTGTCGGAATCCAAAATCCTTCTTGACAAAAAAGAGAATGATTTGAAGAGTGTAAGAATACAGCTAAGCGACTTAAACGAGGAACTCAAAAAATACAGCGAGGATTTGAAGAAAAAAGAACGTTTGTTGTCTGAACGGATGGCTCAAAACCAAACATTTATAAATCTTCTGCATCAATCCGAATTAGAAAGAAAGGCAGAAGACGTTATTTATGCCATTCGTCAATCCTCGGAGGGAAAAAAGGACATGACTTCAGCTGACTGGAAACAGCTATACAATGCTATTGATGAACTTTATCCCACATTTAAAGATTTGTTATTGAAAGAGCTTGGCACATTTACAGAGCAGCAGATGCAGGTTTGCTACCTCATGCGCATTGGGCTTTCAAAACCTCAAATACAAAACATGACCAATCTCTCGCGTGTTACAATCTGGCGATGGGTGAAGAAATATGATTGGATTCAAAAAATAGACTTGCCAACTGGTAAAAGCGTCAGTCCTAAATGAAGGAATGCTTTGCGTTGGCGGATGCAAAGCTTTGCGTTGGCGGATGCAAAGCTTTGCGTTGGCGGATGCAAAGCTTTGCGTGGACGATTGCAAAGCTTTGCGTGAGAGTTGGACTGAACTGGCACAGAAAAGTCTGTCCTATTCTGGATAAGATAAAAGGGGGGACAGTGCGTGCTGGTCAATGCGTGTTCGGTGAGCAAGTAGTCAGAGTAAATCAGGAACAGTTCCATTTTGGGTACATCAAACTGTACACCATAATTATTGGGTATTGCAGATAGTCCTTGCGCCCTTTGCGGCTTGGCGAGAAATATATCACGCCATAAACATCTGCGAGAAAGGACTCACGCAAAAGAGTATAGGCCTTGCGACCTTTGCGGCTTGGCGAGAAATATACCATGCCATAAACATCTGCGAGAAAGAACTCTCGCAAAGGCGCAAAGAGCGCAAGAAAACGGGGTCATCCGACATTTCGAGTGATTACCATTTATAGCAGTGTGCTCTGTATTTGTTACCTTCATTGCCGATAAGGTTATAAATCTTGTCTGTGGCGTATTCATATTTGCGGTTCATGCTATATCTCGAGTGACAATATATTGTTGCGTGGTCTATGCATATATATATCATTGCCGATAAGGTTAATAACCTTAAGGCCGTAAGGTTAATAACCTTTCAGCCGTAAGGTTATTAACC
>NZ_NPJH01000051.1 GCF_002251365.1 Prevotella sp. P3-122
TATGTACCGTCAAGCAAGGAGCGTATCAGTTCATCCTTATTAGCCTTGAGCCATGGAAGCAGCTGCTCACATGACATCTTGTCGATACCGCCACATCCCTTGTTCCTCAATACTGCCAAGTAGGCTTTGTTGAGGTTGTCGGGGCTGAGGATTACTTCCAATACGTGCTCCTTGTCGAATGGAACTTCCACGATGTTGTCTTCGGTCATCCACATGAAAGTCTGCACTCCCCCATACCTTTCGGATTCCGTCCTATCTCTTTGGGGGCAGTCATTAGCAAGGGCTGATGTTTTCTGCATTCGTTCTTTCATAAGGTAACTTTCAATTACTAATCGCTTAATTGTTAGGTTCAGCCCTTCATGGAGCGTTACCGATTACTCCACTACTATGACGTCTGCTGACTTCTCACGGCAAGCTTTACTCCATGGCTTTCGTATAAGCAACTAATCACCATGTCCGTGAGACCTCCTCGGATAAGGGCATTGTCTTTCCATCTTATGCCTACTTCATTTACACCGACCGTTCCGAATAGCTATAGGGCTTTGGTTTGTTGTGCAACCTTACCCACGGTCATATGCCTTATATGAAGTTTCTGTTCGTTAGACCAGATGTTTGCCGACGGCTTCCTTCAGATTCCACCTCGCGATGGCCCCCCTTGCCTTGGGCTATGCGATTCCCGCTATTAGGGCTCACTCGGGACTTGCACCCGTTAGACAATGCTCATGCCGAGCGTACAATCGGGTAGGAGGTAAATGCTAATCATAGAAAGGCATTTGCCTCCTACTTTCACATTTACCGACCTCCCACACCTTATGAGAACATTCGCATAAGGTGTGTTATGCGAACTTCCATTTTATGCGAACTTCTTGTTGAATATATCTGTTAAAGGCAGACATCTGCAATGAGAAGTTCGCATAAAAAATATGATTGTCAGAAAACAAAAAGTTCATCAATAT
>NZ_NPJH01000052.1 GCF_002251365.1 Prevotella sp. P3-122
GTAATATGGTAAAAAAACGATATTCTATAGTTTAATAAAGCTCATAATTATTATCTTTGCAGCATGAATTACTCAATTGACAAGCTCCACATATATACACTAAACGTGGGATTCGCCCGACACGATGGCGACTGGAACTGGAAAAACGTGCGAAGCCCCTTCTCACGTCTATACCTTGTGGTGGAAGGCAGGGCGCAGATTGCACTGCCCTCGGGTATATACGACCTCACGCCTGGACATCTGTATTATATTCCCGCATTCACCACCCACAGTTATATTTGCGACTCCCTGTTCTCACATTATTATATTCATATCTATGAGAACAACCTTGAGGCAGAAAGCATGCTCGACAACTGGGACTTCCCGGTGGAGGCGGATGCCGCAGAATACGACATTGAATTGTTCAAGAGACTCACATATATCAATCCGTTCCTGAAACTGCCAATGTCAAATCCTGAGATATATGATAACCACAAGACGCTTGTAAACAACATCGACATGAATATGCGACGACCATTCCACGACAAGGTGGAATCACGCGGAATACTATTCATACTGCTGTCGAGATTCCTCAAGATGGCAACACCGAAGGTGGAAACCCACGATGACAGGATAAGGTCAATCATATCACACATACGCAGCAAACTGTATGAAAACCATGACATTGACCAACTTGCCAAGTTTGCGTGCATGTCGAAAGACCATTTCATCAGAATATTCAGAAAAGAAACTGGCGAAACGCCTAATGCCTATATCACGAAAAAGAAGATGGAGGCTGCCGAACTACTGCTGATAACAAGCGAGGATTCCATAAAAAGTGTGGCAATGTCATTGGGATATAACGACTGCTCGTATTTCAACAAGATCTTCAAGAAATATTCTGGCATCACGCCTCAGCAATACCGCAAAACGCACAAGGAAGGCATTTCGCCAAAGACAATACTTTAATCCTTATCCTAAATTCCGCAACACTTTGATTTTAGCTTTGTTATAAGTTCCTGAGCAACAAAAATCTCTTGCTCATGGCAAGCGGCAAAGCCGAGCGCCCCAGGATTTTGTCATGTCAGATTTTTCACTTATCTCAGTGTTGCAATTCAAAGCAAGTATAAATCGTAACAAGACATGGCAAGATACAAATAAAATCAGAAAAACTCACACCAAGCATTGCAACCGCCAACGCAAAGCATTGCATCTGCCAACGCAAAGCATTGCATCTGCCAACGCAAAGCATTGCAACCGCCAACGCAAAGCATTGCAACCGCCAACGCAAAGCATTGCAACCGCCAACGCAAAGCATTGCAACCGCCAACGCAAAGCATTGCATCCGCCAACGCAAATGTTTGTGTGGAAAAGGCGCCTTCGTTTAGTAATCCTTTCCCATGTTTTTCCACAGAGCCCATACTTGTGGTTCTTTGTGCAAATATACAGAATTTTATGATACGAGCCAAAATATATCGTGAGATATGGAGTAAAAAAAAGTCAGGAAGGCAAAGCTTCCTGACTTTCTATAATATATATATAATAATGTGTATCTTAGAAGAACAGATAGCGGTTGTCAACAATGTTTGCCTTGATGACAAGCTCGCTCATGAAGTTGCTTGCATACTGCATAGCCTTCTGACGCAGACGAGCCTCCTGCTCCTTAACGTCAAACTTGCTTGCGTTCTGCTTCTTGTCAGTAACCTGGAACAGGTATACACCGGCATTACCCTTGACAGGGGCAGATACAAACTTGCCCTTGGCTGTTGCTGCAACGGCTCCGCTGAGGACCGGCTCACTGGCACCTGTTGTCTGAACAAATACAGGAGCAGCGAATGTCACCTGCTCGATGGTCTGAACCTTTGCACCCTTTGCCTTAGCAGCAGCTATTGAGTTTACGCCTGCAAGCTTAGCCTCAATCTGCTCAGCCTTCTTGTCGCGAAGAACCTCAGCCTTAACGATTTCCTTTACCTGAGCATCTGAAAGGTCACGGTAGCCTACAGGATGAACCTTTGTGCAGGCTACGAGCAGCAGGTGATCGTTGTCGCCACATTCGTACATAGGTGATACTTCACCCTCCTTAGCCTCCTCGAAGAGCCACTTGAGTGCATCACGTGTGGCACGGATATTGGCAATACCATGCTGTGTAGAGGTAACATCCTTCATCTCAAGGAACTTATAGCCGCTCTTTGCTGCGTTCTTGTCGATATCGGCAATAGTAGAGTTAGCACTTACAAAAGAGCTGAACTTGTTGTATGCCGTACGATAAGTGTCCTTAGAGAAGTCGATGACACGCTTGATAACAGCTGCCTGATACTTGGTAACCATAGCCCTACGGTCAGTGACCTGAAGGATAAGGTTGCCCTGAGCAAGCTCAATATTCTTAATCTCGTTAGGAGCCATGGTGTTAAGGCTCTCAATGTAGTTACGTGTATCCTTGTCCATGGAAGGAGCAGACTGATACTGGCGTGATGTCATCCATACCTGTTCGCCTGTCTGTCCATAGTTCTTTGCTACAACAGCGAAGTCTGCACCCCCCTTGAGGGCTGTGTAGATAGAGTCTGCGCGCTTATGCGCCTCCTCAACAGTATTGCCACCAACCTGAATCATGCGATACTGTACAGAGTCGGGAAGCTGCTGCTTGGCAATAAGACGGATAATATTGAGAGTGTTGTCAAAAGTATTCTCAACGGGTGCGGAAACCTGACCAACAGCCATAGAGTCGAGACGGGCTGCGATGTCTGAAGGATAAGCCTCCTTGGTGAGAGGAATGCCGAGATAAGGAACGGAAGATGTGCTCTTGCGAACAACATCACCGGGGTTCTCAGCCTCAGCGAGCTCCTTCTGATAATTATCGAAGTCCTTCTTCAGAGCTGCACGGTCAGCAGCAGAAGCCTTTACCTGAATGTCAATGAACTTGATGTCACGGCTCTCAACATACTGTGAGAAACGCTCCTTCAACTCACCATACTTTGCCTTGAGGTCAGACTCGGCAACCTGTACCTTGTCGTCCTGAATGTCGGAGTATGGGAATGCAGCAACCTCTACCTTCGACTCCTCGGTAGCATCCTTGAAAGCCATCTTTGCCTCAACAGGATTAGAGAGGAGGCAATGAGCGAGAAGTGACTGGTACTTCTGGATAAGGGTCTGCTGACGGAGGGTCTTCTCGATGTATGTCCAATACTTGTAAACAGTTTCCATCTGCTGAGCAGCCTGTGGGTTAGCTGTCTTAGCCTGCTTGTACTGAGCGAGGAACTGCTGCAGAGTGTTTACGTCGAAACGACCTGTCTGCCTGTTAACGAAAGGAGTGGAGATAAGCATCTGATTGGTACCCTGCTTGAGTATGTTCTGAACTTCCTCGTCGGTAACGGTAAGTCCCAGAGCCTCACACTCGTTAGCAACGACCTTGTACTGAACCATGGTCTGCCAAACTCCGTCGCGGAGCTGCGAGAGTTGAGCCTCGTTGAGGTTGTCCTGTCCCTGAAGCTTCATAGCCTCAGTAACTTCATCTACAAGCTTAGAGAAATCCATCATGTTGATTTTCTCTCCTAACACTTCGCCTATCTGCTGTCTCTGGTCATTGCGAGATGACTCGCAAGAACGTACCAGCTCTTCGGCAATGAACGCAAAGAGACCCAATCCGATAATACAGATGAGGACAAGTCCCTTGCTTCTGATTTTTCCTAATGCTGCCATTACTTTTTGTTGTTTTTATTGTTTTGTTTTATTCTTTATTCACAAAATTGGCACAAAAATACAAAATAATTATCAAACGAGGGAATATTTCGTTCGAAAAATGATTTTAGCCACATATTTTAAGCCCACAAAAGGCCTCATTTGAGCATTTTAAGCTTAACAAGTTCGATTTTGGTCATTGTATTTCTTAATATCTTGAATTCCATCTTGCCTATGGTTACAACCTCGTTGAGCTTGGGGAAACTCTCGTAATAGTGGAGGATGAGTCCGCCAATAGTCATATAATCATCACTTTCTGGAAGTTCAAGACCAAACATCTCGTTGACCTTGTCAATCTCAAGACGGGCAGAGAGTATATACTCCCCGTTTTCGGTCTTCTGAGCCACATACTTGGAACTGTCATGCTCGTCCTCGATATCTCCGAATATCTCCTCGACAATGTCCTCAAGCGCAACAATTCCGCTGGTTCCGCCAAACTCGTCAACTACTACGGCCAAACTCTTCTTCTGTTGCATAAAAAGACGCATCAGCTTTTGTGCAGCCATAGTCTCTGGTACAAAAGGCACGGAGATGATTTTCTCCTTCCAGCTTTCCGGTGAGCGGAACATCTCGGAGCTATGAATGTAGCCTACTACATGGTCGATATCGTCCTGGTATACAATTATCTTTGAGTTGCCGCTCTCGATGAACATTTGTTCAAGCTGCTGCAATGTACATGTCTCCATGTCAACAGCCTTTATCTCTGTTCGCGGTATCATACAGTCGCGTACCTTTGTATCTGTAAACTCAAGTGCATTCTGAAAAATCTTCACCTCGTCATCTATATCCTCCTCACTGCGCGCATTCTCTATACTGGTCTGCAAGAGATAGTCGAGGTCTACTTTAGTAAAGCCCTCGTCATCGCCAGACTCCTTCTCCGACTGCATGCCAAAAATACGCAGAAGCCACTTAGATATGAGTGTTGAGAACTTGCTTATTGGCCACAGGACAACGTAGAACAGATAAGCCAAAGGGGCAAACAATGCAAGAAGTCTGTTGGGATTGCTCTTGAATAGTGTCTTCGGCAGGAACTCGCCTGTAAACAGTACTATAAGCGTAGAGAGTATGGTGTCGGCAGGAACGGTAAAGGCCGGGTCCATACCTATGAAAATAGTGTTGTCAAACAGACGGGCAATGAGTATACCATAGATGACGAGAACGATATTGTTGCCGACCAGCATGGTAGAGACAAAGCCATTGGGATGTTTGTAGAAAAATGTCAGGAACCGCTGTGTGCTGGCGTTGCGTTCCTTGTCCATCTCGGCAAGCATGCGGTTGCTCGACACGAACGCTATCTCCATACCCGAGAAAAAGGCTGACAACGCCATGGTGAGAAATATGTATAGAACTAACGGTAAGTTGATTGATGACTCCATTTGCTATTGGGGTTATTATAATCTATTTTGTTATAGCAGACAAACGTCAGCACGCTCTGTTGCTCTCATTAATTAGCAAGCCCTCTCGTGCTGTGCGGCATGTGCGGGCTTCTCATCTCCTTCTGCAAAGAATCCTTAGCTTGCTTGGCACTATCGGTATCGTTGGCCGATCCGTCTATGTCCTGCTTCTCGAAGGCACCCTTGGAATTTGTCACATAATATTTCGTCATGCTCTCATTACTGCGGAAATAGCTTCCCTGCAACTCCCGCTCCGGAGTGACAAGATGTGAGTACACGTCTGAATAAAGTTCATGACGGCGCTCGTCCCAGTAGAGCTTCTCGCTGCTAAACCGCATTCCCGACTTGGTGAGTATTCTGACGCGTGAGCGCAGCTCCCACAGCTTCATCTGGTCGAAATAATATGCTGTATCACATTGTATGTACGACTCCACATGGAATTTCTCATCGAACTGCTCAAGGAACAATCCTTTGTCAAATATCCATCTTGAGGGGTTGCGTGCCTGGTTTACCTCCCATCTCTCTGTTACGATACGGTACTTTATGACACCAGAGTCCGAGATAAGCGTGTTCACCCCGTAGCTGGTCATCATGGCAACAGAGTCGCGGTCAAGAATGGCTGCGGCTATATGCTCCTTACGGTCCTCGCATGAGGAAAGCAAGGAAAACAACTGGCACATGAAAACAACATGCCCGAGGAGATAGACAACACGTCGCATGGGCTACTCAACCTTCCACTTTGCGAACCAGCGCTCGTTGAACGTCAGTCCGATATTCAGCATGAAAGTATTCTCTGTAATGAACTGTCCAGCCTTGAGATTTACCCACTTTCCGCTGATGTTCAGAATGGAGCGGCTATTGTATGCATTCATAATAGGAATACCAAATCCCACGCTTGCACTAAACTCCTTTGGTCCGTCCTGGTTGCCAATCTTCAAATAAGGCGAGGTATAGGAGACACCAGCCCTATAGCGGATGCGCTTGATGAAGGAGCGGCTCTCTGCTCCAGGACAAATCTCTGTTCCAAGGGTAATCTTATGACGGTCGTTGAACATTCCCTCAGCCATCTGATAAAGTACTGCACCATCGCCGCCTACAGAAACGGGATGCTTCACCTTTGACCATTGCTGGAGGTTATAGTCCACGCCCACCTTCACCTTATTATTATGGTTATACATAAAGCCTACGCCATAAGAGTGGGGTATCTCAAGCTGCAACTTATTGCCCGAGTTGGCACTGGAGGTAGTATCGGCAACACCAGTCTGGGTATTCTGCGATACTATTTCGAGCAATGGCTCGCCACCAATCTCATGACCAAGCGAATAGCTCAGTCCAATGGTCAGTTCATCTTTCTTCGACAGCTTGGCAGTATACTGCAAGCCAAAGTCCAACTTGTAGTTTCGCACGTCGGCCGTATAGCGTTTGACAAGTGAGTTGGCATAGCTGTCGCTATAACTGTTGACAACAGTACGTGTATATCCTCCCCAAAGATAACCGACATTTGCGCCAATGGAGAGACCACGCAAAGGCTGCCAGCCTGCACCAAGATACACGAGGTGAATGCCTCCCGTACCGGAGTAGGTATTGGTGGCTACAGTCTTGTTGCCATCATTAAGCTCAACCGTCTGCGAGTAGTTGTAACCGACATTAGTATATGGAAGAATACCAAAGCTCACACCCAGATGCCTGAAGGCACGGAATGCGGCAACAGCATACTCAAAATCCGCATTGTTGGCATTCAGCTTCTTGCCACCTTCCTTGAAATTGGTTACCTGCCCAGACATACCGACATCAAAAATGAATGTAAGGCTATCTATTTCCGAATATGATGCAGGATTGAGATGATTGACCTGATTATGCTCATGAAAGCCAAGTGCAAGTCCGTTCATTCCACGGTTGAAACCACCAGACTGCTCGGACAATTGCCCCAGTCCATATTGGCTATATGGCGAATTGGTGCCACTCTGAGCAAAAGAAGTCAGAGCTACCGAAAGCAAGGTGGCGAAACACAGAAATTTTCTCATTTGATGAATATAATTTGTTCGCATTTTCAAATTTGATTGCAAAAGTATTGAAAAAATTCGATATAAACGCACGTTAAGTCAGAAATATAAGTTATTTTTGCATCGTGAAAGGTTTTAAATGTATTTTAGGCATAGTTTGCCTACTTGTCTGCACAATGGCACAAGCTGCCAAGACAGCTCCGGCTGACAGCCTTGAAGCCAATGAATACGACGGGATAACCATCTCGCTGCTCACATGTGGTCCTGGTGAAGAAGTCTACACCCTATATGGGCATACGGCCATTCGGATCTGCGACACGACAAGACATGCCGACATAGTCGTCAACTACGGAATGTTCTCGTTCAGGCAAAACTTTTTCGTTGCAAGGTTCATCCTCGGACTGACAGACTATATGATTGGCATAACATCATTCAGCAATTTCGTTGACGAGTACACATACGAGGGGCGATGGGTATACGAGCAGGTGCTGAACCTTAGGCAGGAAGAGAAAAAAGCTATTATTGCAGCAATTGACGAGAACAGCAAGCCTGAGAATGCAACATACAGATATAACTGTTTCTATAACAACTGCACGACAAGGGCCCGTGACATTCTGACAGAGAACATATCCGGCAAGGTCGGATATGCTCCCGAGACATGGGATGCTCCAAGCTTCAGAGACATGTGTCACAGCAAGACTGCAGACCACAGATGGTCATCATTCGGCAACGACCTGGTGCTGGGAGTAAAGGCCGATCTGAAGACTGACCGTTCCGAACAGCAGTTCCTGCCGGAGAACCTTATGCGGGACTTCTCGGAAGCAACCATTACCGACAGCAACGGAGAGACACGCAAGATGGTCCGGGAAGAACGATACATCATATCACGTGATATGGCCGCCGGAATAAGACCTCAAACAGCAGACGGCTTCCAAGCCATAACTCCAAGGATGTGTGCCTGCCTGATAGCTATTATTATAATAGGTGTAACCATCTACGAGGCGAGGAGGCGCAAGACCTTCTGGATACTTGATGCTGCAACACTCGTAGCAACAGGACTGGCAGGCGTGGTATTGTTCCTGATGATATTCTCACAACATCCAACTGTGAGCCTCAACTTTCAGATTCTCATCCTAAACCCAATATCGCTCATTGCCCTTTACCCCATGATAAAGTTGGAGAGAAAGGGTAAGATACACTGGTGGCACAAAGGACAAACAGCATGCCTGGCACTCGGCATAGCAGCAGGCCTCGTGCAACACTATGCTGAGGGTGTTCTGATTTTGGCATTATCTTTGCTGATAAGGAATACCGTGATATTGATGCGAAATAAAAAGCAGTAAACATGAACCGCTATATAGCCATAATAATTGCGGCGCTGACCGCTACAGAGATGCAGGCATTCCAGCTTGCACCAAGACTTGTCGTCAACATCACAATAGACCAGCTACGTACCGACTATATCGAGGCGTTCTCCCCACTCTACTGTCAGGGCGGACTGCGCAAGCTGTTTGCAGAGAGCATAGTCTACGATGCAGCAAGCTATCCGTATGCGCCTGTCGACAAGGCTTCTGCCGCCGCTACATTGTCAACAGGCACAACACCTTACTATCATGGAATAGTGGCCAGCAAGTGGCTCGACCGCTCGACGCTCAGACCAGTATTCTGCATTGAAGATAGCAAGCACTATCTCTCGCCAGCCAAGCTTGCCACGTCAACCGTTGGCGATGAGATGAAGATAAGCAGCAACGGCACAGCCATAGTCTACTCTGTTGCAGCCGACCCCGAGACTGCCATTCTCTCAGCAGGCCATGCCGCCGATGCAGCTATATGGATAGACGGGAAAACAGGCAAATGGAGAACATCGACATACTATGGTGCTACACCGCCTGCATGGTTCAAGGCGTACACCTCCATATCAACCCAAAGCATCAAGGACAAAACTGCGACCAATGATGCCATTGTCGACATGTCTCTTCAGGTGATAAAGTCTACAGCAATGGGCAAGGATGATACATCAGACATGATAAACATCACCCTTGCCGCAACCCAACCCGATGGCACGGCCGTAACAGACTGGAAGACGGAGATGGAGAGCGTGTACATGAGATTGGACAAGACGCTCGAAAAACTCATCGAAGGCATAGAGAAGGAAATTGGCAAGGAGAATGCTCTCTTCGTCATAACAAGTACAGGATATGCCACGGAAACAGTTGCCAATCTGGAAAAATACCGCATTCCCACAGGTACCTTCTATATCAACCGCACGGCCAACCTTCTCAACATGTACCTTAGCGCCATATATGGCCAGGGAATGTATGCCGAGGCTTGCTTCCGAAATCAGATATATCTGAACCACAAACTCATAGAGCAGAAAAGGGTAAGCATATCGGAAGTGCTCAACCGTTCACAGGAGTTTCTCGTGCTCAGCTCTGGAATAAGCGATGTATATACCAGCGAGAGACTTCTTGCCGGCAATAATGACATTCTAAAGATAAGAAACGGCTTCAACCCTAACCTCAATGGCGATATAACCATCGAGGTGACACCGGGATGGAGGCTGCTCAACGAAGACACTCAAGAGACATTCACAAGCCGCTCCGGATTTGTTCCCTTCCCTATCATTATTTATGGAGCAGGAACAAAACCGCAACGCATAACAACACAGGTTACGGTGGACAGGATAGCTCCCACCATAGCCAAAAGCATTAGGATAAGGGCTCCCAACGCCTGTTCGGCAGCTCCGCTTTTCTGATTACGCTTATTTGGAGGCAACAGGAAAAGCAGAGATGCGACACACTCATTTGACAAATTATTTGGAAAAGAGTGCGTTTTACGGATTATTATTATTAATTTTGCACCCTATAAGACAATAGAAAACAATAACAATATCACAATAATGAACTTCAACAAATTATTAAAGTCATTGTTCGGCGACAAATCAAGCCGGGACATGAAACTGATCCAGCCTCTGGTAGAGAAAGTCAAGGCTGTTTATCCCGATATTCAGAAACTGAGCAACGACGAGCTGAGAGCCAAGACTAAGGAGATACAGGCTTATGTGCAGGATTCTGCAAAGGAGCAGAAAGCCCAGATAGAAAAACTCAAGGCAACTATCGAAGACACCCCTATCGATGAAAGGGAGGAGATATTCAACCAGATCGACAAGCTCGACAAAGAGGTGCTCGAGATTTACGAGCAGGCTCTTGATGAGGTTATGCCAACAGCGTTCTGTATCGTCAAGGACACTGCAAGACGATTTGCCGAGAACGAGGAAACTGTAGTTACGGCAACCGACTTCGACCGTGAGCTGGCAGCAAACCCGAAGAACGACTTTGTAACAATTGACGGAGACAAGGCCATATACCACAACCACTGGACAGCCGGAGGCAATGACCTCAAGTGGGACATGATACACTACGACGTGCAACTCTTCGGCGGTATAGTACTGCATCAGGGAAAAATCGCCGAGATGGCAACTGGTGAGGGAAAGACCCTCGTAGCCACACTCCCCGTATTCCTGAATGCCCTCACAGGCAATGGTGTTCATGTCGTTACCGTCAACGACTATCTTGCCAAGCGTGATTCTGAGTGGATGGGACCACTCTACATGTTCAACGGTCTTTCCGTAGACTGTATAGACAAGCATCGTCCCAACTCAGCAGACCGCCGCAAGGCTTATCAGGCCGACATCACATTCGGTACAAACAACGAGTTTGGTTTCGACTACCTGCGCGACAACATGGCCATGTCACCCGCCGACCTCGTACAGCGCCGCCACAACTATGCCATTGTCGATGAGGTCGACTCCGTGCTTATTGACGACGCACGTACTCCGCTCATCATCTCTGGTCCTATCCCTAAGGGCGATGACCAGATGTTCGAGCAGTATCAGCCACTCGTAGAGCGTCTGTATGACGTACAGCGCAAACTGGCTACGGAGTTTCTTGCCGTAGCAAAGCAGAAAATCGGCGAGGGACAGAAGGCCAACGACCAGAAGCTACTCGACGAGGGCTTCCTCGCCTTGTACCGTTCGTACAAGTGCTTGCCCAAGAACAAGCCTCTCATCAAATATCTCTCTGAAGAGGGTATCAAGGCTGGTATGCTCAAGACTGAGGAGATTTACATGGAGAACAACAACCGCAGGATGCCTGAGGCTGTTGAGCCACTGTACTTTGTCGTTGACGAGAAACTGAAATCTTGCGACCTTACCGACAAGGGTACAGAATGGCTCGCCCGACAGGTTAACGACAAGGACCTTTTCGTGTTGCCCGATATAACAAGCCAGCTCTCGGCTCTTGAGAACGAGGCCGGACTGACAGACGAGCAGCGTATCGACAAGAAGGATGAGCTGCTGGCATACTATGGCGTACAGAGTGAGCGCGTGCACACGCTGCAACAGCTCCTCAAGGCATACACTATGTTCAACAAGGACGACGAGTATGTTGTCATGGACGGCGAGGTGAAGATTGTTGACGAGCAGACTGGACGTATCATGGAAGGCCGCCGCTGGAGCGACGGACTGCATCAGGCTATCGAGGCCAAGGAGCACGTGCGCATAGAGGCCGCCACACAGACCTTCGCCACCATCACTCTCCAGAACTATTTCCGCATGTATCACAAGCTGGCGGGTATGACCGGTACGGCAAGCACAGAGGCTGGAGAGTTCTGGGATATCTACAAGCTGGATGTTGTTGAGATTCCGACAAACCGCCCCATCGCTCGTAACGATATGGATGACCGCGTATACAAGACCGCACGCGAGAAGTACAGGGCCGTCATCGACGAGATTGAGGAGATGAGAAACCTTGGCCGCCCGGTACTCGTCGGTACCACCAGCGTGGAAATATCCGAGTTGCTGAGCAAGATGCTCAACATGCGCAAGATTCCCCACAACGTACTCAACGCCAAGCTGCACCAGCAGGAGGCACAGATTGTTGCCGAGGCCGGACAGAGCGTAATGGGCAAGGTATGGAAAGTTGGCGACAAGGTATACAGCTCACAGGCAGAGGCCATGTCTACATCAAAGACTTCAGGCTCAAGCGTGACAGAAGAAGAGCGGCTGCTTGGCGCCGTGACCATTGCCACCAACATGGCTGGCCGTGGTACCGATATCAAGCTCAGTCCCGAGGTTAAGGCTGCTGGCGGTCTTGCCATCATCGGTACAGAGCGTCATGAGAGCCGCCGTGTTGACCGTCAGCTCCGTGGACGTGCAGGACGTCAGGGCGACCCGGGCTCGTCCGTCTTCTATGTATCTCTTGAGGACAAGCTCATGCGTCTGTTTGCCTCCGAGCGTATAGCGAAGGTTATGGACCGCCTTGGCTTCGAGGAAGGAGAGCGCATTGAGAGTCCTATGATATCCAAGAGCATCGAGAGAGCACAGAAGAAGGTTGAGGAGAACAACTTCGGTATACGTAAGCATCTGCTTGAGTATGATGATGTTATGAACAAGCAGCGTACCGTCATCTACGAGAAGAGACGCCATGCTCTTATGGGCGAGCGCATCGGCATGGATATTACCAACATTATCTGGGACAGGTGCGTAGCCATCATAGAGCGCAACGACTTCGAGGGTGCTAAGGAGGAATTCCTCAAAGTGCTCGCCATGGAAGTACCTTTCAGCGAGAACGAATTCATCAATACTCCCAAGGGCGAGCTTGAGGAAAGGGCTTTCCAAGCTGCCATGGCAGCATTCAAGCGCAAGACCGACCGCATCCAGGCTGTTGCCTACCCCGTAATAAAGAATGTTTATGAGGCTCAGGGTGACCAGTATGAGTTCATCATGGTTCCACTCACCGACGGACGTCATATCGTACAGGTAAGATGCAACCTCAAGGAGGCTTACGAGCATGAGGCTCGCAACATCGTCAAGGAGTTTGAGAAGAGTGTGCTACTGCATATCATCGATGACAACTGGAAGGAGAACCTCCGTCAGCTTGACGAGCTGAGACACAGTGTGCAGAATGCTTCTTACGAGCAGAAAGATCCGTTGCTCATTTTCAAACTTGAGAGTGCCAAGCTGTGGGATGACATGATTAACGACATGAACAACCGCACGGCAAGCGTACTTATGAGGGGACAAATTCCTGAGATGCAACAGGAAAACGTACAGGAGGCACAGCCCGAGCGTAAAGCACAGCAGCAATATGTTGAGACCAAGCAGAACCTTGACGAGAGCGCGGAGGCTCAGCGTAAAGCGGCCTCACACGACACAAGGGAGCCTGTGCAGCGCCGTCCGCAACCAATCATTAAGGACAAGATGCCGAGACCTAACGACCCGTGTCCATGCGGTTCAGGAAAGAAATTCAAGAACTGCCACGGCAGAGGATTATAACTGCATTACGGCCCCATCCCCGCAACAACATTTGGGGATGGGGCCGTTGCGCATAATACTGATATCACAACAACAATTTATTTAGAAAACTGTCATTATGAACATCAGCATAAACAATCTTAAGAAGAGCTTCGGAGACAGAACCGTAGTGGATATTGAGCAATTCAATATAAACAAAGGTGAGATTCTTGGTCTTGTTGGCAACAACGGAGCTGGAAAGACTACTCTTTTCCGCCTGATACTCGACCTTCTGAAAGCAGACAGCGGCATGGTCACTATTGGCGACATCAATCCTGCCGAGGACGAGAACTGGAAAACAACAACGGGAGCATTCATCGATGACAGCTTCCTCATAGACTTTCTTACCCCCGAGGAATATTTTGCCTTCATAGCCAAAGTCAATGACATAACACAGGAAACGCTGCAGGAACGACTCGACGGCCTGCTGCCATTGATGGCTGACGAGATACTGGGGCAGAAAAAACTTATCAGGGACTATAGTGCCGGCAACAAGCAGAAAATTGGCATCATATCAGCCCTGATAAACAATCCGTCGCTGCTCATTCTTGATGAGCCATTCAACTTTCTCGACCCAAGCAGCCAGAACATTCTGAAGAAGGTGCTCGTAGAATACAACAAACAGACTGGAGCAACAATACTTGTTTCGAGCCACAACCTGCAGCACACAATAGAAATAAGCAGCAGGATTGCGTTGCTCGAACAAGGAAAAATCATAAAAGACCTGTCAAACGAAGGCGGTTGCGCCGAACAGGAGCTGGAAGCCTACTTCAACGTTTGACCATCAGGCACATATTGAACTATCCTACGGCCATCGTAGCATGCAGAATACAGGACTAAGGCTTCGGCAGGCAATGCTGGAGCCTTTGTGCCTTCTACCACTTTCACTGGTGCCGTCTCTATCCGTATCTCATCCCACAGGCCTGCATCGATGAACGACTGCAGGGTCTTTGCCCCTCCCTCTACAAGCAATGACTGTACCTGCCTGTTGTAAAGCTCATTCATCAGTTGCGGCAAAACCGGGCTTGAGAAGTCCATGTCCTCAAAACAAGGCCTGCCGCTGTCAACAACTATCTTCATGGGATTACGTCCGCTCCATTCCCTTACGTTAAGCAAAGGCTTGTCACGCTCTTCCGTCACACGGCCAACCAGTATGGCATCAGTCTCTGCCCTGAGCTTATGGACAAGCATCGTCGTGAACGGCGAGGACAAGCGGCAAGGCTTGAAGCCGTCATCGAGAAACCCATTCTCCGTCTGACACCATTTCAGCATTATATATGGTCTGTGCTTAAGGTTATAGACAAAGAATCGCCTGTTCAGCCATTGACATTCCTTCTCCAGCACTCCTACCGTAACGTCTATTCCTGCATCACGCAGCTTGTCTATTCCCCTGCCCTTCACTTTTGCGAAAGGGTCAATAGTACCTACGACCACGCGTCTTACTCCTTTCGCAATGATAAGGTCTGCGCAAGGCGGTGTCTTGCCATAATGCGAGCACGGCTCAAGACTGACATAAATGGTCGACTCTGAAAGCAAATGCTCATCGGCCTTGGCTACTGACGCAAAGGCGTTAACTTCCGCGTGAGCCTGTCCGCATCGCACATGATAGCCCTCACCAATGATACGTCCATTGTGTACTATCACAGCTCCAACCATAGGATTAGGCTTCGCATTCTGCAAGCCGTTGGCGGCCAATTGCAGGCAACGCCTCATGAAAAACTCATCTGTCATCATCATCTGTTATTCAAAAAACTATGCCATAGCCTGCTCTATATTAGCAACAGGCTATGGCATGAAACTGACCGGCATGTGGTTATCTTACTTCTATCTCGAATGACTTTGGAGCGATTTTTGTATTTGTCTTGTCCGTTACTGTAAGCTTGGCCTTTCCCTTCTTGTCCAAAGCCTGTAATGTAACAACAAGCTTGCCGTTGAACAGCCGCATGGTTGGTGATGTGAACACCTCCAGCGATGTGGCGTCACCATTGCACACTCCACGGAATGCCGCTGCTCCCTCCACGCTGACTTCCATCTGGTCACTTGCTGTAGGAATCTCATTGCCGTCCTTGTCGAGCAGGCTAACGGTTACATAGACCAAGTCCTCGCCATCAGCACTAATCCACTCGCGGTCTGCAGACAATGCTATCTCAGCAGCCTTGCCAGCTGTTCTGACAACTTTCTCTCCAACCTGCTTGCCGTCGTTGCCATAGGCTACGACACGCAACTCGCCCGGCTCATACTTTACATCATTCCACATCAGTCTGTATCGCCTTGCACGCTGCTCAGGCTTGTCAGCCATTGTTGCATGCTGCTTCTTAATCCTTCCCTGCGACTTGCCGTTTACGAACAGCTCAGCCTCAGGAGCATCTGTATAGCAGAACACCGGCGTCACCTTTCCTTCACGACCAGGCCATGTCCAGTGTGGCAACAGGTGTAAGGTATGGCTGTTGGTATTCCATTGTGAGCGATAGAGATAATAGCGGTCTTTTGGCAATCCTGCAAGGTCGCAGATGC
Source organism: Prevotella sp. P3-122 (assembly GCF_002251365.1). Classification (GTDB taxonomy): domain Bacteria; phylum Bacteroidota; class Bacteroidia; order Bacteroidales; family Bacteroidaceae; genus Prevotella. The sequence continues at coordinate 15,978 of NZ_NPJH01000052.1, forward strand.
CAAAGTAGCTGCTACGGCTTGGCCAATACTCGTCATATGGAGTAGGCTCTCCAAGATAGTCAATGCCAGTCCATACGAACTGTCCTATGGTATAGTCGTAGTCATCCATGGCCAGGAAATCCTCCTCGGGCAGATTGCTCCATGAGCACCATTCCGTGTCGTATGCCGTAACCTGTCCATCCTTATCGGCTTTTGTCACTCCCCAGGTGACTGGGAACTTGTATACTCCGCGTGAGCTGACTGTCGAGGCCGTCTCTGAGCCAAGAAGGAATCCCTGTGGCAGTTGTCCTATGGCTGGCTTGTATTTATGAACCCTATAGTTGAAGCCTGGGACATCCATGGCCTGAAGAAATCCTGTCTTCAAGGCATTGTCTATCCTGTCACATCCCTGTGTGACCGGCCTCGACGGGTCAAGCCTATGGCATATATCCTGCAGTCGTCTTGCCATCTCTACTCCACCCTTCATTCCTTGCTCAGGTATCTCGTTGCCGATACTCCACATGACTATAGACGGATGGTTGCGATGTGCCTTGACCAAATTCTCCATATCCTTGTCGCTCCATTCCTTGAAGAAGCGCGCATAGCCATTCTTGCATTTGGGATATACCCACATGTCGAAGCTCTCTGCCATCACCATGATGCCCATAGAGTCGCAGACATCCATCTGCATCTGGCTCGGCATGTTGTGTGATGTACGTATGGCGTCGGCACCCATTTCCTTCATAAGCCTGATCTGCCTTATGAGTGCAGCCTTGTTGACAGCAGAGCCCAGGGGACCCAAGTCATGGTGCAGGCACACACCCTTAATCTTGCGTGTTACGCCATTGAGCTGAAATCCATGTTCCTTGCTCACACTGACCGTGCGCACGCCAAACTTCGAGCGTGTCTCGTCAACAACCTTGTTCCCACGGTACAGGCGTGTTACAAGGTCGTAGAGGAACGGATTCTCTGGCGACCATGCCTGCGGTTTCTTCAGGGACAGGGTCAGTCCGACATTGCCATCCTCTGGCACGTCGGCATGTCCTGCAATCTCCACATAGCCTTTCGGATTTACAAGCGATACCTCCACGGCCAGCCCCTTCTTGCCTGCTCCCGCCACTCTTGTCAGGAAATCTATGACAGCCTCATTCTTCGACAGCGATACCGTACGCGCAAACGACTCCCAAGAATCGATGTTCTCACTGCCAGTCATAATAAGCTGTACAGGACGGAAGAGTCCTGCTCCAGGATACCATCGGCTGCTCTCCTCAACATTCTGAAGGTGGACATCTATTGTGTTCTCGCCCTTGCGCAACAGATTGGTGACATCAAGCCTGAAGGTGTTGTAGCCGTATGGCCAATATCCCGCATAGCGTCCGTTCACCATCACCCTGGGCTCAGCCATAGCGCCATCGAAGCACAACAGTGCATGTTCCGGTACTTTGTCTATCGATACAGTAGTGCGATAGTAGCCCTCGCCAATCCATGGCAGCGCGCCCGAGCGTCCTGACTTCTCTGTTTTCTGTTTCTCTCCATTCTGCTCAATGGCGACATTCTGCAAGTCCCATTTCTTGTCGAATGGTCCGGCTATAGCCCAGTCGTGTGGTATTCTCACACTCTGCCATTCCACGCTGTCACGTGAGAACTGCCATGACCTGATGTCTACCGTTGTACGTTGCTGGGCATGTGATGCCATGGCCAACATTGAGAGTAGTGCAATATGATATAGTTTCATATAGTAGTTTATTATTACAAAAAGGTAAACAAGCCCGCTGAGACACCACAGCATGGAGTCTCAAGAGACTTGCTTACCCATTATTTATTTAGTGGGTTGCATAAAATACCCGCCTAAAGTGAAAGTGATTTCTTAATAGCCTCAATCTTCTCTTCGGCAGCCTTGCAGCAACGCTCATAGCATCCGGCACACTTCATAGTGTTGTCCTTGACCTCGATGTAGAACTTGATCTTCGGCTCAGTACCGGAAGGACGCACACTTACCTTTGTACCGTCGTTGCAGAACCACTGCAGCACGTTGCTCGTTGTCGGCATGTCTATCTTGGTCACGTTGCCGTTCTCGTCAGTAGCCTCAAGGCTCTGGTAGTCCTTCCACAGCGTAATCTCCGAGCCGCCAAGCTCCTTTGGAGGATTGGCACGGAAGTCAGCCATCATCTGCTTAATCTCATCGGCGCCGGTCTTTCCCGGTTTCACTACATTCACAGTAAACTCCTTTGAGAAGCCGTATTCCTTGTAGATGTCCATGAGCAGGTCGTAGAGAGTGCGTCCATTGTCCTTTGCCCAGGCAGCAATCTCGCAGATAAGGCAGATAGACGCTGGAGCGTCCTTGTCACGAACCTTGTCGTATGGCAGATAGCCGAACGACTCCTCGCCACCACCAATATATTTCTGTTTGCCCTCGCTGATGGCAATCTCGCGTGCAATCCACTTGAAACCTGTATAGCAGTCGCGCAGCTCTACGTTGTTTCGCTTTGCAATCTCTGCTATGACCTCTGTGGTAACGATAGTCTTCACCATGAAGTCGGAAGGATTGAGCTTGCCGAGCTTCTTTGAGTTCTCGATGATATAGTAAGAGAGCATCATGCAGGTCTGGTTGCCATTGATGATAATCCACTCGCCCTTGTCGTCACGGCATACAATGGCCAGACGGTCGGCATCCGGGTCGGAGGCTATAACGAGGTCTGCATTGAGCCTTGTGCCAAGCTTCATGCCGAGAGTCATGGCCTCAGCATTCTCTGGGTTTGGAGACACTACTGTCGGGAAGTCACCATCTACTACCATCTGCTCTGGCACCACATGAATGTTCTGGAAGCCCCATGAGCGCAGGCACAGAGGAACTATCACACGGCCCGTTCCGTGCATCGGCGAGTAAACGATGTTGAGGTCTTTCTGCCTGTTGATGACATCCTGGTCAACCATAGCCTCCTTCACGGCGCAGAGATAGTCATAGTCCATCTCACCACCGATAATCTCTATGATGTCCTTGTTGCCCTCGAACTTCACGTCATCTATTGTCACCTTGTTAACCTCGTCAATGATACCCTTGTCATGCGGAGCAAGCACCTGTGCGCCATCTTCCCAGTAAGCCTTGTAGCCATTGTACTCACGCGGATTGTGGCTTGCAGTTACATTTACGCCAGCCTGACAATGGAGCTGACGGATGGCAAACGAAATCTCTGGTGTTGGACGGAGTCCCTCGAAGAGATAAACCTTTATTCCGTTGGCTGAGAAGATATCAGCAACGGTCTCGGCAAACATACGTCCATTGTTACGGCAGTCGTGGCCTACAACTACGGAAATATCGTTCTTGCCAGGGAATGCCTTGAGCAAATAGTTTGCAAAGCCTTGTGTGGCCATGCCAACGATGTACTTGTTCATACGGTTGGTACCCACGCCCATGATGCCACGCAATCCACCAGTTCCAAACTCCAGGTTCTGATAGAAAGCATCGATAAGGGCGGTCTTGTCCTCGTTGTCGAGCATTGCCTGTACTGCGTTTCGAGTCTCCTCGTCAAAAGCCGGAGAGAGCCATGCTTGTGCTTTTGCCTCACACTGGGCAATAAGTTCTACATTGTTTCCCATTATTCTATTTTATTAATAAGATTTTTAAGACTATCTTTTGCAAAGATACAAAAAAAATACATCTTCAACGACTTATTTGAAAAAAAAATGTTTGAGCCGAACATTTTTCAGAAAGTGCCAAATCGTGCAGCTACACAATACCAACAAATGTTAACACACGCTGCTTTATTATAAGCCTCTTTGACAAAGGTGGTTAAACACACATAAATAAAGTTTCGAAATAAAGGCCTTGACAAATAAAAGGCTATCTTTGCAATAGCAACAGCAGCACAGGCCATCACTGAGACATGTGCTGATATAAAGAAAGGAGTATATCATGACAGAGAAAAGAGAATTGTACCATTGCCCCATCTGCGGCAATCTGGTAGAGGTATTGAACAACGGTGCCGGCACACTGGTATGCTGCGGCAAGCCTATGAGACGCATCGATGGCAACACCACCGACGCATCACAGGAGAAGCACGTCCCTGTGATAGAGAAAATTGAGGGAGGATACAAGGTAACGGTAGGAACCATCGGGCACCCCATGACCGAAGAGCATTTCATACAATGGATAGAGCTGCTAACGCCATCGTCCGTGTTCCGCCGTGAGCTTCGTCCCGGCAGCGAGCCCGAGGCGGTGTTTATGACAACAGAAGAGGCTGTCATGGCCCGCGAATACTGCAACCTTCATGGTCTTTGGCTAAAAGAAACCCGTTAGTCATCAGGCCGGAAAGGCAATCCATTAGATGGGTGTGTCCAATTTGATGTGCAAAAAATCAGGTTCATCAGAAATATGGAGTGACGCATAATAATATATTATTCCTGAAGTATATTATTAAATGAAGTGGGTGAAACCGTTTGCCATAGGAGATGAATACGTTTGCATCCCTGATAAGGTTAATAACCTTACGGCTGAAAGGTTAATAACCTTACGGCCTTAAGGTTATTAACCTTATCGGCAATGATATATATACGCATCGACCACGCAACAATATATTGTCACTCGAGATATAGCATGAACCGCCAATATGAATACGCCACAGACAAGATTGATAACCTTATCGGCAATGAAGGCAACAAATACAGAGCACACTGCTATAAATGGTAATCACTCGAAATGTCGGATGACCTTTTTTTGAGAATTGCCGTCCAATGGCTGACAATTGCTGTTCACAAAGAGATGATATTTAGAAACGTTAATCCTTTGTTTCAAACAGCAAATGTTGGTTTTTACGCAACAGCAATTATCAGTTTTGTTCACCTGGCTAAGGTTGACTACGTACTTGCTTGCTCATAAAGAGATTCCACAGCCTGCGGTATCAGAAGGGGAAGAGCAACGGCAACGCAAGCGTCATTACAACCCCCATGATAATCTGCAACGGCAATCCAACTTTTATATAGTCACCAAACGAATAGTTTCCGGCGTGCATTACGAGAGCGTTGGGCGGGGTAGAGAATGGTGAGGCGAAACACATGCTTGCACCGAGAGTGACGGCAAAGAGGAAGGCCATCGGACTTGCTCCCACCTCCGTAGCGGCACTCATGGCAATGGGTGCCATAAGGACAGCGGTGGCGGTATTGCTTATGAACATGGTAAGGAGCGAGGTGGTGAAATATATACCGCACAGCAAAGCCATAGGACCTATTCCGCCAAGCATCCCGACAAGCGCATGACTTACTGCCGCTGACGTGCCAGTCTTCTCAAGGGCTGTCGCCATTGGCATCATGGCAGCTATCAGCACAAGGCTTTCCCAGTTGATGGTCTTGTATGCGGCATCGACGCTACGGAAGCATCCGCACACCACCATCAGCAGTCCGGCTGCCATGACGGCAGTGACTGGAGCAACGGGTATGAAGTCGAAGACCATGGCCGCCACCATGGCAAACATTATGATTGCAGCAAGCGGAGCCTTATAGTCGAGGGTTACGCTTTCTGCCATTTCCCTCGGTTGTCCGAGTAGTACCCAGTCATCCTCCTCCTTGTCTATTTTGGCGATATTTTCCCATTGTCCCTGCACCAGCAGTATGTCGCCTGCCTTCAGCCTCATGTCTGGCAGCTGGCTTGTGATATAGTCGTTGTTGCGCTTTACGCCCAGAACATTCAGGCAATACTGCTCACGAAACCTCGACTGCTTGAGCATTTGTCCGACAAGCCTCGACTGTGGCATGACGACAATCTCGGCAACCCCTATGTCGTAGAAGCCGAATCTTGAGGAGTCCATCTTCTTCAATGAAGCCTCTTTAGCAAAATTGGCAATGCTGTCTTCCGGGCCTTGGAGATATAGTATGTCGCCTGCATATATGACAGTGTTCTGACGCGGCATCGATTGCGTAACCGTTCGCAGCAGTCCTCTGTTCCGCTTTGTCTCGTTGCGTATCTCTATGACGCTGATGCCAAAGCGTGCCCTCATGTCGAGCTGCGCCATGCTCTTTCCAACGATGCAGCTCCTTGCCTCCACCTTGAATGCGGTCACTTCGGCAGTCAGATTATACTCTGCCACAAGGTCGTCAATGGTTTTCCCCTTGCTTGTCTGACGTGCGGAATGTTTTCTGATGAGCATTCTGCTCAATGGCATCATGACAATTATGCCCACAACAAGGCACAATGCTCCCACCGGCAGGAACGAGAAGAACGACAGTCCCTCATATCCATGCTCCCGAAGGGTCTCGTCTATAACAAGGTTGGGCGGTGTTCCGATGAGTGTCAGCATTCCTCCCATGCTGCTGGCAAACGCCATTGGCATGAGCATTCTCGACGGACTCTTTCCTGCCTGGGCAGCCATCGATACCGCTATTGGCATCATCAGGGCTACGGTCCCCGTGTTGCTGACGAAGGCTCCTATGACAGCCGTGACAATGATTACCAGCAGGAACATGGCTGTTTCGTTGCCATGCGCCATGCGGACAATCCTCTGGCTCGCCACCTTGGCAATGCCCGTCTGAAGGATGGCGCCTCCCACGACGAAGAGTGCCGCCATCATAATGACAACAGAATTGGAGAAGCCCGCCAATGCCTCGGACGGTGTCAGCACTCCTGCTATCAGAAGAAAGACCAGAGCGCACAATGCTACAATGTCGGCTCTGATACGTCCACTCACAAAGAGCGCTATTGTAGCTACAAGTGTGATGATGGTAAGTGTCATAGTCATGCAGTATTAATGCCATTAATAATAGATATACAAAAATACTAAAACATTCTATCACGACAAAACATCTTTCGATTATTTAACTTCCTCATAACCTAACAACCTGAAATTCTGCTTTTCTCCTTCACTTTATGGCGTTTCTGTTTCCCGTATCATTTTTTTTCATTATCTTTGCAATTAAAATCATAAATATACTGCGATATGATCATTACTACAACCCCCAACATCGAAGGCCATCCGATAAAGGAATACAAGGGCCTTGTCACAGGCGAGACTATCATTGGTGCCAATTTCCTAAAGGATTTCTTGGCAGGCATCACCGACTTCTTTGGTGGCAGGAGCAGCAGCTACGAGGCTGTATTGGCAAAGGCCAAGGATGTAGCATTGAGGGAGATGCAGGACAGAGCCGTTGCCATGGGTGCGAACGCCATTGTAGGCATAGACCTCGACTATGAGGTTCTGGGGAAGGAAAACTCCATGCTCATGGTGACATCGTCGGGCACGGCTGTCGTAATCTGAGACCGTACTGACCAAAAAGCATACAACTTTCAACGCATACTATTTTTTATTTGTAGACATATTAGAAACATCATTTCATGGCAACAGTAGACGACAAGAAGATTATCTTCTCCATGGTGGGAGTATCGAAGGTCATCCCCCAGAACCAGAAACAGATATTGAAGAACATATACCTCTCATTCTTCTACGGAGCGAAGATTGGTATCATCGGTCTTAACGGAGCCGGTAAGTCAACGCTTATGAAGATTATCGCCGGACTGGAACAGCCCTCACAGGGTGAGGTGGTATGGAGTCCGGGCTATAGCGTGGGCTATCTGCCACAGGACCCACCTCTCGACGAGACGAAGACCGTCAAGGAGAATGTCATGGAGGGAGTGCAGAGCGTATATGACGCCCTGGCGGAATACGAGGATATAAACATGAAGTTCGGCTTGGAGGAATATTATGGCGACCCTGACAAGATGGACAAGCTCATGGCTCGCCAGGCTGAGGTGCAGGATATTATTGACGCCACCGATGCGTGGAATATGGACTCGAAGCTCGACCGTGCCATGGCAGCACTCAACTGTCCTCCCGGTGACTGGCCTGTAACCAACCTCTCGGGTGGCGAACGCCGCCGTGTGGCCCTGTGCAAGCTTCTCCTTCAGAAGCCCGACGTGCTTCTCCTCGACGAGCCTACCAACCACCTTGATGCCGAGAGCATAGACTGGCTGGAGCAGCACCTGCAGCAGTATGAGGGAACGGTTATCGCCGTTACCCACGACCGCTACTTCCTCGACGACGTCAGCGAGTGGATACTAGAGCTTGACCGTGGCGAGGGTATTCCATGGAAGGGCAACTACTCGTCATGGCTCGACCAGAAGACCAAGCGCATGGCGCAGGAGGAGAAGACTGCCTCCAAGCGTCAGAAGACTTTGCAGCGAGAGCTTGAATGGGTGCGCATGGCGCCGAAGGCACGCCAGGCAAAGGGCAAGGCTCGTCTGAACAGCTATGAGCAGATGCTAAACCAGGAGCAGAAGGAGCGCGAGGAGAAACTGGAGATATTCATCCCCAACGGTCCGCGTCTCGGCAACAAGGTAATAGAGGCGCAGCACGTGAGGAAGGCGTTCGGCGAGAAAGTTCTGTTCAACGACCTCAACTTCATGCTTCCGCCTAACGGCATCGTTGGTGTCATAGGTCCTAACGGAGCAGGCAAGACTACCCTCTTCCGGCTCATCATGGGACTGGAGACTACAGACGCCGGCTCATTCGAGGTTGGCGAGACCGTTAAGCTTGCATACGTTGACCAGCAGCATAAGGACATAGACCCGGCCAAGTCGGTCTACGATGTCATAGCACAAGGCAACGAGACCATACGTATGGGTGGCAGGGATGTCAACGCACGTGCCTACATATCGCGCTTCAACTTCTCGGGTACCGACCAGAACAAGCTCTGCGGAGTCCTCTCAGGTGGTGAGCGCAACCGTCTGCAGCTTGCCCTGGCACTGAAGCAGGAGGGTAATGTGTTGCTTCTCGACGAGCCTACCAACGATATAGATGTCAACACGTTACGCGCACTTGAGGAAGGTCTTGAGGCTTTTGCCGGATGTGCTGTCGTCATCAGCCACGACCGATGGTTCCTCGACCGTATCTGCACCCATATCCTTGCCTTCGAGGGCAATGGCGAGGTGTTCTACTTCGAGGGCAGCTACTCCGAGTACGAGATTAACAAGGCACGCCGCCTCGGTACGGACGGAGAGATAAAGAAAGGCCGCTACCGCAAGCTCATGGAGGACTGATATGGAACTGCATTTCAAAGGCATGCTGATTGCCATATCCACCTTTTTAATAATAGGTATATTCCACCCGGTAGTCATCTGGGTGGAATACCATTTCGGAACCCGTCCATGGTGGATTTTCCTTGTTGCAGGTATTGCCAGCATAGGTGCGGCATTCTTCATTGCCGATGTCATGCTGTCGGCCATCCTCGGCGTGCTCGGCGCAACATGCCTGTGGACGATAGGCGAGATATTCGAGCAGCGCAAGAGGGTCAAGAAAGGATGGTTCCCCATGAACCCAAAGAGAGCCAAGGAATATGAAGACTGAGCTGATAGTAGTAGGCAAGACCACCAACAAGCATTTCATTGCTGCCATCAACGATTACCTCGAACGGATAGGTCACTACATGCCTTTCTCCGTGACCGTTATCCCCGAGCTGCGCAATGCCAAGAGCCTCAGCCAGCAGCAGCAGAAAGACAAGGAGGGAGAGGCTATACTCCGCCTGTTGCAGCCTTCTGACACGGTGGTGCTTCTGGACGAGCGTGGCAAGGAGCCGCGGAGCATTGAGCTTGCCGACTGGCTGCAACGCCGGCAGCAGACAGCACGCCGCCTGGTGTTCATCATCGGCGGTCCCTATGGCTTCTCGCAGCAGGTATACAGTCGTGCCGACTCCATGCTCAGCCTCTCGCGCATGACTTTCTCCCATCAGATGGTAAGACTTATCTTTGTCGAGCAGCTCTACCGAGCCTGCACCATCATCAAGGGCGAGCCCTATCATCACGAATAAACAAAGCAATAGGGTATATAGAAAAATCTGGAATTTCAAGAAAATATAGAAAGTCTGGATAATCTACAAAAATATTAAAAAGAAAACTATGAACAAACTAATCTTAACTACAGCAGCCCTGCTCCTCAGCCTGCCCCTACAGGCTCAGCAATGGCCTGCGCCTAATCCCGAGGCCAAGCCAGGTGCCCGATGGTGGTGGATGGGCTCAGCCGTAAACGAACAAGACCTCAGATGGAACATCGGAGAGTATGCCAGCCACGGCATCGGAGCCCTTGAAATAACTCCCATCTACGGAGTAAAAGGCAACAGCGGCAACAACATCGACTTTCTGTCACCCAATTACATGGAGATGCTCAAGGTAACGGCTGATGCCTGCAAAGGCAACGGCATAGAGCTTGACATGGCAACAGGCACGGGATGGCCGTTTGGCGGACCGTGGGTACCGCTTGAGGAGAGTGCCTCACAGATGGTAATCGTAGACACCATCGTAAACGGCAAGAAGATAAAGGACCTTGACATGCGCCCGGAAACGAAAAGGCGCACCAACAGCACGCTCGTGGATGTCTACGCCTTCGGCAACGGGACATTCCTCCGACTGGGCAAGAGCGTGTCTGCCAATGGCATGCTCAACGCAAAGCTGCCCGGCAAGGGCTCATGGCGCATAATCGCCCTGTACAGACGCACGGGCGTGATGAAGGTGAAGCGTGCCGCACCTGGAGGCGCAGGGTATGTGGTAGACCATTTCGACAAACGTGCCGTGACGAACTATCTCAACCATATCTCAGATGCCTTCATACAGACTGGCACACCATTCCCACACACATTCTTCAACGACTCCTACGAGGTGTCGGAAGCCGACTATACCCCTACCCTATTCGCAGAGTTCGAGCGTCGCAGAGGCTACAGCCTTGAGGAGTCATTCGACAAGCTCGTTGACGGCGACAGACAGGTTGTTACCGACTATCGCGAGACTCTTGGGGAAATGCTGCTCGACAACTTCACACACACATGGACGGAATGGGCACACAGCCACGGAGCCATCACACGCAACCAGGCACACGGCAGTCCCGCCAACCTCATCGACTGCTATGCGGCCGTAGACATTCCAGAGATTGAGGGCTTCGGACTTACCGACTTCGGCATCAAGGGACTGCGCAAGGACTCTGGATATACGCGGAAGAACGACTCCGACTTCTCCATGCTGAAGTACGCCCCGTCAGCAGCACACATCACAGGCAAGACATTCACTTCGTCGGAGACATTCACATGGCTGACGGAGCATTTCCGCACATCGCTGAGCCAGATGAAGCCCGACATGGACCTGATGTTCTGTGCCGGCGTAAACCGCATGTTTTTCCATGGCACCACATACTCGCCAAAGAACGACCCGTGGCCAGGATGGAAATTCTATGCCTCTGTTGACATGAGCCCCACCAACTCTATATGGCGCGACGCACCATATTTCCTTAAATATATAGAAAGATGCCAGAGCTTCCTGCAATGGGGACAGCCCGACAACGACTTCATAACCTACCTGCCCATTCACGACATGATGGCAAAGAACACCAAGGGCAAGCGGCTCATGCAGTTCAGCATACATGCCATGGGCAAGCTTACTCCAGAGTTCGTAGAGTGCATCAACAGCATCGACCGTGCAGGCTTCGACTGCGACTATATCTCTGACGCGCTACTGCTCTCCACAACTTTCTCCAACGGCAAAATACAGACTGCTGCAGGAACACGCTACAGCGGACTCATCATTCCTGACAGCCATAACATTCTGACTCCGGAGGTAAAGGCGCACATAGACAACCTCAGGACCGCCGGCGCACATATTATAATAGGTACGGCTGCAGCGGACATGGCTCATGCCGCCAAGGCTGAGGAGATGAAGACACGCTACGGGCTGAAGCTCATCAGACGATCCAACGACAAGGGACATCACTATTTCATCGCAAACCTCACACCCAACGACATACAGGGCTATACCAGCCTGTCCGTACCTTTGGATGCTGCCATATGGTTCGACCCCATGACGGGCAAGCGAGAGAGGGCTGACATTGACAATGGCAACATCCTGCTGTCACTACGCTCCGGCGAGAGCATCATCCTCCAGACTTTCGACAAGGTAGACAATTCGCTACTCGATGAATTGGCTGGCCTGCCAGTACGTTGCGGATGGTCAAGCGACGAGGGTACGGAGAAGGAGCTATCGGCATGGACCCTGAGGTTTGCCGAGTGTATGCCTGACAATGGTAAGACATACGACCTCACAGGTGCGCAGCCATGGGAGAACCTTGACGAGACAACACGCACGCTCATGGGAACAGGCATCTACGAATGTCATGCAAACATCACGGAGGCCGACCTGAAGGATGGCAACATCTGGACCATCGACCTTGGCGACGTAAGGGAGAGCGCAAGGGTATACGTCAACGATAGTTTAGTGGGATGCGCATGGGCAGTGCCCTACCGCCTTGACTTCTCGGGACTCCTTCACAAGGGAGACAACATCATAAGAATTGAGGTAACCAACTTGCCAGCCAACCGCATCTCACAACTAGACCGTGAGGGCGTACAGTGGCGTAAGTTCGAAGAGATAAACATCGTCGACCTGCACTATAAGCGCACAACCTATGAGGGATGGGACCCTGTACCGTCAGGGCTCAACTCGGCAATAAAACTACTTAAACGATAAACCAATGAGAAACAAACTATTCTTTGCGGCTCTGCTCATCGCTTCCGCAACATCAACGCTACATGCACAGCGGACAACAGAAAGCCTGAACTTCGGATGGGATTTCCATCGCGGCAACGCAGACATCAGCAACATCAATGTCAACGACGGCACATGGCAGACAGTAGATGTACCGCACGACTTCCAGATATCACAGGACTGGGTACCACCATCAGCAGACGAGAAAGAGAACAACTCCGACGGAGCATCCAATTTCAAGTCACGCCTCTCGGCAAGAGGCTTCAAGGAAATGGGCGACGGATGGTACGTGAAGACCATCACACCTGCGGAGTCACTCAAGGGCAAGAGGATCTTGCTCGACTTCGAGGGCATCATGTACGTGGGCGACGTTTACCTCAACGGCAAGCGTATCGGCGGTACGGACTACGGCTATCTGGGATTCGACATCGACATATCGAAACTGCTCAACTATGGACAGCCCAATACCATTGCCGTACATGCCTCGACAAGCGGGCCGATGAACTCACGATGGTATACGGGTGGCGGACTGTTCCGTGACGTAAACCTCATCACTACTCCTGCCGACATCTACTTCGCACGTCACCCTCTATTCGTAACTACACGCGACAACCATCTCGTTGACCTGCAGATAGAGGTTGCCAACTATACCAAACGCAACGAGATTAAGCTGCGCACAACCATTGCCGACCAGCAGGGAAACATCGTCTATGACAAGACGGCCGACATGCACTTCAACCGCAAGATGCGCACCAACGAGCTGAAATGGGAGACTATAGACATCGCCGAGCCAAAACTGTGGAGCTGCGAGACACCGCATCTGTATACCGCCACTGTCACCATTCTCGACGACAACGGCAACGAGACCGACCGCACATCCACACGCTTCGGCATCAGGACCATCGAGATTGGTCCCGACTTCGGACTCAAGGTCAACGGCAAGAAGGTACTGCTCAAGGGTATTGCCAACCATCATACTCTTGGCGCACTCGGTGCAGCCGCTTATCCAAGGGCTATGGAGAAGAGAATACAGATGTTGCGCGACTTCGGCTTCAACCATATCCGCACATCGCACAACCCATACAGCACGTCGTTCCTCGACCTCTGCGACCAATATGGCATACTCGTTCTCGATGAGCTTTACGACAAATGGCTCGACCAATACACAGGCGGACGCAGGCCGTGGATGGAACAATGGCCAACAGACCTGCCCGAATGGATAAAGCGCGACCGCAACCATCCGTCCATCATAGCATGGAGCCTCGGCAACGAGCTACAGACTTATCCCAACCTGCCATTCGGCGACTGGGGCGTGACGCCATACCGAATGATGAAGCCCGTGCTGCAGCGTTATGACAATACACGAAAGATAACCGTGGCCATGCACCCGCGCGGACGAAGCCTCGAAACAGACTCACTGCCTGCCCCTCTCGTCATGGAGACCGACATAGCAGCCTACAACTACCGGTATATGTACTTCCCCGGCGACGGCAGACGTTTCCCATGGATGACATTCTATCAGAGCGAGGCCAACACCTCGATGATGGGACCGAACTACTACGAGATGGACCTGGACAAGGTGATGGGACTGGCATACTGGGGACAGATAGACTATCTGGGTGAAAGCCGCGGATGGCCTGCCAAGGGATGGAACGACGGCTCGTTCGACATATCCCTACAGCCAAAGCCCATCGCATATCTCCTGCGCTCGATGTTCAAGCCCGAGGAGCCTGTTGTACATATAGGCATCGTCGACACAAAGGCCGACGAGACCGAATGGAACGGCATCATCTTCTCCAACGATGGCATGAGCGAGCATTGGAACCGCACGGCAGGAAAGAAGTACAACATCAACGTATATACCAACGCTGAGCGCATTGACCTCATCGTAAACGGCAAGACGGTAGCACAGCAGCAAAACACCACAGACCCGAAGAAGCGAAACAAGCTGCGCTTCAACGACATAGAGTACCAACCGGGCTACATAGAGGCTGTGGCATACAACGATGGCAAACGAGTGGCCTCACACCGCATAGAGACAACAGGCAAGGCTACAAGGCTGAAGCTGACTGCCGACACCACGACATGGAAGGCAGACGGACAGGACCTCATGCACGTACGCATAAATGCCGTCGACAGCAAGGGGCGACGCACATGGTCAGCACAGCAGAAGCTGAACTTCACCGTTGAGGGCGACGCCAGCATAGTGGCAGTGGACAATGGCAACCTCAATTCCGACGAGTCGTTCACAAGTACCGCCCGCTCGCTCTACAACGGCTCAGCACTCGTCATCCTGAGAGCAGGCCAAAAACCTTCCAACATTACTCTTGTCGTGAGCGGCGAGGGATTTAAAACGCAGAAGATAAAGCTAAGAAGCCTCACCCCCAGCCCCTCTCCAAGGGGAGAGGGGAGGTAAATAGTCTGAAGGAAAAAGGGCGAAGGGAACCTAAACCCCTCGCCCTTTGACCTTAGACCTTAGATCTTTGACCTTCGACCTCAGCCCTTAGACCTTAGTCCTTCGACCTTAAACCTTAGACCTTAGACCTTTACAAAACGTAGTTTCCTGATTTCTGTTGACTACTTGCTTGCAGCAAATATAATAATCAGCACGCGCTGTAAGCGCAGCAGCACATAGCCCAGGGTAGAGCGTAGCGGCACCCTGGTACAAGGGAATGCAGTCCATGCGCACTGTAAGCGCAAAAGCGTTATATGAGAATGCAAAGCTTTGCGTTGGCGGTTGCAAAGCTTTGCGTGGGCAGGTGCAATGCTTTGCGTGGGCAGTTGCAAAGCTTTGCGTTGGCAGATGCAATGCTTTGCGTTGGCAGATGCTGACGTGTACTGATTTTGGTTGACAGTTTTGTTTGTTAAAACTGATGTTGTTTACACTCTTGTTGTCTTATTCCTAACAGGGTTGTCAGTTTATGGCCTTATCCCTGATCAGGTTTACACAATTTC
>NZ_NPJH01000053.1 GCF_002251365.1 Prevotella sp. P3-122
GCGGAATCATTCAATGCTAAAATCAAACTTTTTAGAGCCAATCTGAGAGGCGTCGTTGATAAGAAGTTCTTCCTCTTTCGCATTGCTAAACTTTACGCCTACCCACACTAAATAGCTACTGAGCCCAAAAAAGACATGGCTCAGTGGATGCTTAATGGTGACCGAGTTGCCAGAAGGCGACAGCGGACGCAGCGGCTACATTCAGGGAATCGACACCATGTGCCATTGGAATTCTGACAACATAGTCGGCTGCGTCGATATGCTCCTGTGGGAGTCCGTCGCCCTCGGTCCCCATAACGATGGCAAGACGTGGCTCGGAGGCCAGGATGGGCGAGTCAAGGGGTATGGAATTCTCGGCGAGCGCCATAGCGACAGTCTTAAAACCGATGGTGGCAAGGTCAGAGGGACCGCCAGGCAGCCATGCCCATGGAACAAGGAACACAGAGCCCATGGACACACGTACGGCACGTCGGTTGTATGGGTCGCAAGAGTTGGTGGTTACCAGTACGGCATCCATGCCAAGTGCTGCGGCAGAGCGGAAGATGGCTCCTATGTTGGTGGAGTCCACTACTCCATCGATGACGCACACTCTCCTTGCCCCCTGGCACACCTGTTCTACGGTGGGCAGTTGCGGACGGCGCATGGCACACAGCACGCCACGCGTTAGGACATAGCCAGTAAGTTTCGCCAGCAACTCGCGGCCACCAGTATAGACGGGTATATCCCCGCAACCGGATATGATATCATAGGCATCGCCGGTGATATGCCTGCGCTCGCAGAGCAGAGAGACAGGCTCGTAGCCGGCACCGAGGGCAACGCTGATGACCTTAGGGCTCTCGACCACGATGAGTGCCTTGTCTGGATGCAGCCTATTGCGCAACTGGGCATCTGTCAAGGCACAATACGGACTGACTCTCGGGTCATCGAGTGACGTAATCTCTATGATATTCATCAGCGGCCGGTGCGTGTATTGTCAAACTTCAATGTCATCTTGCCGACAAAGGCTGCATGCTTGCCATTCTGGTCGACGGGCACCTCCTGACCGTCAAGATTCCTCACATACCTTAGAGTCTCGAAATAGGTATGGCTGTGACCGCCGAGCACAAGGTCTATCCCCCGCGTATTGGCTATGACATACTGGTCGGAGAGCGTGCCTTCGTCCCATCCAAGATGTGAGATGAGCACCACGAGGTCGCACTTCTCCTTGTACCTAAGCATATCGGCGTATTCCTGTGCCTTGGCCACAGGGTCGAGGAAGGTTACACCCTGGCAGTTAGCCTTGGACACCAGACCATCCATCTCCGGGTCAAGGGCAAAGACTCCAATCCTCAATCCCTTGCGCATCAAAACTACGTGGGTCTTAATCTTGCCCTCAAGCACAGTGCCTGTGAAGTCGTAGTTGCTGCAGAGGATGGGGTAGTTGGCCATGTCAGCGAGACGCGCCAGATTGTCGAGTCCAAAATCGAACTCATGGTTGCCGATGGTTGAGGCATCGACATGCATCATATTCATAAGACCAACCTCAACATCACCCTTGAACATGGTATAATAGGCCGAACCCTGAGAGAAGTCACCGCTGTCGAAATACAGCAGGTCGGGGTCTTTCTTGCGTTCCTCAGCCAGCAATGCTATGCGGCGCAGGAAGCCTCCCCTACCAGCCACAACGGTATCGGCAAGGTTACTGTTCAGAGGCAATATGCTGCTATGGGTGTCGTTGGTATGCAGAATGGTGAGTATTTTCTTCTTGGCAAACGCTGGCGACACTGCTGCTGCAAGCACAAGCACGACGAGCGTCATCATGCCCATGCGGAAAGCAATATTTTGATTAGTCTTCATCATATCTGTCATGTTAAGGTTGCACAATAATCCTTCCTTCTACCTTGCTGTCCACAGCCTTACCTTTATCCTTGGCTGCACGGAAATAGTCCATTATTATAAATCTGACATTGTTTGTAGCATCCTGGGGAGATACCAAGTCGGTGCCGTCCCGAAATGCCAGCAGGCCATCGTTGCCCTGAGCCAGATAGTCCAATGTAGCTATACGGTAAGTGCGGTCATCACGGATTTCCTCACCATTGAGCCTTACCGTCAACAGTTTGCCATCAGGAGCGATGGTCATCTCCACCCCATGACTCACTCCCTCTCCTTTTCGTGACGCTATCTGCGCGCAAAGCTCGAGCATCTTTTTACCCGATAGGGTCAGGAAACAAATCTTGTTCTCGAAAGGTGCCACAGCAAGCACATCACCATAGGTCACTACCCCCTTGGACAGAGCGGCCCTGATGCCGCTCATATTGTAGACGGCAAGGTCTGGATGTTCGCCACGGCGGTGCCCTTCCCACACCAGTATATCGCACAGCAGGTTGGACAACTCACTCTCGGGCTTGCTGGCAGACATGTATCTGGCTGCCTCGCCCACCACAGGACTCATTACTGAGTCAACCTGCCGCTTGTAAGGAGCCAGCCACTCTGCCGCTTCCTTAACATCAACGGTATCATAGGTACTGTCTACAACTATGCGCGTACGCCCGACATCTGTCAGATGCCAATGAGAGGAACACGCACCGCACATTGCCGCAATGGCAAGGGTACAAACAAAAGCATTATGTTTTCTCATTTTCACACGTTTATTATTGCCTTACAGGCATGCTAAACCACCTTGCAAAAATAGTGAATTTAGTTCAAACCACCATGAATTTGAAGAACAATTATGCAAAAAAGGCGAGGATTATGACTCCCCGCCTTAAATGTTCTATGAAATCTTTATGATGCATCAATAAGAAACTACTTAATGCTTAATGCCTGCTTAGCAGTCTCGTTTTCCGGATCAATCTCAAGAACCTTGTTCCAATAAGTATCGGCAGTAGCCTTGTCATCCTGTACGAGATAGTAGTAGCCAAGATAACGATAAGCCTCTACAAGACGGATGTTGTCAGTGTTGTCACGGTTGGTGTTTGCAGCCAACGAGTTGGCAAGAGCCTCATAGAAAGGCTTTGCAAGACCTTCCTTTGTCTCAGGGTCGAGAGTGGAGTTGATACGTGCACGCATAAAGTTGGAGAAGTCTGCCTGTTCAGGATGCACCTCTACGAGCTTGGCGTAAACTCCATCGGCATTCTTGAAAGCTGCGACCTGTGCCTCGCCCTCAAGGGTAGAAGCCTGCTTCTGATAGATTGTACCAAGACCGGCAAAGTCGAAAGCAGATGGTTTCTCGATATTTGCAAGATACTCGTTATAGAACTTGATGGCGCTCTCATAGTCCTCCTTAGCGGTATAGGCATCGGCAAGGTTCTTACGGGCAATGTTCAACTGCTCCTTGTTGTCCTTATTCTCCTTAGCAGCATTCTGGAACATCTCGATAGCCTTGTCATACTGCTTGGCATTCTTCAGGGCAGTACCATAATAGGTATAGTCGAAACCGGAAATCTTTGCACTGTCAGATGCCGTGAAGAGAGCCTCAGCATACTTCAAGGCCTCCTCTGTCTGGTTCATGTCAGTGAGGTTATAGAAAGCCAGACGGTTCCATGCAGCCTTGCGGGCGTTGCGAGTCAAACCATACTTTGCCATCTCAAGACTCTTGTCACGCTTCTGAAGCATCCAAGCACCAGTAGCATAGTTGGTGATGTCTACATCCTCAAGCTTAGACTTGTCGGCAACATTATCATAGCAATTTATACTCTTCTCCAGAAGGTTGGATGAATAATATATACGTGCGGCAAGAGCATCTACAGCTATGTCAGGACGCTGCTGACGCAAGTCGTTAAGGTTAGCGACAGCCTCCTCAGGACTACGTCCACGAAGTATGTTCGCGTACTTGAAATATCCCTCTGGGTCCTTCGGGTCGAAGTACTTAGCCTGCTGATACCACTCAGCAGCCTTACCGCCATCATCCTGAACTACGGCAATATCGCCAAGCAGGATATATGCCTTTGCATATTTCTTGTCACGTGCAAGAGCCAGATTGGCATACTTAGTTGCGTTGGCAGTGTCCTTAACTTCCAAATAAGCCCTACCCATGCCGAGAAGCACCTCGGGGTTCTTCTTGTTAGCCTTGAAGATGTCTTTAATGGCATCAGCACTACCATTTGACTTAATGAGTTTGCTTACTTGCTCAATAGTGGCCTTATTGTCCTGAGCCACAGCGGGAGCGTTGAATCCTAACATCAAAGCTCCAATTACTAAATATTTAATAGTCTTCATAATCATCATGTTAAGTTAGACCTATTTATAATCATTGAACGAATGACAAAGAAGAATGTTATGTCTATTCACCAACATTAACATCTCTTATTGTTATGTTACCATATACAGGCAACAATCCGGCCTTGAGGATAATGAGCTGTCCCTTAGGCGATGCTATAAAGCTGGCAAATCCCCATGGCAAGCCATTGACAGGATCGTTGAGCAGTGCATAGATAGTACGCACCAGAGGATAGTTGCCATTATATATATAGTATTGGTATGGTTTCCAACTATTCTTTGGGTTAGCCTTATCCCACTTGCTCACAGACATCAGTCGGATGTTTGCGTTGAAGGTGAGATTGGTAGTGTCCCTCTTGTCATTGAGCCAGTTGCTTCCGATAATGCCTATGGCACCCTCGGTTTTCTCAACATACTTGATTACCTCAGCTGATGTCTGAGCAGCAACAACATTCTGGCTCTTAATTGCATTTCCTCCGAGTATGGAGTCCTCAACAAAGTGTACAGCGCTCGACTTAGGATTGTCGAATACGAGAGTAATATCGCCCCTCTTGGAACCGGGGTAGAGATCGCTCCACTTGTTGGCCTCTCCGTTAAGAATCTTCTTGATATCGCTAACAGAGATACATGTGTCTGTATTAGACTTGTTCACGATAAGCGCAAGGCCGTCATACGCCAATGGCATGGCCTTGGGAAGGAAATTTCTATCCTTGAGTCCCTGCAGCTCGTCAGGCTTGAAATTTCTAGCCGTAATGACGAGCCATGTGCCATTAGCTTTAAGCAGGTTCGTGATTCCCTCGCTCTCGCTGGTATAGACTGGCTTAATCTTTGCTTCCGTATAAATGGACTCAAAGACCTCTCGCTCCTCCTCTACAATGGGTTTAAAACTTTCGTCAGAGGTAATCGAAATTACCCCTGACGAATATGTATCTGTACGTTTGTCCTTCTTCTGCTTGTTGTCAGAACAAGCGGTAGCAAGACAAGCCGCAAGTGTTAATCCTACTAAGATGTAAGATGCGTTCTTTTTCATTTGTTGATGTTTACTGTAATCTGAAAGCTACAGGCACGTTGTACTTAACGCGCACTGCCTGACCATTCTGCTTACCAGGAATCCAGCGAGGCATGCTCTTTACCACGCGTGCTGCTTCCTTGTCAAGCGACGGGTCAACTGAACGTACAACCTTCACGTCGGTAATAGAACCGTCACGCTCAACGACGAACGATACAACTACACGACCCTGTACACCATTCTCCTGAGCAACAACAGGGTACTTAACATTATTGCTGAGATACTCCATAAGAGCCTGCGGGCCACCAGGGAACGATGGCATCTGCTCAACAACATCGAATACCTTGTTTTCAACCTCAGGCTTTGGCTCTGGCTGAGCGACAGCTTCCTTGATTTTGAGCACCTCTCCGTTCGCATCATCGTTACCCTTTACGTCAAGAGCACCGATGGCGGTCTTAGTACTCATCAACTCGTCCTGTGTCTTGAGCTCATCCTCCGGCTTAACCTCCTCGTCCTTCTTGATGACAGGAGCGGTAAACTTTACAGAGCTCTTAACGCGCTCAACAACTCTTTCAGGCTGCTCAATCTTCACCTGCTTCTGCTTCACCTCAGCCTTCTTCTTAGGCTGGTTGAGTGCAGAAAGCTCGGTAACGGCGGTAACAGCAACTTTCTTGGTGCTATTCTGCACAATCTTTACGACTGCGATACAAGCCCAGATTGCGATTGCAGCAACAAAGATCGTGATGAGTGAGTAGGCATTGCGCTTGCCGGCATTCTTGCGAAGCCTGTAGGCACCATAAGCCTGGTTCCTACCTTCGAACACCATGTCAACCCATTCTTGGGATGTCAAATCTATTTTTGCCATTTCTAAATCTTTTTTAATAGTTAGCAATATACCGGCTTACTCAACACCCTTTTCCTTGAGAAGTTTCTCATCGTCAGGATTGATCTTGTCGATAACATACTTACCAATACTGCAAATCTGCATTTCGTCGAGAGCGTCAATCAAGTTCTTGTACTTAGATTTGTCAGTAGCCTTGATGATGACTGTCATGGTCTGTATCTTCTGGCCATTGATGTCACCGGCCTTAATCTTAGCCAATTCCTTGTGGTAAACAGAGTCCGACATAGTATTGTTCAAGTCGTTGGCCTTCTTCTCGTCAAGTTTAGCCTTGGCGAGCATTACCTGCTGAACAGGCTGTGTGCCATCCTCTGTCACGTGAGTAATCAGGACTTTACGAATACCTTCCTTGCCCCATGTTGTTTCCTTGAGACATGTCGGGTCATCATATTTTGGAAGTCCAGCAACATAATAAATCTTGTCGTTGGCAGCCACATAGATAGTGATAGTGTATGAAGCCTTCGTTACAGATTTATCCTCATCCTGCATGTTCTTGTCGTTACTTGGCATACTCAACTCCATTGTCTGTGGCTTAGCCAAAGAGGTACAGAGCATGAAGAACGTGATAAGAAGCATCATCATGTCCACCATAGGTGTGAAGTCTACGCGGACATTAATCTTCTTTTGTCTACTTGCTTTCTTTTTTGCCATACTTTAATCCTCCTTTGCCAATGAAGTGATAAGATAGTAACGGTTCGCATTGATGTCCTGAAGTTCAGACATAAGCTTCTTCACAACGCTGTACGGTGTTTCCTCGTCGCACTTGATGGACACCTTAATATCAGGATTGATATCCATCGCCTGCCTTACCCACATCTGGAACTCGCTCTCCCTGCCGTCTATAGAGTCGGTAGGAATACCCTCGTTCTGCAAAGCCTCAGTCATCTGCTGCTGGTCGAGCGAGAGGTATGTCTCGAGTTTTTCCATAGGAACACCCCACATTGGGTCGTTCTGGAATTTCTTAGTCTGTGCTGCAGTCAGCGACACACCGAACTGGCCCGTCATGCCCGAGAGCACGTCAACGAGGTCGTTCTGGTTGTCCATGCTCATGAACACCTTTCCTGTCTTGTCGACAAGGATGCTGAGCACGTTCTTCTCTGGAACCTTGATCTCTGACACCGAACCTGGTGTGGTAACCTTTACCGGCTCTTGCTTCACGAACGTAGATGTCAACATGAAGAAGCACAGCAAAAGCACCATCACGTCGGACATAGGGGTCATATCTATCCAGACGTCGTTTTTCTTAATTTTTACTTTACCCATAGCGATAAAAATTTAAAGGGTTAGTAGAAAATTAAGCTTCTTCTGTGTGGTTTGCTTCGTATGTCTGAGCGATAGTGTAACCAACTTCGTCAAGTGCGTATGTCAGCTTGTCAATCTTGTTAGTGTATGTGTTGTAAGCAACTACAGCCACCCAAGATGTAGCGATACCCGATGCGGTGTTAACCAAGGCCTCTGAAATACCCATAGAAAGTGCGAGTGAGTCACCACCACCACCAGCAGCCAAAGCCTGGAATGAACCGATCATACCGAGCACAGTACCGAACAGAGCGGTAAGAGTACCGAGGGTAACGATAGTAGCGATGATAGGAAGGTTCATCTGCAGAGTAGGCATCTCAAGCTGTGTAGCCTCCTCGTGAGCCTGCTGAATCTTAGCAACCTTCTGTGACTTCTTGATGCCTGTGGTGTTCTCCATCTCAGAGTATGTGTTTACAGAAGCGAGAACAACGTTGGCTACAGAACCCTGCTGCTTGTCGCACAGAGCGCGTGCCTTAGCGAAGTCGTTAGCCTTAACGGCAGCCTTTACCTCCTGAACGAACTTGGTGAGAGAGCCCTTACCGAAAGCGGTGCGGAGAGCGAAGTAGCGCTCGATGCTGAGTGCGATTACAGTGAACATAAGGGTAAAGATAAGACCTACAACGTAACCACCATGGTAAACAGTACCCATGAGGTTGAGAGGACGACCCTCGCGTGTTCCGCCAGCGAAGTTGTCAGGGTTACCGAGTACGAAGAACCAGAAAGAGTAGCCGAGTGCCAAGCATACTAACATCACCCAAATAGCTGATTTAATACCTGTGAAGCCCTTGCTTTGCTTTGGGCTTGCTGCATTTGTTTTTGTTGCCATAATGTAAGTTTTTAATTTTTAGTTATTAATAAAATTACGTGTAATGTTCGTTTGTTTTTGCGATGTACCAACATAGTTCCATAGAAGTATGGCTGACAAGCTAAATACAACGCAAAGATAACAATTTAAAGGTAATTACAGACATAATTAAGAAGTTTTAACGGAATATTTTTCTTTCCATATCCTCTTACCCTTGTCAACGTACCTTTAGGGATTGTTTTTCACTTCAGTTTGGCAAGTGTTTCCTTTATCCTTCTCATAGCCTCCCTGATATTGTCATCGCTTGTTGCGTAACTCATGCGGAAGCACTCTGGGTCGCCGAAGGCGTCGCCTCCCACAGTAGCCACATGTCCTTCCTCAAGAAGATACATTGCAAAATCGGTGGAATTGCTAATGGTATGCTTGCCGTCGGTCTTTCCAAAGAAGCTGCTGCATTTGGGGAACAGATAGAACGCGCCTTCTGGTACATTCACCTCCAGTCCCGGAATATCCTTAGCAAGTTCCACAATAAGGTCTCTTCTACGCTGGAACGCCTGTCTCATGGTCTCCACGCACTCCTGGTCGAGAGTGTATGCAGCCTCAGCTGCTTTCTGGCTTACAGAGCATGGACCGCTTGTGTATTGCCCCTGAAGTTTATTGCATCCCTTGACAATCCATTCCGGTGCAGCGATATATCCTATTCTCCATCCTGTCATGGCGTATGCCTTTGATACTCCGTTGACGATAATGGCTCTTTCTCTCATGCCCTCTACCTTGGCGATACTGGCATGCTCGCCGACATAGTTGATATGCTCGTATATCTCGTCAGCCAGCACAAAGAGGTCTTCGTGCCTCAATATCACCTCTGCCAGTGCCGCCAGCTCCTGCTGAGAGTACACACTGCCAGTAGGATTGCTCGGCGAGCATAGTATGAGCATGCGTGTCTTTGGCGTTATGGCAGCCTCAAGCTGCTCTGGAGTCATTTTAAAGTTCTGCTCGAACCCCGCATTCACTATGACGGGCTCACCTCCTGCCAGCTTCACCATCTGCGGATAGCTTACCCAATAAGGTGCAGGGATAATAACCTCCTCGCCCTCGTTCACCAATGCCATGATGGTATTGCAGACGCTCTGCTTGGCTCCGTTGGAGACAAGAATCTCCGAGGGAGAATAGTCAAGTCCGTTCTCGTTTTTTAGTTTTGCAGATATGGCTTTCCTCAAGTCGGGATAGCCAGGTACGGGGGAGTATCTTGAATAGTTGTCATCAACTGCCTTCTTGGCAGCGGCCTTTATATGGTCTGGAGTATTGAAGTCAGGCTCGCCGACGCTCATGTTTATGACATCGATGCCTTGGGCTTTCATTTCGCTGCTTTTCTGCGACATAGCCAGCGTTGCAGACGGAGCCAGACGGTTTAGTCTATTTGATAATTGTGCCATAATATTGCTATTGTGTTATTGTTTCTGCAAAAGTAATCATTTTATTCTTTATAACGAAAAAAAGATTGCAATATTTCACCTGTCACACAATTGTAACGACAAAAACTACATTTTCGTCAGTCTATGTGCAGGGTATGTCCCATACGGTCCTTCTTCGTCTTCAGATATTTGTAGTCGTAGGGTGTCGGTTCTATCTCAATAGGAACATTCTCGACAATTTCCAGACCATAGGCCTCAAGTCCCACCCTTTTTGTGGGGTTGTTTGTCATCAGCCTCATCTTGTGTACACCCAGGAAGCGGAGCATCTGTGCCCCACATCCATAGTCTCTCTCGTCAGGTTCGAAGCCAAGATGGATGTTGGCCTCAACGGTGTCGAGTCCCTGCTCCTGCAGTTTATATGCGGCAATCTTGTTCATGAGTCCGATACCCCTGCCCTCCTGCTGCATGTAGACTATAACGCCCTTGCCTTCCTTCTCAATCATTTGCATGGCCTTATGCAGTTGCTCCCCGCAGTCACATCTCATACTGCCAAGGATATCTCCTGTAGCGCATGACGAGTGTACCCGTACAAGAATCTCCTCGTCCTCGCTCCACTCACCTTTCACCAATGCCATGTGTTCGAGTCCGTTGCTCTGCTGTCTGAAAGGTATGAGCATGAAGTCCCCATAGCGTGTCGGCATATGAACCTTCTCGCCAACCTCAATGCTTGTCTCTTTCTGCAGTCTGTATGCTATGAGATCTTTGATAGTAATAATCTTCATTCCCCATTCAGCCGCCAGTTTCTGCAGTTCAGGCATCCTGGCCATAGTACCGTCCTCGTTCATTATCTCCATGAGGGCACCAGCCGGATATAGTCCCGCCAGCTTACACAGGTCGACAGCAGCCTCTGTATGCCCCGAGCGGCTCAGCACGCCATTGTCCTGGGCGTAAAGCGGATTAACGTGTCCTGGGCGTCCAAAGGTAGAAGGCTTCGATGTTGGGTCAGCCAATGCCCTAAGTGTCTCGGCCCTATCGTGGGCAGACACTCCTGTTGAGCATCCCTCAAGCTTGTCGACGGTAACGGTGAATGGCGTGCCGAGCACGGACGTGTTCTCCACCACCTGCTTGGGCAGGTCCAATTCCTCGCACCTGCTCAGGGTTATAGGAGCGCAGAGCACTCCCCTTGCGTTCTTTAGCATGAAGTTCACCTTCTCGTCAGTAATCTTCTCTGCGGCAATGATGAGGTCGCCCTCGTTCTCACGGTCCTCATCGTCAACGACAATGACGAACTTGCCTTCCTTGAAGTCCTTGAGGGCCTCCTGTATGCTATCAACTTTGAAATCCATATTGTTGAGTGGGTTGTATATTGTTTCTTATTTATAAATGTACTTATCTTACCTCTACACCTTATTATATATAATATTCTTATGCAGAGCCTCAGGCCTTGTCCAATTCCATCTCCCTTATCCTTACGATGATGTTCTGGTTGGTCTGTCTTATCGTCCTAAGGTCACGCAGCAGACGCAGTCGGAACATCCACATCCTGACGTACAGCACAGCGCCTATCGGGAATATTATTCCGACAACCATATTGAGCCATCGTTTCTCGAAGGGTCTGGTATGTGCCTTGGCGGAGAGTATCGGGTACTGGTTGAGCTCGTGCAGCACAACCTTGTCGCGTGTATTGGACAGGTCCTCTATCACTGCCTCCATCTCCTCGTTGATGCGTTCTATCTCATGGTCTGGCGCGTACTTGAAGAACACCTTTATGACGTTCGGTGCCGCAACCAGCTTATGGTCGTTGGAGTAGACATTCACGTCCCTGTTTATCTGCCTCAGCCTAACAGCATCACTGGCATAGTCGGGCTCATTGATGACAACCTCCTTCGAGAACACATGGCGTTTGAGCCTCAGTCCGAGGAGCTTCATGAAGAAGTCGCGGTAGGCATCGGAATTGAACACCACCGAGTCGTTGTTAGCCTTGTAAGTGACAAATACGGCAATAGGCGTAAGGACAGCGGGTGCCAGGCCCTTGCCAAACCATATTGCCCACATGCCGCCTCTGGCCATGCGGTAGCCGGAATTGTCGAGGATGTAATAGATGATGAACACAAGCACGGAGATAAGGATAGGATAGCCCAGTCCGCCCTTGCGTATGATGGCGCCGAGGGGTGCTCCGATAAAGAAGAAGAGCAGACATTGCAGAGCTAATGTAAACTTGTTGATGGCCTCTATCTTATGCTGTCTGATAAGCTTGTCGCCATCACTCGTAATCATGCTTCTGAACTCCAGGTCGCTGACCCTGCTCTGCGTCTTGTTGAGGGCATCGTTCACCGCGTTCTGCTTTTTGTCGGCAGACAGGCGGGCATAAATGCTGTCGAAAGCCATGCTCTCCGCCATTGCCGCCTTCACGGCTTTCACGGAGTCGGTCTTGGCCAACGATGGCAAAGAGTAATACACCCTCTTTGCATCATCATAATATGCCTTGCCTATGCTGTCGTATACATGGTTCAG
The DNA here is from genome assembly GCF_002251365.1 of Prevotella sp. P3-122. GTDB lineage: Bacteria > Bacteroidota > Bacteroidia > Bacteroidales > Bacteroidaceae > Prevotella. The sequence continues at coordinate 12,141 of NZ_NPJH01000053.1, forward strand.
CGAGTCTATGTCGGAGGTTATCTGCCTCAGCCCCTTACCCTTTGCATTGCTTGTCAGCGACGATGCATCTGACATATTGAACTCACCATCGAAGTCGAGCACAATCTGCTTGGTGACGAAAGTCTCACGCCTGTATGGCACCGACGCGCTGTTGGCAATCTCCTGCGACTGCATGTTCTCGAACCACTCGCCGCTCCACAGCGTGAGCAGCAGATGCTTCTTTTCTGCCGTCGACTGCAACATACCTGAGTCAGCAAGGATAATGGCCTGGTCCTCATAGCTTCCCGTCCTACGGTAAATCATCATTCCGTAGAGCTTTCCCGTCTGCACATCCTTTTTCTGGACATATAGGTTGCAGTTGGGAAGTCCGTCATAAAAAATACCCTCTGGTATCATCAACTCCGGACTCTTCTGCTTCATGGAGATAAGCAACTGTGCCAGCTTCAGATTGGCCTGCGGAGCAACATGGTTCTGAAAGTAGAACGAACACAAACACACAGCCACTGTGATGACGATGAGCGAGCGGAATGCCTGCATCAGCGATACGCCGGCAGCCTTGATGGCCGTCAGCTCAGAGCTTTCACCCAGATTGCCGAAAGCGATAAGTGTGGACAGGAGGATAGCCAACGGCAGAGCCTGAGGAACAAGCATCAGGGCCATATACCAGAAGAACTGCGCCATTACTTCCATGGACAGTCCCTTGCCGATAAGGTCATCGATGTTTCTCCACAGGAACTGCATCATCAGCACGAACTGGCAGATGAAGAAGGTTCCCACAAAGAGCAGACCGAACTGCTTGGCAATGAAAATATCTAATTTCTTTATTCGAAATGTCATTCTCTCACTTTTTCCCCACTATGTGGCTATCAGTCTGCAAAATTAGTACAAAAAACTCAAATTCCCACCTATTTTATTAATTTTATATGTTTCGACCTCAAATCCGCAACTTAGCGCTATCGCATCCTACTCGAGTGGGACATCATCACTTGGGTTCGAAGAGTTATGAGGGGTTCGAAGGGTTTGAGGGGTTTGAAGGGTTCGAAGGGTTATGAGAGGGTCGAGGAGTTATGAAGGTTTACAGGGTATCCAATTAGATGTGCAAAAATTGGATATCCTAATTCTGAAGTTCATGTCGGTAATTGTCGCGCTGTAAGCGCAAAAGCGCATAGCCCAGGGTAGAGCGTAGCGACACCCTGGGTTATTTGATGTAGCTGATGGTCGCGCTGTAAGCGCAAAAGCGTAGATAACAGAAGGATATTTAACGCTTTTGCGCTTACAGCGCGCATGGACAATGCCACCTTACACCCAGGGTGCCGCTGCGCTCTACCCTGGGCTATGCGCTTTTGCGCTTACAGCGCGTGCTGGTCAATATATTTTCTGCGAGCAAGTAGTCAGAGTAAATCAGGAACAGTCCCATTTTGGGTACAACAAACTGGACACCCTAAATATTAAATGAAGTGGGTGAAACCGTTTGCCATAGGATATGAATACGTTTGCATCCCTGATAAGGTTAATAACCTTACGGCCTTAAGGTTATTAACCTTGCAGGCGTAAGGTTATTAACCTTATCGGCAATGATATATATATGCATCGACCACGCAACAATATATTGTCACTCGAGATATAGCATGAACCGCAAATATGAATACGCCACAGACAAGATTTATAACCTTAGCGGCAATGAAGGTAACAAATACAGAGCACACTGCTATAAATGGTAATTACTCGAAATGTCAGATGACCCCATCAAGCGCAAGGGGCTTATCTTGGTTTTTGTCTACATTTTCATTTTCATCAATTCTTCAGCTGACACAAGTTTTTCCACCGAGCCGGTTTCAGTGGTAGCGGGAAACAGCACACACCGAGAAACAATTAAGGGTGCCTGGCAGAAGCCTTGCACCCTTATTTCCTTTTTCTGAAGTTTTCTGATTAGCCCAAGCTGATAGCCTCGTTAGGACAAACATCAGCACAAGTTCCGCACTCTGTGCAAACGTCTGGGTCAATTGAATACTTCTCGCCCTCAGAGATAGCTCCAGATGGGCACTCGCTAATACAAGAACCGCAAGCAATGCAGTCGTCGCTAATTACGTAAGCCATAATAAATTGTATTTAAGATTTAATTAATATGTTGGTTTCATCCTTCGTTTTCTCGCCTTGGCATAGCTCAAGCATGCTTGGCTCAGCTCATTTGGCTTAACAAAAACGTTCGTCTCTTCTGCCGCACGCCGTCATGCGCCACAACATTCAAGTACCCTGCAAAGATAAGAATTTATATCGGAATACCTACAATTAGGTATTACTTTTTTGATAATTTAAACATTGTCTTAATAAACAGCTATGCAATATCAGTGCCAAAAACACGTTAATAATAAAGAATGAACAAGAAAGGCATCACATCAGCTATCATAGTCATAGCCAGCATGTGCGCACACATATTTGGTGGGCAGGCCATGGCACAGACAAGGACGGTAGAGAACCGTCCCTATACCGACTTACGCCCATTCCATTTCGGCATCGTGGCAGGAACACACCTTCAGGACCTGGAGTTCGTCAACGTTGGCATGCAGACCATTGTCAACGAGGACGGAACCACAAGCGAGGCTCTTATCACCTGCGACCAAGACCGCTGGGACAATGGATTTACTGTAGGCATAACAGGCGAGCTGCGTCTGAGCCGTTCGTTCCAGTTCCGCATCGCTCCGGCAATGTATTTCGGCACACGCCACCTCACATTTCATAATTTCACAGATGAGGCGGCGGGAGTGAAGGAGTTCGAGAAGACGCAAACCATCAAGTCGGCATACATCTCTGCCGCCATGGACCTTATCTACGGTTCCTTGCGGTTCAACAACCACCGTCCATACATGATGATAGGACTCAACCCGATGATAAACCTCACCGGCAAGAGCGACGACATACTAAAGCTCAAGCGTTACGACCTGTTCCTGGAGGCCGGCATAGGTTGCGACTTCTATCTGCCTTTCTTCAAGATCCGCCCGGAACTTAAGTTTCTCTACGGCCTGAGCAACTGCCTTGACACCGAACACGCCAAAAGCCTGCGCAATGCAGCCCTGATACCATACACCAACTCCGTGAGCAGCGCAAGAAGCAAGATGATAGTACTCAGCTTCTATTTCGAATAGGGTTCTATTATCACTCGGGCATCCCCTGACGTTCTAAAGAACAAAAACAGATGACAAAACAAAAGAAAAAGAGGCGAAATCTTTGTGGGTTGAGAAAAATGTAGTAACTTTGCACCCGCTTTTCGGCGTAACCGCTGACTACGGACGAGTCGCAGGTCATGTTGCGTTGGAACGACAAACAATATTTAATTATCAATTACAATGGATTTAATTAAAGTTGCTGAAGAAGCATTTGCAACCGGCAAGCAGTTCCCAGAGTTCAAGTCTGGTGACACTATCACTGTCGCTTACAAAATCGTCGAGGGTTCAAAAGAGCGTATCCAGCTCTACCGTGGTGTAGTAATCAAGATTTCCGGCCACGGCAACAAGAAGCGTTTCACCGTTCGCAAGATGTCTGGTACCGTAGGTGTTGAGCGTATCTTCCCTATCGAGTCTCCGAACATCGAGTCTATCGAGGTCAACAAGCATGGTAAGGTTCGCCGCGCCAAGCTCTACTACCTCCGCAAGCTCACAGGTAAGAAGGCACGCATCCAGGAGAAGCGCGTCATTACAGGCGAATAATCAGAACTCATCGCAAAGAGATAAAAAGCAGTCCTCGCACATGCAAGGATTGCTTTTTGTCGTTTCAAGACATTGCTTTTTCAACGAAATTGTGTACTTTTGCATCTCACAACGATTTATTCACTACTACATTTTAGACAATGGACAACAAGAAACACATCGGCACACTATGCGTACAGGCAGGATGGACACCGAAGAACGGAGAGTCGAGAGTACTGCCAATAGTACAGAGCACAACTTTCAAGTACGACAATTCTGAGGAAATGGCCTTACTCTTCGACCTGAAGAAGGAGGGATATTTCTACACACGTCTTCAAAACCCCACCAACGACGCCGTAGCGTCCAAGATAGCCGCTCTAGAGGGTGGCGTTGGTGCCGTACTGACATCAAGCGGGCAGGCCGCCAATTTCTACGCCATCTTCAACATCTGCGAGGCTGGCGGACACATTGTGGTGAGCAACAATATCTATGGCGGAACATACAATCTCTTCGGCGTGACGCTGAAGAAGCTCGGCATAGACTGCACATACGTAGACCCCACGGCTGACGACGAGGAGATAGAGAAGGCTTTCCGGCCAAATACCAAGGCTCTCTTCGGTGAGACCATCGCCAATCCAGGATGCAGCGTATTCGATATAGAGCGCTTTGCAAAGATGGCACACCGACACGGCGTTCCACTTATCGTTGACAATACTTTCGCCACCCCCGTAAACTGCCGTCCCTTCGAATGGGGTTGCGACATAGTCACACACTCAACAACGAAATACATGGACGGTCATGCCACACAGGTTGGCGGATGCGTCGTTGACAGTGGCAATTTCGACTGGGATGCTCATGCAGACAAGTTCCCGGGACTATGCACACCCGACGAGTCGTACCATGGCCTGACATACACCAAGGCATTCGGAAAGATGGCATATACCACAAAACTTGTGGCACAGCTGATGAGAGACCTCGGCTCAATACCTGCCCCACAAAACTCATTTCTACTGAACCTTGGTCTTGAGACCCTCCATCTGCGTATGCCCCGCCATTGCGAGAACGCACAGAAGGTGGCACAATTCCTGCACGATGACCCGAGAGTAGCATGGGTAAGATACTCAGGTCTTGCCGATGACCCCGACCACAAGCTGGCTTTGAAATATCTTCCCAACGGCTCATGCGGAGTAATGTGCTTCGGACTCAAGGGCGACCGCGAGACAGCTATAAAGTTCATGGACTCGCTCAAGATGATTGCCATAGTTACCCACGTGGCCGACGCGCGCTCATGTGTTCTCCATCCTGCAAGCCATACACACCGCCAGCTGTCTGAAGAGCAACTGCGCGAGGCGGGAATCGCTCCTGACCTTATCCGTCTGTCGGTAGGCATCGAGGACGTCGAGGACATAATCGACGACATCAGGCAGGCATTGGACAAAATATAGGTGGAAACACCTTCTTGGTGATAATCAAAAAAAAGAAGAAGACCTTTGTGGAAACAGTCATTCCTCAAAGGTCTTCTTCAAGCTTTCCCAGTTCTGGAAACCGGCAAGCAGAGCCAGTTTGTCGAGCGTCTCGCGTGTCGGTTTCTCCTTTCCCGTCAGTATATCCGTCAACTTACGCAAAGCCTTTGGCTCCAGTTTCACCTTGTGCCTGGAAGCAAACTCATAGAGTTTCTTAAATTCGCGTATCATCTTACTGTAATGATTGATATGATTACCCGGGTGCAAAGGTAATGCAAATATGGCTAACGGCAAAATCATTGCTAAAAAATTGCATTTTACTTTTTTATTTCACTCGTTTGCACTACCTTTGCAAATGCTAAGAAAAAGGTAATAAGAAATTAAATAAACAGTATTCGACAGTTATGAAAGAATTGGCTTTAAAGTACGGATGCAACCCCAACCAGAAACCATCGAGGATATTCATGGAAGAGGGTGAGCTCCCCATTGAAGTAATCAACGGTCGACCGGGATATATCAATTTCCTGGACGCCCTGAACAGTTGGCAACTCGTAAAGGAACTCAAGGCAGCAACAGGCATGCCGGCTGCAGCGAGCTTCAAGCACGTCAGCCCTGCCGGTGCTGCTATAGGACTGCCCCTTAGCGATACCCTGAAAAGGATATATTTCGTTGACGACGTAAAGATTGAGCTGTCACCACTCGCATGCGCATACGCCCGTGCCAGAGGTGCCGACCGCATGTGCTCGTATGGCGACTTCGTTGCACTGAGCGACATTTGCGACGCTGCCACCGCCACTCTTATCAAGCGGGAGGTCAGCGACGGAGTGATAGCACCGGGATATACTGATGAGGCATTGGAGATACTCAAGGACAAGCGCAAGGGAACATACAACGTAATAAAGATTGACCCTGACTATACTCCCGCGCCGATAGAGCGCAAGCAGGTGTTCGGCATCACCTTCGAGCAGGGACGCAACGAGATAAGACTCGACGACCCCGCACTCTTCGAGAACATCCCCACACAGAACAAGACATTCACCGACGAGGCTAAGCGCGACCTCATCATCGCCCTTATAACCCTTAAGTACACCCAGAGCAACTCCGTATGCTATGTCAAGGACGGGCAGGCCATCGGTATCGGAGCAGGACAGCAGAGCCGCATACACTGCACCCGCCTGGCCGGGCAGAAGGCCGATATATGGTGGCTGCGCCAGTGCCCGAAGGTTATGAACCTTCCGTTCAAGCCGGGCATCAGGCGCGCTGACCGCGACAACACCATTGACGTATACATCAGCGAGGAATACGAGGACGTACTGCGTGACGGCACATGGGAGATGTTCTTCACCGAGAAGCCAGAGGTGCTGACAGCAGAAGAGAAGAAGGCCTGGATAGCACAGAACACAAAGGTTGCCCTTGGCTCAGATGCTTTCTTCCCATTCGGTGACAATATCGAGCGCGCCCACAAGAGCGGAGTTGAATACATCGCCCAGGCTGGCGGCAGCATACGTGACGACAATGTTATCGAGACTTGCGACAAGTACGGCATCGCCATGGCGTTCACCGGAGTAAGGCTGTTCCACCATTGATTTATTCTCATTTGACGATCGAACAAGTTTTTTCCAAAGGCGAACAGTATCGCCGAGACTTGCTTTGACAAGTTGCAGAGCCTAACAGACAAGTTGACAAGTTAATGGTCTTTTTGACTATAACTTCTATAGTGACGATGAGCCATTAACTTGCCAACTTTAAACACTCAATATTAAACTCCAAACATTAAACCCTCTACATGTCAGACAGCTTTAACGATATTCTCGAAGGAGGCATAGTCTTCAAGAAAGGGCCGAGCAACAGCAAGGGCTCTGACAAAGTGAAGACAAAAGCCAAGAAAAAGAAATACATTACCGGTGCACACGGCAGTGGCTCTGCCAAGCAGAAGGCCAAATATCGTGAGCAGCGAGCCAACAGGCACAAATAGCCTTTGTCTATTACCAATGCCGTAAGCTCAGGCAAACACCCTCTTCCATAGTGACGACATCGTTACCATCATTTCTCCCTCCATGTATGGAAAGAATGCGGTGGTAGCAACTGATTAAGGAACTTTTTACCTAACTGAACGGTAGCCTGTCGAGGCTGGTCAGTGATGTTGGCAGCTATTACCACCCGCTTCCCGTCTGGACGTGCAAAGACAATAACGGGCAGCCCCTGACAGTCGTTCTTACTCTTGTATGCCAGTACACGGCTACCGGGAACCACCTCGCCAGAGAAATGCCTTACAGCATGATATTCCGCAGTATAACGATGGGTTTGGGTCTTTGAATCTACCTGTATAAGAGCATTCTGTTTCCATCCCCAAGGACTCTGACCATTGTCACACAAGACGAAATTCCAAATAAAATACTCATCACATCCACGCCCTATATAGTCGCACAGCAGATGGAACGTATGTTCTCCTGCTCGCCAATCCATAGAACCATCACCGCACTCGCTTTCCGAAGAGATGAGGTGCAGGGAAGGATACCTCTGACGAAGCCTGTCGAGATGCTCACGGCATTCCCATTGTATGCCCAGTCCCTCTACATCATCCTTCAGCCTGTCAACGATGGTCTCCACATAGTCATACCTATTGGTATTGAATGTTCCGAGATATAGTTTCACTTCAGGATGCTTACGCGACAGGGTTGGCTTTAGATAGCAGGCGTTGAAAATTCTCGTTCCCTCAGCTGTCCATGCACATCCTGGATAAGGTGTGTAGCTGTATGCCTCATTCTGATACATCACCATGTCTATGGGAATATCCTGCTCTGCGTAGAGTTCAATGAAGCGGCAGAACATGTCGGCATACGACTGCAGATAGCGTGGATCCTGTATCATAAAGTTCTGAGTAGCGAGACGACGTGGAAATACATTGTTCCGATTACCCAACAACTTCATCTCGTCCGGGTCGATATTAGCCACACCATCATAGAGCAAGACATCCTTCTCTTTAGGCTGATTGTTGTAGCGACTGCTCACTACAGGATAGTCCTGGTTAATTTTCATCCATGCTGGCGGACTCCATGGAGACATCCAGAAGGTAAGAGCAGGCTGATACTTTTGCGCCATTTTTATCAGACGGATTACATTCTTCTTGTCATGCTCGATATTGAAATACTTCAGCATGAAGTCTCCGGCTACGGTGTCGCATGAGTACCATGCCCGCGAATAGTCATTAGCATTCATGGTAAGCCTGCCACGCGTGAAATGCAACTGCCCGTCTGGTGCAAAGATATTGTGGAGAATTTCCTCCCTTGCCTCATCTGTCAGCAGAAGCAAGGCATCAAGTCCAAGTTCATTGAAGCAAGTGCCCCAAGCCTTGAACTCATGTCCTTTCTCCTGACCTGTGACTATCAGCAGTGGAGTAGCAGCAGCCTTCGCATGCAACTTTGCAGACGTACTCTGCCACTCCTTCTGCTCTGTCGTTGTATAATGTCTGAAAGTCTGCGCACTAACCATAAGGCTACAAATCATCAGACAACAAGCGAGAATACATTTTGTCATATTCTAAGTGTATATTATAAGTGCTGTTACCTCACAAAGACCTTCTTTGTCGTGCCGTCGCTATACCTTATTATATTAAGGCCCTTGCCGGTTTTGCTCTTTGCAACGCCATCAGCCGTCCATATTCCGACAACCGTCTTGCCTCCATCGGCATTGCCATCATTAAGACTTACAGGTTCTATGCCCGTAGCGATGGCCGCCTTGCGGTAAGCCTCCAGCTCATCCTCGCTGAAAATTATCCATTGCTGTGCCGTTGCGCTGTTGCTATAGTTGAATTTGGCCTGCTCAAGCATGCCAAATCCCGACTTTCCGACATACACCTTTGCACCTACGGCCTTATTGCCGCCATCGTTCCATGTCAGCCAATATCCGTGGGTAGCGAACGCGCTGCTTCCCACTCCAAGGGTCACGTCCGTTCTGTCGGGCATCAGCTGGAACTGCTCTGTTGACGAAGGTGTGGACGTCTGCTTCAATGTCACGTATGTCGACGATGAGGAGTGGGTGAGATACTTACCCGTCACAGCATTCTTAAACCTGTAATATCCCTGAGACGGCACAAACTCCATGTACCATGCCGCGGAGTCGCTGACGGTCTCGTCTGTGAGGCACGGTTTCCATCCAACCACCGTTGAGTTGACCTGCGCCAGCAGTCCCTCGCCCAGTCCACGGTCGGCATGCTTGTTCATAAGGTAGTACTTCTTCGAGTCATCAAAATTATATGTGTAGCCGGCGATGCCGTTCACATGACTGGTTGTTGGGCACAGGCCGTCAATGAAGAGTCCGTATAGTATGCACATGCCACCAATATACTGCAGTTCGCTGTGCTTGTCTTTGTCCGCACCGTTTACCAGCCAGTCGTAAGTAGCACTGGAGCCCCATCCGTGTGTCCGGTCACCAGTGAAGTAAAGGTCATCAGAAACCCTGTTCTCAAGGAAGTTCAGCACGTCGTTGGCTTCTCTTCCGAGCCATTTGCCCGAGCTGGTATTCTGACGTGTGTCGGCACAGTCGTACCATATCCAGTGGGTTCCCACTCCAACGCCATGTCCAGTCTCATGCAGGACAGTACCGATAGCCTGATAAGCCGCATTGGGGCCAATCCGCATCCAACCGCCATAGCTGCAGTCGGCCGTAGGAGTTCCCGAGCCATAATTGCCAGTCAGATGGAAGCCCCTTATTCCGGTCCACTCATTGAAATAGTCTATGGTCTCCTTTATCGCGTTGCGGCAGCGTGTGTTTGCAGCATCGTCTGGCGCGCCCTCGTTCCACGACCATGTGCATCCGCCCTTCGGATGTGTCACTATCTTTATCTCGTCGCCATAGGCAACAGTATAGGTTGAGTTCATCACGTATGGGCGTGCATAATATACCGTCGCGGGCTTCATGCCCTTGATGTGGAAAATATAACCATTGAGCGAGAACGACTTGGTGGTCCTATTGTCCAGGACAGTAGGATTATGGTCTGTGCTCCAGCATACTCCCCTCTCCAGAATATTCGAGCCCGTCATGGTTGCGCGCACGAGAGCCTCCGTAGCACCGGTCGCCACATACTTGTGGATGAATGTCACGGCAGGTGCAACTCCTGTGCCCGGTGTAGCATTGGCGATGTTGAATGCCAGCACAGCCTTGTCAAGCTGCTCTATCTCCGCATACAGGTCCTCAGCCTTTACCTCTGCATTCTGTGCAAGCGCCTTTGCCTTGTCTATTTCTGCCAGCAGGGCCGCAGCCTCGTTCTTTGCTGCGTCATAGGCAGTCTCGGCCTTTCCTATCGCCTCGACAAGAGCATTGTAGTCAGACACCGACTCGCCAGCCTTCCTGATGGCATCCTTGATGGCCTTTACCGCAGCCTGTATGTCAGCCTCCTCAGAGTCAGCATTTATAGCCTTCGCCTGTGTCAATGCCGAAGCCAGCTCGTCGGCAGCCGTCTTGCTCATCATGCTGCCCTGTTTTACCTCGGCGTCAGCTATGAGTCGCTGCATCTCTGCCATCAGGACACTCTCGGTGATATGGCCTACAAGGCTCAGTCTGAAGTTGTCAACAGCAAGCCAGTTGCCTATTGCGCCAACGGCCCTGTAGCCAACCACTGCCTCGCCCGTGAGGTTGGTGAATTTCACGCTATAGTCGGCAGGAGTATACACATCTGTCTCGCTGTCGTCAGCGAACACCACTGTTCCCGCACATTTCTGTGTCGTTGATGCCTGATTGAGGTTCTGGGCTCCAACAGTGAGCACATACACGCCGTTTGGCAAAGCTATGGTCTGGCTTACTGACGCGTCGCCGACCTTATTTCCCGAGCTTACCCATTTCTCAATATATGTGGAACCGGCCTTTTTGGTGAATGACGAATTGGTCTGTGTGACCAGTCCGTCGCATGTCCATCCGTTGGTTCCGTCCTCGAAGCTTGGGTTCTTGATATACTCAGTAACGTCTAAGGGGTTGTCCTCACTGACATTGTTCTTGCGGTATACGCTCACGGCATTCTTCAGTGCGAGGGATGCCTCGAGAACTTCCACGACACTGGCGTCGGCAGCATCGGCAACGCTCTGCGCAGCATTGATGGACGCAAGCAGTTCCTGAGCACCCACTCCGCTACCATCAGCATACAGGCTGTTGGCTGTAGAGATTGTGGACAAAAGGTCGGTCTTGTCTACGGCCATGTCCTCGCCAACAAGCTGAACATAGTCCACGACGAGCTTTGCCGAGTTGGCAGAGCCTCCGGCCGCGGCCTTCATGCCGAACCTGATTTTTCCTGTCGTTGTCTTTGTCAGAGTGAACGTTATCTTGTCCAATGTCCATTGTCCTACTGCATACGACGTAACGGTAGAGTTTACGGATGTTCCCGATGATGGCACCCATGCCACCTGTGACTCCGCAGGCGTAGCGCTTCCGCCGTTGTATGTGGGGACATTCAGGGTATATGTTCCTGCGGGCAGCGTCACTGTCTGATAGAAGGCGAACGTTTGCTCCCATCCCGTAGAGATGGCGAGACCACCACCCGCCTTGCCGTCATAACCGGCTTTAGGCACCGAGGCACCATTGAAAGTGCCGCCGAAGCCATACTCATAGGTACCAACGATGGTGTAGTTGGCTGACAGGTCGGCTGTCCACCCTTTGACATCGAGCAATTCCTGAGCAACGGCTGTCGACTGGGATGCCGTATAGTCAAAATACTGATTGAAATCATAATTGGCCAGATAATACTTTGACACATCCGTCTGGGCATGGGCAAGTATTCCTACCAGCAAAAACAAGTTAGTTAGAATAAATTTTCTCATCTTGCAATTATTTAGGTTTTCTATATTTTCTTCTGCAAATATACATAAAAAAGACGAATTGTAAGCCATTCAGTATAAAGAAGTTATTATTCTTTAGAGGGAAATACAATATTTTCCCCGTATTCAAACCATAATAACATTGCATCTTCATTACGGACGCATATGTCTGGGATAGCTATCACCCCTTCTTGACATTTCCGTTCTTTGAGAGCGTCAAAGAGGTCTGCTGCAGCTGCCTGTTTAGATGATCAAAGACTACAGCGGGATTTATCCTGCGTCCCTTGAAGAACACCTCAAAATGCAAGTGCTCAGTAGTGGCCCTGCCAGTACGGCCTGTGAGTCCAATCACCTGGCCAGCCTTTACTTTGTCTCCTACCTTCACAAGGTTCTTCGACTGGTGGCTGTACAATGTCTCAAAACCGTATGCGTGCCTTATACGGATGCAGTTGCCATAGCCATAGTATGGCCCTGACTGCGTGACAATGCCATTGAATGCAGACACTATCTCATCGTTCGGACGAGTCTTCAGGTCAACACCCGAATGACGGCGCTTACCTCCATAAGGACTGATAACCTTGGCACCAGGCAAGGGGTATGCCCAATGCTGTTCCTCAATATTCCGAAGGTCGAGCTTGAATGTATTCTTGTCCTTAAAAGGGTCCTCGTCAAGGTCAGCCATGAGCTTACGGCCCTTTGCCGCAGGTTCCTTTGTCAGCACCGCAATGTTCACGCGGTTGGCATTTTTCCTGCACTGCACAGTCTGCTTACGCAACTTATGCGTGGAGATGGCGATAATGGTCTCAGGATTAATCTTCGCACCATTTACCATGATGCTGAAAGTGAGAAACGTCTTGTCATCCTGCCCCCCGACAATGGCTATCGTATTTCCTGCTTTCACCTCCTGTCCGACCTTTACCAGGTTCTGGGCATTATGAGCATAAACGGTCTCCAGTCCATTGTGGTGTCTCACAACAATGACATTACCATGACCGGAAATATGACGCGAGAGTCTTACCGTTCCATCGAACATTGCCTTCACGGCATCACCCTTGGCGGTTTCTATCTGCAATTCGCTGCCATTAGAGACAGCCTTGCCTACTGGCAACGGAAACGAATACTCACTGTCGCGGACAAGCGTGAAGTCGATATTGAACATGTCACTCTTGGCAAACAGTCCAGGAGTGGCAATGCTAATCTGCTGCTGTTCCGCCGCAGTGAACTTGTCGGTGGACGACGAGGTTAGGAACAGCACGGACATCACTATCAATAGCATTGACATTGCCTGTCCACACATGCTGTGCCATACCATATGTACCGCAGGTATGTTATTGAATAAACGGTTGATATTAAAGTATTTCAAAGAATTCTGTTTCATTAGGTTTGCTGTTCTATCATTATTGCTGTATATATTCGCCCAGACTCCTTACCAAGTCTTCGGGCAGAGAAGAAATCGTCTGTTGCCGCAAACGTATCTATTCCTGCCATCTGTATGTTCTCTGCAAGTACGCCTGAGGCAACAAGCTGCTGTCTGTTGCATTCGGGAAGGTCTATGTGCCATTTGTCATAGAGCCGCGCAACCTTATCCATATCGAAGCCTGCCTGAGCAAATTCCTCATACACCTCATGCCCAACCTCAAAGCTTTCCAATAAGATGCCTGGGCCAATGACGGCATGTAATGCGGAGGCGTCACTACCAAAGGCCACACGCATCTCACTTATGGCCTTCATCGTTATATACTGTACCGTGCCGCGCCATCCCGCATGCACAGCGCAGGCAGCATGATGAGCAGCATCATACAAAAGCACGGGTATGCAATCGGCTGTAGAGACTCCAATGCACACTCCCTGTTCTGAGGTCATTATTCCGTCCACACCATCGAGAAGCATGTCGCGGTCAGAGGGCTTCAACAAGAAAAAGTCGGGGCCGACAATACGGAAGGCGGCCTCGTGTATCTGGTGCGGCATGAGTATATGGTCGGAAGCAATGCCGAGTTCCCTGGCCAAAGCCTCCTTGTTGGCATTCACGGCAGCAGGCTCATCACCACAATAATGGTTGATATTGAATGAGGAGTAAGGTCCCTGCCCCACTCCACCATGCCGGGTTGTCGAGAAAGCCCTGACTCCATCCGCTATATCGTAGGAGAGCAACTGCGGCTTACTCTTCATCGTAGTCCTCCTCGTACTCGTAGTCCTCGAGTTCGTCGATATCCTCTATATCCTCCTCGTCAACAAATTCAATATCCTCTCCTTCGTCCTGCATCTCGACAAGGAACTTCGACATGTCCTTGTCACGGTGTACGAGCGTATCCTCGGACGTAATGTCCTGTAGTTTGTTGCTCTCGCTGTTCAGCTCACGCCACAGCACATCCTTCAGTTCCGCCATTCCAAGACCTGTAACAGATGATATAAATACCACCGGCAGGTCGTCGGGCAGATGCTCGCGCAGCATCTCCATGAGTTCCTCGTCAAGAAGGTCGCACTTCGTCACGGCGAGGACCCTGTGCTTGTCGAGCATCTCGGGATTGAACTGCTTCAGTTCGTTGAGCAGCACCTCGTATTCACGCTTTATGTCATCGGTATCTCCGGGAACCATGAAAAGTAGAAGCGAGTTTCGCTCTATATGTCTCAGGAACCTCAGTCCGAGTCCCTTACCCTCACTTGCTCCCTCGATGATGCCCGGTATGTCAGCCATAACAAACGACTTGTTGTCGTGGTAGGCAACGATGCCGAGACTTGGCTCAAGGGTGGTAAAAGGATAATTGGCAATCTTCGGACGCGCACTGGAGAGTGCCGACAGCAGTGTGGACTTACCAGCGTTGGGGAAACCAACAAGACCAACATCGGCAAGGAGCTTCAGCTCCATGATGACGGTACGCTCCTGCATGGGCTCGCCAGGCTGTGCGAAGCGCGGTGCCTGATTGGTGGCCGTACGGAACTGGAAGTTGCCCAGTCCACCCCTACCACCTTTCAGCAGTACCACCTCCTGTCCGTCGTAAGTGACATCACAGATGTATTTTCCAGTCTCGGCATCATATACCACGGTACCGCACGGTACGTCTATATACTGGTCCTTGCCATCTGTGCCATGACATTTGTCACGCCCGCCATTACCGCCATGCTCTGCAAAGACGTGCCTTTGATACTTTAAGTGGAGCAGCGTCCAATAGTTGTGGTTGCCACGGAGTATTATGTCACCACCCCTTCCACCGTCACCACCGTCGGGACCGCCGTTGGGATTGTATTTGACATGCCTGAGGTGCATAGAGCCTTTGCCACCCTTACCAGAGCGGCAGTATATCTTTACATAATCTACAAAATTTGATTCGGCCATGTTTTAAATGAAGAGTGAAGAATGAAGCGTGAAGAATCCAAGAGGGAAAAGGAGTTAAGTGAAGAATGAAGGAGTTAAATGAAGAGGGAAGAGTGAAGAATCCAAGAGTGAAAAGGAGTTATGTAAAGAGGGAAGAATCCATATGTAACCCGCATTCGGAAGTGCATTCTACACTTACCATTTGAATTCTTCACTCTTCACTCTTTACTTAAAATTACAATTCATCGATGATTTTGCAGACATCAGCGAATATTTCCTCAAGGATGCCATAGCTCTTAACATAATGGTGAAGTCCCTCTTTCTTGTACCAGTCAATGAGCGGAGCTGTCTGACTTTTGTAAACGGCGAGCCGCTTGTTGATAGTCTCCTCATTGTCGTCTGAGCGTCCCTGCTCCTTGCCACGGTTGAGCAGTCGTGCCATGAGGATATCCTCTGGAGCATACAGCTCTATCATAGCTGCTATACAATGTCCTCTATCAGCGAGCATCTTCTTCAGGGCCTCAGCCTGCGGAATAGTTCTTGGGAAACCATCGAAGATTATCCCCTTATGTTCCTTTCCAAAGCTGTCATAGACACTGGCAAGAATATCAATCATCAGTTCATCCGGTATGAGCTGTCCGTTGTCGATAAAACCCTTGGCCGTCTTGCCAAGCTCTGTTCCATTCTTTATCTCGGCACGCAACACGTCTCCTGTAGAGATATGTCCAAAACCGTACTTATTGATCATCAGTTCGCTCTGTGTGCCCTTGCCTGAACCAGGAGCACCGAAAATAACAATATTCTTCATGATTTTATTCCACTAATGTATAAATATCTCTTAAGTTTCGACCCTGCTGGTCGTAGTCAAGACCATAGCCCACAATGAAGTCGTTTGGTATTTCCATCGCCACATACTCAACGTTCAGGGGCACCTGTAGCTTGCCTGGTTTGAGAAGCAACGTGCAAACATGTACCGACTCTGGGCCACGGGTGCCAAGAGTCTCTATCATGCGCTTGATGGTGAAGCCCGTGTCCACGATGTCCTCAAGGATGACAACCGTCCTTCCGGCGAGTTCCTCGTTAAGTCCTATAACCTCCTTGATGACTCCCGTCGATGTCGTTCCCTGGTAAGAAGCCAGTTTCACAAACGATATCTCACAGGGTATGGTGATATACCTCATAAGGTCCGCCGCAAATATGAACGAACCATTGAGAACAGCGAGAAAGAGAGGGTTCTTGTCGGCCAAGTCTTTGTTAATCCTCTCTGCGACAGCCTTAACCCTTTCTGTAATCTGGTCTTCAGGGATAAACGTTCTGAACGTCTTATCCTTGATTTTAACAATACTCATTGTGTGACTTTGATTATTTATTGTGGCAAAGTTAGTGCAAAACGGGGGAATATCAAAATATTCTTCACGTTTTTTATAACATCAGAGCCTGCACATATGTAAAATTACTAAAAATATGGCCTCAGATAAGCCATGATTAGTAATAATTTTGTATTTTTGCATCGTTATGAAGATTTTCACCTCTGCTCAAATTCACGAGCATGACAAATACACCATTGAGCACGAACCCATCTCGTCTGTTGACCTGATGGAGAGGGCAGCCAAGGCCATCACTCATGCCATTGCAGAGAGATGGGCTGCGAATACTCCCGTCGTGGTGTTTGCCGGGCCTGGCAACAATGGCGGCGACGCACTTGCTGTAGCAAGAATGCTCGCAGACAAGGGCTATCAGGTAAGAGTATACCTGTTCAATATCCACAACAACCTGTCTGCCGACTGTTCAGTCAACAGGAAACGACTTAACGAGAGCAAGAAGATAAAGTCGTTCTCCGAGATTAGCCTCAACTTCGACCCCCCTCAGCTCACAGAGGACACCCTTGTTGTCGATGGACTGTTCGGGTCAGGACTGAACAAACCGCTGTCTGGAGGCTTCGCATCGCTTGTAAAGTATATCAACCAGTCACCATCCAAGGTTGTCAGCATCGACATTCCGTCGGGGCTGATGTGCGAGGACAACACCTACAACATCAGGACAAACATTATCCGAGCCGATGTTACGCTAACATTGCAGTACAAGAAACTCGCAATGATGTTTGCTGACAACCAGCCGTATATCGGCAAGCTTCAAATCCTAGACATAGGACTGAGCAAGGAATATGCCGACAATACAGAATGCAAGTACTGCATCGTAGACGAGGCCGATATCAGGACACTCGTCAGGCCAAGGCCAGACTTCGTACACAAGGGAAGTATGGGCAACGCGCTCATCGTGGCAGGCAGCTACGGCATGGCAGGCGCAGCAGTACTGGCAACGAAAGCCTGTCTGAGAAGCGGTGCCGGGAAAGTAACCACACGCACGCCAAAAAACAACTGCATGATAATGCAAATCGCCGTACCGGAGGCCGTACTGTCCATAGACCCTGATGCAGAAGTGTTATCTGAGTCTGCAAGCGCCGACGACATCGACGCGCTGGGCATAGGACCGGGACTTGGGCAGGCAGAGACCACAGCCGTGGCCCTGATTGGACAATTCAAGCGCACCCACTGTCCGATAGTTGCGGATGCTGATGCGCTCAACATCCTTGCCAACCATCGCGCCTGGCTACAGCAGTTGCCTAAAAACATCATCATGACTCCACACCCCAAAGAGATGGACAAACTTGCCAGCAACGCTGCCAATGGCGACTACGACAGGCTTGCCAAGGCATTGGACTTTGCCGAGAGGCATGATGCCTTCATCATCCTGAAAGGACACTATACAGCTGTCTGCACACCACAGGGAAAGGTCTTCTTCAACAACACAGGCAATAGCGGAATGGCAACGGCAGGAAGCGGCGACGTGCTCACAGGCATACTTACAGGACTGCTTGCCCGAGGCTACAGCGAGGAACAGGCTTGCCTGCTGGGAGTATACCTTCATGGGCTGGCGGGCGACATTGCCGCCGGCAAGCTGGGCAAGGAAAGCCTTATCGCAAGCGACATTATAGACCATCTACCGATGGCTTTCAGAAGCATACAAGAATAAAAACAACATAGCATCATGAGAAAACTCTTATCGACAACCCTGCTTTCTGCACTCGCCATCTTCTGCGCAAAAGCCCAGACGGCCGAGGAAGCTATATCCTACTACCTGCCGAAAACAGCTATACACATCAATCTGCTCATTGAGAAAACAACATACGAGCCAGGACAATTCGCACCCTACGCCAGAAAATACATGAAGCTCGACAACGTCCAGCTGGCACCATCCACTACCTACCGCATCATCAAGACTGACATGTATGCCGTTGCAGAGCCTGACTCAGCAAAGCAGTTCAAGCTAAGTCTTGACAAGAAGCACCACGTCGTAAAGGCCGTAAGGTCTGACAACGGACTATTGCTGGCCATAAATGCCGATGCCAAGAGCGCGAAGCCATTGCCAACATTCACTCCGTCACCACAGAAGGCACCTCTCAACCCTAAGGACTACATGTCGCAAGACATTATCTCTGCAACAAGCACGGCAAAGATGGCCGAGCTAACAGCAAATGAGATCTACGACATCAGGGACAGCAGGACACAGCTGTCAAGGGGCGAGGCCGACTTCATGCCAAAGGATGGGGCGCAGCTAAGGATTATGATGAACGAGCTTGACACCCAGGAGAAAGCCCTATTACAGGTATTCGCAGGAACGACACGCAAGGACACCACCCTGGCAACGCTATACTTCGTGCCGAGAAACGAGACCGAACGCGAATTGCTTTTCCGCTTCAGCAAGTACTTCGGACTTGTCGATACAGACGACCTTTCGGGCACACCTTATTATATTGGCATAGCCAAGACCAAGGCTGTAGATAACGATGCTGACCCGGAAGCAGAGAAGAAAGACAAGAACGACATAGGGCTAAGGGTAAACATCCCGGCGAAAATGGAAGCAACAATATTCGCAGCCAACAAATCGCAGTTGGCAAGGAAAGTCTTCACAGCCCCACAGTTTGGCAAGGTGGAAGCACTTAGCGGTGAGCTGTTCGGAAAGAAGCAGAGCAGCAAGCTAATCCTCGATCCACTCAACGGAAGCATTCTGAGCATAGAGGCACTGCCTTTAGAGAAATAAGCAATAGTTCCCACGAGCTGAAACCACAACAATAACATAGCCCAAGACAGAGCATATCGGCGCCCTGGGTATAAGTTCGGTGGAAAAACATGGCAATGCTTTGCGTAGGCAAATGCAAAGCTTTGCGTGGACGGATGCAATGCTTTGCGTTGGCGCATGCAAAGCTTTGCGTGGGCAGATGCAATGCTTTGCTCTGAGATATGCAAAACTGGCACAGAAATCGTTAGTCCTATTCTGGATAAGAGAATTAGTCCTATTCTGGATAAGAGAAATGGAGGAAAGACTCGACATACAAGTCACTGTAGCCCCCAGGAAATTTCTGCTGAACCTGAATATAATCAATGCGCGTGAGGCATAGCACACAAGCTGAAGTAATTGGCTATAACAATAACAAGCGGCCCTAAAGTCCATCAGACTTCTGGTCCGCTTGTTCTGTATTCTCTGCTATGGTCTTTTATTTCTTTGCCTTTTTCGCCTTCTTATCTATTTTTGCCCATTCTTTGGCACCACGCTCTTTCAGCTTGGCCGTTGCAGCCTTGGCTGCTGCCTCGGCAGCAGCTTCATCCTCTGGAGAGGCAAAGGCATGCCTATACCCCTTGACATCATTCCAGTGGCCGCGAGTGAAGTCGGGGAAGGCAACAGCAGCACAGCCATTGTCCATCGACAGTGCACCAAGCTCGGCAAGGCAGCACCACTCAGCCATGTCATAGACATCCATGTCAAGTGGCAGTCCGTTCTGCATACAATATACCAGTCTGCTATCCATAATGAAGTCCATACCGCCATGGCCTCCAACCTCCTTAGCCATCTCGCCATATTTCTTCAATATCGGGTGCTGGTACTTTGCTACCAAGGAGGCAGCCTCTGCCTGTGGAAGGAACGAGTGGGTATTAAGATTGTCCACCTGTGGCTGAACGCCCGATGCGGCCATCTGCTTTGAGTCTAAAGCATATCCCTCTACAGGATACTTGTTGGCGAAACCTCTTGTACCCGTGAGCTGATACAGACGGTTGTATGGCTGAGGGCTCATCACGTTGTGCTGTATCTCTATAACTTTACCGTTGGTTGTGCGGATAAGCGTAGTGGTATGGTCACCATTGCGGAAGCTGTCGCACTTCTCACCTGTAGCCTTTTCCACCAGTTCCACTCCGTGAACTGACTTGGTATCCATGGCAACGAGCGTAGCCATGCGGTCGCCACGGTGTATGTCGAGAGCCTGAGCAACAGGACCGAGTCCATGGGTAGCATACAGGTCGCCACGGCTCTCCATGTTGTATCGCAGTCTCCATCCGAGTTTATCGGTGGCATCAGTCTTCCAATAGTAATCCCAAAAGTCATCAAGGTTATGGATGTATGCTCCCTGTGCACGCAGCACCTCACCGAACACTCCGTGCTGTGCCATGTTCAGAGTATTCATCTCGAACCAGTCATAGCAGCAGTTCTCCAGAATGAAGCAATGCTTGCGTGTAGTCTCCGAAAGGTTGATGAGTTCCCAGCACTGCTCAAGGTTCATTGCCGACGGAACCTCTATGGCCACATGCTTACCATGCTCCAGCGCATACTTTGCAATCGGAAAATGATGTACCCAGTCTGCGGCTATATACACGAGATCTATATCCTCACGCTCGCACAATGGCTTGTAGCCTTCCTCACCCGAATATATTGCTGCTGGCGGAAGGCTGGCCTTGCGCAGCATTTCCTGACATTTCACCGCACGTGCCTCCTCGTAGTCGCACAGGGCAACAATGTGGGTACCAGGAATATATGTAAAGCGTTCCACTGCACCGGGACCTCTCATTCCGAGACCCACAAAACCCACTCTCACAACATCCATCTTTGGAGCCGTGAGCCCTATTACCGACTGCTGCCCGGCAGGACGCTCAGGCGAGTCAACTACTATGGTTCCCTTGTTCCAATGCCACTTGGTAGAAGACGACAGGGACTGTGCGGCCACATGAGCCGGAACAAGCACGGCTGTTGCCGCCAAGAGGATTGCAGACATTGCCAAACGAATTGTTCTCATATTTATCTATATCTTAAAAGGTTTAGATAAAAAAAAGGGATGACCACCCACATGAGTGTGCGTCATCCCTATGCAGAATATGATAAGTGAAATACTAATTACTGCTGTGCGAGCTTGCCATCAGAACCGAGCACGTTCACAATCTTGTGGATGTACATCTTCTTCATGTTCTCACGAGCAGGCTTCAGATACTGACGTGGGTCGAAGTCTCCAGGATGCTCAGCGAGGTGCTGACGGATTGCAGCAGTCATGGCCAGACGAGAGTCAGAGTCGATGTTGATCTTGCAAACAGCCGACTTAGCAGCCTGACGGAGCTGGTCTTCTGGAATACCGATAGCGTCTGGCAACTTGCCACCGAACTTGTTGATGGTAGCAACCTCGTCCTGTGGTACAGAAGAAGAACCGTGGAGAACGATTGGGAATCCAGGGAGCTTCTGCTCAATCTCGGCAAGGATGTCGAATGCCAATGGAGGAGGAACGAGCAGACCTGTCTTCGGGTCGCGTGTGCACTGTTCTGGAGTGAACTTGTATGCACCGTGAGAAGTACCGATAGAGATAGCGAGTGAGTCGCAACCTGTGCGTGTAGCGAAGTCGATTACTTCCTCAGGCTTTGTGTAGTGAGACTCAGCGGCAGAAACCTCGTCCTCAACACCTGCGAGAACACCGAGCTCAGCCTCTACAGTCACGTCATACTGGTGAGCGTAGTCAACAACCTTCTTTGCGAGAGCCACGTTCTCCTCGTATGGGAGGTGAGAACCGTCGATCATTACAGAAGAGAAGCCCATGTCGATGCAGTCCTTGCAGAGCTCGAAGCTGTCACCATGGTCGAGGTGGAGCACGATTTCAGGATGCTCGCAGCCAAGTTCCTTTGCATACTGTACAGCACCTTCGGCCATATAGCGGAGGATAGTAGCGTTGGCATAGTTGCGTGCGCCCTTAGAAACCTGCATGATAACAGGAGACTTTGTCTCAACAGCTGCCTGGACGATGGCCTGCATCTGCTCCATTGTGTTGAAGTTGAATGCTGGGATGGCATAGCCACCAGCTACTGCTCTTTTGAACATCTCACGGGTGTTCACAAGACCCAAATCTTTGTAATTTACCATAACTTTTTATTGATATTTAAACGAAACTACTATATCTAAAACGCTTGCAAATTTAACAATTTAATTCCTCATAACAAAATGTTGGGCGTTTAATTAATGTTTCGGCAAAGTTAAAAAGTTGAATATTGCCACATTACACGAACTTCACGCTTGTTTTGCAAAGCAGAATTGGCAAACGCCCTAGTTGTCTGTTCCGACTCAGCTCTTGCGGCTCAGCTCAGAGGCATAGAGCAAAACTATGAAATATCCGATAAAAGGTATCAGGAACGGAACCACGAGATTAGTCTGGTCGGCCACATAGCCCATAAGCAGGAAGAAGCAGCCACCGATAGGGGTCATCATCAGAAGCGACGAGGCACTCTTGGTCAGATTGCCAAGTCCCTGGAGCGACAGCGAGAAGATGGTAGGGAACATTATGGCCTCGAAAAGATAATTGGCTATCAGGGCATACATAGACCAATGGCCAATATCGAGAAGCACCACTCCCAAACAGGACACGCTGCCCAATGAGCAATACATCAGCATGCGCTCGGCAGGTATGCGGCGCATAATCCAGCTGCCCAGGAAACGCCCTACCATAAAGAACCCAAGGGCAACGGTAAGCACCATCGACGCAGAGTTGTCATCCATCCAGCCCTGCCCGGTAACGAAGTTGATGAAGTAGCTGTTGATGGAAATCTCAGCTATCTCGTAAGCCAGCAGCGAGAACAGTCCGAAGACAAACATCGGGTGATGCTTGAACAGTTTCATAATCCTCGTATCCTTGATGCGGTCTTCTTCTGTCTCCTCATGCTTAATCTCGGGCAGATGCACGCGCGAGAATACCACGGCGATGACCATCACAAGGATGCCAAGCAGCGTATATGGCACCACAACGTCGCCGCCCTCATTGGAGCCGTTAAAGAGGAACTGACCTACCACATAGGTGGCAAACAGGCAACCCAAGCCGTTGAAAGACTGAGAGAAGTTCAGTCGGCTGGAAGCTGTGGCCTTATCGCCAAGCTCCGAGGCATACGGGTTGGCGGCAGTCTCCAGAAACACCAGTCCGCAACCGATGATGAACAGAGGCAGCAGGAAGGCATAGAAAGTACCTATGGCTGCACCTGGAATGAACATCAGCGAGCCCAGTGCAAACAAGGCAAGGCCGAACACCACGCCACGGCGATAACCCTGACGGTTGATGAACCATCCGGCAGGAATGGCGGTAAGGAAATAGCCAAGATATGTTGTCACCTGAATGAGCGACGACTGCGTAAGGCTGATGTCAAGGGCATTCTGGAAATGCTTGTTCAACACGTCGAGTATCGCACGGGCGAAACCCCATAGGAAGAACAGGGAGGTTATGAGTGCGAAGGGCACTACATAGCGTCTGTCTGTCAAGGTCGGTCTGTATTGTCTCATACTTATCTTATTGGTTTATTTCAATGCCGCATGAAGAGCAGCGTGACTGCATCCCCATCTTCATAAAAACGTAAGTTCTCGGCAAAAATTGCATTCTGGCATCGCAATTTCCACAAAAACCTACATTGACTCTCTCGAGCACTTCTTAGCAACCTACATTAAACTTTAAACTCAAAAAACACATTCTTTCAATAATATTTTTACTATCTTTGCACTATCGAACCTAAACAAGAACATTATGACTGACAAGACTATCAAAAGATGTTGCCAGCTACTGGCACTACTCATGACTGTTTCTGCCGCAACGCTCTCTGCACAGAACAAAGGAAAGAGATGGCAGAGGAAGGCTGACACATTCGCACCAAAAACTTTTCAAATTGTCACCACCCAGGAACAGCAGACCATTGAGCACTTCGGAGCATCGGACGCATGGAGCATGCTGTTTCTGGGACTATGGCCGGAAGATCAGCAAAGACAGATTGCAGACTGGCTGTTCAGCTGCGAGAACGACGTGACGGGAAAGCCCAAGGGCATCGGACTGTCACTATGGCGCATGAACCTTGGAGCAGGAAGTTGGGAACAGGGTGACTCGGCACAGATAAATCAGGGCACACGAACAGAATGTCTGCTGCAGCCCGATGGCACATGGGACTGGACGAAACAACAGGGGCAGAGGCGGTTTCTGAAGCTTGCCAAGGAGCGAGGCGTGCCCTACCTGCTGCTGTTCTGCAACTCCGCTCCAGTGCAGTTCACCAAGAACGGATTGGCAACGAACACGGGCCGCGACGGAACAATAAACCTGAAAGACAACTGCTTCGACGACTTCGCATCGTTCCTGGCTAAGGCTACAAAGGGAATAGAGGAGCACGACGGGGTGAGGATAGACTATGTCAGTCCTGTCAACGAACCCGACGGACACTGGAACTGGCTGGGGCCCAAGCAGGAAGGCTCGCCTGCCACGAACAGGGAGATAAGCAGGCTGGCAAAGGAAACGAGCAAGGCTTTCAAGAAGGACAAGCTACAGACGGAAATCGTACTAAACGAGAGCTCCGACATCAGATGCCTGCTCGGCACATACATGGCCGGATGGGAGCGGGGCAACACCATAAGCACGCTGTTTACAAAAGACAGCGCAAAGATTTCTGTAAACGGACTGCCAAACATACCCAACATAGTGCTCGGCCACAGCTACTGGACAAACACGCCCGTAGACACCATGCGGAGCATCAGGCTCCGTCTGCGCGACACGCTGGCCAAGCACAACCTGAAATACTGGCAGAGCGAGATATGCATAATGGGCAACGACGAGGAGATTGGCGGCGGCGGCAACTTCGACTTCTCGATGAAGACTGCACTCTACGTGGCACGTGTGATGCACTACGACCTTGTATACGGCAACGCATGCAGTTGGTCATGGTGGCGCGCCTGCGGAGGCAACTACAAGGATGGACTGATAAGGATATATTCTGACGATGACATGAAGACAGGACATGCGGTAGACTCTAAACTGATGTGGGCAATGGGCAACTACAGCCGCTTTGTCAGGCCGGGAGCTGTAAGGCTGTCGGTAAAGGCATATGACAAGGATGGCAACGAGGTCAGCGAAGGTGATACACGCCCTTACGGAGCAATGCTCTCCGCCTACCGAAACAAGGACGGGAAGCTGGCTGTAGTGGCAATCAACTATTCGGAGAGCCTGCTGCCAATAAGCATCAAGGTTGACGGCAACGGAAGGAACTGGAAGCTATACCGCACGTCGGACATCTCGGCAGAGAGCCTCGCTCCTGTAGGCACAGCAGGTACGGAAATAACGTTAACCCCACGAAGCATCACAACGCTGGTGGAAGAAACAGATTGAGAGGCTCAAACCCTTTGAACCTCTCAAACCCTTCGAACCTCTCGAACCTCTCGAACCTCTCGAACCCTTAACACAGGCACACACCCTCTTGCTTCATTCCATCCATAAGTATTCTTAGTGGCTTGTCAAAACGCACGTGCCTGACATATTCTGTCTCCTCGATGGCTTCCATGCTGTCGAGGAGTTCTTTTTTGAACAGTCCGTCACCAGTATTGGTGTCAATGGTAAAATATCCCACACCGAAACTCGTGAGATTCTGGAAGAAGTGGGTACCCTGACTTGGGTCTACGCGGTAGTTCTTCAATGCCACCTCCACGATTAGGCGTGCTGCGGAGATATGCGGCCACTTAACAGGCACGCCCAACCATGAATCGCTGGAGCCCCATCGGCCCGGTCCTACGAGCACGTAGCCACGGTCATCGGCAAGGAACTTACGGTTGATGCGTTCGATGTCGTCGGCAACACGCGGGTTGTTCATTGCGGTGAAGTCATCGTCGTACTTCACGTAGACCACATCGCATACATCCTCGCATACGCCATGACCAAGCGAGCGGTGGGATCGCAGCAGGCACCGGCTGTCTGGTATGGAAGCCACGTCCTCGTCGAGCATCTGCTTGGAGTCTACGATGGGGCGTATCTGCAGAAGGTAGAAGTCGGCCGTGCGGTCGGCATTTACATTGCAGGCAAACTCTATCTCCACGGGACGGCGCATGGAGTCGGCACCATATTCCATGGACATCCGCAGCAGCTGCGGCAGGGGAATGATGCCCTGCTGGAGAACTCCGCAGAATGACACTATCTTGCGCCCACCATCATAGAGACCGTCACGGATAACCTGGTCGTAGGGGTCGTAGGTGGAGACGATATAGTTGAGCGAGTTGTCGGCAACGGCATCCTTAACTTTCAGTTGGAGGATGTTGAAACCGTCGTCAACCTTGAAATCCTCGCCCACATGCTTCATGTCGAGGGCATAGAACTTGGTCTGAGTCTCGCGAAGTGCTGTCTCCATCTCTGACGTCTGCAGCACCTGGTCGGGATGGTATGGCGACACTCGCAGGGTCTGCCCACCGTCAACGATATACTTTCCAAGTCCCAAGGCCAGCGACGCTATTCCTTCCTCGGCGGTCTCGTTGCCTATGGGGTAATAGTTTATCGACCTGAGCACTCCGCTCATGTTGGGATAATACCTGTCGCCATAGCTCTTGCCCACCACCGACTGCAATATCACTGCCATCTTCTCCTGGTCGATGACATTGCTCGTGGCCGTCATGTAGGCTTTTGAGTCACGGTAATAAACAGACGCATAGACACCTTTTATGGCTGCGGCGAGCATGCGCAGCATGGCATACTTGTCATCGAGCCAGGGTATCATGTAGGTGGAATATATTCCGGCAAAAGGCTGGTAGTGGGCATCCTCCAACAGGGAGCTGGAGCGCACGGCAATGGGACTTCCCGTAGCCTCGAAGAAGGTGAAGAAGTCGTCTATCAGCGAATCGGGAAGCTGGGCCTTCAGGAAAGCAGCCAGTATCTCCTCGTCGGAAGCGTCGCTGAGGGCTATCTGGTAGAGGTTGTTCTGCTCCATGAACTGGTCGAAGACATCCGTGCAGAGCACCACGGTCTTGGGTATCTGGACGGTGACGCCAGGCAGCTGGCTGAACTCCGGATGCCTCTTGATGATATTGTCGAGGAAGGCGAGGCCGCGGCCCTTGCCTCCGAGCGAGCCTTCGCCAATGCGCGCGAAGTGGGCATACTTATCGAACTTGCCACGGTCGAAGACTGCCACGACGCCGGTGTTCTTCATATGTCGGTACTGCACGATGGCATCGAAGATTATCTTGCGGTGGGCATCGACATCCTGCAGCTTATGCCACGTCACCTGCTTGAGGAATGCCGACACGGGGAAGATGGCACGCGCGCAGAGCCAGCGGCTCATGTGGTTGCGCGAGATATGGTAGAGCATGGAGTCGCGCGGTATCTTGAAGATGTTGTCCTGCAGCTCCTTCAGGTTGTGTATGCGCACTATCTCCTCGCGTGTAACAGGATTGCGGAAGATAAAGTCGCCAAAGCCCATGTGCTCCTCCATGATGCGCTTCAGGTCTATGCTCATCTTCTTGCTGTTCTTGTCTACGAAGCGGAAACCCTCGGCCTCAGCACGCTGGCGGTTGTCGCTGTCGGAGCTTTCCATGATGAGCGGCACGTATTCGTCTTGCGCACGGATGGCACGCAGAAGCTTCAAGCCTGCATCTGAGTCCTTCTCTCCATTTACGGGGAAGCGGGCATCGCTGATTACGCCGAGCGTGTTATCCTTGTATTTCTCGTACAGTTCCATAGCCTCCTCGTAACTGCGGGCAAGCACCACCTTCGGACGGCCACGCATACGCATGGTTGCCGAATGGCGGTTCAGGGCCTCGGTGGAGATCCGCTGGCTCTGAACGAGTATGTAGCTGTAGAGGTTGGGCAAGATAGAACTGTAGAAGCGCACAGAGTCCTCCACGAGGAGTATCATCTGGACGCCGGCCTCCTTGATGTCGTGCTCAATGTTCATCTTGTCCTCGATGAGCTTGATAATGGAGAGGATAAGGTTGGTATTGCCAAGCCAGCAGAATACATAGTCGAACATCGACAGGTCCTCATTCTGCATGCGGCGCGTGATGCCGTGGGAGAAAGGAGTCAGCACTATGCAATGGATGTCGGGGAAACGTCCCTTGATGTCACGGGCAACGGTGAACGCATCGTTGTCGGCATTGCCGGGCATACAGAGCACAAGGTCCACATTGGTTGTCATGAGGACCTTCTCGGCCTCATCAATGGTTGACACCTGTGTGAAGGTAGGGGGATAGCGGAGGCCAAGCTCCATATACTCATTATATATCTTCTCCTCCACCCTACCGTCGTCCTCAAGCATGAAGGCATCGTAGGGATTGGCTACTATCAGCACGTTGTACACGCGTCGCATCATCAGGTTGACGAACGTCACGTCTTTTAGGTAGAACTTATTCCACTCCTGCGGTATATTGCTTTCCATTTCGATATTGATGTTTAGGTCACCATAGCATCCCCTTCACCACAAATGCCCCAAAAGGGACATATATATAATAAGGTGTATGGACGGGATGCTTACCGACTGCAAACTTACACAAAAAATCCTATACGTCCTGTCCCCATAACATCCCACACCCCAACTTTAATCTTTTTTAAGAAAAGACATTTTGACCGTTACTATTCAGTTCACCACTGTGGCCTTCCCCTGAGCAAAACGGGAAATAAACGATACATGTTATATAGAAGCGAATACCATAGGCAGTACGCGCTGTAAGCGCTATTATTACCCCATAGACATCAAACTCCTCTACCTTAGACCTCAGATACCAGACCTTAGACCATAGACATTAGACCTTCGACCTCCCCTCCAAACAAAAAGTAACTTTCAATACATTAATTATCCTTATTTTATTTGGATGTTATAAAGAAAAAAACTATATTTGCAACATAATAATAACATATTGACACTACAAACCTAAAACATCTGATTTTACTATGGAAGTTGACAAAATTATCCAAGACCTAATGCACAAGCATGCGGGCGAGCCCGAATATCTTCAGGCTGTCAAGGAAGTGCTCACATCAATCAAAGACGTATATAACCAACACCCGGAGTTTGAAAAGGCCAAGCTCATTGAGAGGCTTGTAGAGCCCGAGCGCGTAATCATGTTCAGAGTGCCATGGGTAGACGACCGCGGAGAGGTGCATGTAAACACCGGCTACCGTGTGCAGTTCAACAGCGCCATCGGACCGTACAAGGGCGGACTGCGCTTCCATGCATCCGTAAACCTGAGCATCATGAAGTTCCTTGGCTTTGAGCAGACATTCAAGAATGCGCTCACCACGCTCCCTATGGGCGGTGCCAAGGGTGGTAGCGACTTCTCTATCCGCGGGCGTAGCGATGCCGAGGTGATGAGGTTCTGCCAGGCATTCATGCAGGAGCTGTATCGTCATATCGGACCTAACGAGGACGTGCCGGCAGGCGACATCGGCGTTGGAGCAAGGGAGATTGGCTACCTCTTTGGAACATACAAGAAGCTCACACACCAGTGGGAGGGCGTGCTCACAGGCAAGGGACTCGAATGGGGCGGCTCGCGCATACGCCCGGAGGCTACTGGCTATGGCGCACTATACTTTGTCAACCAGATGCTACAAACACGCGACATCGACATCAAGGGCAAAACCGTTGCCATTAGTGGATTTGGCAATGTGGCATGGGGAGCAGCCAAGAAGGCTACTGAGCTGGGAGCAAAGGTCATCACCATCAGCGGACCAGACGGATATATCTACGACCCGGCAGGACTGGACGACGAGAAGATTGAGTACATGCTCGAGCTACGCGCAAGCGGCAACGATATCTGCCAGCCATACGAGGAGGAGTTCAGCGGCTCACAGTTCTTCGAGGGAAGGAAGCCGTGGGAGCAGAAGGCTGACATCTACCTCACATGCGCCACACAGAACGAGCTGAACGGAGAAGATGCCGACATGATACTCGCCCACAAGCCACTGTGCGTGGCAGAGGTGTCTAACATGGGATGCACCGCCGAAGCCGTAGACAAGCTGATTGCTGCCAAGCAGCTCTTCGCACCGGGTAAGGCCGTCAACGCAGGTGGCGTGGCAACAAGCGGTCTGGAGATGACACAGAACTCCATAAGGCTGAGCTGGAGCGAGAAAGAGGTTGACGACAAGCTGCACTACATCATGCACTCCATACACGAGCAGTGCGTGAAGTACGGCAAGCAGCCTGATGGCTACATCGACTATGTAAAGGGTGCCAACGTTGCCGGATTTATGAAGGTGGCAAACGCCATGATGGCGCAGGGCATCGTATAAAAAAAATATATAATGTGCAAATAATAAAAAGGCTATTTATCATCACCGTAGCAATGACAGGCTTTACCCTTCTGAATGCTCAGACACAGAAGGGTAAGGCTTCTTATTATTCCAAAAGAGCTACGGGAAGCCGTACGGCGAGCGGTGAGAGGCTGCACCACGACAGCCTGACGTGTGCCCACAGGTCATATCCATTCGGCTCAATGCTGCGTGTGACAAACCTCTCCAACGGAAAGTCCGTAGACGTGAAGGTTACGGACAGAGGCCCATACGGCCGGGGCCGAATAATAGATTTGTCATACGGTGCGGCAAGGGAGATTGGAATGCTCTCACAGGGAGTGGGGCTGGTGGAAGTGAAGTTGCTGCCGGGAAACAAGGGTCCATACAGGCTGGACGAGGAAACGAACACACCCGAATTCGAGTTCGACTTCACGGAGTCGGGATACAGCTTCCTTGAACAGTTCAAGGATGACGATGACAACGGGAGAACGCTGCCTAAGGCTGCTGATGGCAAGGGCACTGACACCAAGAACGCTGCTACGAAGGAAAGCACACAGCACAAGCCCTCACAGCACAAGCAGGCTGCCGCTAAACAACAGGCCACGGCAACAGGGGCCGCGAAAGCGCACAGCCATGAGCAGAACAAGAAGCCCGAAGACGCAAGCTCATGGAGTAACGTATTCGAGAAAATCAAGGGTATGTTCTGATCCGCCGCCTGCGTGCATCACCACACATCCATTCCAGTTGAATATAGACGGTGGGAATTGATAGAACCCACCTTATTCTATCCGCAACCCCCACTCTATTTCCTGACTGGGATATTAAACTCCACTACTTTTGATATTGCCCTGTCCCCCTGCAGTACCGACAGGCATATCTTCACGTTGCCTGGCTTCAGGCGATTATCGGCCTTGACAAGGGCTGTATAGCGGATGCCACCGCCAGGGGCTATGGACTCTACGTGCATGCTGGGCGAGATGTAGATATGCTTGTTCATGGAGGCATCCACCACCATAGGCTGAACGTCGTAGACAGGGGCCTTGCCTGTGTTCATTATCTCAAATATCACCTTGCAAAGCTCGCCGCGGCTGATAGTGCCATCTTGGTCGTCATCAACGAAGCGCGCATTGCGTATCTCTATATGCGGAGCATAGGCAAGGCGACCTGCCGACACCTCCACACTCGACTGAAGGGGCATGGTCTCAGTAGGCTGCTGCGCACTATAGGTACCCGTATAGTCAGTACCATCGAAATCATATATGCGGTCATCACCGCTGTTGCTCTCGTCGAAGCCGCTCATGTCACGCTGCTCACGACGCTGAGCCTCTGCCCTGCGCTGCTTCACAGCCTCACGATGCTCCACCATCTCCTCGTGAGCACGCTTGTCGGCGGCTTCACCTATGGCGCCACCAATAACGGCACCACCAGCCATGCCGATGATGGTTCCAATATCTGAGCCACGTGGTCCACCGCTTATTCCTCCTATTGCCGAACCAAGAACGCTGCCAAATGTAGCACCAGCGTAAGTGCCTTGTCCGGCGTATGTACCGCAGCCGCTCAACAGCAGGACTGCAGAAACGCAAGTAACAGTAATCTTTTTCATATCTCTGTCTTTTTTTATTTCTGTTGCAAAGATAATGTTTTTATTCTTACCATACTATTCCATAATCCCTATTTTTGCATAGGGATTTCCCTAATAATGGGTATTCTACGAAACACATAAATATATGGAGTTAGGGATGCATATTGTTTCATAGCCAGTAAGGTTATTAACCTTAAGCCTGTAAGGTTATTAACCTTAAGGCCGCAAGGTTATTAACCTTCACGCCATCTTAAGCATTTAACTCTTCTTCTTAATAACGTTTCTACATGCAAGACACACCCTTTCATCCATGGCTACATATCTTCTCCATACCTATGAGTGAGGGTTGGGGAGGTTCCCCTTTGCCCTCCATCCATTACCCCACCCCATAAAGTTTAGGGGTGCATGCACAAGCACGCACCCCTATACCCTATGTCATATTGTTATTTAACAACCACTATTCCTCATCGTCACCCCAAACGCTGTAGTGCTGCTTTGAGAACTGGTTATCTACATCGTCTGATTGAGGCACGCTTTTGTATAAGCCAACGCCACCACTGGCAGCCATCAAGTTATCCATATCTACTGACTGCACCATTGTTGCAGGTACTATATAATTCTTTTTCATAGTTGTACTCTCCACTTTATTTCCTTATTACTATTTTCTTACCATTCACGATATACAATCCAGCCTTAGTCATGGCATTAACCTTCTGGCCGGCGATGTTGTAAATTACTCTTGTCTTAACTGGTTCCTCTGCACCTACTGCTGAGACACCTGTGCTGGTGCCATCGAAGCTGAAGCCCTTGACATTATTGGTCTCACTCGTAGAGGGAACAGCGAGATAAGCAGTACCGGCCTTTACAGAGAATGCGCCTCCGTTTTCTGCGCCCCAGTAGAAGCCGAGATCTGTCTTTGCATCATAGTCGTCGTAAGCCAGCTTGTAATACTTGTAGCCTGTCTCTGGGGTGAACACGCCACCTTCGGCAGGTGCTGGCTTCAGCTGGTTGGCTGGAAGAGTAACATTTGTTTGTTCTGCCTTCGGGAAATAATACTTGGTTGATGCGTCAGTACAAGAGATTAAGACACCATTATTCTTCGGAACATAGTAGCCATCTTCAACAATGCCAGTTCCTTCTCCTACTGTTGCATCTGTCACCTCGTAATAACCAGTAGTTAAATTTATGATTGATAGTTTCTTGTCTGCAACCGATACTGCAGAAACAATCACATCATTTGTAAACACTACGTCCTTATTGCTGCTGAAGGTAGCGTAGTACATTCCATCGCTGTCCTGAGCCTTGAAGGTAAGGTCACCAGAGGTTGTTGGTTCAGATGTCTGAGCTTTCACAATCTTTACCTCGTCGAGGAAGAAGCGGTTATTTTTATCATATTTTGCAGTAAATGTAATAGTTGTACTATTAGTTGCACCTGCGATTGTCATTGTATAATCAGTCCATGCGGCATCTGCCATTGTTATGGTCTGAGTATTGCTGGATGTGCCATTATATGTCAATTCTCCTTCAGATATTACTACATCAATAGTAGTCTTGTCACCACTCCATGCTCCAGCTTTGAACGTAAGTATGTATTTGCCTCCGCTCAGATCGATTGTTGGGGTTGTTGCTGAACCTTGAGCCTTGGCTGTACCAAATATCGCACATTTATAGGCACCACTTCCATTTTCAACAGTCCATCCAGAATTATCATATATCAGAGTTGGCTTTTGTGATATATTACTCCATATATCGTTATTACCACCTGTACCTTCATTTTGCTTAAACGACTCATAGAATACCGGTCCGTTCGGGTCTATGACATTGATATAATACTTGGCGGAAGAAGCCTTATAGGTGTCTGTTGCATCGAACGAAGCAGTAATGGTAGCTGTGCCAGCTATACCTCCTAAGGTTATTGCGCCAGTACTCTCATTTACGGAAGCAACATCTGTATTGTCACTCGAATATGTTACGTTGCCTGCCCCAGTAGGAGAAACGATTACTGTCTTGCCTTCGAATGTCTCACCAAGATTGACACTGAATGTCTGGTCATCAACTTCTGAGCCGAAGGTTACGGTAGTGGCTGTTCTGTTATCAACGACTGTAACGGAGAATTCGGCTGATGACTCAGAGTACGCACCTACAACAGCAGGGGCTGTCACCTTAACGGTTGCTGTACCTTCGGCAAGGCCTGTGATGACACCTTCTTCGCTTACACTTGCATATTCCGCACCAGTAGTTACAGCGTATGTCACTGTTCCAGTATAACCTTCAGCTGTAGAAACGTAATCAGAAATATTAAGAGTATTGCCAACATTTACCTCTCCGGTAGTCTGTGAGAGAGTAAGATTAGATGACGGGTCGGTAGAAACGATTTTTTTTACGAGGTAGTTGCCGGCGTTCAGTTCGTAGGTGGTATTATTAAATTTAGTAAGTTGTCCATAACAAATCACTTCATCACCCACCTTAGGGCACTCATCTTCAGAAGCGTATTTCTCGTTGTTTGCGCCCTTGTAGTTTTTATACATCTCGAACTTGTTTTCTGTTCCGTCCTCGGAAACCCAGAACGACAGATAGCCGTTGCTTTCAGTCCAGGCTGAAGCAATCTCGCTCACTTTACCCTTAACATATACAGGGGTTTTCAATCCTTTGCCGGCATCAATAAGATCAATAGCCTCTGAAGCTGTATATGCATTTTCCTGTGTGTTGCCTATGGTATTTACATTAACGGTATAAGAAGCAGTCTTTTCACCGTAGCTCACATTAACAGTCTGACTTCCCGCTGTTGACATATTATAGCCTGAGTATGTACAAGAGCTCGTCACATCCTTTTCAGAATTATCATCGTATGTCGCTGTAACGGTGATGCCTTCGTGTGTGAAATCATCACCTGTCCAAAGGTCTGCAGCTGGACCTGAAACGGAAATGCCAGTAAGAGTTGCTGTTGTAGTGCTGCCTGTTGAGTAGGTGAGCTCTACATCATCAATATTACGGACAGCAGTTGATCCATTATAGTAGATACGTATATAAACATTAGAATACTGTGAAAGGTCTTGGGTTACCTCCACCCATGTTCCCTTACTCATTGAGGTAGCAGATTGTGTTTTTACATCTGTCCACTTTGAATTATCGCTTGATGTTTGAAGTTTCCAAGTTGAAGCGGTTGTATTGGTCGACTGTTTAGAAACATAAAATGTTATACTTTTGGGATTGGCAATCAAACTATTTGTTGATATAGAAGCTGTTGTTTTTCCTCCCGTTGTACCATAATTAGTACCGCCATGGGCTGTAATAGAACCTGTTTGCTGGGAAGTCATGTTGGTGAATGTCCAATCAGAATAAACTGTTGTGGCACTCTCAAAATCAATCGTTAAAGTCTGGTCTTCCGCTAACGCTAAATTACCCCCCCCAGTGCAAAAAATCATGCATAGCATGAGGAGGAACTTTAAATTAAAAAATTGTTTTCTCATAATTAATGTTGTTTAAATTAATTGTATGTACTATTTATCATGCTAAGCAAAAATCTGGTCGTCATGTGTTACGCTACACGATGCGGCCGATAATAACAGCAGGTAATGCCACAAGGGCATGCAATGAGAATCACGGGCGATGGCCGCCCGGCAAATATCCTGATTGATGACGCCTGAGTTAATTACGAGGCAGAGATTAATCACATGCAAAGTTACTATTTTATTGAACACACAATACAACAATAGTGTTAAAAAAATGTTTCAATATAAAAAAAATCAATCATCATCATTCCTCACCACAGGAAACGCGCCTGGTTACACACATAACTCTTGTGGCCAATTGACGAGAAAGAGTTTCTCCGTGGCACGTGTGAAGGCCGTATAGAGCCAATGGAAATAGTCGGCATTCACCATGTCGTCGGTCATGTACCCCTGGTCTACATACACGTGCGCCCACTGTCCGCCTTGCGCCTTGTGGCACGTCACAGCGTATGCGTACTTTATCTGCAAGGCATTGAAGTGACTGTCGGCACGCAACTGAGCCAGGCGGTCGCTCTTGCGTGGCAGGTCGGCATAGTCGGCCATGACACCATCGTAGAGTTTCTCCTGCTGCTCGCGCGTTAGGGCTGGAGCATCGGATGTAAGGGTGTCGAGAAGCACGGTGGTGCTGACCTCATAGTCATCGTAATCGGGAAAACGGAGAAGGGCTGTGGCGAAGGAGTAACCATAGACGCTGTGCTCGCCACGTACAC
Source organism: Prevotella sp. P3-122 (assembly GCF_002251365.1). GTDB lineage: Bacteria > Bacteroidota > Bacteroidia > Bacteroidales > Bacteroidaceae > Prevotella. The sequence goes on from NZ_NPJH01000053.1 coordinate 48,574, forward strand.
GCTGCACACGGCACCTGTCGCCATTGGCGATGAAGGAGGGGGCGTTGCTGTCGTTGGAGGACGCCGTCAACTGATAGTTGTTCTTCACCACCATGAGCAGGTCACCAGAACAGAGGCGCTCCTCGCATCCGAGCACCTGGTTGCGGATGCCCATGTTGTAGATATTGCTGCGTTTGTTGCTGCGCGTTATCACAATAGTGTCGTCAACGCCCACTCGGCTATAGCTTGAGGCAATGGTCTCGACAAGCTCATCGCCACGCACTACCACTATGTCGGCAAAACCCGTAAGCGCGAGACGGGGCAGGCAGGTAGAGGCATCACGGGTGGCAAGGAGGCGGATGGCGGTGGCATTATACAGGATGCCACTCGACTCGCCTTGACGGACAACTTCGTTGAGATCGCACTCGTAGACTGTCAGGCCATAGCCAGCAAGCATCTGCGGACTTAAGGCTGGAGACTCTGACTCGCCGACGGGTGGCAACTGTGCCTTGTCGCCAATGAGCATCAGGCGACAGTTGCGGCCACCATAGACGTAGGACACCAGGTCGTCGAGCAGGCAACCTGAGCCAAAAGAGGAGCCTGCCGACAGACCATTGCTTATCATGGAACTCTCGTCTACTACAAACAGGGTATCGGCATGCAGGTTGTCGTTGAGCGAGAATTGTCCATCGAGTCCGGAATATGTTTTCTCACGATATATCTTCCGATGGACTGTGAATGCCGGCATGCCCGCACTCTGGGCAAAGACTTTTGCCGCACGGCCAGTAGGGGCAAGGAGCACAAGCTTCTGCCCAAGGCAATGGAGCGTGCGTACCATGGCACTGGCGAGGGAAGTCTTGCCTGTACCGGCAGAGCCACGCATAACCATTACGGCAGTGCCTTGCCTGTCGGCAAGGAAGCGGCCAAGGGTGCCGAGGGCTGCGAACTGGTCGGCAGTAGGATGATGGGAGAATGTTCCCAGCACGGTATTAACAAACTCAGCTATGCTCATAGGAAGGGGCTAAACTAAAAATAGGGCAACAATAGATGCTTTTTTCATAATATCACTTTTTATTCATATTTGATGACCTATCTGTTCTTTTTAACCTATGCAGGCGTTATAGTTTGCCAAGTAAGAAGCGATAGTGCCAAACAAATGCAAAGGTAATAAAAAAGGAAATATGACAACAAAAAAAGACACAAAAATGTAATAATAAAGACATAAAAAAAACACCTTTGCCCTAAATGGGCAAAGGTGCAATATGTCAAACAAATAATTGCGACAGGAATTATTCAGCCTTAGCTTCCTCAGCTGGAGCCTCAGTAGCCTCTACCTCTGCAACAGGAGTCTCTGCTGCATCAGCCTTCTTTCCTGAGCGACGGCTACGACGAGTCTTCTTGTCAGCCTTTGGAGTCTTAGCCATGTTGTCATCAAAGTCTACCAACTCGATGAATGCCATTGAGGCAGCATCACCAAGACGTGAGCCGAGCTTAATGATGCGGGTATAGCCACCGGGACGATCGCCTACCTTATCGGCTATAGGGCCGAAGAGTTCCTTGATAGCTTCCTTGTTCTGAAGGTAGCTGAATACAACACGACGTGAGTTGGTGCTGTCGTTCTTAGCACGTGTCACGAGAGGCTCTACATACTTCTTAAGAGCCTTGGCTTTTGCAAGAGTCGTAGTGATTCTTTTGTGCATGATCAGCGAGATTGCCAAGTTTGCGAGCAAGGCCCTGCGATGGTCTGCAGTACGACCCAGATGGTTGAATTTCTTATTGTGTCTCATTGTTTACTTTTTGTTTAATGGACTGGTTAGCATCGCCAAGAAGGCTTACTCCTTGTCCAGTTTATACTTTGAAATATCAGTTCCAAACGAAAGATTCAGACCCTCGAGCAAATCATCAAGCTCTGAGAGCGATTTCTTACCGAAGTTACGGAACTTAAGAAGGTCGGTCTTGTTGAACTGTACCAGATCACCAAGAGTCTCGACATCAGCAGCCTTCAAGCAGTTGAGAGCACGAACACTAAGGTTCATGTCTACAAGCTTGGTCTTGAGAAGCTGACGCATGTGCAGTACCTCCTCATCGAACTCCTGATTGGTCTCCTCGTCATGATTCTCAATTGTAATCTTCTCGTCGGAGAACAACATGAAGTGATAAATCAGTATCTTTGCGGCCTCCTTCAAGGCATCCTTCGGGTGAATGGAACCATCCGTAGTGATTTCCATAACGAGCTTGTCGTAGTCGGTCTTCTGTTCAACACGATAAGGCTCTACGGAATACTTCACATTGCGGATTGGGGTGTAGATTGAATCGATTGGAAGCACGTTGACATCGGTGCAGAAATCACGATTCTCGTCAGAGGAAACATAACCACGTCCCTTGTTGATAGTAAGATCAATCTGCAACGAAGCCTTTGCATCTAAATGACAAATCACCAAATCAGGGTTTAACACTTCAAATCCAGTCAGATACTTATTAATATCACCTGCTTTGAATTCGGTGGAATTCTCTACGGAGATAGTGACTTTCTCGTTCTCGAATTCTTCTACTACTTGCTTGAATCGCACTTGCTTGAGATTCAAGATGATGTTTGTGACATCTTCCTTTACACCTGGCACTGAGGAGAACTCATGCTCCACACCACCTATGCGGATGGTGTTGATGGCATAACCCTCAAGCGATGAAAGGAGGATGCGGCGTAGAGCGTTGCCAATGGTAACGCCAAAGCCGGGCTCAAGAGGACGAAACTCGAACTTGCCGAACTTGTCATTAGCCTCAAGCATCACAACTTTATCGGGTTTTTGAAATGCTAATATCGCCATTAATTTAATGATTTACTGTTTAGAATACAACTCAACGATTAACTGCTCCTTGATGTTCTCAGGAATATCAGCGCGCTCTGGCTTGTGCAGGAACTTACCGCTCTTGCTGTTCTCGTCCCACTCAATCCATGGATACTTGCTGTGGTTGAAACCTGCGAGCGCTGCCTCAATAACCTCAAGAGACTTAGCCTTCTCGCGAACACCAACAATCTGACCAGGCTTTACAGAGTAAGAAGGGATGTTAACTACCTGTCCATCTACAACAATGTGCTTGTGGCTTACGAGCTGACGTGCAGCTGCACGAGTTGGTGCAAGACCAAGACGGAATACTACATTGTCAAGACGGCTCTCGAGATTCTGAAGAAGAACCTCACCGGTAATACCATCAGACTTTGCTGCTGCCTCAAACATGTTGCGGAACTGACGCTCCAAAACACCGTATGTGTACTTAGCCTTCTGCTTCTCAGCGAGCTGTGCGCCATACTCAGATACCTTGCGACGACGGTTGTTGCCGTGCTGGCCAGGAGGATAGTTACGCTTTGCCAATACCTTATCTGCGCCGAAAATTGGTTCACCAAAACGACGCGCAATCTTAGACTTTGGACCTATATATCTTGCCATAATAATAAATGCTATTTAATCTATTGTATCTGTTGAATTATTATACACGACGACGCTTTGGAGGACGGCAACCGTTGTGTGGCAATGGAGTAACGTCTATAATCTCGGTAACTTCGATGCCTGCACCATGAATGGCACGGATTGCGCTCTCACGACCGTTGCCCGGACCCTTCACGTATGCCTTAACCTTACGCAAGCCAAGGTCGAAAGCAACCTTTGCGCAATCCTCTGCGGCCATCTGGGCTGCGTAGGGAGTGTTCTTCTTAGAACCACGGAATCCCATCTTACCGGCAGAAGACCAAGAGATAACCTGACCCTCGCTGTTTGCAAGTGATACAATGATGTTATTGAACGAGCTGTGAACATGCAACTGTCCCAGAGCGTCAACTCTTACATTTCTTTTCTTAGATGCTGCTGTTTTCTTTGCCATAATTAATTTCCTCCCTTAATTACTTAGTAGCCTTCTTCTTATTAGCAACAGTCTTCTTCTTTCCCTTACGGGTACGAGCATTGTTCTTAGTGCTCTGGCCACGAACAGGAAGACCATTACGATGTCTAACACCACGGTAGCAACCAATATCCATCAAACGCTTGATGTTCATCTGGATCTCTGAACGGAGATCACCTTCTACCTTGAATTCAGCGCCGATAATTTCACGGATCTTGGCTGCCTGGTCGTCTGTCCACTCGTTGACCTTGAGGTCACGGCTCACGCCGGCTTTATCCAATATCTTTGCTGAACTACTTCGACCAATACCATAGATATAGGTCAATGCGATTTCGCCACGCTTATTCTGGGGCAAATCTACTCCAACAATTCTTATTGCCATTTGTTGATTGAATAAATAATTTAAGTATAAAATGTCATTTTGCGCTAAAAAGCATGCAAAGGTAAGAAAAATATATGTAATTCCTTACCTTTTACGCTTTTTTAACTTAACCCTGTCTTAGTTTGAACTTAGGGTTCTTCTTGTTGATAACGAAAAGGCGACCCTTGCGACGTACTATCTTGCAATCGGGTGTGCGCTTCTTTAATGATGCTCTTGTCTTCATGATCTATATGATATTATTTGTATCTAAACACTATTCGGCCCTTTGTCAAGTCATATGGACTCATCTCTACCTTAACCTTATCTCCTGGGAGAATCTTTATGTAGTGCATTCTCATCTTACCCGAAATGTGAGCGATAATCTGCACTCCATTCTCAAGTTCTACACGGAACATGGCATTGGAGAGACTCTCAACTATTGTACCGTCTTGTTCTATTGCTGATTGCTTTGCCATAAATTATTGTTGTTCAAAGTTTTCTATTTCATCAAACGAAGATAATATCTCGGCCTTGCCATTGCGGACTGCGACCGTATGCTCGAAATGCGCTGCAGCCTTGAAATCACGGGTTATGATACCCCACTTGTCAGGCAACATCCAAACTTCTCGAGTACCAAGCGTAATCATTGGCTCTATGGCTATGCACATTCCAGACTTGAGGAGTAAACCACTACCAAACTTACCATAGTTAGGTATTGAGGGTTCCTCATGCATCTTGCGCCCAATTCCATGGCCTGTCAACTCACGAACTACACCATAATGATGTGACTCGCAATGATGTTGGACCGCAGCGCCAATGTCTCCGACATGCTTACCAGCTACTGCCTGTTCTATACCTTTATATAATGACTCCTTAGTTACCTTTAGAAGCTGACGAATCTCTGGTTTGACCTCACCGACGCAGAAGGTATAACAGCTGTCGCCATTGAAACCCTCAAGCTCGGTTCCACAGTCAATGGAAATGATGTCGCCTTCCTTTAGGACCACCTTGTCACTCGGAATACCATGGACTACCACAGCATTTACAGAGGTACAGATACTCGCGGGGAAAGACCCTCCAAATGGATTAGGGAAATTCTTAAACGTCGGGATAGCCCCATGGTCACGTATGAACTCTTCCGCAATATGATCCAGTTGAAGGGTCGTTACACCTGGTCGTATATGCTTAGCTAATTCTGCGAGGGTAGAACCGACAAGTCGGTTCGCCCTACGCATAAGGTCTATTTCATCTTCCGTCTTCAGAAATATACTCATTCCCTCAGACCAAATTAATATGCGGCCATGGCACCGCCACGTGTGTGGCCAGAATTGAGAAGTCCGTCATAATGACGCATAAGCAAATGACTCTCAATCTGCTGCAAAGTGTCAATAACCACACCAACAAGAATCAGCAGTGAAGTACCACCAAAGAACTGTGCGAAACCCTGCTGGACATCAAGAAGACCTGCAAGAGCCGGCATCACAGCTATGAAAGCGATGAACAGAGAGCCCGGGAGGGTAATTCTTGACATTACAGTATCAATATACTCAGCAGTGTCCTTACCTGGCTTGATGCCGGGAATGAAACCGTTATTGCGCTTCATATCCTCTGCCATCTGCGTAGGATTCAAGGTGATTGCTGTATAGAAATAGGTGAAAGCAATAATCAGCACTACATATACAGCATTGTACAGGAAGCTACGGTTGTCGAGCAGCGACTGAACAACCCATGAGGCACTCTCACTCTGGTAGCGTACAAAAGCCAAAGGAATGAACATCAAAGCCTGAGCAAAGATGATAGGCATAACATTGGCTGCAAACAGCTTCAATGGAATGTACTGACGGGCACCTCCATATTGCTTGTTTCCGACAAGACGCTTGGCATACTGAACTGGCACCTTGCGAACGCCCTGCACCAAGAGGATGGAAGCACAGACTACAGCATAAAGGATAAGTATCTCAGCCACAAACATGATAAGACCACCACCAGAGATGGCGTTCAGGCGTGAGCTGAATTCTTGAACGAAAGACTGAGGCAGACGTGCAATGATACCTATCATAATGATGAGTGAGACTCCATTTCCTACTCCCTTGTCAGTGATACGCTCTCCAAGCCAAAGGATGAACATGCTACCAGCTGCAAGGATGATTGTTGCAGGGAACATGAATGCTGTCCAAGAAATGCCTGAAGCCAAGGCCTGAGAGGCCTGGAACTTCAGGTTTATGAGATAACTCGGAGCCTGGAACAGAAGAATACCTACTGTCAAGGCACGGGTATACCAGTTGATTTTCTTGCGACCGCTCTCTCCTTCACGCTGCATCTTCTGGAAGTAAGGTACAGCAACAGCGAGAAGCTGCATCACGATGGAAGCTGAGATGTAAGGCATGATTCCAAGCGCAAAGATTGACGCATTGGAAAATGCACCACCAGAGAACATGTCCAGCAGCGACATAAGACCGCCAGCAGTTTGCGACTGAAGGTTTTCCAACTTGGCAGGATTGATGCCAGGAAGCACCACAAACGAGCCGAAACGGTAGATAGCCGTAAACAGGATGGTGATGAGGAGTCGCTGACGCAAATCCTCAACCTTCCAACAGTTCTTTAGTGTCTCAATAAACTTTTTCATCTACTTAGATAATTGTTGCGTTACCACCCAGAGCCTTGATAGCCTCTTCTGCAGACTTTGAGAACTTGTTAGCCTCAACGTCAATCTTCAGAGTAAGCTGGCCGTTGCCAAGAATCTTAACAAGCTGCTTGTTGTCTACCAGACCTGCTGCTACAAGCTCTGCTATGCCGATCTTTGTATATCCCTTTGCTTCTGCAAGAGACTGAAGAGCAGACAAGTTAACAGGACAATACTCCTTGTGGTTGATATTCTTGAAGCCACCCTTCGGAACACGGCGCTGCAGAGGCATCTGACCACCTTCGAAACCTATCTTTCTCTTATAACCAGAACGAGCCTTAGCACCCTTGTGTCCACGAGTAGAAGTACCACCGAGTCCAGAACCTGGACCACGACCGATACGACGGCGAGAGTGTGTAGAGCCAGCAGCTGGTTTCAAATTGCTTAATTTCATAATTACACTGAATTTAAAGATTATTATTCAACTACCTTTACCAAATGGTGAACCTTACGGATCATACCACGTGCGCTCGGGGTATCCTCAACCTCAACAACCTGAGAAATCTTATGAAGTCCAAGTGCCTGAAGAGTACGCTTCTGGTCGATAGGAGCACCAATCTTGCTCTTTATTTGCTGAATTTTAATTGTTGCCATACTTCTACCTCCAATTAACCGTTAAACACTCTGTCCATACTGATACCGCGCTCACCTGCTATTGTGTATGCATCACGCATCTGAGACAAAGCGGCGATAGTAGCTTTCACAAGGTTGTGTGCGTTGGAAGAACCTTTCGACTTTGCGATAACGTCCTTAACACCTACACTCTCAAGAACAGCACGCATAGCACCACCAGCCTTAAGACCGGTACCGGCAGCAGCGGGCTTGAGGAGTACCTGGGCACCACCATAGGAAACCTCTACCTCATGAGGTACAGTACCCTTGAGTACAGGAACCTTAACAAGATTCTTCTTTGCAGCCTCAGTACCCTTAGAGATGGCAGCTGTTACTTCACCAGCCTTACCAAGACCGTAACCGATAACACCGTTACCGTCTCCAACAACGACGATAGCAGCGAATGTAAAGGTACGACCACCCTTTGTAACCTTAGTTACACGGTTGATGGCTACCAAGCGATCCTTCAATTCAGCGTCACTATTAACTTTAACTTTATTCATTGCCATAATCGTATATTAGAATTTAAGTCCACCTTCACGTGCACCGTCAGCGAGTGACTGTACACGACCATGATAGAGATAACCGTTACGGTCGAAAACAACCTCAGAGATACCAGCGGCAAGAGCCTTCTCAGCAATGAGGAGACCCACCTTCTTAGCCTGCTCAGACTTGTTCATCTTCTCGAGACCGAGTGAAGAAGCAGCAGCGAGAGTTGTACCAACCTTGTCATTAATAACCTGAGCGTAAATCTGCTTGTTAGAACGGAATACGCTGAGACGTGGGCGTTCTGCAGTACCAACAACTTTTTTGCGAATGCGGAACTTTATCTTAATTCGTCTTTCTATTTTACTTACTGTCATAATCGTAAATCTTTTAATAAAATTACTTAGCTGAAGCTGACTTACCAGACTTTCTGCGGATGACCTCACCCTTGAACAGGATACCCTTACCCTTGTAAGGCTCAGGCATACGGAAAGAACGAATTTTTGCACAGATGAGTCCAAGCAACTGCTTGTCGCATGACTCAAGCGTAATTATTGGGTTCTGGTTTCTCTCAGACTTTGTCTCAACCTTAACCTCCTTCGGAAGCTCGATGAAGATAGGATGTGTGTAACCGAGTGAGAACTCAACCAAGTTGCCCTGGTTAGAAACACGGTAACCTACACCTACAAGCTCGAGTACCTTAGTATAGCCCTGGCTAACACCAACAACCATGTTGTTTACAAGCGAGCGGTACAAGCCATGGAAAGCCTGCTTCTGCTTGATGTTTACAGGACTGTTCTCGTCAATCTCAAATGTTATCTGACCATCAGCGAAATTGTACTTGATAGAAGGATCAATCCACTGTGACAACTCACCCTTCGGGCCCTTAACATTAACTACATGGGTATTGTTGTCGTAGTTAACAGTTACACCAGCTGGTACGCTAATTGGCAATTTACCTATTCTTGACATATTCAAATCCTCCAATTAATAAACATAGCAAAGAACCTCACCACCAATCTTAAGGTCGGCAGCCTCTTTGTCTGTCATTACACCTTGGGACGTAGATATGATAGCAATACCAAGTCCGTTAATAACTCGTGGCATGTCCTTATAACCTGTGTACTTACGAAGACCAGGAGTGGAAACACGCTTTAAACCCTTGATGGCGTTCTGCCTTGTTACAGGGTTGTACTTCAGGGCAACCTTAATAGTACCCTGAGGGCCATCCTCGATGAACTTGTAGTTCAGGATGTAGCCCTTGTCGAAGAGGATCTTAGTGATCTCTTTCTTCAAGTTAGACGCAGGAACTTCAACAACACGGTGATTAGCCATGATTGCGTTTCTGAGTCGTGTCAGATAATCTGCTATTGGATCTGTCATAAAAAAAAGTTTAATTAATCGGGCCTACCCCGACAATATTAAATAATATACTTATAATTACCAGCTTGCTTTCTTTACTCCAGGGATGAGACCTGCAGAAGCCATCTCGCGGAACTGGATACGAGAGAGACCGAACTGGCGGATGTAGCCTTTTGGACGTCCGGTGATCTTGCAACGGTTGTGCAGACGTATCGGGTTAGCGTTCTTTGGGATAGCCTGAAGCTTACGAGCAGCCTCGTAAGCCTCAGCAGGATCCTGAGCAGTAGCTATAATCTTCTTCAGAGCTGCGCGCTTTTCAGCGTAACGAGCTACAAGCTTTGCACGCTTTACCTCGCGAGCTTTCATTGATTCCTTTGCCATATCTCTTAATCCTTTTTAGCGTTCTTGAATGGAAGTCCGAAACCTTTCAGAAGAGCATAACCCTCCTCATCGGTCTTTGCGCTTGTCACGAAAGTGATGTTCATACCTTGGATGCGGTCAATCTGGTCAAGGTTGATTTCCGGGAAGATAATCTGCTCAGAAATACCAAGAGTGTAGTTTCCGCGTCCGTCAAACTTGCTCTCGATACCCTTGAAGTCACGGATACGTGGGAGGGCAATGCGAACGAGCTTCTCGAGGAACTCATACATGCGCTCACGACGCAGTGTAACCATGACGCCGATTGGCATCTTCTTACGGAGCTTGAAGTTGGCGATGTCCTTACGGGAATAAGTAGCGACAGCCTTCTGACCTGTGATAGAGGAAATCTCATTGATTGCCACATCGATGATCTTCTTATCCTGTGTAGCATCACCGAGACCCTGGTTGATTACAATCTTCTTCAAGACAGGAATCTGCATTGATGAAGAATAGTTGAACTGCTTCTGCAGTGAAGGAGCGATAGTCTCCTTGTATACCTTCTTTAACTGTGCTGTATCCATTACTTGATCTCCTCCCCAGACTTTTTAGCGATGCGTATTATCTTCTTACCCTCGCGCTTGATAGCGACACGAGTAGCCTTACCACTCTTTGGGTCAATGAGGCTCAAGTTGGAAATGTGAATAGGAGCCTCCTGCTTGATGATGCCACCCTGCGGGTTCTTGGCTGATGGCTTTGCGCTCTTAGATACAATGTTGATACCCTCAACAATAGCGCGTTCGTCCTTTACCAAGACCTTGAGCACCTTACCGGTCTTGCCCTTATCCGAGCCTGCCAAAACGATTACTGTATCGTCTTTTCTGATATGTAACTTACTCATTACTTGTTGTTGTTAAAAATTAGAGAACCTCAGGTGCCAAAGAAACAACCTTCATGTTGACTGCACGGAGCTCACGAGCAACAGGGCCGAAGATACGGCTACCACGAAGTTCGCCAGCATTGTTGAGCAGCACACAAGCATTGTCATCGAAACGGATATAAGAACCATCAGGACGACGGATTTCCTTCTTTGTGCGAACTATCAAAGCCTTAGATACTGCACCCTTTTTCAAATCACTTGATGGGATAACGTTCTTGACAGCAACGACAATAACGTCACCAACACTTGCATAACGACGGCGTGTGCCTCCGAGCACGCGGATGCAAAGAGCCTCACGTGCGCCGCTGTTATCACATACTGTAAGTCTTGATTCTGCCTGTATCATAATTACTTAGCTTTTTCAACGATTTGTACTAATCTCCACCTCTTAGTCTTTGAAAGAGGACGTGTCTCCATAATCTGAACGGTATCGCCGAGGTTTGCCTCATTGTTCTCGTCATGGGCATGGTATTTCTTTGTCTTCTGTACAAATTTACCATAAATCGGGTGCTTCTCCTTGAACTTAGCAGCAATAACAATGGTTTTATCCATCTTGTTACTGATAACGACACCCTGTCTTACTTTTCTTAAATTCCTTGTTTCCATCTGAACCATTGTTATTTGTTAAGTTCTCTTTGACGAAGTTCTGTATTCATACGAGCGATGTCTCGACGAGTCTTCTTAATCACTGATGGATCAGCAAGAGGAGAAATGTTATGATTGAGTTTCTTCTGTACCAACTCTGCCTTAGCATTCTCAAGCTTCTCTACCAAGTCCTTGGTTTCAAGCTCCTTTATTTCATTAATCTTCATAATTAAGCGTTTTTATCGAAATCACGACGTACGACAAACTTTGTTTTAACAGGCAGTTTCTGCGCTGCGAGACGAAGAGCCTCCTTAGCGATATCGAAACTTACACCTTCTACTTCGAAGAGGATACGTCCTGGAGTTACAGGAGCGACCCAACCTGCGGGGTCTCCCTTACCTTTACCCATTCGGACATCAGCAGGCTTGCGTGTAATAGGCTTATCCGGGAAAATACGGATCCAAACCTGACCCTCGCGCTGCATGTAGCGGTTTACAGCGACACGCGCTGCCTCTATCTGGCGGCTGTCGATCCATTTTGCCTCAAGTGTCTTGATGCCGAAGGAACCGAATGCCAGCTGTGTACCTCTGTGGGCGTTGCCTTTATTGCCGCGTCCGTCTTGAGGTCTTCTATATTTTACTCTTTTTGGCTGTAACATTGTAGCTTCTTACTTTTAACGGTTATTGTTTCTACGACGATTACCACGGTCACGACGGCCACCATTGTTGTTAGAACGGCCATTGTTCTGCTTCTCCTGGGTGAAGTTCACTGTAACATCACGCTTGCCGTAAACCTCTCCACGGCAAATCCAAACCTTTATACCCAGAAGACCAACCTTTGTCAGAGCCTCAGCCTGGCAATAGTCGATGTCTGCGCGGAAAGTATGCAGAGGAGTACGACCCTCCTTATACATTTCCTTACGTGCCATTTCAGCACCGTTGAGACGACCAGTAATTTGGACCTTGATGCCTTCAGCGCCGGCACGCATGGTATTCTGGATTGCCATCTTGATTGCACGGCGGTAGGCTATTTTGCCTTCAACCTGGCGAGCGATGTTATTGGCTACAATATTAGCGTCCAATTCAGGTTTCTTTACCTCGAAGATGTTGATTTGGATTTCCTTGTCATAAAGTTTCCTCAACTCCTCCTTGAGTTTGTCAACATCCTGACCACCTCTACCAATGACGATGCCCGGACGAGCAGTGCAAATAGTGATGGTAACCAGCTTCAATGTGCGTTCGATGACGATGCGTGAGACGCTAGCCTTAGCAAGACGCTCATTAAGATACTTGCGGATTTTCTGGTCCTCAACGAGGTTGTCTCCGAAGTTCTTGCCACCGAACCAATTTGAATCCCAACCGCGGATAATGCCCAAACGGTTGCTTATAGGATTAACTTTCTGTCCCATTCTATTAATTATTTTTCGTCGTTAGTTTTGGTATCTACAAAGAGGGTTACATGATTGCTGCGCTTGCGGATTCTGTAGCCACGTCCCTGTGGTGCAGGACGCATACGCTTCATTGTAACACCTTCATCAACGAATACTCTGCTTATATAGAGTTCGCCGTCTTCGGCCTTGCGGTCATTCTTCTGCTCCCAGTTAGCAATGGCTGAACGGAGAAGTTTCTCCACGTCTGCAGCAGCATGCTTTTTTGAGAATCTGAGTACACCAAGAGCGCGGTTCACCTCCATACCACGAATCATATCTACAACGTAGCGCATCTTACGTGGAGAGGAAGGAACGCCAACAAGCTTGGCAAAGTACAGGTTTTTGCGGGCTTCCTTAAGTTTTTCAGCCGCTATATGTTTTCTTGCTCCCATTATTAATCGAATTGTTTAAATGGTTTGCCTGTTTACTTTCTGTTTCCAGAGTGTCCGCCGAACCTGCGTGTAGGAGAGAACTCTCCGAGCTTATGTCCAACCATGTTCTCTGTGATGTAAACAGGGATGAATTTATTTCCGTTATGAACTGCAACAGTGTGTCCCACGAAATCGGGTGAGATCATTGATGCCCTGGCCCAAGTCTTGACAACAGTCTTCTTGCCACTCTCGTTCATTGCGAGAATCTTCTTTTCGAGTGACACGTTGATATATGGACCTTTTTTAAGTGAACGACTCATAATTTATGCTTTATTTTTTGTTAGCTCTTTCAATAATAAACTTGTTAGAAAGCTTCTTTGGTGCACGTGTCTTGAGACCCTTTGCATACAGACCCTTACGTGAACGTGGGTGACCTCCAGACTGACGTCCTTCACCACCACCCATTGGGTGATCAACAGGGTTCATAACTACACCACGGTTGTGAGGACGACGTCCCAGCCAGCGTGAGCGTCCTGCCTTACCAGACTGCTCAAGTGCGTGGTCAGAGTTACCTACACTACCTACAGTAGCTCTACAAGCAGAGAGAATCTTACGAGTCTCTCCAGAAGGGAGCTTAATTACACAATAGCTGCCTTCGCGAGAAGTCAACTGAGCAAAATTACCAGCCGAACGAACCAACAGGGCACCCTGACCTGGACGCAACTCAATGTTGTGAATTACAGTACCAACAGGAATGTTCTGTAGCGGAAGAGTGTTACCGATTTCCGGTGCTGCGTCAGCACCAGACATCAGAGTAGCACCTACCTGCAATCCGTTAGGAGCAATAATGTAACGTTTTTCACCATCAGCGTAGAAGAGAAGTGCAATGCGAGCAGAGCGGTTTGGATCATACTCGATTGTCTTTACTACAGCTGGAACACCATCTTTCTCTCGCTTGAAGTCTATCAGACGATACTTCCTCTTATGACCGCCGCCCATGTAGCGGACAGTCATTTTACCGGTGTTGTTTCGACCACCGGTTGAACGCTTACCGTAAACGAGAGACTTTTCTGGCACGGATGCAGTAATCTCCTCGAACGTGCCAATAACTTTGTGTCTTTGTCCCGGAGTAACGGGATTAAATTTGCGTACTGCCATTTTATTTATTCAATATTGCTATAAAAATCAATTGTTTCGCCCTCCTTAAGGGTTACGATTGCTTTCTTGAACGCGCTCTTTTGTCCCTTCACGAGACCTGCCTTTGTATAGCGTGCCATGCGCTTGCCAGCATAGAGCATAGTGTTCACATCCTCGACATTTACTTTATACAGACCCTCGACCTCTTCCTTAATTTGGAGCTTGTTAGCCTCAGGACTAACCAGGAAGCCATAACGGTTTGACTTCTTGTCGGTAATCTTGGTCATCTTCTCAGTGACCAGCGGTTTGATGATAAATCCCATAAATCTAATTCTCCTTTAATTACTTATTTAAGATGTTGTCGATAGTCTTCAGAGAACTTTCAGCAATTACGAGTACTTCCGAGTTCAATATTTTGTACGTATTGATGTTGGCTGCACCCATTACCTGAGCCTCTTTCAAATTGCGAGCTGACAAATATACGTTTTTATCCTCAACTGGCAAAACAACGAGTGTCTTCTTACCCTCAACTTTAAGATTTTTAGTAATATTTATAAAATCTTTTGTCTTTGGGGCATCCAAAGTAAAGTCTTCTACTACGATAATAGCATTCTCCTTAGCCATGTAAGAGAGGGCTGATTTACGAGCAAGAATATTTACTTTTTTGTTGAGTTTCTGTCTGTAGTCACGTGGTTTTGGACCAAATACACGTCCACCACCAACAAGTACAGGAGAATTGATATCACCGCGACGTGCTCCACCGCCACCCTTCTGGCGTCCGAGCTTGCGGGTAGAACCGCTTACCTCACTTCTCTCCTTAGACTTAGCTGTACCCTGACGCTGGTTAGCGAGATACTGCTTAACGGCGAGATAGAGAACGTGTTCGTTAGGCTCTATGCCGAAGATTGCATCGTTAAGGGCAACCTTCCTTCCGGTCTCCTGACCGTTTATATTCAAAACACTAACTTCCATTATTTCTCAATTAAAACAGTTGAACCTTTGCATCCAGCAACAGAGCCCTTGATGATAAGCAGGTTCTGCTCTGGAATAACCTTTAACACCTGGAGATTTTGTGTTGTCACACGGTCGCCACCCATCTGGCCACCCATGCGCATACCCTTGAAGACCTTTGCAGGGTAAGAACAAGCTCCGATAGATCCCGGCTTGCGGGCGCGGTCGTCCTGACCATGAGTGCTCTGACCAACACCACCGAATCCATGGCGTTTTACAACACCCTGAAAACCTTTACCCTTTGAAGTACCAACAACGTCTACGAACTTAGCGTCGTTGAAGATTTCAACTGTTACGGTATCACCGAGGTTTAACTCCTCATTGAACTTGAACTCGGCCAAGTGCTTCTTTGGTGTTGTGCCTGCCTTCTTGAATACGCCCATCATAGGCTTTGTGGTATTCTTTTCCTTGGCTTCTCCAAAAGCCAACTGTACGGCCTCATAACCGTCCTTCTCGACGGTCTTTACCTGAGTAACGACACAAGGACCAGCTTCGATAACAGTGCACGGTACGTTCTTACCGTCGGCACTGAAAACGGATGTCATTCCGATTTTTCTTCCAATTAATCCTGGCATTTCAATAAAAATTTAAAAATTGATTTTGTTTTCGACAATCGATAAATTAGACCTTGATTTCAACCTCGACACCAGAGGGAAGCTCCAGTTTCATGAGTGCGTCTACTGTCTTGGATGTAGAGCTATAGATGTCTATCAGGCGCTTGAAGTCTGAGAGCTGGAACTGCTCACGAGATTTCTTGTTAACGAAAGTAGAACGGTTAACGGTGAAGATGCGCTTGTGTGTCGGAAGTGGAATAGGTCCACTGACGATAGCACCTGTAGCCTTTACGGCCTTTACGATTTTCTCTGCTGACTTGTCAACCAACTTGTGGTCGTAAGATTTCAGCTTAATTCTAATTTTCTGACTCATTGTATTAAGTTGATTAATATTGATTATTTTAGAGGATTGGGGTACACCAGATAAGAGTCATACGCTATCTGATGCCCCATTCCACATGTTATTTTTATTAGAGGAGTTCAGAGTGTCCCTTCACTTCCTCAAGCACAGTCTTGGCAATGCTTGTAGAGAGAGCCTCGTGATGGTCATACTCCATAGAGCTTGTAGCACGTCCAGAGGTAATGGTACGCAGAGCTGTAACGTAGCCGAACATTTCTGCCAGAGGAACCATAGCCTTTACGATGCGGGCACCGCTTCGTGCCTCTTCCATACCCTGAACCATACCACGGCGCTTGTTGAGGTCACCGATTACGTCACCCATGTTCTCCTCAGGAGTAACAACCTCTACCTTCATAATAGGCTCCATGAGAACAGGTTTAGCCTTCGGGCAGAGAACCTTGAATGCCTGATGGGCAACAAGCTCGAATGAAAGCTGGTCAGAGTCAACGGGGTGGAAGCTACCATCGGTAAGAGTAACCTTCAGACCTGTCATTGGGAAGCCACCGAGTACACCATTCTTCAGGCAGTCCTTGAATCCCTTCTCTACAGATGGGATGAACTCCTTAGGAACATTACCACCCTTTACCTCGTTGATAAACTGAAGATCGCCCTCTGTGTAGTCTTCGTCCTTTGGAGCGATGGTAACATCGATACAAGCGAACTTACCACGACCACCAGACTGCTTCTTGTATGTCTCACGGCTCTGTGCTGTAGAAGAGATAGCCTCCTTGTAGTTAACCTGTGGCTTACCCTGGTTGCACTCTACCTTGAACTCGCGCTTCAGACGGTCAATGATGATATCGAGGTGAAGCTCACCCATACCAGAGATAATAGTCTGGCCGCTCTGCTCGTCAGTACGTACGGTGAATGTTGGGTCCTCCTCAGCGAGCTTGGCAAGACCGTTGTCAAGCTTGGCAATGTCGGCCTGGCTCTTTGGTTCAACAGCGATAGAGATAACTGTATCAGGGAAGGTCATAGACTCGAGTACGATTGGGTGTGCCTCATCGCAGAGAGTGTCACCAGTACGGATATCCTTGAATCCAACACCTGCGCCGATGTCACCAGCATCAATTGTCTCCATAGGAATTTCCTTGTTGGAGTTCATCTGGAAGAGGCGGCTGATGCGCTCCTTCTTTCCAGAGCGTGGGTTGTAAACGTATGAACCAGCAACAACCTTACCAGAGTAGACGCGGAAGAACACCAGACGTCCCATGAACGGGTCTGTAGCAATCTTGAATGCCAATGCTGATGTTGGAGCATCCTCAGAAGGCTTGCGGTCCTCTTCCTCATCTGTGTCAGGGTTTGTACCTACGATAGCCTCAGTGTCAAGTGGTGAAGGCAGGAATGCGCACACATAGTCAAGAAGTGGCTGCACACCCTTGTTCTTGTATGATGAGCCAAGAACCATAGGGGTAAGCTCCATGGAGATGGTGCCCTTACGGATGGCTGCAATCAGTTTGTCCTCTGGAATATCCTTTCCCTCAAGGTATAGCTCCATAAGCTCGTCATCGAAGCTGGCTGCGCTCTCAAGCATCTTGTCGCGCCACTCCTGAGCCTCGTCTACGAGGTCAGCAGGAATTTCCTCGACGTCATATTCTGCGCCCATTGTCTCATCGTGCCACAGGATAGCCTTCATCTTGATAAGGTCAACGACACCCTTGAAGTTCTCCTCAGCGCCGATAGGAATCTGTACTGGACACGGGTTAGCGCCAAGAATATCCTTCATCTGCTGTACAGTCTCGAAGAAGTCAGCACCTGAACGGTCCATTTTATTTACATAACCGATACGTGGTACGTTGTACTTGTCAGCCTGACGCCATACGGTCTCCGACTGTGGCTGTACACCATCGGCAGCAGAGTATGTAGCGACGGCCCCATCGAGTACACGGAGTGAGCGCTCTACCTCAGCTGTGAAATCCACGTGTCCCGGAGTATCGATCAAATTGATCTTGTATGAATTTCCCTGATAGTTCCAGTTACATGTGGTAGCAGCAGAGGTAATGGTAATACCACGCTCCTGCTCCTGAGCCATCCAGTCCATTGTGGCAGCACCATCATGAACCTCACCGATCTTATGAGTCTTTCCTGTATAGAAGAGGATACGCTCAGAAGTTGTTGTCTTACCAGCATCGATGTGGGCCATGATACCAATATTACGGGTCAAATGTAAATCGCGATTTGCCATTGTCTTTTTACCTGTTAATTAGTTAGAACCTGAAGTGAGCAAAAGCACGGTTAGCCTCAGCCATACGATGCATATCTTCCTTACGCTTGAAGGCACCACCCTGATTGTTATATGCGTCCATAATCTCAGCGGCGAGCTTGTCAGCCATAGACTTACCACCACGCTTGCGAGCATAGCCAATCAGATTTTTCATTGAGATACTCTCCTTACGTGATGGACGGATTTCAGTAGGTACCTGGAAAGTAGCACCACCGATACGACGGCTCTTCACCTCTACCTGAGGAGTGATGTTGTCGAGAGCCTGCTTCCATATTTCAAGAGGGCTTTTCTCCTCCTTGGCCATCTTTTCCTTTACGATGTCAAGAGAGTTGTAGAAAATCTTATATGAGGCATTCTTCTTGCCATCATACATAAGGTGATTAACGAATTTTGAGACCTTCTGGTCGTTGAAGACTGGATCTGGAAGAACCACGCGCTTCTTTGGTTTTGCTTTTCTCATTTTATTATTTGTATGATTATTCTGCTTGGGGCTGTCTTTTTATGTTCTTCAACGCCCACACCTGGGCATTTACTCAACCTGTTATTAACAATTCTCCAGCAAAACGTTATAAAAAAAATAAATTCTTAGTTGTTGTAAGTAAAGGCAAGTCCCCGTGCTTTCGGTTCATTTCCCTTCCCCGTGCGGATTCCGAAGTTTTGTGTCAACCACAAGCTTACTAATCCATAACCCGAGGACTTGTCTTTGTTCTTAGGCTTTCGGCTAATTACTTCTTTGCCTTTGGACGCTTTGCTCCGTACTTAGAACGGCGCTGTGTACGGTTTGTAACACCTGCGGTATCAAGAGTACCACGAACGATGTGATAGCGTACACCAGGAAGATCCTTTACACGACCGCCGCGCACCAATACTATTGAGTGCTCCTGCAAGTTGTGTCCCTCTCCTGGGATGTAGGAGTTAACTTCCTTCTGGTTTGTCAAACGAACACGGGCAACTTTACGCATTGCCGAATTAGGCTTCTTAGGAGTTGTTGTGTAGACGCGGACGCATACACCACGACGCTGAGGACATGCGTCCAAAGCTGGTGACTTGCTCTTGTCTACCAATACCTTTCTGCCCTTTCTTACTAACTGTGAAATAGTAGGCATAATTAATGATTTTTAATTTATATATTTATTTTGTTTATTATCAACTGATTACGACATTACCACTGAATATCGTTTCGGGCTGCAAAGGTACAAACTTTTTGCCAAACTACCTAATTAATAGACTAAAAAGGATTGTTGAACAAAATAAATTTAAGAATAAATAACACTTGTCAAGCTATTTTAAACAAAACAAGTGTAATTTGCCAATCATCTAAGCACGCACTGCAAACGTAAAAGCATAAGCATCCAAATGGTTTATGACACTTTTGCGCTTACAGCGCGTGTTGCTTTCTATACCATCTTCCGTAAAGCCGTATCCTCAAACAATATCATCATCTTGTTTCTGCTAAGGGGCTATATGGCAGAAAGCTGTTAATGACAGTGGCCTATGAAGGTATATGCGTTTCCATGTGTCGTATTACGCCTCCCCATTTCCAAAAGGAGCAATGGTACGAGGTCCGGCCTCCATCTGTGGAGCCTGCGGTATGGCTATTGGGCCAAACTCCTTCTCATACTTAATAATATTGTCCTGCAATGCGGCAAGCAGGCGCTTGGCATGCTCAGGTGCAAGGATTACGCGCGAGCACACCTCTGGCTTAGGCATGCCTGGCAGTATGCGTGCGAAGTCGACGATAAAGTCGCTGTGAGAGTGTGAGATAAGAGCGAGGTTTGAATAAACGCCAGAAGCTACCTCTGGCTTAAGCTCGAGCTGGAACTGCTGTCCTGGCTGCTGGTTTCTGTTATCAGACATTTTTTATCAATATTATAGGTTATATATATAAATATGTGTAACTCCCGAACGTGCGGAATGAATATTCCGCTGTTGTCTATGCAAAGATAGCAATAAGTTTTATGTCCTGCAAATTTTGATGATCTTTTATTTTGCATTGTTTACAGGCAGGCAGGCTAAGAGACGTACTCTGCACCGAATTTGAAATATTTGACCGAAAAGTTTTGTTCTTATCCCGATTTGCACTATCTTTGCACTATGCTAAATACTTAGGGGTACTCAAGCTATTCCTGCATACTATCAAGAACAACTAACAACATCATATAACATCTTATGAAACTAACCAAATTATTCACTACCCTCGCCCTTGCAGCCACGGCTCTTTTCGTGCCGGCTAATGCCAATGCTGCATCTAAAAGTGGCGATTTCACCGTTGGCAAGGGCACGTTCCTGCTCAACGGCGAACCATTTATTGTAAAGGCTGCGGAGGTACACTATCCGCGTATTCCGCAAGCTTACTGGGACCACCGCATCAAGATGTGCAAGGCTCTTGGCATGAACACCGTATGTATCTATGTGTTCTGGAACATCCACGAGCAGTCGGAAGACCATTTTGACTTCACAGGCAACAACGACGTGGCAGCATTCTGCCGTCTGGCACAGAAGAACGGAATGTACGTGATAGTACGTCCCGGCCCATACGTATGTGCAGAATGGGAAATGGGTGGTCTGCCCTGGTGGCTGCTGAAGAAGAAGGACATCCGCCTGCGCGAGCAAGACCCCTATTTCATGGAGCGCGTGAAAATATTCGAGGAGAAGGTTGCCCAGCAGCTTGCTCCGCTAACCATCCAGAATGGCGGTCCTATCATTATGGTACAGGTAGAGAACGAGTATGGCTCATACGGTGAGGACAAGGCATACGTAAGTGAGATACGCGACGTGCTGAAGGCCAACTGGTACAAGAAGAATGACGAAGGCAAGCTTGTTGGGCCGGCTCTCTTCCAGTGTGACTGGTCATCTAACTTCACAAAGAACGGGCTTGACGACCTTGTATGGACAATGAACTTCGGTACAGGAGCCAATATCGACCAGCAGTTCCGCCGCCTTGGCGAGCTTCGTCCCGATGCACCCAAGATGTGTTCAGAGTTCTGGAGCGGATGGTTCGACAAGTGGGGCGCACGCCACGAGACACGTCCTGCCAAGGACATGGTAGAGGGAATGGACGAGATGCTGTCCAAGGGCATCAGCTTCTCTCTCTACATGACCCACGGAGGAACATCGTTCGGACACTGGGCTGGTGCCAACTCTCCCGGTTTCGCTCCCGACGTGACATCCTACGACTACGATGCTCCAATCAACGAATGGGGTCTGGCAACACCTAAGTTCTACGAGCTTCGCAAGATGATGACCAAATACAATGACGGCAAGAAGATGCCTGCCATTCCAAAGGCACCAATGGGCATCATCAGTGTGCCTAAGTTCCAGCTCACAGAGTATGTTCCAATCGTAAATGGCATCAATCGCGTATTCAAGGATAGCCAGAGCAGTCACATGACTTTCGAAGAGATGGATATGGGCTGGGGCTCAGCCGTCTACACAAAAGTACTCCCTGAGATTCCAAATCAAAGCACACTTACTCTTGACGCCCATGACTTCGCTACAGTTTTCATCAATGGCAAGTATATAGGCAAGATAGACCGCGTTAAGAATGAAAAATCAGTAGCTCTTCCGCCTGTAAAGAAGGGTGACCGCCTCACAATACTTATTGAGGCGATGGGACGTATTAATTTCGGTCGTGCAATCAAGGATTTCAAAGGCATCGTAGGTGATGTCGTCATAAGTACGGAGCTTGACAACAATGAGGTCTCTATCAATCTCAAGGGCTTTGTGACATGCACAATTCCTGACGATTACAACACCGCTGTAAAAGCGTTCGCCTCAGAAGCAAAAGAAAACATTTCTAATGATTTGGGGCTTCCTGCTGGCAAAGGCAAAGCCGGTTATTACCGTGGCTACTTCAATCTGAAGAAAGTCGGTGACACTTTCCTCGACTTCGAGACTTGGGGCAAGGGACAGGTTTATGTTAACGGACATGCCATGGGACGCATCTGGAGTATCGGTCCGCAGCAGACACTCTATATACCGGGATGCTGGCTCAAGAAGGGAAAGAACGAAGTCATTGTTCTCGACGTTGTAGGTCCTAAAGAAACCGTAGTTTGGGGACAGACTGAGCCTGAACTCAACAAGCTGCAGCTTGAGAAGAGCAACAAGCACAACAATATCGGTGACAAGCCCGACCTCAACTCAATGACTCCTGTTGCCAAAGGTGCTTTCAAGAGTGGCAACGGATGGCAGACCGTGAAGTTCGGACAGGCTGCCAAGGGTCGCTACCTTGCCATAGAGAGCAGCAGCCTGCACAATGGTACCGACGTTGCCGCAATAGCTGAGCTCTACGTGCAGGGTACCAACGGCCAAAGACTGAGCCGCGAGCCTTGGACAACAAAGTATGCTGACAGCGAGGACGAGAACGGCAACCACACTGGCGACAAGGTGTACGACCTTCAGGAATCTACCTACTGGCAGACCATCAAGGGCGCAGGCTTCCCACACCTCCTCGTCATCGACCTTGGCTCGGTACAGACCATCTCTGCCCTCGAATATCTGCCGCGCGCTGAGCAGGGAGCTCCAGGAAGCATCAAGGACTACAAGATTTTCGTTTATTAATATTATTTATTTGAAGACAAAGGAGCCACTTGGGCTTCGCAAAACAACTTGAATGATCAACAGCCCCGCCATTCGGGGTTAATCCAAACATACAAACGTCCCGTAAAGCCAAGCTTTACGGGGCGTTTGTTATAACAGGCGTAGGTCAGATTGTTCTTATATATAATAAGGTGTAACTGCGAC
>NZ_NPJH01000054.1 GCF_002251365.1 Prevotella sp. P3-122
GGTGTGTTATGCGAATTTCCATTTTATGCGAACTTCTTGTTGTTTCCATATATAATAGTGCTGGTTAGATTTGTAAATGTTCGCATTAAATATTATATTGCTTTTGGTTGAAACAAATAAAACGAAAGCAATGGATATCAAAACACTTAGAACCAAGTATCCACTTCTTTTGAGATATCTTCAAGATCAAGGAGTGAGCAAAAGTACGCTTTACAATTATCAGCGTGAAATCAAAGTTATGCTCAGTCCTGATTCGGATATTTCGGATATGGATCAGTATTGTCACCGTCTTGAAAAGACTTGTAAAGACAAAGGTCAGACATTATATAGACGTCTGGCTTGCATAAAACGAATATGGCGCTACATCACAGAAGAAGAAACGCCAAGACTAAAGACAATTCCCTTGGAGGTTATGCCAAAGGAATACACATATCTTCTTGACACATGTAAGCAAAAGTCAAAAGCACTGGGTCATAAAGAAAAGACTACGTCTGATTATATTGATGCATTACGTTCTTTCTTCGTTTATCTTTATGGGAGGCAGGTCACTCATCTAAAAGATGTTTCAGAAACAATTGTTCAAGAATACTTTACAGATGGTAATACGGCGAAACGCAGTAGAAGCATCTCTGGGAGATTGAGAAGAGTCTTTGTCATGTTTCAGGATTCAATAGGAATAGAAGTTTCTATTCGTTTGTCTTCCTTCATACCCTCAATTCCTAATACTACTCACATATATCCCGATCTGTCTGAGGAAGAAGCCAGTAGCATAGAAAAGGTGCTCACTGATAGCAATATCCAAATGCCAGATGTTGATCGTGCCATAGGTAGCCTCGCATTTTTCATGGGATTAAGAAGTTCTGACATAATCAATCTTCGCAAGGAAAATATTGATTTCAAGAATAAAACCATTAGACTCATTCAGCAGAAAACGGATGTCCCGTTGACACTACCAATACCAACTGTATGTAGTAATGCTATTGTAAAATATGTTAGGGATTCTCGTCCCAAGAGCCCATGCACTGCAATATTTGTACAGGCAAGGACAGGAAATACTCTGCATAAACGAGATCTTTATAACATTTCAAATGACATACTAAGACTTGCCGGTGTCTCACTCTTTAACCGAAAGATGAGAGGACTGCACCTTTATAGACATCATTTTGCTAGTTCGTTAATTAGTCACGATACAGATGTTTCAATAGCATCTGGACTTCTTGGTCACACATGCCCTGAGTCAACGTTTGCTTACCTTGGTAGTGACATAACAAAACTAAGAACCTGCGCCTTACTACTACCATGAATAACAAAATCAGAACAATATCAGAGATAGATTCTCTGTATGCCACCTACCGACTTGTTTCACAGAGACATCCCATAGATAGTCAAACAAGAACGTTTCTGAATTATTGCAAAAAACAGAGTAAGGATGGACTGTTTAGTCAGGTAATGATAGATAATTGGTGTTGCAAACGTGAAAATGAAAAGAATAATACTCACTATAATCGCGTAAAGGTAGCTGAGAATATTATCAAGTTTGCAAATGAACGAGGCTATTGCTGCATAAATCTTAACTCCAAAGTAAAATGGGGAAAAACTAAACATCGTCTTGTCATGCTGGATCAGCAAGAGATGGTGTCCTTCTTCAAAGCCTGCGATGAGCAAACATTCTATGAAACTGGCGTATTCAAAAAAAGAGGTCAATGTTATGAACTCGTATGTAAAGTCATATTTCGGTTACTATACAGCAATGGGCTACGCCCTATAGAAGCAAGGCTGCTTCGCATTGAAGATGTAGACCTAAGAAATGGAATCATCTATATAAGGGCAACAAAAGGTTATAGAGAGCATATTGTCGCGTTGAGTCCAGAAATGCAAGGCATATTGAGGGATTATGACAGGAAGATCCGGCTAATTGAGCCCACTCGAGTTGCATTTTTTCCAGACGAAAAAGGAGAATTCCTTCATAGGACTTGGATTAGTGACATATTTCACAAACTTTGGTACAAGTATAATTCTACATCAGCTGTGCCCTATGACTTTCGTCACAATTACGCAATACAGAACATAAATGCTTTGAACGGATTAAGTATTGATGAAGCGTACTACAGCTTGCTGGCGATAAGTAAATCAATGGGGCATGCATCGTTAAACCAGACAATGTACTATTACTCTTTAACTCCTCAGTACTCTTCCATTTTGAACAAACTCAGTTCTGCTGATTTGAAACCCATAATACATAGATTACCAGATGAAGAAGACAGATTCTAAAGAAAACATCGAGGAATACAAAAAGTTGTCGCAGCTGTTTGGAAAATGGATTCATCACGAATTCAATAGTGAAAATACGAGAGAATCGTATCGAATCAGCCTAAGACTCTACTTCAAGTACTTTCTCAAAGACTACAAGCATATAGCATTTGGTACATTCTCTCTTGATAAGGCTTTAGGCAAGTCGACAATAGAGGAATGGGAAAGCTGGATGAAAGATCGCGGAAACACAAACCAAACGATAAATCTCAGACGTAGTAATCTGATAGCCTTCTTGTCCTTTATCGCAGATGAGGATATTACGTATGTCAAATACCTCCTTGACGCAAAGACTATACATTGCAAGAAAAGTGCCCGTACGAAACAAAAAGCCCTCTCCGCCACTGCAACTGAAGCAATAATCAATGCTCCTGACATACATACAAAAACAGGATTCAGAGACACAGTCCTTATGGGATTAATGTATTGTACTGGAGCTAGATTGAACGAGGTGTTATCTGTGAGAATAAGAGATATAACCATACCTGATAATGAAAATGTAACAGGCAGCATCCTGTTCAACGGAAAAGGCAATAAATACAGATGTATGCCGCTTGACGAGAACATAATGATCCAGATATCATTGTTTATCAAACGTATTCATGGCACAAATCCTAATCCT
>NZ_NPJH01000055.1 GCF_002251365.1 Prevotella sp. P3-122
GAAAACAAATCAGGGTTGTTCGTTGACGAAAGGATAGTTCCTGAACGCATGCATTATTACTATACAAAAGGATTATATCAAATTGGCATTGGAAAAATTGATGCAGCGGAATACTACTTCCGGAAACTGCTTGGAAGTAGCTTTGATTATGAGGCATGCAAAGGTCTTATCTCTGTTTACAGATTAAAGATGGACATCGACTCCATAAGCAAGTACTCCTTATTGAGCGAGAAAGCCATGGACGATATCTTGTCAAGGAGCCAGGCAGAGGCAGTAATACAGGCAAAATCTTTATACGACTACAACAGGATGAGGAGATTAGCTGATGCCAGCAAGTTAAGGGAACAGAAAACCTTGTTTGCTGTCTATCTGATAATTTCTGTCGTCATAGTATTAGGTATTTATGTGGTATGGTATATTTGGAGTACAAAAAAGAGGAACCGCACCGAGAAAGAGAGGATGCGCCACATTTACGTCCTTTTGAACAATGAACTTTCGGAATCAAAAACGGAATTGGAGAATATAAGGAAAGGCTGCATATCCATTGTAGAGATGAAAGAGCAGGAATTGGAGGAACTGCAGAAAAGAGTAAAGGAACTGGAAGAACAGCTACAGGGGAACAAGTGGGCTAATGGAGATTTTGTACGGACTTATGAAGATATTGTATCATGCTTCAAGCGTTATACCATACCAAATGCTTCCAAATCATCCCCTACGAAAAGCGAGTGGAACACTTTGAGTGATATGGTAAGGACTTTCTTCCCAAAGCTGCACTCATTGCTTTCCCAAAGGAAAGATATCAGCGAGCAAGAGTTCAAGGTATGTATGCTGATATATCTTGGCTTCAAGACTGGTGAGATAACCACTATCCTTGACACATCCATGCAGTCGGTTTCCAACACAAAAGCGAGTGTCAGCAGAAAGCTTTTCAATGAGAAATCAGCGGCATCCTTATATAGGAACCTCTCAAAAATGTAGAAGTGTACTCAGGTGTATTATTTTTATAACCACCTTGAAATCAATA
>NZ_NPJH01000056.1 GCF_002251365.1 Prevotella sp. P3-122
CTAATCTCTAAAGAATAGAACGGTTCGTTTACCCAAGTACCTCATACTTCCCAATAAAATCGGAAAGACTCGGCACTCGCTTCTTGTACTACTTCTCTGTCTATGTAATCTTTTCAAAGAACTCTTTCTTTTGCGGAAGAGCGACCTAGTCAGCTCTACCATAAACTATTCTGGAACTGAACCTCAAAGGTATCGTTCTCGAAAGCGGATGCAAAAGTACTGCTTTTCCACGAAACAGCCAAACTTTTCCACGAACTTTTTTAAGAAAAACGCATATTTTCACACGCTCTTGACTTAAATCAACCGAAAAAACGGAAGGATGGGAGGCTATACATTATTATATATATACCGTCTGCAAAGGCATATTCATTTCAGGTCGTTGTCCGTCATTGCACAGACACACGAGTCAGACCATACGTTAACTGCGGTCTCCACCATGTCAATAATGGTATAGATAGGTAGGATGATGCCCAAAACAGCCACGGAGGCATCTATGCCCGACATTAGCGAGAGAGTCAGGAAATAGCATCCCATAGGTACTCCGGCATTGCCAATGGCCGACAGCACGCTTATGACCAGCCATGTCAGCATGGTGGTCCACGTCAGCTCTACACCCCCCTGCTGCATCACGAACAGCGATGTCACCAGGATAAAGGCAGCACATCCGTTCATGTTGATGGTAGTGCATATAGGCAGCACGAAACGTGCCACCTTCGGGTCAGCCTTCAGTCGCTCCTCGGCACACTGTATGGTAACGGGCAGCGTGGCGGCACTGCTCTTCGAGAACAATGCCATCAGCACGGCGGGCATCATCTTTGCCAGCGTACGGACAGGATTCAGTCCTCGCAGCAAGAGGAACAGCGGCAGCACCACCGAGAACTGCAACACGTTTCCAGCCAACACAACTGCGACATACCTGCCCAGTGAGTCGGCCACGACACCAGCCGTAAGCTGTGCCGACAATTGTGCGGCAAAGGCCACGATGCCCACAGGCAATGTCCAGATGAGTCCGCGGATGAGCATGAACAGCAGTTCCTGCAATCCCAACAACAGCCGCACCACTGCGGTCTTGTTGTCAGACTCAGGCATCCTTGACAGGCCAAAGCCCAAAGCAGCTGCCAGCAGCAACAGTGACAGCACATTACCATCGAGGAAAGGGCGCACGATATTGTTGGGTACCAGGCTGATGATGTGACTGCGATACGACAGCTGTGGCGCATCGGCCACAGCTTCTTGTCCCACATTGACAGCATCGGAGGGCAAGTTGCCTGGGGCTATCAGAACATACAGCAACAGTCCCACCGCGGCCGCCACAGTAGTCGTCAGCAGCGTGTAGGTAACGGTATGGCGGAAGATGCGGCCAGTCCCCTGCCCTTTTCCGAACGATGCCAGTGTAGTGGTGACAGCCAACACGATGGTAGGCACCGCCAACAGCTGAAACAGCCGTGTATAGACAACGGCAACATAATCCGTCAGCTGGTTCAGCCAGTCAGCCTGCAATAATCCAAGGATGGCGCCCACTATGAGGGCGCCAATCCAAATCAGCGTTTGTTTCATTCTGCCTATATAACGTCAAGGCCTGCTTACTTATTGTGTGTCTGCCGCCATGTGTGGATATAGTCCACTATTTTGCAGAGTTTCTCCTGGTCCACATCGTTAGGTACAGAGTTGTCGGCACCAAAGATGAAGTTCTGTGGGGCATCTTTCAGTATCTCGTCGGTAGGACCGAAGTCCAAGAACAAAGCTTTGCGTAGGCGGATGCAAAACTTTGCGTGAGAGTTGGGCTAAACTGGCACAAAAATGTCTGTCCTATTCTGGATAAGAGAAAAGGGAAAAAAGACTCACCCTACGGGGCACTTAGACCCAAGGAAATTTCTACTGAGCCCAGAAGAGCACAGCCCAGGGTAGAGCGTAGCGGCACCCTGGGAATAAGAGGATTATAATCAATGCGCCCTAAGGGCAAAAGCGTTATATGTCCTGCTGGTATCTATGCTTTTGCGCTTACAGCGCGACCATCACCTACATGAAACAACCCAGGGTGTCATTTCGCTACGCTACATTTGCCCTGGGCTATGTGCTTTTGCGCTTACAGCGCGAAAATTACCGACATGAGCTTCAGAATTAGGATATTCAATTTTTGCACATCAAATTGGACACCCTACTAAACTAATCACCAATCTTGCCCTGCAACTTACGTTGGAATTCGCTTCGGGATTCAGATATCGCAGTCTCAATGAACATCGTCGTTTTTACCTATGTGTCAGTGATTTGGAGATTATGCACATGCGTGTGCACAATTTGACTTGAAGTCATCTTCGTATCATTATGCGCGAAGCAACGCCAGAAGGAAGGCTAAGGTTGTACATCGTCTAACGAAAGGTTTATTTCTGTTTATCGCCTTGAAGAGGATGGTGGCCTTCTGAAAGAAGGTGCTGTCAGGCTCTTGAATGTCAAAGCATTCAAGAGCCTCTCTCCAAGTTAAGGGGTTATAGGTGTAAGCCATTAACCTCTGTATTTCAATTCAATCGGAAAGTCAGGGGAACACAGAACTTGACGCGTACTGGTGCTCCATTCTGTTTGCCTGGTTTCCATGACCTCATCAGGTTGACAACCCTCACAGCCTCATCCTCAAGAGCCTTAACAGACTGGGCATAGTCTTCCTCCGAAACAGTGCTGGCACCCGCATTTCCGTCATTAGTATCAGCAGCTTTTTCTTCAGTCTTGGGAGCCACAGGTTTGTCAATTTTGGACTTTGCTACATGCACGTCCGTTACATGACCATCCTTCTCAACAACAAACTGCACTATGACACGTCCACTGACACCATTGGATTGGGCAATTTTAGGATAACGTACATTTTGAGCTAAGAAAGTCATCAGCGCTGGCATTCCTCCCTCATACGAAGGCATCACTTCCACTACGTCAAACACCTTGTCAACGCCATCGGGAAGAGGAGCGGCAGTCTGATCTAGGGAGGCGGCATCAACGGCATCGGGCTTGGCAGGAAGAGATTCGGTGACAGCAGAAGCTGTTTTTTTAGAATTCTCTTGCTCAACTCGCAAAAGATCTGTAACTTTGCTGCTGGATTCTACTACGGCTGACCCATTGTCGGACATCAGCTCATTCTCACTGGTGGCAAAGGCACTGAGTGCTACTAATGCCACAGGGATGACATACAGCGACTTGCTGAGCATCCACGGATTAGATTTTTCTCGTAACATCATAGTTAAACGTTTTTTGATTAAACTGTGATTAAAGCTGTTGGCGAAAGCGTAGGAACTGGAGCCGACAGCTTTTCTTATTAATAATGTCTGATATTGCCGCATGGCCACCCCACTACGCAACACGCAGTCGTCGGCCTCGTATTCATGGACATCACGCAGGCTGAATGACATGTGCCAGGCAAGGGGATTAAACCACTGCACCACCTGTACAGCATTAAGTAGCACCACATCCCAGGAGTGGCGGTTTACCACATGCCCCATCTCATGGGTTATTATCTCACGTGAATTAGTCTGCCAGTCGTCCTCGTTTATTACAATGGCTCCAAACACGCTGAACGGAATGACATCGCCGGCATGGCAGTAGATTGTAGCCTGATCACGTTTATCCTTCCATATCACCCCACGGGTAACGGCATAGTATACACCAATGGCTCCGTAAACCTTTGACAACAACACTACCACGGCACCAACAAGATAACCCACTAACAGCCACAGCCCAAGCGACCATGTGGAATGTGTGGCTACCGCAACTGGTTCCACACCTCCAGCCTCTTCTACGGCAACAGGCATTCCTACCTCAACTACCGATGTGAGATTGTCTGCCAATGATAAGCATCCCCAAGAGAGGAGATGGATGTCGAACAACGGGAGGAAGGCAGACAACAACATTATGCCCAACAGTAGAAATCTGTTGAAGCGAAAGAAGGACTCCCTGCACAACAGCAACATGTATGGCACATAGAACAACGACAGGCACAAGGCCGATTTAAGAGCGTAGACAAGCATGGGCTATTCCTTTATCATTTCTATTAATTCCGTAATATCTTCGTCACTAAGCTTCTCCTCTTTAATGAAGAAACTCATCAGCGACTTGCCAGACCCACCAAAAAAGGTGTTCTTGATGTCTTGCATTACCTGACGGGTGTACACCGCACGCGACACCATAGGGTAGAAGCAGAATGCCTTGCTGCCATTCTGCTGAGTATGGCCTACAAATCCCTTGGCTGACAGTATTTTCAGGAATGTGGCAATGGTGGTATATGCGGGACGAGGCTCAGGGAAACAATCTACCACCTGATTGGTTGTCATGCTGCGGCCACTGCTCCACAGGATGTTCATCACCTCCATTTCGCCACGTGTCAGCGTGCGCTCAGTCTTCGTCTGTTTCATATCTACAGCAATTAAATTTGTTTGCCGCAAAGATAAACTAAACATTTAGATGAAGTTGCTCCCAAGTTACATAAAAGTAACGGGAAGTCCAAAATTTAACTTTTATTCTTAGTTATTGGGGGCGAAGGGCTAAGGACTAAGGACAATGGGGCTCAGTGGAAAAAACATGGGATGGGACTCCTAAATGAAGACAAATGATGTTGCGTAGGCGGATGCAAAGCTTTGCGTGGGCAAATGCAAAGCTTTGCGAGGACGGATGCAAAGCTTTGCGTGAGAGTTGGGCTAAACTGGCACAGAAATGTCTGTCCTATTCTGGATAAGAGAAAAAGGGAAAAGACTCACCCTACGGGGCACTTAGACCCAAGGAAATTTCTACTGAGCCTAGAAGAGCACAGCCCAGGGTAGAGCGTAGCGGCACCCTGGGTGTAAGTGGTTTCTAATCAATGCGCGCTGTAAGCGCAAAAGCGTATCTGCCCCCTGCTGGTATCTATGCTTTTGCGCTTACAGGGCGACCATCACCTGCATGAAACAACCCAGGGTGTCGCTACGCTCTACCCTGGGCTATGTGCTTTTGCGCTTACAGCGCGATAATTACCTCAAACCTTAGTCCTTCGTCCTTAGACCTTAGACCTTAGACCTTAGACCTTAGCCCTCAAAACTTCGCCCTTAGTCCTTCGCATAACGTAGTATTTTCTTTCCTTTATGTACATACACACCCTTTTGCGATGGGGCGGCTACTCTCTGTCCCGACAATGTATACCAGTTGGCATCCTCGTCTGCCGGCACTGTCACTCCGTGTACAGATGCCGGGTCGCTGACAAACTCTCTCATAACATCCATCGCTGCCGTAGCGCATCCCGTGCGGCTGTCAAATAGCGGAGCGTTGTACCATCCGCTCAGATTGGTATTCTTGGCATTGTACTCCATCCACCACCAGAACAGTCCCTTTACCGCCTGATGCTGGTTGAGCATGTCAATGAGCGCCTTCGTGAATGCTTTCTGGCCATCGTCGCTGTAGGGGTATAGCGAGGAGAAGTTGTATGTGCTGCCAGGCACCTCCCAGGCATATGGATATCCCGTCTCTACCAGCATTATATCCTTGTCCGCAAAATCATTCTCCATCCTCCTAAGCGCATTCTCAAGCACTGTCAGAGCTCCATGCCAGTAAGGATAGTAGCTCAGTCCAATGATGTCATAATCGACAGAGGCGTTCTTCATCTGAGCATAGAAATTGGCCAGTACGTCAGGCTGCTGCACGCGCTCGGTATGCAGAACTATCCTGGCCTCCGGGCATACCTCACGGCATGCCTTTACGGCATTGATGAGCAAGGTGGTGAAGCGGTTCCAGTTGGCAGAGTTCCCGATATAGCATTTCTTGAGCGAGGCTTCTGCCGTGCCATAGGCTCCCCACAGCATGCCATAGCTTATCTCGTTGCCTGGCTGGATGAAATCGGGAGTGGCACCCGCATTAACCATCTGCGTGAGTGCGTCCTTGGTATAGGAATAAATCTTCTGGTACAGCTCTGTGTCGCTCAACCCCACCCACTCGGCCGGTGTCCACTGCTTGGCAGGGTCTGCCCACGTGTCGGAATAATGGAAATCGAGCATCAGCTTGAATCCAGCATCCTTGATGCGCTTTCCCAACTGCTTCACATACTCTATGTCCTGGCAGGCGTTGGGGTCCTTGTCGCTGCCGCTATACTGACTGGGATTTACGAACAGCCTAAGACGCATGGCATTCATACCCTCTTCCTTGAAAAACTCAAGCGGCGAGGCGATGGCCGAGCCTGAGTGGTCAAAATATGCGGCCTTGGCTTCCTCGTACTCAGGAAGAAGCGATATGTCACCACCAACAAATTTCTGTGCACAAGCCGTAGCTGCCGAAAAAGCAAGAGCTAATAATAAAGTAGATAGTCTCATAAGCTATTATTGTTTTTTTGTTTCTGCAAATATACAAAAAACAATTGATAGGCACCAAACAAATGCCAGTTTTTTCACACACGACTTGCTTTATCTATGACTCTATGGCATCATCAGCCCCCACATGTCCATAGATGTGCATCACATCCTCCTCGATGGCAGCAGGTACGAGGCCTGTGATGCTTTCGCCACGTGCCACCTTCTGTCTTATCTCCGTGCTGCTGATTGGAAAGAGCGGAGTATTGACGAGGCACACTCCTTGGGGCAGCTTTGTCGCATCAACGGGGTATCCCTCTCTTGGGAAGATGATGACATTGTAGGCTGCAATGATATCACGCGAGCGGTACCATCGGTCGAAGTCGAGCCAGTTGTCTGCACCGATAATCAGGGTGAAGGAGACATCAGGATTGGTTTCGGAGAGATGGCGCAGAGTGTGCCACATGTATGAGGGGCGGGGCATGTGGAACTCGCAGTCGGAAACGCTTATCCCTGATACTCCCTCAAGCGCCTTACGGGCGAGCCTTAGGCGCACCTCGTCGTCAATGAGGCTGCCGTTGCCGGCCTTTAGGGGGTTCTGTGGCGAGACGACAAGCCACACACCATCGAGCCGTGCCGCACTCAGAATGTGCTGCGCCAGCGAGATATGCCCTGTATGTATAGGGTTGAAGGAGCCTCCGTATATACCAATCCTACGCATTGACGAACTTGCTGATGATGTCGAGGACCTCTCGCTTGGCCTGTTCGAGATTGTCGTTTACCACTATACGGTCGAACTGGTTGGCAAAGGACATCTCATACTCCGCCTTGGCAAGCCTCTGTTCGATAACTTCTGGAGCATCGGTGGCACGGGCATTAAGGCGACGGCGCAGCTCTTCTACTGATGGCGGCTGCACGAAGACACTCAGCGCACGGTCACCATAATGGCGCTTGATATTTATGGCACCCTTGACATCAACGTCGAAGACAACGTTCTGTCCTGCCTGGCTCTGACATTCCACCTGTGACTTTAGTGTTCCATAGAAACGGTCGTGATAAACCTCCTCATATTCCAGGAATTCGCCTGCCGCAATCTTACTGCGGAACTCGTCGGGAGTAAGGAAGAAATACTCCACTCCGTTGCGCTCCGTTCCTCTTGGGCTTCTGGATGTGCAGCTGATGGAAAAAGCGAGCTTCAGCTCCGGATGCTCGTTCATCAGGTAGTTGACAAGTGTGCTCTTGCCGCTTCCGCTTGGTGCGGAGAAAATTATCAGTTTTCCGTTCATACTTAAAAGTAAGTTTCAGGTTATAAGGTAATTACCTCCCCTCCCTCTTGGGGAGGGGCCGGGGGTGAGGCTTCCTACAATGCGTTGAGTACTTGCTCCTTGATTTGCTCCAGCTCGTCCTTCATCTTTACAACGATGTTCTGCATCTCGGCCATATTGCTCTTAGAGCCCGTCGTGTTAATCTCACGTCCCATTTCCTGAGCTATAAAGCCAAGTTTCTTTCCTATGGGACCATCCTCAAGCATGGTGGTGCGGAAATAGTCGAGATGGTTGGCAAGGCGCTGTTTCTCCTCGCTGATATCGAGTTTCTCTATGTAGTATATCAGTTCCTGCTCAAGCCTGTTCTTGTCGTATTCGACATTAGGTATCTGGCAGAGAGCGTCTGTTATGCGTGCCCTGATTTTCTCAACCCTTGTCTTCTCGAACAGTCCAATCTCATTGAGCAGCGACTCGATATTGTCTACTTTCTCCCCGAACTTCTTCTGCAAAGCTGCGCCCTCCTGCCTGCGGTAGGCTATTATGTCCTTGAGGGCACTGTCTATGGCCCGGCTTGCCGCCTCCCACTCCTCGGGTTCCAACACCTCGGTCTCTGTGCGCTGCAAGACATCGGGCATACGCATGAGAGTAACGAACCAGTCCTGCGGGTAGGGTATTCCGGCATTGTCGGCAATGGCCTTGATCTGCTTGTAATAATTCTCAACAAGCTGGGCATTAATTGGAGTAGCGTCAGACGCATTGTCCTTTTCTACCCAGATGGCGATGTCTATCTTGCCTCTATCCAAAGCCTTTGTGACACTTTGTCTGATTTCAAGTTCCTTCTCACGGTAGATTGGAGCTATACGTGTAGAAATGTCAACGGCCTTGCTATTGAGTGACTTTATCTCAACATTAATTTTCTTGTCCCTGTAGGTTACGACAGCTTTGCCGTAGCCCGTCATTGATTGTATCATGTGTGCAAATGCGTTAAATTTCTGCAAAAGTAATAATTTTGCGCGAAAAAAGAGTAATTTTGCAGATTATTAAGATAATAATTTGTTATGCCTTGCATTTTAAACATAGAAACAAGTACCGATATATGCTCCGTGGCACTGAGTGTTGACGGCGAATGCGTGTTCAATCGCGAAGACCGCACTGGGCACAACCATTCTGTGAGCCTCGGAGTGTTCGTTGATGAGACCCTGACGTATGCCGATGCCCGTGACATGCACATCGACGCAGTAGCCGTGAGTTGCGGCCCAGGCTCATATACAGGTCTCCGGATAGGCGTGTCCATGGCCAAGGGCATCTGCTATGCACGCGATGCCAAACTGGTGGCTGTGCCTACGCTGGAACTGCTGTGTGTGCCCGTGCTGCTCGGAGAGAGAGCTGCCGAGGAGAATGCCTTGTTGTGTCCTATGATAGACGCACGCCGCATGGAGGTGTACGCACAACTTTTCGACCGTGTCCTCAAGGAGCAGAGACACATACAGGCAGACATCGTTGATGCTGACACCTACAGGGAATTTCTCGACAGGGGACCTGTATACTTCTTTGGCAATGGTGCCGCAAAATGTATGGAGACCATCAACCATCCGTCGGCACACCTGATAAAGGACATTGAGCCTTTGGCCAGAAACATGTTCCCTTTGGCAGAGAAGCGTATGGCGCAGGGACGCTTTGAGGATGTGGCGTATTTCGTCCCATTCTATCTTAAGGATTTCGTAGCCAAACCATCGAAACCACAAATTTGACAACAAGAAACAAAAGATACAATGAACATCAAAGGATTAGACTACAACACCACACGCCAGAAGCTCGTATTGCCAGAATATGGCAGGGAGATACAGCTCATGGTTGACCATGCCGTGGAACTGCCTGACCGGGAAATGAGGCAACGCTGTGCCGAGACCATCATCAACACCATGGCCCGCATGTTTCCACAGGGTAAGGACTCCATAGACTTCAAGCAAAAGCTGTGGGACCATCTCGCCATCATGAGCGGGTTCAGACTCGATATCGACTACCCCTACGATGTCAGTCAGGCACACAAGATGTCGGACAAGCCAACTCGGCTGCCCTACCCCATGACGGACATACGCGTGCGTCACTACGGCAAGCTGGTAATGGATGCCTGCGAGAAACTGCGCGACATGGAGCCTGGCGACGAGCGCGACGAGCTGGTGAGGCTAACGGCGAACCAGATGAAGCGTGACCTCGTGCAGTGGAGCCACGGCTCGTGCGACAACGAGAAGGTTGCCGCCGACCTTGAGCACTTTACCAACGGCAAGATAAGGCTCGACCTGTCGACATTCGTATTCTCGAAGGTTGTAGCAGACGACATCAAGACCACGACAAAGAAAAAAAGAAGATAACGGCCTATGGAAGCATTCGTTATTGAGGGCGGCCACCGCCTGTCGGGAGAAATAGAACCCCAGGGCGCAAAGAACGAGGCACTGGAAGTGATATGCGCGACGCTGCTCACCACAGACCCGGTGAGGATAAGCAATATCCCAGACATCCTGGACGTGAACAATCTCATCAGCCTGCTTGCGGAGATTGGCGTGAAGATTACACGCCACTCGCGCAATGACTACACCTTCCAGGCCGACGAGCTGAACCTTGACTATCTGGACAGTCATGAGTTTGTGCGCAAGTGCGCAGCGCTGCGTGGAAGCGTACTTATGATTGGCCCGCTGCTCGGACGCTTCAACAAGGCAACCGTGGCCAAGCCCGGCGGCGACAAGATCGGACGTCGCAGGCTCGACACACACTTCCTGGGCTTCAAGTATCTCGGAGCGACATTCTGCCATGATGAGGAACGGGATGTATATCAGATAAAGTCTGACAGCGGGCTCCAGGGATGCTACATGCTGCTTGACGAGGCTTCGGTGACTGGAACGGCCAACATCATCATGGCTGCCGTTACGGCCAAGGGCACGACAACCATTTACAATGCTGCCTGCGAGCCATACATACAGCAGCTGTGCCACATGCTCAATCACATGGGAGCAAACATTAGTGGCATAGCTTCAAACCTCATAACCATTGTGGGCGTAGAAAGCCTGCACGGCGCCACCCACCGCATCCTGCCCGACATGATAGAGGTAGGTTCGTTCATTGGCATGGCGGCAATGGTTGGTGACGGCATCCGCATTAAAAACGTCTCTGTAAAGAACCTGGGCATCATACCCGAGGCATTCAGACGGTTAGGCGTGAGGGTGGATGTTGAGGGTGACGACCTGGTAATACCCAGGCAGGAACACTATGTGGTAGACTCTTTCATTGACGGAACTATTATGACCCTCTCTGATGCCCCATGGCCTGGACTGACCCCCGACCTGCTGTCGGTACTCCTCGTCGTAGCCACCCAGGCCAAAGGCTCCGTACTGTTCCATCAGAAAATGTTCGAGAGCCGCCTGTTCTTTGTCGATAAGCTCATTGACATGAGGGCACAGATAATACTCTGCGACCCGCACCGGGCGGTAGTAGTTGGACACGACCACGCCCTTCAGCTAAGGGCAGGACGCATGACGAGTCCTGACATCCGTGCCGGTATAGCACTGCTCATAGCCGCCCTCAGCGCAAACGGCACAAGCAAGATTGCCAACATCGCGCAGATTGACCGTGGATATGAGGACATAGAAAAGAGGTTGAACAAGCTCGGAGCGAAAATAAGAAGAGTGGATGATTAGACGTGAGGATGTTTACAAGATTGGCACTATAGGCAAAGCCCATGGTGTGAGGGGAGAGGTGACGGTGTACGTTGACGACGACATTTTCGACCGCACGGACTCGGAGTACCTGTTGCTTGACATCGATGGAATACTGGTGCCATTCTTCATGGAGGAATACCGCTTCAAGAGCGATACGACAGTATTGGTGAAGTTCTGCAACATAGACTCTCAGGAGAAGGCTCGCGAGCTTACTGGCTGCGGAGTTTATTTCCCCCGAAGCGAGACAGCAGGCACCGATGACGGCATGTTGTCGTGGGCGGAGGTGGTAGGCTACATTGTCAAGGACACTACCACAGGAACTACGGTGGGGGCTATCTGCTCTGTAGACACGTCTACGGAGAACGTACTCTTCGAGGTAACTGACGACGGCGGCGGCATCTGCCTCATCCCGGCAAATCCGGAACTGATTGCTGATATAGACACGGATAGCAGAACCATTGCTATGTCCCTTCCGGAGGGATTGCTGTCTATTTGACCCGCTATGTTTAAGGTCTTGACACTCTTTACATGAAGACAAGTTGTCTGCTTTTCGCTGATGCGCAGGATTACGAGCTTGCGATAGTAGAGTAACAAAACAAAAAAACAACCAAACGATGAAAAAACAAATATG
Source organism: Prevotella sp. P3-122 (assembly GCF_002251365.1). Classification (GTDB taxonomy): domain Bacteria; phylum Bacteroidota; class Bacteroidia; order Bacteroidales; family Bacteroidaceae; genus Prevotella. The sequence continues at coordinate 11,900 of NZ_NPJH01000056.1, forward strand.
CATACTTGGCTCAACCGGGAGCATAGGCACTCAGGCTCTCGACGTTATAGAGCAGCATGCCGACCTCTACGAGGTGTACTGCCTTACGGCCAACAACCGCATTGAGGAGTTGGCACGCCAGGCTCACCGATTCAAGCCTGCCGCCATAGTTGTCGCCAACGAGGCACGCTACGGTGAGCTGTGCGAGCTGATGGCCGACATGCCCGACGTGAAGGTATATGCCGGAGCCCGCGCCCTGTGCGACATTGTCGAGGCAGGTCCCATCGACATGGTGCTCACAGCCATGGTTGGGTTCTCGGGACTGGAGCCAACCATACACGCCATCAAGGCAAGAAAGAAGATATGCCTCGCCAACAAAGAGACTCTCGTGGTAGCCGGAGAGCTAATCTGCCGGCTGGCCATGGAGAACCATGTGCCCATATTGCCTGTTGACTCTGAGCACAGCGCCATATTCCAAAGCCTTGCCGGCGAGGGCGACAACGAGATTGAGAAAATACTGCTCACCTGCTCGGGAGGCCCATTCCGCACACTCCCTGCCGACAAGCTGGCCAACGTAAAGGCCGCCGATGCACTGCGCCACCCCACATGGAATATGGGCGCGAAGATAACCATCGACTCGGCAACCCTTATGAACAAGGGCTTTGAGGTTATGGAGGCAAAATGGCTCTTCGGTGTGCCAGCCGAAAAGATACAGGTGCTCATCCACCCGCAGTCGGTGGTGCATAGCGCCGTGCAGTTTGCCGACGGCAGCGTGAAGGCACAGCTCGGAGTTCCTGACATGAGACTTCCGATACAGTATGCATTCTCCTATCCCGACCGCATACACCTCAACGGCGACAGGCTGAACCTCTTCGGACATCCGCTGGAGTTCTTCGAGCCAGACGTGGAGAAGTTCCGTTGCCTTGCTCTGGCCTACGAGGCTATCAGCATGGGCGGAAACATGCCATGCATATTAAATGCAGCCAACGAGATAGTGAACGAGGCTTTCCGCCGCGACCAGATACCGTACACGGCCATTGCCGACATCATTGAGCAGACCATGAGGACGGTACCCATGGACAAGTCGGCCGACCTTGACACCTACCTGCGTACTGATGCCGAGGCAAGGGCGGTGGCTGAAGAACTGGCAAGCCGGTAGCAGCCAACATTCCCCGAATACGGAGATTGTTAGAAACATAAATACATATTATATATACAACTGATGGAAATAATTCTAATCAAATTGCTGCAGTTCATGCTGGCAATTTCCTTACTGGTGCTCCTTCACGAAGGAGGACATTTCTTTTTCTCCAAGCTCTTCGGCGTAAGAGTGGAGAAATTCTATCTCTTTTTCGACCCCTGGTTCCACCTGTTCGAGTTCAAGCCACGCAACAGTGAGACTACCTACGGTGTGGGATGGCTGCCGCTCGGAGGCTACTGCAAGATTTCGGGTATGATAGACGAGAGCATGGACCGCGAGCAGATGAGGCAACCCATGCAGGAATGGGAGTTCCGCTCGAAGCCTGCCTGGCAACGCCTGCTTATAATGATTGGCGGTGTGCTGGTAAACTTCGTTCTGGCATTGTTCATCTACTCAATGATAATGTTTGCCTGGGGTGAGAACTACATTGCTATGAAGGATATGACCAAAGGCATGCAGTTCAATGCTGCCGCCAAGGCCATAGGCTTCCATGACCACGACATATTGCTCGGCACCGAGAATGGCGACTTCCGCGAGTTTAGCGTTGACGTCTTCCGTGACCTCTCCCAAGCACGTGAGGTGCGCGTACTGCGCGACGGCAAGCAGATGACGCTGAATCTTAGCGGCGACCTGAACCTCCTGGACATGCTCCAGTCACGCCCGTCGTTCGCCCGTCCCTGGGCAGACTGCATCGTTGACAGCGTTGCCGAAGGCACACCTGCAGCCTCAATGGGACTTGCCAAAGGTGATGCCATCGTGGCTGTCGACGGGAAATCCATTGCCACCTTTGGCGACTTTGCCGACTGCCTAAGCATGAAGGCCGAGGACCTTGCCGACGGCATGACACACGCAGACAGCATGCAGGTGCTTGCCACAAAGATTGTTGTACGAAAGGCATCAACAGGCGCACTCGACACGGCAAGTGTCACTTTGTCGTCTGACGTTAAGCTTGGCTTCGTTGTCGCCAACGCCTTCAGCGATTACAAGGAAACACAGGTAAGATATGGTTTCTTCGAGAGCTTCCCTGCTGGTATCGTATATGGCTGGAACGTCCTGCGCGGATATGTCAGCGACATGCAGTATGTGTTTACTGCCGACGGCGCAAAGTCGCTTGGCGGCTTCGGCTCCATAGGCAATCTCTTCCCTGCCACTTGGGACTGGTACCTGTTCTGGAAGATGACAGCCTTCCTGAGTATCATCCTGGCATTCATGAACATTCTTCCTATTCCTGCCCTCGACGGCGGACACGTGCTCTTCCTGCTCTACGAGATGGTGACACGCCGCAAACCGTCAGAGAACTTCATGGTGTGGGCAGAGTATATTGGCATCGGCATTCTGCTGCTGCTTATGATAGTTGCTAACCTTAATGACGTACTGCGATGGCTCGGTTATATGTAACAATTCTCGTTTCCGTCCTCATGGCGACAACCAACTGTCTGGCTGACGGCTGGACAACAATCCGCAATGGTAGTGTGTGGCTCGACACCAACGGTGACACCGTACAGGCTCATGCGCCCGGCTTCCTTCACTACGGCGGCAGGTGGTATATGATTGGCGAGGACCGCTCTGACAGCTGGCACCCTGATGTCAACATGTATTCTTCTGATGACCTTGTCCACTGGCGTTTCGAAACCAAGATTATCCGCAATGGCGTAACGGTGCCTGAATTGGGTACCCGACGCTTCATTGAGCGTGCCAAACTGATGCACAACCCGCGCACAGGAAAGTTCGTGGTATGGTGCCACTGGGAAGGCCCACGCTATGCAGCGTCCGAGGCAGCCTGCTTCTCGGCAGACTCCATCTGCGGCCCATACAGGTTGGAATGGAGCGGCAGACCTCTGGGAGTGAAGTCACGCGACTGCAATGTCTTTGTCGACAACGACGGCGAGGCATACTTCGTCTCCACCACTGAGGAGAACACCAACATCGGCCTGTTCAGACTTGCCGACGATTATCTCAGTGCCGAAAGCCACGTATGCCTGATGCCCGGGCTGCGACGCGAGGCTCCCGTAATAGTACGGCACGACAATCTTTACTATATGCTCAGCTCTGCCTGTACGGGATGGGCACCCAACCAATGTATGCTGTCAGTATCCAAGCGGCTCGACAGAGGATGGAGCCAACTGGAGAAGATCGGCGACGACAAGGCCTTCCGCACTCAGGCCGCGGCCGTGATAGAAATCAAGGGAACTAAGAAGACGACCTATTTATATATAGGTGACCGTTGGATGGACCCCGACCTGCCATCGAGCAAGATTATCATCTTCCCTATCGAGTTCAAGGACGGCAAGTGCATATTCGAGTACAGAGACGAGTTCCGCATAAACTTTGCCACAGGAGAGGTGGAATAGGCCTCCAACTCTCATATCTTTACAAAGTTTCAGATATTAAGCAAACCGCAAGCAAACGCTTACGGTTTGCTTTGTTTTTACATAACACAATACCATATTGTCAGAATCACGTCTACACAAACAAAATTAGTGATTAATAATCCCTATGTTATCGTATCAGAATGAAAGTATATTTGTACTTTTGCAAACAATTTGATAGGAACATATAGGATTTATTAATTAAAACGCAACACGAAATGGCAAATGGATTGTATAATGCCTCTTACGAGCACGACGCTTGCGGTGTAGGCATGGTGGTTAACATCCACGGTAACAAGAGCCATGAGCTTGTAGACAATGCTTTGAAAGTTCTCGAGAACATGCGCCACCGAGGTGCAGAGGGAGCAGACAACAAGACTGGCGACGGTGCAGGTATCATGCTGCAGATTCCACACGAGTTTATATTGCTTCAGGGTATTCCCGTCCCCGAAAAGGGTAAGTACGGCACAGGACTGGTATTCCTGCCCAAGGACGAATCGCTGCAAGGACAGATACTGTCAATCATGATTGAGGAAATAGAGCGCGAGGGGCTTTCGCTTATGCATCTGCGCACCGTTCCGACCAATCCCGACTGCCTTGGCGAGTCGGCCCTCTCTACCGAGCCGGCCATCAGGCAGGTGTTCATCACGGGAGTGACAGACGACAAGGTAGGTGTATTCGAACGCACATTATATATAATAAGGAAGAAGATAGAGAAACGGGTGGCCGAGCTTGCAGCCCGTCACCCCGAGCAGCCATCGATAAACGACTTCTATATCTGCTCGCTGTCAAGCCGCAGCATCGTCTACAAGGGAATGCTCTCGAGCCTTCAGCTGCGCCTCTACTTCCCCGACCTCACCAACAGCTATTTCACCAGTGGCCTGGCTCTCGTCCACAGCCGCTTCAGCACAAACACCTTCCCTACATGGAGCCTCGCACAGCCGTTCAGACTGCTTTGCCACAACGGAGAGATCAACACTATCCGCGGCAACCGCGGCTGGATGCAAGCCAGAGAGTCGGTACTGTCGAGCGACACTCTTGGCGACATACGCGACATCTCGCCGATAGTACAGCCTGGCATGAGCGACTCCGCATCGCTGGACAACGTCTTCGAGTTCTTCGTCATGAGCGGCCTCTCGCTACCCCATGCCATGGCAGTAATGGTTCCGGAGAGTTTCAACGACAAGAACCCCATCTCGGAAGACCTCAAGGCATTCTACGAGTACCACTCCATCCTGATGGAGCCATGGGACGGCCCGGCAGCACTACTCTTCTCTGATGGCCGCTTCGCTGGAGGCATGCTCGACCGTAACGGCCTGCGCCCGGCACGCTATACCATAACCAAGAACGACATGATGGTGGTGGCATCGGAGGTGGGAGTCATGGACTTCGACCCACAGGACATAGCCGAGAAGGGAAGGCTGCAACCAGGAAAAATCCTGCTCATCGATACCCAGGAGGGCAAGATATACTATGACGGCGAGATAAAGGAACAGCTGGCCACACAGCACCCTTACCGCCAGTGGCTCAACACCAACCGCATACAGCTTGAGAAAATACACTCCGGACGCAAGGTAAGCAACTCCGTTGACAACCTTCTACAAAAGGAGATGGAGTTCGGCTTCGGCGAGGAGGATGTCGACGGAACTATTGTCCCCATGTCTGTCAACGGACAGGAGCCAACGGCATCAATGGGCAACGACACACCTCTTGCCGTACTCTCTGACAAGCCACAGATATTCTTCAATTACTTCCGTCAGCAATTCGCACAGGTCACCAACCCTGCCATCGACTCCATACGCGAGAACCTCGTAATGAGTCTCACAGAGTATATTGGCCGCGTGGGCACAGGCATCCTTAATCCTGACGAGACCAACTGCAAGATGGTGCGCCTGCCCCACCCCATCCTTACCAACACACAGCTCGACATCCTGTGCAACATACGCTACAAGGGCTTCAACACCATCAAGCTGCCTATGCTCTTCCTGCGCGACAAGGGCGAGGAGGGACTGCGCGAGGCATTGGACAACCTCTGCCACAAGGCTGCGCAAAGCGTTGATGACGGCTACAACTACATCATCCTTTCCGACCGCGATGTCGACAGCCACCACGTGGCCATACCATCGCTGCTTGCCGTAAGCGCCGTACACCACTACCTCATCAGCATCGGCAAGAGAGTGCAGACGGCACTGATAGTAGAGAGTGGAGAGATACGTGAGGTGATGCATGCGGCATTGCTGCTCGGCTACGGAGCATCTGCACTATGCCCGTACCTTACATACGCCATTCTCGACGATCTCGTGAAACGCGGCAAGATACAGGAGAACTATGCCACGGCAGAGGCCAACTACATAAATGCGGTAAAGAAAGGACTGTTCAAGATTATGGCCAAGATGGGTATCTCGACGATACGCTCTTACCGCGGTGCAAAGATTTTCGAGAGCATCGGACTCTCCGAAAGCCTCTTGCGCAACTATTTCGGTACGGAGGTGTCGACCGTGGGTGGCATCGGACTGGAGACCATCGCCAAGGATGCCATAGCATTCCACGACAAGGCCTTCTCGCAACAGCGGCAGCCCGACTTCCTGCCCAACCACGGACAGTTCCACTACCGCAAGGACGGCATACGGCACGCATGGAACCCAGAGACCATCGCAACGCTGCAGCTTGCAACACGCACGGGCAACTACAACACATACAAGAAGTTTGCCGCCCTTGTCGACGACAAGGAGGAGCCTATATTCCTTCGCGACTTCCTTGACTTCCGCCGCAACCCCATCGACATCGACAAGGTGGAGCCTGTCGAGAACATAGTACGCCATTTCGTCACCGGCGCCATGTCGTTCGGAGCATTGTCAAAGGAAGCCCACGAAGCCATGGCACTGGCCATGAACAAGCTCGGAGCACGAAGCAACACAGGAGAGGGTGGCGAGGACAGCGAGCGCTTCCATTCTGAGGTCGACGGCATCTCACTGTCAAGCAAGACCAAGCAGGTGGCCAGCGGACGCTTCGGTGTCACTACGGAATATCTCGTCAACGCCGAGGAGATACAGATAAAGGTGGCACAGGGTGCCAAGCCGGGAGAGGGCGGACAGCTGCCTGGTTTCAAGGTCAACGACATCATTGCCAAGACCCGACACTCCATACCTGGCATCAGCCTCATATCACCACCACCCCACCACGACATCTACTCCATCGAGGATCTCGCACAGCTCATCTTCGACCTTAAGAACGTCAACCCCAAGGCCGCCATCAGCGTAAAGCTTGTTGCCGAGAGCGGTGTGGGCACCATCGCCGCAGGAGTAGCCAAGGCTAAAGCCGACCTGATAGTTATCTCTGGTTCTGAGGGCGGAACGGGCGCAAGCCCTGCATCGAGCATGCGCTTTGCAGGAATATCCCCAGAGATAGGTATTGCCGAGACCCAGCAGACTCTCGTCAAGAACGGTCTGCGAGGCCAGGTGAGACTGCAGGTTGACGGCCAGCTGAAGAGCGGTCGCGACATAGTCCTCATGGCACTGCTTGGTGCTGAGGAGTTCAGCTTCGGTACTGCCGCACTGATAGTCCTGGGCTGCGTGATGATGCGCAAGTGCAGCCTCAACACCTGTCCTATGGGCGTGGCCACACAAGACCCGAAACTGAGGGCACACTTCATCGGGCACTACGAGTATCTGGTAAACTATTTCACTTTCCTCGCTCAGGAGGTCAGGGAGTATCTTGCCCAGATGGGATACACACGCCTTGAGGACATCATCGGCCATACAGAGCTTATTCAGACACGCGAGAGCGAGATCAGGAAAAACCCGAAATACGCTACCCTCGACTTCCGCCGCATGCTTCACAAGGAGGGCGAGCAGGGACTGCACCACGACAAGGAGCAGCACCACGACCTTGAGGATGTTCTCGACCAGCAGATGATAAAGGCAGCACGCACGGTAATCGACAACGGAGGCGACATCGACCTCGACTACAGCATACGCAACACCGACCGTGCCGTGGGAACGATGCTCAGCGGATATATAGAGCAGAAGCAGGCAAAGAACGTCTCCGTGAGCGTCAAGTTCAAAGGCTCTGCCGGACAGAGCTTCGGAGCATTCCTCGTCAAGGGTGTCGACTTCAAGCTTGAGGGTGAGGCCAATGACTACTTTGCAAAAGGACTGTCGGGCGGAAGGGTATCAATACTGCCACCCATACGCAGCAACTTCGCCGCCGAGGACAACATCATAGCCGGCAATACAGGACTTTACGGAGCTACATCCGGTGAGCTGTATATCAACGGAAAGGTAGGAGAGAGATTTGGCGTGCGCAACTCTGGAGCCATAGCCGTCATCGAGGGAGCCGGCGACCACTGCTGCGAGTATATGACTGGAGGCCGAGTGGTAGTTCTCGGTGAGACAGGACGCAACTTCGCAGCCGGTATGTCTGGCGGTGTGGCTTACGTCTGGGACAAGAACCACAACTTCGACTACTTCTGCAACATGGACATGGTGGAAATCAACCTCGTCGAGGAGAGCAGCTACAGGAAAGAGCTGCACGAGCTAATCAGGCAACACTACCTGTACACAGGCTCCAAGCTCGCACGCACTATGCTCGACGACTGGAACCGCTATGTTGAGGACTTCATCCAAGTGGTACCGATAGAGTACAAGCGCGTACTGCAGGAAGAGCAGGTTAAGAAGCTCCAGCAGAAAATCGCTGATATGCAAAGAGACTATTAGAATAAAGAAGCCTCACCCCCGGCCCCTCTCCAAGAGAGAGGGGAGACAATTACCTTTTAAAGGATGGAGAGAGGTGGTAAGATAGAAGATTATAAACAATTAACATAGCCAAACACTCACCGTAAATCATATCATCTCCCTCTCTTTTGGATAAGAGGGGAGACGGGGATGAGGCTTATATACAATTTGAACAATGGGAAATCCGAAAGCTTTTCTGACCACACCCCGCAAGGAAGCGGGCTACAGGCCAATACACGATAGAATCCACGACTTTGGAGAAGTGGAGCAGACGCTGAACAGCAACGACCGCCGTCTGCAGGCATCACGCTGCATGGACTGCGGAGTACCTTTCTGCCACTGGGCATGCCCACTGGGCAACAAACCGCCAGAGTGGAACGACGCACTGTACAAAGGCGACTGGAAACTCGCATACAAGCTGCTCAACTCCACCAACCCCTTCCCGGAGTTCACGGGACGCATATGTCCTGCACTCTGCGAGAAAGCGTGCATACTGAACCTTACCGAGCACGAGCCTACGACAAACCGTGAGGACGAGGCGGCCATCACCGAGCACGCTTTCGAGGAAGACTATGTTGACGTCGTAACACCTGTGCGCAACGGCAAGCGCGTGGCTGTCATCGGTGCTGGCCCCGCAGGACTGGCTGCAGCAAACGAGCTCAACCACCTTGGCTATCTCGTAACAGTATACGATGCCCGTGAGAATGCCGGTGGACTCCTCCGTTACGGCATACCGAACTTCAAGCTCAACAAGAGCATCATCGACAGGAGGCTTGCATTGCTTGAGAAGGAAGGAATAGTATTCAAGTACAACCAGCCTATTGACCTCAAAGCCCTGCCCGAGGGCTACGATGCCTACATCGTTGCAACGGGAACACCCGAGGCACGCGACCTTACTGTTCCGGGACGCGAGTTGCGTGGTATCTATCTCGCCCTCGACATGCTGGCACAGCAGAACAGGGTGCTGGCAGGAATGGAGTTCAAGAAAGACGAGCTCGTAAACGCCAAAGGCAAGGACGTGCTCGTGATAGGAGGTGGCGACACGGGCAGCGACTGCATAGGCACAGCACACCGCCAGGGATGCAAGAGCGTAACTCAGATTGAGATTATGCCCAAACCCGTAGAGGGACCTGTAGACCCGCAGAACCCTTGGCCAAACTGGCCACGCACACTCAAGACGACATCAAGCCACGAGGAGGGATGCACACGCCGGTGGAACATCAACACACTGGAATTTATCGGCAAGGACGGCAAGCTCACTGGAGTAAAGGTGCAGGAGATTGACTGGAAGCCCAATCCGGAGGGCGGACGGCCACTGATGGTCGAGAAGGGCAAACCTGAGATTATCAAGGCCGACATGGTGCTTCTCGCAATGGGATTTCTCAAGCCCTCACATCCCCAGTATGCCAGCAACGTATTCGTAGCCGGAGATGCCGCATCGGGTGCAAGCCTCGTAGTAAGAGCCATGGCAAGCGGGATAAAAACAGCTGCCAACGTAGATAAATTCTTATCAAAGTAGTTTTTCCTATCAAATTATTGGCAGACGGCGGACTCGGAGGAGTCCGCCTTTTCCTTATCGGCACTTTGCCGTGCGGAAATTATTCTCGCCTAAAGTTTGATGGTTTGCAAAATAATGTGTATTTTTGTAGTCGATATGGATATAGTAAGATTTGTCAAGAACTGGACGCTCCCCGTCTCAATGACTGCCGGTACTGTAATCTATCTGGTCTTTGCCAAGGTACCGTTCCTTACCGGAGCCGCCAGGGTGATGTCTCCTGTTTGCGACAAGATGCTGCCAGCATTCATGTTCATGATACTCTTCGTGACATTCTGCAAGGTTGATTTCAGAAGGCTTCGCCTCACGGGATGGCACCTGTGGATAGGACTGTTCCAGATTATCCTTGTCGGCACGCTGGTGGGCATAGCGCTCGGATTTCATCTGTCTGGCCATGCCCTCACCATGATGGAGGCACTGCTCACCTGCGTGGTAGCTCCCGTTGCCGCCGCTGCGGCCGTCGTGACATCCAAGCTGGGTGGCGACCTTGAGAAGATGACCACCTTCACGTTCGTGTCGAACCTGATTACGGCTATTCTCATCCCCATCTGCTTCCCGCTCATCGACCCCTCGGCCGACGTGTCGTTCATAGACTCTTTCGCCAAGATTTTCTATGAGGTATGCGTGGTGCTGGTAGTGCCAATGGCCATGGCATACGTGGTAAAGCACATGCTCCCACGCCTCCATCGCCGCATAGTATCTGTCAAGGACCTTTCATACTACCTGTGGGGATGCTCGTTGATGATGGTCACCGGAACAACGGTAAAGAACATCTGCCACTCAGGCTCCCCGATGGCATTCATAGCCGCAATAGCCCTGATGGGACTGCTGGTGTGCATAGCGCAATTCTCCATAGGACGGTTCATTGGCCACTACTTCAATGCCACCGTTGACGCCGGACAGGCTTTGGGACAGAAGAACACGGCATTCGCCATCTGGATTGCATACACTTACCTGAACCCCCTGTCGAGCGTAGGGCCTGGCTGCTACATCCTATGGCAGAACATCATCAACTCAGTAGAGATTTGGATGTACCGCCGCAAGGGTATGGAGAGGGCCGCATGAGGACAGCCCGGCAAAGCCCGCGAAGACAACAGGACCAAACAGAAACAACCATAAACCATTAACAAAAACAAAAATCAACTATGAACATCAAGAACATCTTGAAGACAAGAAAGGCTCTGCTCGTTGCAGTGGGACTGGCCACGGCAAGTTTTGCGCAGGCACAGAACATCGTGAAGGGTGACTACGGCTATTTGTACTGCCACATGAGCGACAAGGGCGAGTGGACGGCATATGCCGTGAGCCGCGACGGGTACAACTATCAGGACATCATCGACGGAGAGCCCATCTTCGACCAGAAGGCTCTTGCACGAATCGAGGGCGGAACGCGCGACGCCTTCATAACAAGGGCCTGGAACGGAAAAGGATATGTGATGGTCACTACCGACATGTGCGTGGCCAAGTCACACAAATGGGACAACTACGGCATTGACCTCCTGAAAAGTGATGACCTCATCCACTGGACAAGCATCACCTTCGACTACCGCAAGGGACAGCAGATATTCAGCGACCCCACGGCACCATCGCCATACAAGAACTGGGCTACCATCAACCGAGTATGGGCACCACAGATATTCTGGGACCCCAACTACGTATGGGCAAACGGCGACAAGGGAGGATACCTCATTTACTACTCCATGCTCAACCGCCCCGAGGAGGCCTACGACCGCATGTACTACAGCTATGCCAACAAGGATTTCACTGAGCTGACCACTCCACAGCTGCTCTTCGACTGGGGCTACGCAACCATTGACGCCGACATCAACCTGCTCGACGACGGCCTCTACCACATGCTTATCAAGAAGGAAGGCGGCAAGCCCGGCATCTATACGGCAACAAGCAAGTATCTCACCCACGGATGGGGAGAGCCTGTAGAAGACGACTACGTGAGCTTCGAGGGACGCAAGAGCTGCGAGGGCTCAAGCGCATTCCAGCTTATCGGCGACAAGACATGGCGCGTGGCGTACATACAGTACAGCGACAACCCCAAGCACTACCGCATCTGCAAGGCCGACGAGAACCTCAGAAACTTCCACGACCCCGTGGACATCAAGGGAGTAACCGGACCACAGCACGGCTCTTTCATGAGGATAACAAAGAAGGAGTACAAAAAACTCCTGAAGTTCGACGCGGAATGGAAGAAGAAGAACGGGAAATAATTGGAAGAGTCGACGGGATGTTGGCTTGCCAACTCGTTAACTACATAAATAAATAACAACACAATGGGAAAACTTATAGTAAACTCCTACGAGGAGTTCGCCGCACACCTTGGCGAGGAACTTGGAGCCAGCGAATGGCTACAGATAGACCAGGAGCGCATCAACCTCTTTGCTGACGCCACTCTCGACCACCAGTGGATACACGTCGACGTGGAAAAGGCCAAGGCTGAGAGTCCATACCACTCAACCATCGCACACGGCTACCTGACACTGTCGGTGCTGCCCTATCTGTGGGACCAGATTATCCAGGTGAACAACATCAAGATGCTCGTAAACTACGGCATCGAGCACATGCGCTTCGGCAAGCCTGTCATCACTGGAAGCAGAGTGAGGCTTGTCACCAAGCTACACCAGATAGCCAACCTCAGGGGAACATGCAAGACCGAGATAGAATTCCGCATCGAGATTGAGGGCGAGCGTAAGCCGGCTCTTGAGGGCATAGCGGTGTTCCTATACTATTTCGAGTAACCAACCATTAGCACATTATGCTGAAGAAATTCATTATGGGCTTGGCCATGCTTACGGGCATTGGCCAAGCCTTTGCACAAACGCCGCTGAAGTTCCGGAACGGATATTTCAAGATTGTGCAGCTCACCGATCTCCACTACAAGCTGGGAGCGAAAGCCTCGCAGCAGGCTCTCGACTGCATCAGGGAGATGGTGACAGAGGAGAAACCCGACCTGGTGATGGTAACGGGCGACATTATCTATTCCATGCCCGCCGACAGCACACTCTCCGTTGTCCTCGGCACTCTCAGTTCGCTCGGCGTGCCCTTTGCCATAACCTTCGGCAATCACGACTACGACTTCAAGGCTCCTTCGGCAGCTCTCTACGCACAGATGCAGAAGTCGCCCCATTGCGTGATGCCCGTGCTGCAGGGCAAAAGCCTCGACTACTCACTGCCCATAATGTCATCCAACGGCAAGAGGACGGCAGCCGTGCTCTACTGCATAGACACGCACAACAGGTCGTCACTTGCCGGAGTCGACGGCTATCAGTGGATAACACACAACCAGATAACATGGTACAGGCAGCGCAGCTCGGTATACAAGCAGCAAAACGCAGGCAAGGCGTTGCCCGCACTCGCCTTCATGCACATCCCGCTTCCTGAATACAACTACGCCACCGACAACACACAATGCCCGATGTATGGCTCCCGTCTGGAGAAAGCATACTCGCCATCGCTCAACAGCGGCATGTTCACGGCCATGAAGGAGCAAGGAGACGTAATGGGAGTATTCTGCGGTCACGACCACGACAACGACTATTCCGTGGCCTACTATGGCATACTGCTTGCCCACGGCCGCTTCTCGGGAGGCAACACAGAGTACAACCACCTGAGAAGTGGAGCCAGAGTGATAGTTCTGAAAGAAGGTAAAAGGGAATTTGACACATGGATAAGGGAACGGAGTGGAAACATTCTCTACCACACCTCCTTTCCCAAGAGCTATGTCAAGGACGACTGGCGGAAGCGGTAGTAGCCTCCGCCTATTTCCTTATCCGCCTCAAGGCTCTGTCGCGTATCTGCCTTACTCTCTCACGCTTCAGCCCCATCATCTGCGCAGCCTCCGCCATGTTATACCTGTCGCCGTCTATTCCGAACAGCAGCCTAATCACCTTCTGCTCTCTTTCCGGCAGCTCGTGGAGCTTCTCCACTATCATGGCCTGTGCATCGTCATTGCCGTCATCCGCACCAGGAACTGGCGAGTCGGGGTCGGCAACAACCGTCAGCAAGGTGACATTCTCGCGGCCTCCTAATGGTGCGTCGACCGACAAAGCTCTTGCGCGCTTGCGCTCCAGCGGCGTATCGTTGTCCTGGGGCACCTTGTAAAGTCCCGACTGCGACACGATAGCAGCCTCCATGGCCTTGCGGATAAAAGGTGAGGCATACGACACAAAGCGGCTGCCATGTCCAGGCTCATATTTGCGGGCAGCCTTCAGCAGTGCCATGTTGCCCTCGCTGACAAGGTCGGAAATGTCTACGCCCTTGCCACGAAAACTGTTGGCCATGGCAACGACAAACTTCAGGTTGGCTCTTGACAGACGGTCAAGGGCACGGGCATCGCCATCGGCAATCCTGCGCGCCAACGACTCCTCCTCCTCAACGCTTAGCGCAGAAGCATGTCCAATCTCATCAATATATTTCTCAAATGCGTTCTTTCTTTCCATATCGGTAGCTGATGTTGGGTTGTGCAAAAATAATAATAATAAACTTAAGTGCCAAACGTTTTTCCCCGTTTTTTTTGCTTGTTTACGGGATAATTCTTATATTTGCAGCCATAAAAACATTAAACATTAAACTTTAAGCAATTATGGATTTATCACTTGAGTTCTTGCAGAATGCACAGGTTGTAATAACGTTCGTCGCATTCGTCGCCCTGACCGTAGCTATATGGTTAGTAGCAGAGTGCAAATATCTCTTCATCAAATTTGAGCACTCTCCTGAGGAGGAAGAGGGCTGGAAAGAAATGGATGAGCACTATCCCGGCAAGGAGCTGAGCATCCGCGACATCCTCAAGAACAGCACATTCCGGGGGTTCAGCGCAGTATAATGCCATCGCTGTCATACCCGACAGCCTGTATTCCCGCATCCTTTTCGAACAAAAACAATCAACGCTCATGAACAAGACTATTTTTGGCCTTGCCCTATTGGCTTATGCCGGCACGGCACAAGCACAGGGCGAAGGCACACTCCGCATAAAAGGACAACTCACGGGCTTTACCGACACTGTCCTCGTGTTGCGCCCGGCCACCAGAAGCCTCAATGCCGACACCACGATGGTGACGGATAATGGCACGTTCGACATCACCATCAAGCTCGACAAGCCACAGAGCCTCTACCTTGCCACTCCCGGCACCATTCGCAGGGAGCAGAACGCAGCATTTGGAGTGCAGGTCATTGGCGTACCGGGCGAGAGCGTAGAGCTCAGCGGTGACCCGCGCACACGCTACGACATCAATGGCTCCACATTCTACAAGCAGTACCATGAGGCTGACATAGCCATGGAGACAGCACAGAAGCCCATCAACGACATCTACAAGGAATACCGCACACGCCTACAGGCTGGAGAAAGCCAGGAGGCTGTGTCCAAGGACCTGAACGCCAAGATGGAACAGGCACAGAAGGACTACAAGGATGCCATACTCGACTTCATCAGGCAGCATCCCGACTACGAGGCCTCGGCCGCTATCATTCAGCAGCTTGAGGAACTCGGCCTCATGGAACAGGCAGCAGGACTGCTCTCCGAGAGTGTGCGCGAGGGCAGGATGAAGGACTTCTACGGCAAGGCCATTGCCGCGGCAAGACAAGCCAAGGAGGCCGAGGAACGTGCCGAGAAGCTGCAGGCTACAGGAGTAGAGGCTCCCGACTTCACGCTCAACGACATAAACGGCAAACCGCTGTCACTGTCCAGCCTGCGTGGCAAGCACGTGGTGCTCGACTTCTGGGGCTCATGGTGCGGATGGTGCATAAAGGGCATGCCACAGATGAAGGAGTACTACGCCAAGTATAAGGACAAACTCGAGATATTGGGCATCGACTGCAACGACACCGAAGAGAAATGGAAGGCTGCCGTGGCAAAGCATGAGCTGCCCTGGCTGCATGTCTACAATCCACGTGGCTCACAGGATGACGTATGCTCGAAATATGGCATCCGCGGCTTCCCGACAAAGATACTCGTTGGTCCGGACGGCAAGATTGTCAAGACCGTCGTAGGCGAGGACCCGGAGTTCTATACCCTACTCGACTCGCTGTTCAAATAAGCACACGCTGTATAAAGCAGAAACATGGAGGAGTTCCCGCACATAGGAGCTCCTCCATGTTTTTCACCATAAGGAGCGAACGATTACAACGGTTCTGCAGAAATTTCTTGGGGGATACAGTGACCCGTATGGTGAGTCTTTCCTCCCTTTTCTCTTATCCAGAATAGGACGAACGATTTCTGTACCAGCTTAGCCCATCTCAGACGCAAAGCTTTGCATCCGTCAACGCAAAGCTTTGCATCCGTCAACGCAAAGCTTTGCATCAGCCCACGCAAAGCTTTGCATCAGCTTCCACAAACGTTTGCTTAGGAAAGGGCTTCATTTAGGAATCCCTTCCCATGTTTTCCTTCTGAGGCAAGATTACAACTACAAGGAATGACGAAGATATTTTTATTCCCACAGATTTCACAGATTACCCAAGCTCCACGTCCTTCTCGCCATTCAATATTCCCATATACTTGTCATAAGATATATGCTTGCCACCCATAGACTTCAGATGAGGGGTCTCAAACTGACAGTCGATAAAGAGTCCTCCCATACCATCAAGAGTCTTGGCCAAGTATATCAAGGCCAACTTGGAAGCATTTGGGACTAACGAGAACATGCTTTCGCCAAAGAAAGCATTTCGGACAGCAACCCCATACAAGCCTCCAACAAGTTTTGCAGATCTTTTTCCCGATGACATATCCTGCGGCTCCCACACCTCAACACTGGCCGCATAGCCAAGACGATGCAATTCCGTATATGCTTTTATCATGTCAGAACCAAGCCATGCGCCATATTCCTGATTGCGGTCGTCCACTGAGGAGCAGCCACGGATTACTCCCTCGAAACACTGATTGAAAGTTACGATGTACTTGTTCTGACGCATTAGCTGCCTCATCGAATGGCTGATGTGTATCTCTTTGGGGAAAATGACATATCTGTCTAAAGGGCAATACCAGTGGGGTTCTTTCCAATGGCGAAAAGAAAACCATGGAAAGAAGCCGTTACTGTATGCCAACAGCAGACGGTTGACGGACAAATCGCCACCTACGGCAACTAGTCCGTCTTCCTCTCCCAGATGTGGGTCGGGAAACCACAATTCGTCATCCAACTGATAAACCGCCATCTTTCATGCCAATTGTTATGTTGCCACCTTGCTTCAGACTGCCGAACAGTATCTCGCGCATAAGTAAGGGCTTAAGTTTTTGAGATATAACACGGTCCATCTCCCTTGCTCCGTATTCTGTAGTAAATCCTTCTTTCAAAATATATTCGAAAGCTTCCGGGCTAAGCTCCATGGTCACATGCCTTGTCTGTAGTTTGGACTCCAGTTCTCTCAATTTCTTTTGGAGTATCAGAGTTGCCATCTGCTTATCCATATCGCGGAAGACCACGGCACCAGACAACCGGTTAAGAAACTCTGGCTTGAAAGTCTTCCTCACCTGTTTCATCATGGCATCGCCGCGGCTGACATTACCATTGAAGCCGACAGAAGCCTGTGACGCAAACTGCGCTCCTGCATTGGATGTCATAATCAGCACTACATTCCTGAAATCAGCATGCCGTCCCTTGTTGTCCGTCAGTCGGGCATAGTCCATCACCTGAAGCAGGATGTTGTAGATATCCTCGTGCGCTTTCTCAATCTCGTCAAGCAGCAACACGCAATTGGGATTTTTCCTTATGGCATCAGTCAGCAAACCGCCGTCTTCATAGCCTACGTATCCTGCCGGCGAGCCAATAAGTTTTGCAACAGCATGCTTCTCTGTATATTCACTCATGTCGAAACGTATCAGGGCGATAGCCAGTTCTTTCGACAATACCCGTGCAACCTCTGTCTTGCCTACTCCCGTGGGGCCGACAAACAACAATGATGCCAATGGCTTGTTGTCATCCATAAGTCCGGCTCTCGACATCTGAACAGACTCAACCACCTGCCGGATAGCCTCGTCCTGTCCGTAAATCTGAGAAAGCATCCTGGCAGCAAGACTCTCTAATTGCCGATAATCCTCATCCTCCGCTTCAGACAGGGCATCCACCTTGCAGGTCTTGGACAGTACTTCAGCAATCTCTCTCTTCCCTACAATCCTGACATTGTCATCCATCTCCATGGCGGCACCGGCCTCGTCAATGAGGTCTATAGCCTTGTCGGGCAGGAAACGGTCATTGACATGCTTGGCACTCGCCTCAACGGCGAAAGTAATGGCCTCGTCGGTATACTTCACCCCATGAAACTCCTCATAACGGGGTTTCAACTGCCTGATGATAGTTTTCGCCTCCTCGACAGTCGGCTCGAGAATGTCTATTTGCTGGAACCGCCTTATGAGTCCTTTGGAACGTGAGAAATAGCGGTTGTATTCCTCGTAGGTCGTCGAGCCGATGAACCGGATTGTTCCTGATTCAAGATAAGGCTTGAGCATGTTTGAGGCATCCATTGCCCCCTCCCCTGTTGCGCCTGCGCCAACAAGTGTGTGGATTTCGTCAATATAGACGATGTTGTTCCCGCTTTCTTCCTGAATACCATCCATTATTTGCTTTATTCGGTTCTCAAGGTCACCACGATATTGTGAGCCAGCCAGCAGAGTACCCATGTCCAGCTGGTAAATCCTGCTTCCTCTCAGCCTCTTGGGGACCTTGTCTTCCTCTATAAGTCTTGTCAGCCCCCATACGAGCGCAGTCTTTCCTACGCCAGGCTCACCGACATGCAGCGGATTGTTCTTATCACGACGACATAGCACCTGCATAGTACGTTTTAGCTCACGTTCTCTTCCTACAAGAGGATTGTACCTCGTGTAATGCTCGTTCATACATGTGACCAGCCTCCTCCATGCGGCTTTTCCCTCATTCCCCTCAGCATCATCATGAAGCTTGTCTTCGAAGTCACAGCAGTTTATCAGCTGACTCATAAAGTTTGTCTCCTTACCATACAGACAATCCTTCAGGAGATATGCCGCCCATGAATCCTCGAGTTTCAGGATTCCCCTAACCAAGTGAGGAGTATCTATATATTCCGAACTGCTTAGGGCCACATCCTGCACTGCGCTTTCTATCACCATCCCCATCTGGGCAGACACCTCCGGCCCGTATTCAATGCCCTCCGGAACTGGGTCTACTTGTCTCAGGAACTCCTCAACACGCTCAGCCAGTGTCTGTGGACTATAAAATATATTCAATGCGGCATAGAAGTTATCATCCTCTATCAATACCGAAAGCAAGTGCTCAGGCATGACAAACTCATGTCTATAGCTTTTACAGCATTCCAGCGCATTGTTCAGAACACGTGACGCTCTTTCTGTTTGCCTTATTTCTGCCATACTGTTAATTGTCTTCAGGTTCAACGGTGAGCCGCAACGGGAAACCGTTCTCGCGGGCCATATTTGTAGCCTTCTGTGCCTTGGAAACAGCTATGTCATAGGTATATATTCCCACCACGGCCTTGCCTGAATGATGTACCTGCAACATCAATGCCTGTGCATTTTCATCACTTAAGTAAAAGACCTCCCTCAACACCTTCACAACGAAATCCATTGTCGTAAAGTCATCATTGTGTATCAACACCTTGTAGCGACGCGGTTCCCTCATATCGGTTTTCTGTCGCTCTCTTATTTGAGATTGTTCTTGTGGCATATTTACATATATAATTGTGTTACTCTGTTTCTTACCGCAAAAATACAAAATTATCCGATGATGTAGCGAAACCATCATTTATTTTTAGCTTTATTCATGGTTTCTTAATCAAAACTTCCTGTTTTTCCTGCATTAACGATAATATATTATCGCTATTTTGAGTTGTAGCGGACAATAATAATTCTGGATAAGAGAATAGGGAGGAAAGACCCTCCATACGGGTTACTTTAGCCACAGGAGTTTTCTACTGCCCCCCAAATCTTCCCATATGTTTATCGGGTGAATCTCCTGATGAGGGACGTACACATAAAAGGATGGTTGTCTCACGACAACCATCCTCCGTTTAAACCTTAATAATCTAATACCATGAAAAACACGATGCAAAGTTATATATTAAGTTTGGCAAAGCCAAGCTTTTCTATAAGAAAAAACTTTTTGTAACATTTCTTAACCACACCATTCAGCTATTAGATTTACTCAACTTTCGGAAGTTATTTTATACCCTTATACAGTGGGTGACATCTGGCCACACACTATTCCTCCCCATAACAACACCATGCTGCCAGGGCAAGGCTAAAGAACTTGCTCATGGCATCGTCACCTCTCGACGGCAATACCACGGGCACCTTGGTACCTGCAAGCACGCCAGCGGTGTCTGCCTGCGAGAACAGCGTAATGGTCTTATAGAAACAGTTGCCGGCCTCTATGTCGGGCATCACCAGTGCGTCGGCATCACCATTGATGGGTGACTTTATGTTCTTTATCCTCATGGCGTCTGCTGAGCATGCGCTCTTCACGTCCATTGGCCCGTCGACCACGCAGTCGCCAAAAGCACCTTCTTTGGCCATTCTGATTACCTCCACATAATCCTCCGTAAGCGGGAATATCTTTCCGTTCACTTTCTCGGTGCAATGGACGAGTGCTACTTTCGGTCTGCTGATGCCCGTCTGCCTGCATATCCTCACGATGGTCCGCACCTGCTCCACCCTCTGTTCCCTGTTGGGATAGGGTATGACAGCAGAGTCGGTGAAGAACAGCATCTTGTGGTATGACGGCATCCTGGCCAGGGCCACATGAGTCATAACGGCTCCCTTGCACAGCAGTCCATGCTCCTTGTTGAGCACGGCGCGTAGCAAGTTGTCGGTATTGATGAGTCCCTTCATCAGGATGTCGACAGTCCCCTCTCGTGCCATGCGCACGGCAGTGCAGGCAGCCTCATCCCTCGACTCTGCCCTAACCACGGAAATATGACTGCGGTATCTGTCAAACCTTTTGTCAGCAAGCACTATCTCCGTACCACCAATAAACACGACGTTGACAAACTTACGCTGCAAAGCCCATTCGACAGCCATTCTTGACGACTCGTCCTCAGCGCATACCAGTCCTATGCGCCATCGCCTGTTGCGGCACTCCAGCCTCGCAAGCATGTCCTTAAAGTCTTTCAGTCCTTCCATATGAGTTATTGTTGTCTGATGTCTAAAGGGCTAAGGTCGAAGAGGTTTGAGGGGTTTGAAGGGTTCGAGGGGTTCGAGGGGCTTGAGGGGTTCGAGAGTACTTTGTCCTTAGACCTTCTGCCCTTAGTCCTTATCCTTAGACCTTAGTCCTTTGACCTTTGACCTTAGTCCTTAGTCCTTTGACCTTAGCCCTTCGACCTCCTAAATCCTTGCCAGGCCTCCCCCACTCGTCTCCTTATACAGCGACGGCAAGTCGTGCCCCGTCTGCTTCATCACCCTCACTACCCTGTCGAACGACACCTGATGCTGTCCGTCAGAGAACGTGGCATAAAGCTCTGCGTCAAGGGAGCGGGCGGCGGCGAAGGCGTTTCTCTCGATACAAGGTATCTGCACCAGTCCGCATACGGGGTCGCAGGTCATGCCAAGATGGTGCTCTAATCCCATCTCGGCAGCATACTCTATCTGCAACGGTCCACCGCCGAAGAGCTGGCATGCAGCGGCAGAAGCCATGGCGCAGGCCACTCCGACCTCTCCCTGGCATCCCACCTCGGCTCCGCTTATCGACGCATTGTGTTTCACTACGTTGCCGAACAATCCCGCTGTGGCAAGAGCATGACAGATGCGCTTGTCGCTAAAGTCGTGGCCATGCGACAGATGGTACAGCACACTTGGCACGACACCGCACGAGCCGCAGGTGGGAGCAGTGACGATGGTTCCGCCAGCAGCATTCTCCTCGCTTACGGCCAAGGCATAGGAGAACACCAGACCACGGCTCTGCAGCGAGGTTCTGAAACTCTTGGTCTTTATATAATAGTTCGCAGCCTTGCGGGGCAGATGCAGCGGGCCGGGCAGCACGCCCTCATGCTCAAGGCCATTCTCCACAGACTGCTGCATGGCCTCCCATACCGTCTGAAGGAAGTCCCATATCTCCGGTCCCTCACATTCCTCAACATACTCCCAATAGCCCCGTCCGTTGTCAAGACACCACTGCATAATCTCCTTCAACGTGTTCATGCCGTACACCTCTGGGGTAGCCAGCTCGCTGTCCTCTTTTCCTTCGGACAAGGCACCGCCTCCAATACTGAACACCGTCCACTCGTCTGTCATGGTTCCATCATTGCCAAAGGCTCGGAACATCATTCCATTGGGATGGTATTCCAACGTGGTTTCCGGCTTCCACACTATCGTAGTGGGAGCCAAAGGAGCCAGCACCTCCTCAATGGCCTTGTCGGTAAGGTGCCCCTTGCCTGTTGCGGCAAGGCTTCCATAAAGGGTTACTTCAAAGCTGGCCGCGCCACTATTGCGTCCGGCAAATATCGTTGCCGCTTTGTGCGGTCCCATCGTATGGCTGCTCGATGGGCCCTTGCCAATCCTGTATAGTTCTCTTAGCGATTTCATCCAATAATTTGTTTTAATTTTGTTGACGAGCTGACAAGTTGATAGTTAACTTGTCAACTCGTTAACATACCATCCCTATCCCTCAAGACAGGGAATTTTTCCCTAAACGTCCTCATGCCACTGATGTTCAGTCCGTAGGTCACGGCCTCCTGGCACTCGTCCTTACATTCGGCGACACACCTTCCCCACGGGTCAGCCACCATTGAGCCTCCACTGTAATGTCCCGTAGGGTCGTCGCCGACCCTGTTGACACCAACAGTAAAGCACTGGTTCTCTATAGCCCTTGCAGCAAGCAATGTGCGCCACACTTGTATGCGTCCCTGTGGCCAGCTGGCCACGCAAATCATCACGTCATAGTCCTCACGGTTGCGGCACCATGTGGGGAAGCGCAGGTCATAACATATCACGGGCATCCATCTCACTCCCCTCCACTCCACAACCAGCCTATGTTGTCCGGCGACAAAGTGTCTGTTCTCGCCTCCGTAGCCGAAAAGGTGGTGCTTGTCATAATAGCTCACACCGTCGGGGGTAACAAAATACAACCTGTTGCGGAAGCCCTCATCAGTCCTCACAACTATGCTTCCGGCCACTGCGCAGTCACGGTATTGTGCCATCCGTGCCATCCATCTGACAGTCTCGCTGTCGTCAGCCTTCTCGGCAACGCCATTAGGCTCAGCGACAAATCCTGTTGTAAACATCTCTGGAAGCACTATTACATCGCTGGCTGGCAGGGCGGCGACAAGGCTTTCTATCCTATTCCTGTTCTCTGCCACCATACGCCAGGCAATGTCATATTGCACCATTGTCACCTTTGTTTTCCGCATCCCATCCATATACTCCACTTTTCTCCTTCCGTGTCCGTCTGTCATCACAAAGGTCCGGTCATGTGCCAATGGCAACAGTCGGACACCATAGTAATCCGATTGCAAACTTACATAAAATAATTGAATTTTTGCCTCTGTAACCAAGGGAAAATCTATTTTTCCATCGCAAACCACATGTTTTACTCCACATACATTTGAGGGAACAATCATTTTTGTGAGAAAAACAAACACCAATTCATTAATTTTTTGTATTTTTGTGGCATATAAACCCAAAACGAACAACAACTTGCAATTTCATACCATGATTCCCATTTCAACTATTCCACCAACAACCATTATGAGATATACATTCTTGATGCTTCTTGGCCTTTTCCTTATCGGCTGTTCCGAAGAAAAACGTTCTATGTCTTTGAATGAATCTGAGGTTTTCTTTGAGGAGACGTTGGCCTCCATATCCAAGGACCATTTAAAAGACAACATCTTTTATATCGGCACGGAGGACGGCATTGTATACATTTACAACTCAGAGAATCAGCACCTTGAAAAAATCACAACTGCCTTTGACCGTATTTATAAGGTTGTTAGAGATTCAGCAGGTAATTATTGGATAGGGACCAGAAACATGGGACTTTTCTGTTGCGACCTAAAAGGCGACTCCCTATGCGTAAAGAAAAGACATGGTCGTTTTTATATTCCGCTGAAATCCAAAAAGACCCAATATTCTGCATATGACATTTCTGTCCATAACTCAATAGTATATGTAGCGACCAGCCATGGACTGTACTATGTACCTAAAGAAACTGATGTTAATGACAGTACTCTCACGATATTATTCCCCAGCAGATATAAAGATGCCCCCGAGAATATTAGCCCCGTTGGCACAAGAAGTATCCAGCCATATAAAAACCAATACTTGTTTTGCGCCAGTGACTCAGGATTGCTGCGTGTCAATCTTGCGAGCAACAACGTAGAAAAGCTGTTTTTACAAAAAACTCACAACGTTGCCATTCATGATGATTCCATCTATTCTTTAGTTGGAGACTCCTTATTAGTTACAGACATCGATGGAAAGCCAAAAGAGTCTTATGCTCTTAAACTCCCAGCCCAAATTTACTATTATGACAAGACGGAAGGCACAAACTATTTCATAAGCAACCATTACATACAGCTCGTAAAAGATAAGGATTTAAAGAATCCTGATAAGTTTATGGTTGTTCCTTCACAGAAATCCATACGGACAAAATGTAGAAACATAATAGAAAATGACCTATCGAACAGGCGGTCTCTACTTGTGACTCTTCATTCTGTTTCGCGAGTTGGCCATCATCAGGATGTGTTTAATTCCGACGGCAATGTGAGATTAGCATGTACCGACGATGACAACATCTATTACCTTATTGGCACGAAGGTTTATCGCCAAAAGAAAGGTGAAACTGAAGCAACTCAATTTAAGGATATTCCTAAAGGAGTAAAGGATATCAGTTTTATGGAGGTCCTTAATGACACTCTTTATTATGTTGACGCCAACCATGAAATATATAAAGCCAAGCTTTATTCCAACTATTTCTTGAATTCAATTCTCTCGTGGGACCATATTATCAGGCAAAACCCCAAATCAAAATTTGAGGTAACAGCAATTGGGAAAGACGCAGAAAATGTATATGTTGGCGTTCGAGATGGTTTCAGAAATATCAACAACATCAACAAAAATATCCCGCTTGCAGACCCAACGACCAAAGAACCGATTAAGGATCCTTTTATTACTAAATTTGCATCAAATGGAGACCAGCTGCTGTTTTGCACCCTGAATGACGGTGTGTTCTTTGGAAAAAACAATTCCTTCACAAGGACACTTAAAGGTTCCGCCCCGTATACATTCATACGTGACATGGGGATTGATTCATTGCAAAACGTTAAGCACATCCTTACCAATCGTGGATATTTTATCATTAACAACGACTCGTCTTTCACAAAGGAAGCGGAGCTATCCGGATATAATCGCTTATTAGTGCTGGACTCAACTCATGTCTATGGCATTCCAAGTTTCGGAATAACGAACCTATGCGATAGCCTGAAAAGATATTTTATTGACATTCAGTTTAACCCCATGGCATGCCTTGTGTTTGACAACAAGGTTATTGCTGGATCAAGTAATGGAGTCTATGTTTTCTCTACCGACCTGTCTAAAGAAAACAGCATTGAAACCGCGGGAACTTATTATAGGGTTAAGTTCAATGACCAAGATTACTTTTCCAGAACAAACATATTGATTTTTACAATTATAATTGTATCAATAATAATCGGCCTGTGGTGGCACGACCGATATAAGATGAGCCGCCATGCTGTTCGGACGTTCAAGGACGGACTGGTCCTACGCCTTAACGAGTTGAATTCCGTGCGCGAGCATCTTGACACAGGAACCACCACGGAGCTTGACGGATTGATTTCGGAGGTAGAGAGCGTTGATATCTCTGGAAAGAAAATAGCATTGGCCCAATTGCGTAATATCAGTCTTAGAATAATGAAACTAACGGGCAAGGTTCCATCCATGCTAATACAAATTCTCCAAGAACAAATTAGGGAGATAAAGAAAAGTGGTCTGGATAATGCCGCAAACCAGATAGACAAAACAAATAAAGCCATAAAGAACCATACTTTGTCGTCTTTAAGCAATCAGATTAAGGAAAACTCCCAATGGCTGTCAGGAGCAACATCAACGCTGAGCATTCTGTCTTCTTATAAGTCATTGTTTTCCAAACTGCCATTGATTCCCGAGGTGACAGATGAAATCTCCAAAATCCTGCATTCAGCAGCCTCACCAGACAAGAAAATAGCTAATATTGAGAAACTGTCGAGAAAGATAAATGACAAATCTTCAAAAGACAATATAAAGGAATATATAGATAAAAAGATAAAGGAATGTGGTACTGCTCAAAGTGATTTCTTTGAGAAATCAATGTTTCACACAACACTCGGACTCATAAAAGATAATTATCTGGATATTAAAAACAGAATAGATGCTGCTGATGACATGACAGAACTCATGAAACTCATCTTTATTATAGACAGGCAACTATCAATATTCCTTGTTTTGTGGGAAATCCGTAATCTTTTACCAAAATACGACGAAGCCAACACTACATATGAGAAGAAAATAAAAGAAATAGAAAATCGGGAAAAGGAAGGTGAGTATGCCAAAAAAGGCGAAGCTTTTAGAAAAAAAGATGAAGATGAGGGAAAGAAACTGTTAGGGGCTCTAAAAGAAATATCATCCAACATCATAAAGAACATTGATGAATTGTATAAGATATTTGCCAGCGGTTCAGAAATGACTTTTCTTAAGAAATTAGGAATAAGCATTAAAGAAAGCAACGGAGGTCAGTTTATGCAAGCAAACCTTCTCGCATTACTGATGACGGGAACAAATATTCCAGTAAGTCGCTTCCGCAACTTGTTTGAAGTAAACGAGCAAAGCTTGAGACGTGTCAAGCGCGATTTGGTAACTCTGTTAGAGTCAGAAAAGAAAACCAGTATAGTTATAGAATATGCACAGAACAACGAAACCAGTATTGCAGGTCTTATTCTGGAACTAAAAGACATGGTAAGTGATGACAGAAGACAGCTAAATGAATAGATCAAACGATACATTTTATATGGCAAAAGGAAAATGCAACGTTGCATTTTCCTTTTTTTTTAACATTATTTCAAAAAACGGGATAACGTAATTGTATATGATATAATTTTGCAGTCGTAAACCAGGAATTACTGGTAAAATCATGTTAAACCAATAAAACATATTGATTATGAAAACTTATTTTTTCTTGAAGTCTGGTTTTATATCAGCAGTGATGTTTATAGTCTTTAGTCTTGTTGCCGCACATGCTGACGCACAGGGTAGAATACTCACAGCAGGCGTAAAGATTGCTGAGAATACAGCAAAGAATGCAGCAAAGTATACTATTGTTAGAGGAACCATACAAGGTATCCTGAACATTCCTCAGGTATGTCAAGGTGAAAGCATAAAACCTGTTGGGGCAATTCGTCCACAAAATATTGACAAGGTTAAAGCCCTGTCTGCGCCGAGTCTTCGTTCGCTTTTAAAACTGACTTTGTCGGCCAATGATGTCGCCCAACGTACAGACAAGATGAAAAAGCGTTTCCTCTCTTATGCCACAACAGAAAGCCAGTCCATAGATGACCCTGCCCCATTGTCATTTCCCATGACGGAAGGGCAGAGGAATGATACCCTCCACCAATATCTTGACAGCGCGACAGTAAAGACATGCCGTGCTATCCCGTTTGTGCAGGTGACACCAAGCGAGCAAACTCTCCATAAATAGGACATTGCATACAGCAGGCATTCCTGGCATGATTCCTGGCGGTCCATGCCTTTATTCCGGACAACAGAACGGGCATAGCCTCTACGAATGGTGTTGTGTTGAGGAGATGCACAGACGGTGAGCGTCGTGGAAAACATCATTGGCGCAATAACAAAAATGCAATGACGACAGATTCCGCAAATATTATCATTACAATAACAAATCTTAAAAGAAAAGGAACAATGAAAAAGACTAATTTATTTATTGCCAGTAGAATAGTAATATTATCGTTACTTCTAATGTGCTCTGCACAAGGAAAATCACAAAGATTTGACGGGTGGGCTCATTTCGGAAGCACAATAAGTCAGAAACTTAAGCAGGACGGAATGTCAGTGAAAAGCAGTTTCTGTCCTGAAGTGGAGTTAGGATTCAGAGGCTCTGGCGATGACGGGATTGCAGGCTTCGGACTTTCTGCGAATTTCCGTTGGATAAACACAGAAAAAATTGAGTGGTTCAATGATAGCAAGTTTATCTGGGACATATATATGGGTCCGTCTTTCTTTATTCCCTTTGACGGTTTTGACAGTACAACAGGATTAATGATCAATCCATTTATTGGCTACTCAACATCTGCAGCATGGTTTGACCCTGATATCAAGAGCGGCTCTTTCTCGATAAAGATATCTGCTGATTTGGTGTTATATGGCTTCTCTATTGGCGTTTTTTACCGTCCCATGAAACAGAGAATTGAAGGGAAAAGCGTATCGTCAAAAGGTGGGGAATACATGCGTTTTGGCGAGTTTGAGCACGCGCCGTCTTTCGGTTTGAGGATAGGATATGTCTTCGGCGATACCGACTAAGACCTTTTACATTCCTGAAAGGAAAGGGGGCAATGGTAACGTTACCTGCAATTAACTATATATAAACATGATTTATAAAGCAACTTGTATAAACGTAATAATATAACGATATGAACAAAGAGTATATCCGGAAGATGTTTGCAGAGACATTGACAGAGGAGGAAAAGCGGTTGATGACTATAGCCTCTGTTATATGCATGGAAGGATTGGAGATTGCTGCTCTGTGTAATCTCCATAAGCCAGACGACCCTCATGTATTATGCGACATGATATCTTCTCTTGACAGAAGGAATTGGCTATTTCTCGATCACAACAGGATATATTGTGACACGGGGGTATCTTGCGCAATATTGGACAAGCGCACATTAAGAGTGAACTACCTGATGTGCCTGTTATCAAATCTTGATGGCTATTTATCAATAGAGCCCTTAGACGATTATGCTTCCAGACAGCAGTATTTTGTTGCAGCCAGACTGCTGTTGGGATATATCATGGAGAAATGGGATAATGTTATTGGAAAGGATGACCCGTTCGTCAAGCTTTTCATGAAGAGTGTTCTGCATTTTGCCTCAAATGTCGAGCTGTCTTTCCCCAATAACAAGAGACGTCCCGTAACTCGTTTGGAAGAACGTATAGACTACAAGCTGTTGTCATTCTGCATGAGAATTACGGGTGACATAAGTTTCTATAGACCATTAGGAACATTGTATGCCAATATTTTCAGATACGATGAAGCCATTGCCTTCTTTAATGCGGCAGAACTGTCATCGACGAATGATAACGAGTTACTTATATCCCGCTCAAAAATGAATAACGACTTAGGTCTCACAGCTATGGCTTTCCATTATGCTTACAACGCATATTTAAACAACATGCAAGAAAACTCCACTGACAAAAACATTCGTATCTGTTTGTACTTGTCACTTCTCTGCGGTTTTTGTGGTATAAGGGGGAGTTGCATCCGATGGTTTCGGGAGGGCAAAAGACTTATTAAGAAGAGAGACATACCAGAGATTCATCCTTTACGGATAATGTTTTTCGAGATTGAGTCATTGTTAGCCATAGACAATCCGTCTACCGCCAATGAGTATCTCGAAAAAGCGGAGTTAATGTGCTTAAAATTATATTCCAATTATTCTCCGGAATTAAGCACGATATCCATAATCCGTTATCTCATATATGCGCATGCCGGCCTATCCAGAAAGAGTATTGAAGCATATCGTGACTATGTCAATTACAACCACTTCAATTATGGCTACTCCGCTGCTGACATATCAGCATTGTACTCTGCTATTATTGAGTCGAGCCATGAAAGAGGGTGCTTTTGCACAGCGGACATTTATGAAGCTCTAATGCAACCGCTTCATACGAATGATGCCACATTTGCTCCAGGTGTTCGCTTTTACAAGGCTATCAGTGAGACATCAACATGCCTGACACGTAGAGATTATGACAAATGCGCAACTCATCTTGAAAAAGCTCGTCAAATCTTCATTGGCGAAATAAGCCCTGACAAGGCATTGGTTGATGCCCTAAGTCCCGTCTTTGAGGGGGGCACGGTTCCCGATTGTGTTATTGGCAAAGAGTATGCAAGAAGCATCTCGTTGCTTGGTTTTGAAATTGATTTGGGAAGAGGGAAATATCATGATGCCAGAAAACATATTCTTAACGAGATCAACAACACGACCAATTTAAAAGACCGCCTGTTGCTGTCTGTCAATCTGGCCCGGATTACAATACTAAAAGGAAACATAGAAAAAGGCATAAAGCAATGGAAAGAACTTATAAACAGAGCTGATGCTTCTTGCAGGTTTGAGGTGTCAATGGCAATTACCGAATGGGCTATAGCGTATGAGCTATATTATTATGCCGTCGATTTCTTCGAAGAAGCAATGCAAGCTGAGTATATGCTATATGCAACGACAAAAGACATCGCCGTTGCGTTACGCAACTATGCAGATGTGCTGGAGACATGTGGCATGCAAGACAAATCGGATGAGCTCTGGCAGCAGGCCGTTAGGCTCATGAAAGCTGCAAACGACCTTGACGGTCTGGCTTTGGTATATTCGTATTGGGGGGCAACGAAACAAGACCACCAGGCCGAGATACTAATTGCAAAGGCCATTAAGTACTGGAAACAGGAACCTGGCGTTTTCGACGAGACACTTTCATATATGTATTGGCTTTATTCGTTAAATCTTGGCATGCAAGGGAAGACAGAAGAGGCAAAAGCTGCTGCATCAAAGGCCGTCAGTCTTTATCCATCTACATTTCCTGAAAATTGGGCTGAAGCTATAGAACCATATATGTAGAGATGCCAGAATGTATAACTATAAGGTGTTATCACAACAAAAACAATAACAGTTAGAAAAAAGAATGATATGAGAAACTTTATTACACTACTTATTGTGCTCGTGGCTATGAATATCCATGCACAACCCCTTCAAGACACAACGTTGCAGAACGTGTCAAAGAATATAATTATGGAAGTTGTCAAACCAATAGAGACTGACGTTTCGTTTGCGTCTGTAGTCGTGATGGAAACCGAGAGTGGGATTGTAAGGTCAAATATCAATCTCACCCGCACAAGCCAGGGATGGGAACAAGATGATGACTACAAGCATTATGTGGCAGCAGGGAATTCAAGAGCAGTCCTATTTCTCGCACTTCTTGAGTGTGGAGCTTCCTCTGGTGAGAGTTACCATACTTCAGGAGTATTTACTGACAAGCAGGCCGGTTGCACCATAAAAGACTACAACAGACCGATTGACGGCTGGGGAGATATCAGGTTAGACAGGGCCATGAATTGCTCTGACATAGTCATTCTAAAAGCATGCGAGGCACATTTTGCAAGATCTATGGGGACTCTGGCATATTATCTCGGCAAAACAGGAATTGACCTGGGAGACAAAGATGATGAAAGGACATACGAGGAGTTCTGCAACGATTATGAGAATACTCCATGGGACCCCATAGGGATTTTAGGTTATCGGGACAGAATCACCCCATTGCAAATGACCATATGGATGCAGGGGATAGCCAACGATGGCAGAATGATGATGCCACGGTTTTACGAGTCAGATTCTACCAAAGCAATATATGAGCAAATGGCTCTAAGGCGCAATATTGACTCATTAAAAAACGCGATGAGGGCAGAAGTTGAGTGTGGGACACTAAGGAATGTAGCTTCAGAATATGTCTCAGTGTCTGGCATAACAAATGTTTCGCAAGCAAACAATATTGGTTACCGCTGCACCATGTTTTGTGGTTTCATTCCCGGGTATACAATTAGCGTGAACATTGTAATGAAAGGAAGCCAAACCCTGAGTGCCCACGTTTCCATTGCCAGAGGCATCATTGACTGGATAGCGCAGCACAGGCTGAATTTAAGAGACGATAAAAAATAACTTGATATGAATTATCATCACTAAGTTAAGGTGGGAATTAATAGCCCCCCTTAAGAGAATAAAGGCCTGAAACAAGACAATCTTCTTATCTTCGAAATTTAATAACCATAAATAAAGCTTTCCTGTATGAAGATAATAGTTTTTATCATAAAGATATCAGTAGCCGCTCTAATAATTGGCTACAGTCTTTACTGTGAGCATTATTACACCGTGTTAATTATGCCTGCCTTCTGGCTCTTGGCTCTATTTTTCTATATGCTTCCAGATAGCATAACAGACGACAAAGACGGATGGATAATATACTTTATCGGTATCGGATATATCGCATTTATCACAACTGCGATAAAACTTGATACTGGCTTGCGCGCAATTAACGATGGCCATCAAATAAGGTTGGTAACAGCCTTCCACCCTTTTGGCAAATGCTTAGAGAATGGCTATAGGGTAGACACGTTAAGGCATATACCACGCTGCTACGAAAAAGATGTGGAATACTCCGTAAAACATGAAGAGATGTATATGCTTATGGGAGAGAAATACAACACCCTATTTAGCAAGACAGAAATAATAGCGCGGGGTACAGATTTCGTGTTTCGTGATGAAGAGTATGGACATGGCAAACTACATGTATGCTCATTTACTGACACGCTTGGTGTTAAACACAATATTGACATGTATGGCAATGACATACATGAACGAGGCTATTCACCTAAGGTGATTGAATATAGATATGATGATTATATCGAAAACGTATAGAAACTTATTGGTAAAATGATCAACGTAAAGAGATTTTGCTTTAATGCAGCACGGGCAAACTGCTATGTGGTTAGTGACGAGACCAATGAATGTGTAATCATTGATCCTTGTGCAGAAAAGGCTTATGAGAGAAAGATGTTACAGCAATACTTACATGATGAGCAATTGAAACCTGTAAGGTGCTTGCTGACACATGGGCATTATGACCATCTGTTGTCATGTGACCAAATTCATGATGAGTTTGGACTGTTACCCGAAGTTCATCACGCCGAGGAGACATTGATGGAGAGAGTCGAGATGAGAATTGAGGAAATCTATGGTGCAGGAGGCTTTCGGTACAACATTGTAAAACCCAAACACTATCTAAAGGATTTTGAGATAATATCCTTCGGCAGCCATAATCTGGTTACATTACATACCCCAGGACATTCTCCAGGCTGTGTTGTATATTATTGCGAGAAAGAATGCTTGGCATTTACCGGTGACACATTGTTTCGCTTGGGTATAGGCAGAAGCGACTTGCCTTTTGGGTCTTATGACGAGCTGACAAAAAGCTTGAAGTTCCTAACACATCTTTTGCCAGACAATTGTGTTATTTATCCAGGCCATGACAAGAAATCAACTATTGGACACGAAAAGAAATCCAACGTTTTCGTTAAGCCAGATGAGCAATGATGAGCTTGATCAATCATTGCCATGGCGAGAAAACGAAGGATGAAATCCAACGTTTTCGTTAAGCCAGATGAGCAATGATGAGCTTGCTCAATCATTGCCATGGCGAGAAAACGAAGGATGAAATCCAACATATTACACTTTTTGCATGTTGCTGTGGCTTTTTTAAGGCAAAACTGCTTGGTTATTATAAATAAAAGGTTTATATTTGTAACAAAATTTAAAAGATTATGTACGACAGGGAATATACCTCCGAAAGGATTTCGGAGTTGAGAGAGAACGAGATATTTGTCTTTGGCAGCAATCTGGCAGGCGCACATGGAGGCGGTGCGGCATGGTTAGCTTACAGGCGGTTTGGTGCTGTGTGGGGCGAGGGTGTTGGCCTTCATGGCCGGACATACGCAATTCCAACCATGCAGGGCGGTGTTGACACCGTCAAGCCGTACGTGGATGACTTTATCCTCTTTTCCAAAGAGCATAAGGAGCTCACGTTCCTCGTCACCCGAATAGGATGTGGCATAGCTGGATTTCGTAATGAGGAGATTGCGCCCTTGTTTAAGGATGCCATCTGTGTGGAGAACATCATCCTGCCAAAAGAGTTTGTGGAAAACATATTATCTGATGGCGATATTCGGAGATAGGAATCCGTTGCCACCTATCTCAGAAGACCGGGTAGTTACGTTCAAATAGATTGTGTTTCAGAAGTGGTGTTACGCCCCAGACCAACGGTCGCTGGCCGAAAAACTCTTATGCCCTTACATTTTATGGTTAGAAAAACGCCGTTTTCTGTCTTGAAAACTGCTGTTTTTCGCTCGTAAAACGCCGTTTTATGATGGGAAAACCGCCGTTTTATGATTGGGAAAACGGCGTTTTATTACCTTAATTTAAGAGTTTCGCAAGTGGATGTTGCTGGTGCTCAAGGTTGCGAGGCACGCCCTGAACCACAATCTATTTGAACTAACGGAAGTTGGATTACCTTGATAAAAAAAAGTTGCAAAACATCTGTTACTGTCACCGTCTATTGACAACACGCTGGCTATCAGCAATTTACTTTTTCGTGATGGTGACAGACGATTTGGAAACAGGGCTGAGACCGCACAAAAACAGCGCTTTTTGATATCGATGTCGGGTAAGCGTTTTTTGATGTCGATGTCGGTGACAGCAAAAATCGTCTGTCACCCATCTGTCACCATGATAACGCATTGATAATAAACAATTTAAATATCAATGGTGACAGATGACAGTAAATTGTAAAATTGTTACGCGCGCGAAGAAGAACGTATATGAATAAAATGATCAGCTATGAAGATAATCAATCGAGTAGGAGGTAAACGCTAATTGTAGGCGTTTATCTCCTACTTTCACGTTTACCGACCTCTCACACCTTATGAGAACATTCGCATAAGGTGTGTTATGCGAACTTCCATTTTATGCGAACTTCTTGTTGAATATATCTGTTAAAGGCAGACATCTGCAATGAGAAGTTCGCATAAAAAATATGATTGTCAGAAAACAAAAAGTTCATCAATATC
>NZ_NPJH01000057.1 GCF_002251365.1 Prevotella sp. P3-122
AAAGGTACGAAAAATACTTGAGAATAAAGACGATTCTGAGTTAAACAACTATAACAAAACAAACAAAATCACACGACTGGTAACGAATCTAACCTACGTGGCTATAGTTTTCGGACAGTCTCCCCCTATGTTTTTTGGTTATTTTATCTACCACATCTACCACTGCACTGTATAACGTGTTGTTTTCTAACTGTTTAGGTGGTGGTAGATGTGGTGGTAGATGGGTGGTAGATGTGGTAGATGCAATGCTGGTAAATGCCTTATCTGCACTTATTGGAGCTCCCTATTCTCCTTGCTGTTTGATATCGGTAGCAGCAGGAGGAGGAAATAAAGGAAGTAGCGGTTTGTGTAATTACGCTAAATGGATTTCCATTATATAATAAAATGTGCAGCCTCGGCAATTGGGGCTGCACATTTTGTATGATATTAATACAACATACCGAACAACCATAGCGGGATTCGCGCGCCACGCCCTATTTCGGTATCATCAACTGCAAGATAACTATCGGGAATATCTTTTATTTGACTGAAAGTTTTTCCCTTTCCTCCTACTTCAAACAAATATCTACCGTCAACAAGGAAGTCACCAGCCTTGGGATAGCTCAGCTCGTGAGACTGCGACAATTGGTTCATGAAGAAAGTTTCCCTCACACTTCCGATGTCAGCACGTGGAGAAAGAGCATACATCAGAGTCGGATTGTTGATGTATATCTTGTCGGGACGCGACAATTGGTTGATGCTTTTTGCCTTACTGCCAAGTAGCAGAAGTAGCCCGCCACGCTCCAATGCCCTAAGCATCTTCAGCCCGTTGTTGCGGTCGGTTTCAAGTTCACGGTACAGCTGCGACATATTCGGCAACTGGGGAACACATTCCGAAAGAACCATCAGCATTTTCTTCGTCTTGCGTATTGTGGCAACTGTCACATCGTCAATCTGAGGATAGTCACTCTCAATCACTTGGTTCACCGTTGCCAACAATCTTGAATCAAACCCTTGTCTGACAGCCTTGTAGAACGGATAATATCCCTCGCGCAAATATTTGTTGAAACACCCAAGCACATTAGTTCGTGAACAGATGTCCATTGCTATTTCCACATGATTGTCCATTAACTGCTCCAATGTCAGTCTTTCATGTTTAACTACACCCTCATACTCCAAGTACTCCCTAAACGACATTCCCCTCATCTCATACATCACTTGCCTACGCGAGAGATCTCCCTCATGGGCATCAATTTCAAGCATCGAAGAGCCCGTATATACGATGTACATCCCCGGATAATTATCCGACATATTCTTCAGCATTGTCTGCCATTTAGGTTCGTAATGTATTTCATCTATGAAGATATGCGTCCCGCCATGGTTATAATGAAAATCCACAAGGTCAAGAATCTTATTGTCTGCAAACCATATATTGTCGAGCGAGACATACAACACCTTCTCAAGTTCTTGACCATGGAAACTCTGTTTGATATGTTGCAGCAACAGAGTTGTCTTGCCACAGCCTCGCGGTCCCTTAATACCAATAAGTTTGTCTTCCCAGTCTATCTCATAGAACAGGTATCTATGAAATTCAGTGGGTGTAGCCGTCAGTCTTCTATTGAAAACCCTTATAATCTCCTCAATCCTTGATTCATTCATCTTCAGTTGCATTAGATATTACGTGGGTAAAGATACAAATAATATTTGGAAACACCAAATATTACATCGATTTAGTGTTTTCAAACATTAATTACTATACAAATTTAATGTTTGGAAACATCAATATAGCTATAAAAGGTGCAGCCTCGGCATTCGGGGCTGCACCAAATATTTCATAGTCTCCTCTCCTTCTTCTTGATTTACATGTGCAAAATACGATAAATATCAGTATCGCCCAAACTTTTGCGCTTATTCTCGCATATGGCATGAGGTACCAAGCATCCACTGCTTTTACAGATAGTCAAATAGCTGCATATAGTGGATAATGGTTTTTTTGACGAAATATATTTGTTGGTAAACGGCAAAAAAAGGGCTTCTGAAATTTGGTGGTAAACGGCAATATCACTATCTTTGCAACCAATAATCTTGTTTTGGTGTATAAACATTACGTGCAATAATCTTGTTTTGGTGTATTTTGAATATGAAACGTAAGATTTACAACAAGTTACTCGAATGGAAACGAAAGAGGGCGAGAAAAGAAGCCTTGTTGATTGATGGGGCACGTCGAGTTGGCAAGAGTTATATCGCTGAGGAATTCGGCCGGAACGAATACAAGTCATATATACTTGTGAATTTCGGTCAGATGACTGCTGATATGATTGATATTTTCGAACATGACCTATCCTTTCCCGACAGTCTTTTCATGCGATTGCAGGTGGTGACAGGTATAAAGCTATATGAACATCAGTCACTCATTATCTTCGACGAAGTTCAGTGTTATCCCAAGGCGAGAGAAGCCATAAAATGGCTGGTAGCCGACGGAAGATACGATTATATAGAAACAGGTTCTTTAGTCAGCATAAGAAAGAATACCGAGGGCATAATCATTCCGTCGGAAGAATACCATATTGACATGTTCCCAATGGACTTCGAGGAATTTCTCTGGGCTATGGGAGAAGAGATGCTTATGCCCTGGGCAGCCAAGTGCCTTGAAGAACGCAAGCCTATGGGAGCTGCAATACATCGCAAAATGATGGAACTGTTGAGGATGTATATGGTTATCGGCGGTATGCCACAGGCTGTGGAGGAATACGTCAGAAGCAAGGACTTTGATGAAGTTGATCATGTGAAGCGCAACATCCTGTCGCTCTATCGCAATGACATATTTCAATATGCAGGGAATGATGCCGCAAAGGTAGCCAATATATTCGATGCGATTCCTGGACAATTGCAGAAGCATGAAAAACGCTTTCGTATTGGTCAGATGAAGAAAGGTGCCAGAACAAGAGACTATGCCGAGGCATTCTTCTGGATTGATGAGGCCAGGGTGGTGAATACATGCTATGCGGCAACGGAACCAAGTATAGGTCTTAAGCTCAATCGTGATGATTCGCGTTACAAACTCTATTTCGCTGATACAGGGTTACTTGTCTCGCATACATTTGACGATTCTGACGGTAGCATGCAAGAGGTATATAAGAAAATTATACTTGGCAAGCTCGAAATGAATTCGGGGATGCTGGTGGAGAACCTTGTGGCGCAAATGTTGAGAGCTTCTGGAAAGAAACTTTATTATTTTTCCAAAAACGACAGGGAGAACAGTGAGGAAACAATGGAGATAGACTTTCTTGTGAGAAAAGCAAGCGTCACAAACCGTCATAACATTTGTCCCGTAGAAGTGAAATCAACTCAAAGATATACCACTTCTTCACTAAACAAATTCTGCAGAAAGTTCGACTCCTATCTGCATACACCATACATCATCCACAGTGGTGATCTGAGGGTGGAAGGAAAAACCTTATTCATACCGCTATATATGACTCCGCTCTTATGATATTGATATTCGGGTAATAAAATATATGGTGCAGCCTCAATAATAGGGGCTGCACCATAATATTTCATAGTCTCCTCTCCTTCTTCTTGGTTTACACGTGCAATATACGATATATATATCAATATCGCCCAAACTTTTGCGCTTATTCTCGCAAATGGCATGAGGTACCAAGCATCCACTGCTTTTACAGATAGTCAAATAGCTGCATATAGTGGATAATGGTTTTTTTGACGAAATATATTTGGTGGTAAACGGCAAAAAAAGGGCTTCTGAAATTTGGTGGTAAACGGCAATATCACTATCTTTGCAACCAATAATCTTGTTTTGGTGTATAAACGCTATGTACCATAATCTTGTTTTGGTGTATAAACATTACGTGAAATAATCTTGTTTTGGTGTATTTTGAATATGAAACGTAAGATTTACAACAAGTTACTTTCACATTGACCTTAATGCCTTAATCCCAAAGGATTAATCTTTATCAGTCACAGTCTATACTATCCATAAAAGAAATAGTGCAGTCTCATAAGCGTTGAGGCTGCACCATATTCTTATTGTTTTCCTATATAGGAAGATGGTTTAATCATGTGTCATCGTAGTGTAGAAGAATCCAAATGAGCCCAATGAGCATACTACTGAATAGTAGCCTGTCGTCAAACTACCGCCCAATGATACGAATTTCATACTCATTTCAGGCTGATAGTTGGTAATGGTATTGTTTACTGGCTTAAGGAAACACTCACCATATGTTGGGTCTGTATATAGTAATTGATTTTGACCAACGGTTATTATTCCTGTTTCTGCATCGTAAGTACCACTAATAGTCTCTCCACCATCCCAGAGATTGATTATGTTAACTTCAGTATTGCTACCTGCAACAAAAGCTATTTCTACTTTGTAAGTAGTGCCGCCATCTACAAAACTTCCGTCTTCATCTCTGCTGAAATCAGTTGCTGTATATGTACCTTCAAGGGCAAATATTGGAGCAGCAGCGGTTGTTAGGCTTGATGGCTCACCAAAGATGGTGATGTTGGAACGGGTAATGACGTAAGGGCGCAAGTAATATGTTGTCTTTTCGTCAAGACCAGTTACTTTTATATCAGTTTCTGTTACATCGGATGATGAGGCTGCTACATATTTTCCATTGACAAAATCTTTGTCTTTAGAATACTGAACGCCATACTCTATTACATTGTCAAGCTCACTAATGGTTACTTTTAACAAAGCGTCACAATAGGTGCTTTCCGTAACGGATACTGTCGCTGTAGGATTTGGAAGATGACTCCAGCCGCTTTCAACCTCATCCTTGTCATCCATTGTGTCGTTGCAGCTGCAACAAAGTCCGAGGATTATTGCAGAGCAAGCTATGATAGATAAATAAATACGTTTCATAATTATGTTTATGTTTTATGGGTTTTGGTCTGCATCTGTGATATGAGTGTTTTCTTGTAGCTCTTTCAATGGAATCTGGTATGTCCATTTCGGATCTTGGGCAGGAACAATGATGTCGTAACCTGCAAGGTGGTTGTTTCCATCATATTTGCGGTTGATACCCTTGTTCAGACGCTTCAGGTCAAAGTATGCAAAGCCTTCGCCCCAAAGTTCTATACGGCGTTGAAGAACAACATCTTCTGCGCTAACAGACGGCATGTTCCATGATGGGTCACGCTTTGCCATAAGTTTCTTTAAAGCAGTTGCGGCTTCTGTGTTTTTTCCCTGACGGGCAAGAGCCTCTGCTTCAATAAGTACCATTTCTGCTGCACGCATATAAACATAGTCCATTGTCCAGTTGCCATCTGAACCGAACTTTGTGTTTGCGTATGGAAGAGTAGCACCATAAGAATCGTACTTGTTGTTACCATCGGGCCCATTGAACCAATATTGTTTTCTGAAATCTGTATCGTTCATCATACCATAAAGGCGGGCGTCAATCAGGTTGGTGTTATAACCAAGTCCTGCATATCCTGGTGCAATTGACGAAATCATAGAGAAGAAAGAAGCATAGGTGGTTTGGGTTTCTGTATTATGGTCAAATCCCCACATCCACTCGCTGTTGCTTATATCCATGAAACCGTCTTGCAGCCCCTTCTCGTCCATGATGGTGTATCCCACCTGTGCAGACCTTGCCGAAGCTTCTGCTTTGCTCCACTGTTGTGAGAGCAAATAGTAGCGTGCCTGAAGGCCCAGAGCAACCTGAAGGCTTATCTCGTTCTTGCTCTCTGGGGCGTAGTTTTGCAGATTCTCAATTGCTTTGCTGTAGTCAGACTCTATTTGATTAAACAAATCCTTAACAGTATTCCTACCCATTGCAGCATCAATCTGCTCCTCTGTAGCTCCTTCAACGGCCAATAGCTTCATTGGCACAGCAGGCGCGTCGCTGTTGATAGTTCCATCAGCTTTCACACAATTCTGATACAACTGAACAAGGTAGTAATAAGCCATGCCTCGAACCGCGTATGCCTGTCCGATAAGGCCCTTCTCCTTGTCTGTATTGCCACCTTCTGGATATAGGGCTATAATTTCATTAGCCTTGGCAATTAGCGAATAGAATGTGTTCCAGTCCACATGTGTGCGGCGATAGTTGTACATTCTGTTGTCAAAACCATAGTCGTAGCCGAACCAGTGGAATGCGGCCATAGCTATATCCTCGCTCATCATGTCTGTTGAATGCAGTACGGACATAAAGCTGAAGTCATCGTGTGACTCACCTCCGTCAGTGTTGAATTTCACCATCCATGACCACATTCCGTTGAGGAAAGCTGTAGGATCATTGTTTCCTGCGTTTATGGCTGCTTCTTGGTCAAGATTTGACGTGTATTCCGTGTCAAGGAAATCACTGCTACAAGAGCTTAGAAAGGCTGTTGCAACCAATCCGATTCCTATATATTTTCTTATTTTCATATTCTTGTCAATTTATTTGTTTGTTTCTGTTAGAATGACAGATTAATACCGAACGAATATGTGCTCAAAGCTGAGTATACGTAACCAGTAGCACCGCTGAAGTTCTGGCGAGTATCAAGACCTTTGCGCTTTGATGAATACCAGATGTTGTCACCTGTAATATAGAAGCGCAGTCTTTCTATGCCCAGTTGTTTCACGATATGATTTGGAACGGTATAGCCGAGAGTGATGTTGCGAAGGCTGAAGTATGAAGCCTTGGTGAGGAAGAAGTCACTCGCTCCATCAATAGATGCATCTTGACCCTGCCAATTCAGTTTTGGAATATTGGTATTGGTGTTGTTCTCCGTCCATCGGTTGAACATGTCTTTGTGGAAGTTTGTTCCTTTGTCGCCAGAGTTCATCAATGCGGAATAGTATGAATCCAGAACCCAACCACCAAGTTGGAATGCAGTCTGAATAGACAAGTCGAATCCGTATGCCTCTACAGTTGTTGATATACCACCTGTAAGGTCAGGAATTGACGACTTTCCTGTCTGACGAAGAGATGCTTCCGATGCTGTGTTTACAATGGTCTTTGTCTCTGTTCCGTCTTCATTCTCAACGTATTTGTTGTATTGGGGTAAACCTGTTTCAGGGTCTACGCCTGCGTACTCATAAAGATACCAGTCATAGAGAGAACCGCCAATCTTCCTCCAGTAGTACCCAGCCTGATAGCCGTCAGGATATTCGCTTGCTGGCTTGGAGGCTGGCAGTTTTGTCAGCTTGTTCTTGTAGTGGGTAAGGTTTAGAGCCATGTTCCATTTAATGGTGTTGTTCTTTATGATGTCACCATTAAGTTCAAGCTCAATACCTGTATTCTTCATGTCCATCTCATTACGATAGATAAACGATGGTGAACCTTCTGACATGGCGATAGGACTGGCGTAAATCATATCGTTGGTCTTCTTGATGAAGAAGTCAAAGTTTACGTTAAGTCTGCCGAAAAGACTTGCTTCAAATCCAGCATTGAAGTTCTGGCTCTTCTCCCATGTCAGGTCGGGGTTGCCACGCATTACTTTCTCAAATGCAGCTTGGTTATTCACACGGTTTACGGCATATAGGTCTGAATATGCTTTCCAAATAGTGTAGCCATTGCCGTCAAGAATATTGTCATTACCCTGAGTACCATAGCTCATTTTAACTTTTAGGTTGTTGACAAAGTCTATGTTCTTCATCCAAGGCTCTTCTGACAGACGCCATGATGCGCCTACAGCCCAGAAGCTACCCCAACGGTTGTCCTTATGGAACTTGGAAGAACCGTCGCGGCGTATGCTTGCAGTGAAATAGTACCTGTCAAGATAGTCGTATTCACCTTTGGCGAAATAGCCCTCAAGGGCATATTCGTTGGTGTAGCTGCCCAAATCCTGATAAGTAGAGGCATTGCTGAACTCGCTGTTGTTGGGGTCTGCAAAACCGGTCATGTGAGCATATAGGTATTTTTCCTGGTCACTCTTAGTTTCATGGCCAAGCAATATGTGTACTCCATGCATTCCAAAATTATGGTTCCAGTCAAGAAGCTGGTTGACATTGAGGGCACCA
This sequence comes from Prevotella sp. P3-122, assembly GCF_002251365.1. Taxonomy (GTDB): domain Bacteria; phylum Bacteroidota; class Bacteroidia; order Bacteroidales; family Bacteroidaceae; genus Prevotella. Next base: position 7,952 of record NZ_NPJH01000057.1, read on the forward strand.
TAGCGGGTACTGTACTTGTATGCACGTCCACCAACGCTGGCTGCGTCACCTCCAATTGGAGTGGCAAAATAGTTTTCGTTGGTGTTGAATACATCGTAGGCGATGTTTGCAGTAAACTTAAAGTCATTAAGGAAATTCCACTGGAAATATCCGCGAGAACTGATATTGTCGCGAGAAATCTCATTTATATTCTCCTTTGCAACAGCCAGCGGGTTTTGCTCGGAAGCATAAGGACGCTGGTTCTCTGTACCAAAATCGTATCGGTCTCTGCCGTTTTCGTCCTTTATCCTGTTACCTTCTGCATCATACATGTAGATAGGGTAGATTGGAGCAATCAGCTGTGAGAACATGAATATATTGGAATAGTTAGTGTCCTCATCATCAGCAAATTTGCTTCGAACGGTATTTGAATAAGCTATGTTTCCACCAATCTTGACATTGTCATTTATCTTCTGGTCTACTTTAACCCTTGCAGAAATACGTTCAAACTTTGAACCAGTCATGTAGCCTTCGTCAGACAAATATCCTAATGAGGCGTATGCCTGAGTATAGTCGCTACCACCTTGGATGTTCACATTGTATTCCTGACGCAGACCATTCTCAAATGGGTCTTTGGACCAGTCATCGTTCCATTTTAAATCTTTGGCGTTAGGGTTGAGTTTTCCTGTCAGAGGATCAATAATCTGATCATCGGCAATTCCTTTGTAGATATTGTACTTCAAGTTCTTGCTGATAAGGTTCTTTGCTGCGTATGCATTGGCATCAACCCTTGACATGGAACCGAGCAGAGAGTTACGGTAAGATTCATACATCATTTCGTAGTACTCTCCCGGATTGGTAATTATGTCGTAAGCAGGTACGCCACGGGTGTTGAAGCCGATACGTCCGTCAAAGTTAATCTTCACTTTGCCGCTCTTGCTTCCTTTTGTGGTAATCATAATTACACCGTTTGAGCCACGTGCACCATACATGGAGTTTGCTGCTGCGTCTTTCAGAACGGTTACATTCTCGATATCCATAGTCGGAATGGAGTTAAGGCTGCCTTCGTATGGCACACCATCAACTACAATAAGTGGCTCCTGACTGCTCGAAATAGAGCCAATACCACGGATACGGATTTTTGCGTCAGAACCAGGCGTTCCACTTGATGATGTTATCTGAACACCTGCAACAGCTCCTTCAAGAGCTTTTGACAGAGTTGAAACTTGCAGCTTTTCGAGATTTTCTGTTTTTACTGTTGATGCAGCACCTGTAAACGAACTCTTCTTTTGGGTTCCGTATGCCACAACCACAATCTCGTCAAGTTTTTTTTCGTCACTTTTCAGCATGATGCGCATATTTGCACGTGCGCTAACCTCGATAGGTTCCATGCCCACGTATGCAATGCTAAGCGTGTTCTTGCCTTTGGGGCAGGTAATGCTGAACTTACCGTTCATGTCAGTTACAGTACCTTCATTGGTACCGACAACTCTTACTGTGGCGCCGATTACGGGCTGTCCGTCATCATAGGAGACGACTGTACCCTTAACCTGCGTCTGGGCCAGCGATACGCCCACACAGGCGAACAAGCCGACCAAAAGCATAGTTAGTCTCTTTTTCATAAATTCTCTCTCTTAATAAAATATTAATCTAATTTTAATCCAGCTGCAAATTTATACTAAATAAATCTAATAACAAAATATTTTTATGTAAAAATGCTATTTTTGGTTAAAATACTATCACAAACATATAGATCACACTTATTATCTTTCCAAATGAAAAGAGTTTAGAGATAAGAATTACCATTGCAAACAGCGACGCGACGATGTTATAGCTATAT